>JAQGOG010000053.1 GCA_028293765.1 Gammaproteobacteria bacterium
AACGGCATCTCCGGCAGAAGGACGAGATCGCTGTGGTGGTCCCGTACATGCTCAACGAGCCGGTCCCAGTCGCGGCCAAAGGCTTCCCGCTCATTGTGAAGCTGACAGACCGTGACTCTCATGACGAAACTTCGGCAGCACACAACGTGCCGCCGCGCAACCGCCGCGACGGCAGGCGGGCGCCTCTCTCGAATGAGCACTCGCACCCAAGCTGCAGTGGCGACAGGCTTACAGGATCGACGGCCACCGTGACCGAAGAGTCGCGGCGCATCCTCTTCGGCCAAACCGCTACGCGCTAAGGCCGGCAGCCCGAGCCCGATCAGTGCGCGAGCACCGACATTACTGCCTCCGCCACTTTCTCAGGCGTGAATCCGAACAGCTTGAACAACTCGCCAGCAGGCGCGGACTCACCGAAGCGATCGATTCCGATGACCGCCCCACTACGCCCAACGTACTTGCGCCAGAGATCAGTCACTCCCGCCTCGACCGCAACGCACGGTAACTGGCGAGGCAGCACTTTATTGCGATACTCCAGATCCTGACGATCGAACACCGTCGTGCAGGGCATCGAGACGACCCGCACCGGGATCCCTTTGTCCTGCAACCGTCTCTGCGCCTCCACCGCGAGCGCGACTTCGGAGCCGGTCGCGATGATGATGGCACGCGGTTCGCTGTCCGGCTCGACGAGAACATAGCCCCCGCGACGGATGTCGGCGGACGTGCCCGGCGTTCGCTTCTGAAATGGCAGATTTTGCCTGCTGAACACGAGACATGACGGCCCGTCTCGCCGCTCGATCGCCGCAACCCACGTCACGACAGACTCCTCGGTGTCGCAGGGACGCCAGACATCCATCCCCGGAATCAGGCGCAGACTCGCGAGATGCTCGATCGGCTGGTGCGTCGGTCCATCTTCGCCGAGTCCGATCGAGTCATGCGTAAAGACGAAAATCGACCGTATACGCATCAGCGCCGCCATGCGCAGAGCGTTTCTACAGTAGTCGGAGAACGTCAGGAACGTGCCTCCGTAAGGAATGAAACTCCCGTGCAAAGCAAGGCCGTTCATGATCGCCGCCATGCCGAATTCGCGCACACCGTAATGGAGGTAATTCCCTCCGGACGCACGCGTTACCGCACGGGACCCGGACCATAGCGTGAGATTCGACCCCGCAAGATCCGCCGAGCCCCCGATCAACTCGGGCAGCGCCGAGGCCAGTCCCTCGAGCGCATCCTGGGAAGCCTTCCGGGTCGCAAGGGTCTGCGCTTTCTCGCGTACTTTCGCCATTAACTCCCGCACACGGCCGTTCCACTCACCCGGTAGCTCGCCGCGCAATCGCCGCAGAAACTCACGCCCTTCAACCGGATACGCCTCGGCGTATTGGCTGAACCTGAGCTGCCACGTCCCTTCGGCAATTGCGCCGGCGTCACGTGCATCCCAGGCTTCGTAAACCGTTCGCGGTATTTCAAACGGCGCGTGCGACCAGCCCAGCTGTACACGAGCTGCCGCGATTTCCTTCTCGCCCAGCGGCGCACCGTGTGACTCATGAGTTCCAGCCTTGGTCGGCGCACCTTGGGCGATCGTGGTCTTACAACAGATGAGCGAAGGCTGCCCGCGCGCTGCTTTGGCTGTATAGATCGCTTGCTCGACGGCCTCGCTGTCATGCCCGTCAACATCCCGGACCACCTGCCACCCGTAGGCCTCGAAGCGTTTCGGCGTGTCATCCGTGAACCACCCTTCGACACGTCCGTCGATGGAAATGCCATTGTCATCGTAAAACGCAATCAGCTTACCCAGGCCGAGCGTTCCGGCCAGCGAGCAAGCCTCGTGTGAAATGCCTTCCATCAGGCAGCCGTCGCCGAGGAACACATACGTATAGTGCGCGACGATCTCGAATCCCGACCGATTGAACTCCTCCGCCAACAGCTTCTCGGCGATGGCGAGACCTACCGCGTTCGAGATGCCCTGCCCCAAGGGCCCGGTCGTCGTCTCCGCGCCGGGTGTGAGGCCATACTCCGGATGCCCCGGCGTCTGCGAGTGAAGCTGGCGGAACTGTTTGAGCTGCGCCATCGGCAAGTCATAACCGGTGAGGTGCAGAAGCGCATACAGCAGCATCGAGCCGTGTCCGTTCGAGAGGACGAAACGGTCTCGATCCGCCCACGCGGGGTTCGCGGGATTGTGACGCAAGTGGCGCCGCCAGAGCACTTCCGCGATCTCCGCCATGCCCATCGGCATCCCGGGATGCCCGGAGTTGGCCTTCTGGACCGCATCCATCGCCAGGGCGCGCAACACATTCACGACATCCCGCCGACCCGCCGTCGTTTGCGGAACCACTGCTGCTTCAGGCATCGCGCTCATGTTGCACACTCCGCTGGGATTTCCAGTTCAGGCATGAATCTCCTCCAACTGCAAAGCCGCCGCGTGCAGCCTCGCCAGAGTCTCGAGGCCGAGGAACGGGGCGCCGATCCGCCGCTCATCGAGCGCGTACAGAGGCTTCCCAGGATCCCCCAGCGAGGTCAGAACCAGATCGGCCGCGGCAAAATCCTGTCCGATCGTCCATAAGCTCGGTGTCGCCACTGTAAACAGGCCCGCAGCCTTCGCCGACCGCACCCCGACCGCCGAATCCTCCAGCGCAATCGCCCGCTGCGGCGGCAAGTCCAGCATCGTGAGCGCCAGCTCGTAGATATCCGGCGCGGGCTTTTTCCTCGACACGACATCGCCGCTAGCGATTGCTGCGAACCAGCCCGGTGCCTCGTTGCCAAAACTGGCGCGCAGCAGCGATTCGACGTTCGCGGGCGAGGTAGTCGATGCGATGGCGAGTTGGATTCCTGCCGAGCGCGCTTCCATCATCAGGCGTTTCACGCCGGTGCGGGGCCGCAGGTGACCGAGCTCCACGAGCTCCCGATAAAGCCGCGTCTTGGAGCCGTGCATCTGGGGAATCAGGCGCAGGAACTCGCTTCTTTCCAGCACAGACAGCGGCAGGCGGTCGATGTAGGCGGCGATGCGCTCCTTGCCACCGGTGATCTGCAGCAACTCGGCGTACAGATGAGCCGACCAGCGCCAGTCTACCCCGAAGGCATAGAATGCCTCGTTGAAGGCCTGCCGATGCAGCTCTTCAGTATCGGCAAGGGTCCCGTCGACATCGAAAATCAGCGCTTCGAACAGCAACGGCTTGCGGGCAGCCGCGGCGGTGCCCGCTGCCTCGTCGACGCCAACGGCACCGTCTGGCAGCGACGCAGTCATCGTCGCAACCCGACAGGTCCGCGCGCCTGCGACTCCTTCTTGCACTCGAGCAGGCGCCAGATCATCGGCGTGAAAATGAGCTGCATGGCGAGATCCATCTTGCCGCCGGGGCACACGATGGTGTTCGAGCGGGACATGAACGAGTCGTGCAGCATCGACAGCAGGTATGGAAAGTCGATACCGCGCGGATTCGCGAATCGAATGACGAGAAAGGATTCGTCCGGAGCCGGGATGAAGCGTGCGACGAAGGGATTTGACGTATCGACCACCGGCACGCGCTGGAAGTTGATGTGAGTGCGCGAAAACTGCGGACAGATGTAGTGCGTGTAGTCGTGCATCCGGCGCAGGATCGTGTCGGTCACCGCCTCGGCCGAGTACCCGCGCGTGGCCTTGTCCCGGTGCAGTTTCTGAATCCACTCGAGATTGATGACCGGCGTGACGCCGATGAGGAGATCGACGTGCCGTGCGACATCGACCTGCTCCGTCACGATCGCGCCATGCAGACCCTCGTAGAACAGCAGATCCGTCTCCGCCGGCACATCCTCCCATTCCGTGAAGGTACCGGGCTTCTGCCCGAAGCGAGCTGCCTCCGCTTCATCGTGCAGGTATCTGCGGAAGCGTCCGCGCCCCGTCTCAGCGTAACCGCTGAACAATTCCTCGAGCTCGGGAAAGAGATTCGCGTCCGGCCCGAAGTGGCTGAACTGGTGATCGCCGCGCTCCACTGCGCCGGCCATCTGCTCCTTCATTTCCGCCCGGCTGAAGCGGTGAAAGCTGTCCCCTTCCACGAACGCCGCCCGCACCTGCTCGCGTCGAAAAATCTGCTCGAAGGTCTTGCTCACCGACGTCGTACCGGCTCCCGAGGACCCGGTGACTGCGATAACTGGATGTCTGGCCGACATGGCAAATTACCTCGTTAGGTCACGCGTGGGTCGTCGTGAAGAGTCCGCGCGTCCCGAAGAGCGGCGCGTCGAACTCGAAGTCGTTATGGTCGCGGTGATAGCGCTCGATTCTCTCGACCTCCGCTCGCGCGCCGAACACGAAGCTGATGCGCTGGTGAGCGCTCTCCGGCACGATCTCGAGAATCGGCCGGTCACCGGTGCTGGCACGGCCGCCCGCCTGCTCGACTATGAAGCCGATCGGATTGGCTTCGTAAAGCAGGCGCAGCCGGCCGGGCTTCGTCAAATCTTTACGGTCGCGGGGATACATGAACACGCCTCCGCGCATCAGGATGCGATGAGTCTCCGCAACGAGAGAGGCTACCCACCGCATGTTGAAGTCGCGCGCGCGAGGGCCGCTCTTCCCCAACAGGCATTCATTCACATAGCGCTTTATCGCAGGCTCCCAGTGCCGGGAGTTCGAGGCGTTGATGGCGAATTCGGAGGCCTCCTCCGCTATGCGTAGTTCCGGGTGCGTCAGCATGAACTCCCCGATCTCGCGGTCCAGGGTGAACCCGTTCACGCCACTGCCCGTGGTAAGCACGAGCATGGTGGCGGGACCGTAGATCGCATAGCCCGCGCACACCTGCGTGGTGCCGGGCTGCAGGAAGTCCTTCTCCATCGGCTCAGACACTCCTTCGGGACAGCGGAGAACCGAGAAAATGCTGCCGACGGACACGTTGACGTCGATATTCGAGGAGCCATCCAACGGATCGAAGAGCAGCAGATACTTCCCGCGCGGATGCTCTGCGGGGATCGCATAAGGTGTCTCGCGCTCCTCGGATAGCATTCCGGCGAGTTGCCCTCCCCACTCGTTGGTCCGCACGAAGATGTCGTTCGCCATGACGTCGAGCTTCATCTGCTTCTCGCCCTGCACGTTCACCGAACCAGCATCGCCCAAAGCGTTGGCCAGAGCCCCCTTGCCGATCAGCGTTGCAATGCGCTTGCAAGCGAGGCGCACGTCGTTGACCAGGGCGGTGAAGCCTCCCGTAACGTTGCCGCCGGCGGCATTGTTCACACGTCGCTGCTCCTCGATGAGGAAGCGCGTCAGTGTCTTTGTTTTGAAAGGCTTCGCCGCATCCGTCATGACGCATTCTCCCCTGGGATTGCTGGGCTTTCCGGGCCTTGCGGAGCCGAAAAAATACGGCTGGCCCTTATGTCTGCTGCTTCCAATGTAATGAGATCGTCGCGGGAAACGCTCCGGCCGCGGCGGCTCAGCAAGCGACTCGCCTGCCGCAGACGCGCACGATCCAGCGCATTGCGGACGGAGCGGGCGTTGGCAAAATGCGGCCGTTCTTTGCGCAGCTCGATGTACTCACGAAAGGTCGCGTCCGCTTCCGGGCTCAGGCGGTATTGCATTCCGTCGAGCATCAGGTGCGCGATCGCGAGCAACTCATCCGACGTGTAGTCGGGGAACTCAATGTGATGGGCGACGCGGGAGGACAGGCCAGGGTTGCTGCGGAAGAAGGTATTCATCCGATCCTGGTACCCGGCGAGGATGACGACCAGGTCCTCGCGCTGGTTCTCCATGACCTGCAGAAGGATTTCGATGGCCTCCTGCCCGTAGTCGCGCTCATTCTCGGGTCGATAAAGGTAGTACGCTTCATCGATGAACAGCACCCCGCCCATCGCGCGTTTCAGCACCTCGCGCGTTTTTGGCGCTGTATGGCCGATGTATTGGCCAACCAGGTCATCACGCGTCACCGCCGTGAGTTGGCCCTTTCGCACGTAGCCGAGGCGATGAAGGATCTGCGCCATTCGCAGGGCGACGGTCGTCTTGCCGGTACCGGGATTACCCGTGAATGACATGTGGAGGGACGGCGCCCCAGCAGTCAACCCCAGGTTGCCTCGCAGCTTGTCAATGAGCAGCAGAGCCGCTATATCACGAATGCGACTCTTGACCGGGGCCAGGCCAACGAGCTCTCGGTCGAGCTCGTCCAGGACCTCGCCAACGTGCGAGTCCCGCAATGCGGCGTCGAGATCCAGGCGACCGTCGCCTTCGTCCCCTACGCCCTGCCTGTGGTCGATCGTTGCATTCATGCCGGCGCGCCCCCTTCAGCGCGATGTCATGCCCACCGTGTCTGCAGCTATGTCTGTAACGCTATGTCAGTAGCGCTCGCCTTCGGGGCGGTCGGTCGCGTAAGCGTGCGTCGTGTAGCGCACCGTCCGGCCTGGCCCTTCCTGGCGCTCCAGCCTGAATCCCGGTTCCTTGGGGGGGCGTCCGACGATGAACGAGAGGCGCAACGATTCGCGGCCGTGGGTCGAGTCGAAGGCGTTCACCTTGATGTAGTGATTGGGGAACGTCTGCCGGCACGACCGCAGCTCCGTCAGAATGCCGGCGGCGTCTCGAATGTCGAACATCGGCGGACCGAACATCTCCCAATACGAATTGCGGGGGTGCGGATCGTCCGTGTATTCGATCGCCACCGCCCAGCCCTGGTCGAGGCAATATTCCACCTGGCTGCGGATCTGCTCGTCCGTCAGGTCCGGGAGAAATGAAAATGTGCCCTGTGTGAGTTTCATGTCTGCTCCAGCCGGCCGATCAGGCAGCCGCCGTCGAAGTTGGGACGAAATCGGGTGTATCGGTGCTCTCGTAGTTGAAAGTAATCTCTCCCCACACATCCAGCGCCGCGCGCAGAGGCGCACAGTGGCGTGCGGCATTCACGAGAATGTCCGGACCTTCGTTCCAGATGTCCCGGCCCTCATTGCGGGCCAACACCATCGCCTCCAGTGCGACCCGGTTTGCGGTCGCCCCGGCCGCGATACCCATCGGGTGCCCGATGGTGCCGCCGCCGAACTGCAGCACGGTGTCTTCGCCGAGATAGTGCAGCAGTTGATGCATCTGTCCCGCATGAATGCCGCCGGAGGCCACCGGCATCACAGCACGCAAACCAGCCCAGTCCTGGTCAAAGAAAATTCCGCGTTGCAAATCCACCGTGTTGTGTTCCTCGCGGAGCACGTTGTAGAAACCCTGTACCGAATTCGGATCGCCTTCGAGCTTGCCGACCACAGTGCCGGCGTGGATGTGGTCTACGCCCGCGAGGCGCATCCACTTCGAAATGACTCTGAAGGAAACTCCGTGATTCTTCTGCCGCGTGTACGTGGAGTGTCCCGCGCGATGCAGATGCAGGATCATGTCGTTGCGGCGGGCCCAGAGGGACATGGACTGGATGGCGGTGTAGCCGATCACGAGATCGATCATCACGACCACCGAACCCAACTCCTTGGCGAACTCCGCCCGCTCGTACATGCCCTCCATGGTTCCCGCGGTCACGTTGAGGTACGTGCCCTTCACCTCACCCGTCGCCGCCTGCGCCCGATTCACGGCCTCCATGCAGTACAGAAAGCGGTCGCGCCAGTGCATGAACGGCTGCGAGTTGATGTTCTCGTCATCCTTCGTGAAGTCGAGGCCGCCTTTCAAGGCCTCGTACACGACGCGGCCGTAGTTCTTGCCGGACAGGCCGAGCTTGGGCTTTACGGTCGCTCCCAGCAGCGGTCGCCCGAACTTATCGAGGCGCTCGCGTTCGACGACGATGCCGGTGGGAGGCCCCTGGAACGTCTTCACGTAAGCGGCCGGGAAGCGCATGTCCTCCAGCCGCAATGCCTTGAGCGGCTTGAATCCGAACACGTTGCCGATGATCGAGGCGCTCACGTTGGCGATGGAGCCGGGCTCGAAGAGGTCGAGGTCGTAGGCGATGTAGGCGAAATACTGCCCCGGCGAGCCGGGAACGGGATCGACCCGGTAGGCCTTGGCGCGATAGCGATCGCATGCGGTCAGCCGGTCCGTCCAGACGACCGTCCACGTGGCCGTGGAAGATTCGCCGGCCACCGCAGCAGCCGCCTCCTGCGCATCCACACCCTCCTGGGGCGTAATGCGGAACAGCGCCAGAATGTCGGTGTCCTTCGGAACGTAATCGGAGTCCCAGTACCCCATCTGCGCGTACTTGAGCACCCCGGCCTTGTAGCGCGCGGCACCAGTCTTGGCGGTAACGCGTTCATCGGTGACTTTCATACCTAATCCCCTTGGCTCGAGCGTCGGATCACATGGAAGGATGGTCGCCCTTGCATCTCATTAGGTCTAGTTAGATATTGTTCGCCTCTCCATAAGGTTTACCTTATTCATGCGTAACGTGACTTTGCGGCAGATGAGGGTTTTCGCGGCCGTCGCGCGGCATCTATCGTTCACGCGGGCCGCCCGGGAACTGCACCTGACACAACCTGCTGTGTCGCAGCAGGTGAAGCTCCTGGAGCAGGAAATCGGCCTTCCCCTGTTCGAGCAGATCGGTCGCAAGGTGCACCTGGCGCCCGCCGGCGCCGAACTGCTGCGCTATACCGACCAGGCGATGGAACTGCTGCGGGAAGCTGGCGAGTCGCTCTCGGCCATGCGGGGGCTGAAGCGCGGCATTCTCAAGCTCGGAGCGGTGAGCACCGCGAAATACTTCGCACCCTCGCTCCTGTCAGCTTTCACGCCTGCTTACCCGGAGGTGACGATCAAGTTTGCCGTCGGCAACCGCGAGGAGATCATTCAGCAGCTCGCAGCCAACGAGATCGATCTCGTGATCATGGGACGGCCGCCGCGCGAGCTGGAGACGGTTGCCGAGCCCTTCGCGAAGCATCCGCTCGTTCTCATCGCCTCACCAACTCATCCCCTCGCCTGCCGGCGCCGCATCCGGCTCAAGCAACTCGCTACGGAGCACTTTCTCATTCGCGAGGAAGGCTCAGGCACACGCGCCTCGATGGAACGCGTATTCCGTGAGCGCGGCGTCCCGTTCCGGGTCTCGATGGAGGTCAGCAGCAACGAGACGATCAAGCAGGCAGTAATGGCCGACATGGGCATCAGCTTCATCTCCTCGCACACCGTCGGGCTCGAGCTGGCAGCCGGGAAGCTCGTCGTTCTCGATGTCGTGGGCCTGCCGATCGTCCGCGACTGGTATGTTATCCACCTGCGCGACAAGCGCCTGGCGCCGATTCCCACCGCGTTCCGCGCGTTCCTGCTGGAGCATGGGGCACGAATCATCCAGAAAGCGGTCGGAGATTTACCGCGGAGTCGCCGGGCGGTGTGAGAGATGGAGGGCAGTATGAAATCGGCATTCCTGGCTTCGATTGCGTTTTGCGCCGTGCTGGCGCTTGCCGGCGGAACGGCCCGCGCCGCCAGCCCTCGACAATTCACCGTTGCAGGAACCAATGTGCGGCTCGACATCGACGCCGCCGCGTTTCATACCGGGCCCGATCCGATCGTTGCATGGGCGAAGCGTTCGGCCGAAATCGTTGCCGGTTACTACGGTATGTTTCCAACACGCGACTTACATATCCAGGTGGTCCCGCAGGCAGGCGACGGCGTGCGTAGCGGGAAAACATGGGGGCACAACGGCGGGTTCATTCGACTGCAGGTGGGACGCGACGTCACGGATACCCAACTGCAAAACGACTGGGTGCTGGTGCATGAGATGACTCATCTAGCCCTCCCTGAAGTCGGCGAGGATCATGCCTGGCTATCGGAGGGTCTCGCGGTCTACGTCGAGGGAGTCGCCCGCGTGCAGGCGGGCAACCGTACGCAGCCGGACGTCTGGTCTGAGGAGATCCGCTCTATGCCACGCGGCCTTCCGGAACCCGGCGATCGCGGGCTCGACCATACGCACACCTGGGGCCGGACCTACTGGGGCGGAGCGATGTTCTGCCTGCTGGCCGATGTTGACATACGTCGCCGTACCCAAAACCGTTTCGGTTTGCAGGACGCCGTGCGAGCCATCACACGAGCGAGCGGCGGGCTCGCCTCAGAGTGGCCCATTGAGCGTGTCCTGAAAACGGGGGACGCGGCGGTCGGCACGACCGTGCTCGAGGAGCTCTACGATCAGATGAGGGACGCGGCCGTCACCCCTGACCTCATGGCGCTATGGCGCAAGTTGGGCGTGGAGCCTGACGGCTCCTCCGTACGCTTGAGCGATGACGCGCCGCTGGCGGGAATCCGTCAGTCGATCATGCGGGCACCCGTTTCAAAGTCATAACGGTTTGGTCGCAAAGCACGCCGTGGTGTTCCGTCAACAAGGCACCGGCAACCGCCGCGGGCCTTTCAGACGACCTTCATTCCGGCGAGAAGAAGGTCGTCATCACGGCGGTAACCGAGAGCACGGCTACGATGAGCACGTATTCCGATACCACGCAGCGGCGGAATCCCCGCGCCGCCAGGGTGTCCCCACGCTCTATAGCCGGTCCGAAACGCCATTTGTTGAGCGCCGCCAGCCCCAGCAGCACTGCGAAGAGCACGACCTTTGCGATCAGGAGCTCTCCATAAGGCTGCAGGAGCGCGGCGATGTCGGGCAGCAGGAGGGCGGCCATGGCCGCTCCGGCCACCAGAATCAGGGGAACGAGCCAGACCGCCGCGGCCGAGTAGACCGCGATGACTCGCGCCATCCGCTCCCGCGACTCCCGCAGAGTCACCAGGCACAAAGGCCACAGGGCGCCGAACCAGAATGCAACGATGAGCAGGTGAGCCAACAGCAAAGGCGCCAACAGCCACCGCCGTGCGTTCGAGGTCGTGTGCCCGTTCAACGTGAAGGAAACCGCTACCAGCACGGCGCCAGTCACACCTACGATAGTAAATCCTCGCGCCGAAAATCGTCCCAGGGAGAAGGGACGTTTTGTCGAAACTGGGCCAGCAAAAAAGCGGCTGGCGCTCAGCCTGCCGGGCGCGGCTTGCGTGCCAGCGACGATCAGCAGCAGGCCGAGAATACGAACCGCGAACGACGCCCCCGTCGTCGAGGCCCAGGCTGTAGCTTGCAGCGAAGTGTCGAACACGCCGGACATTTCCCCCGCCATGCGTGCGGACTCGAGCACATAGTGAGCGGCGACGGCGAGGATCGCCGCAAACGCCGTCCATCGCGCCAGCGCGCGAATGCCCGTAAGTGAGATGGTCAGAGCGGGACCGAACGCCGCCGCGAAAAATACGGCGCCCGCTGCCTGGAACTGCAGGACGAAGCTCAGCGCACGCAATACGGCGGAGAGAATATCGGGCATCGCACGCCTTTAATGTTTTTCAGCCGCAGTCCCCGCCGCCACCGTGAAGCGAATCTGGCCGGGAACTATGTGGCTGTCGTCTCCTAGCACACGCCAGCTCACCACGTACGTGCCGGGAGCCAGCTGCGGCAGGGGGATCGTAATCTGACGGGCTGGCTCGGGCGCGAGTGGGCCGATTTTCTGCTTCACTCCGTCATCTTTCTGGATCCAGAACGCCGTGAGGTGTGCCGGTTCGGAGAAGCTCAGCACGACATTCGCAGGTGACGCGGTGACTACTGCGCCGTCGGCGGGAACAGCCTTCTGCAGATGCGCATGCGCCATCGCCCCCGTGGTCACCCACGACAATAGCAGTGCGCCGAGAATTTTCATGGACGTCATACTACTTCCTCCCCAGTGAGTCATCAGACTAAAACCAGATCCGCAACACCCGCACGACACCTGCTCGCGTCCATTGAATGAAAACCGTTGAGTCACCCCCGAGCGCCGGCCATGGCAATGCCGGCTACGTGTCGAGGTGCTGTAGGGGTCCGGCTGGGACTAGCCGGCAACCGACTAGCTGGCGATGGGAGGTCGGAAGTGAGCTTCGGCGCGGGCGCCCACAAATCGCATGGCGAACTGCGGCCGCAGCAGACTCGCGGCCGGGACGGAGCGGATCGTCAACAGGCCCAACGTAGCCGGACTGTTGGCGCACTGGCATTGACAGCCGGACGAGCGGCAACAATCGTGCTTATTGGTGACTTTGCTGTGTGTAGCACAACGCTCGCCGTCAACACGGCTGTGGTGCATCGGGTGGGCATCCACTATCCCGCCCGCCATGGCCTGCGCGGACACGGGCTGCGCGTAGTCGGCCGCAGCCGCACGCGCTACGGAGAACTGCAGGCCGATGCCCAGCTGAAATGCCAGCAGCGCGAACAGAATGCGGAGGAGAGGTTGAGGGCGCACGAAGCCAAGCGTACTCAATTCCCCGACGAATGTCGAAATGACACCGAAGTGCGCCGGGCCAGCACCGAACGTCGCCTCGGCATCGGGCGACGTTCGGGCCGCACACAATATCAGTGCAGATGAGGCTTCGCTTCAGACTGCGGCTCTACCTCGCCGGACGACTGCCGCGAGTTCAGCGTCGGTGGGTCCGCCCACGGCTTCAAAACCACCTTGATGCAGCTGTCCTCCTTGTCGCGGAACATCCGGTAACCCTCCGGCGCCTGCTCGAGCGGCAGACGGTGAGTCACGATGAAACTGGGATCGATCGCGCCCTGCTCGATGAGCTTCAGCAGCGGCGCCAGATAGCGTTGCACATGGGTCTGTCCCGACTTGATCGTCAGAGCCCGGTTCACGATCGAGCCGAACGGGACCTTGTCGAGAAAGCCGCCATAGACGCCGGGGATTGAAACCGTGCCGCCATTGCGGCACACCTTGAGCGCTTCCCGCAGCGCCGGCGGGCGATCAGACTCGAGCATGAGAGACTGTTTCACCCGATCGTACGCACCGAACACGCCGTGCGAGTGCCCTTCCATGCCCACCGCATCGATGCACGCGTCAGGTCCGCGTCCGCCCGTCATTTCCTGCAATGCCTCGGGCACATCCACTTGCTCGTAGTTCAGCACTTCGGCGCTCCACTCGCCCGCCTTGCGCAGCCGCTCCGGAAAACGGTCGATCGCGATGACCCGCCCGGCGCCGAGCAATTGCGCGCTCTTGATGGCGAACAGCCCCACCGGCCCGCAGCCCCACACCGCCACCGTATCGCCCGGCTGGATCTGACATTGCTCGGCCGCCATGTACCCTGTCGGGAAGACATCGGACAGGAACAACACCTGCTCATCGCTCAGGCCGTCCGGCACCTTGACCGGCCCCACGTCGGCGAACGGAATCCGCGCGTACTGCGCCTGGCCGCCCGCGTACCCGCCGAGAAGGTGCGAATAGCCGAACAGTCCGGCCGGCGAATGGCCCCACATTTTTTCCGCCATCCATGCATTGGGGTTGGAATTCTCGCAGAGCGAGAACTGGGATTGCTGGCAGAAGAAGCAGTTGCCGCACGCGATCGGGAAAGGGTTGACCACACGGTCGCCAACCTTCAGGTTGCGCACGCCCTGACCTACCTCGACGACTTCTCCCATGAACTCGTGCCCGACGATGTCCCCCGCCAGCATGCCCGGAATGTACCCACCGTAGATATGAAGATCGGAGCCGCAGATGGCGGTGGAGGTGATGCGGATGATCGCATCGCGCGGGTTCAGGATCCGCGGGTCGGGGACCTCCTCGACGCGCATGTGTTCTTTGCCGTACCAGACATTCGCTTTCATAAGTTCTCCACCACTGGTCAGTTGCTGCTCGTCAGGCGCCACCGCCGGGCCGCGCGTCCGATCAGGCTGCGTCGCCCTGTGGGCTGCCCGCGTGTCGTCGCGATCTCGCCGGTTTCCAACAGCTGTTTGAAGCGTCGCAGGTCCTCTCTGACCTGCGATTGCGGATCCTGACGCAACAGCTTGGCGAGGGCCGCCGTGAGCCGGCCGCCCACCGGGCTGTAGTGAATGCTGAGTCTGACGATCGTGCCGCGACCCGGCCCGACGGGCTCGAAGATCACCGAGCCGGCGTTCGGAACCTGCGCGCCGTTGAGCGTGCGCCACGCAAGCGCTGCTCCGGGCCGATCCTCGGTAATCTCGCAATCCCACTCGCGGACAGCCGCGGCGGGCCCTTTCGCGACCCAGTGGAAGCGCCGCTCATCGAGCGCCCGCACGGACTCGAGGCTCTCCATGAACCGCGGGAGGTTCTCGATGTTGCGCCAGAAGCGGTAGCACTCCTCCGGCGATTTGGCCGTGGCGATGCTCGTCTCGAAGTAGAGATCGGTCGGCGCGGCGACTCCCGACACCAGGGGATGACCGGCGTGTTTCGTAAGATGAGCCGCGGCCAGCGCATCGACAGCCAGCACACCCGCGACCGCCGCGACCGCAGCCGCGGCTCTGCCGCGACCAGGATTGCCGGGGCGCAGGCCCGAAGTGAGCAGAGCAAGATCCAGCACGTCCCCTGCAGCCCGTGACCAGAGCCACGGCGCGGGATTGCGCTGCGTGAGAATTCCAACTCCGGACGCGAGCTCCCGTATGCCGACTCCACGTACGACACTACGGCGGTCGCCGCCGATACCCGTGAGTTGGGAAACGCCGCCAGGAGCGATCAGTGCCGCCGCGCCAAGCGCGATACTGAACCAACCGAGCCCTTGCGCCAGAGCCACCCCGTTCAGGCTGGGGAGTCTCTGCCGCCGCGGGTAGCTCCGTCTGGAAGGTATTTGCGAGGGGATCGCGGACGTGACCGTCGCGCGCTGTTGGGGGCTTCGACTGAAGCCTTGCTGCGTAAAATCGGTTGCCATCGGCTCCTCCGGAAAGTCGAGTGCGGGCCGCGGATCGGCGGCACGTACTCGATTAATCCGAAAGAGACTGATGGGTTCCGGGAGTTACGGAAACTCCGAGCGTGAGCTTAGTATGAACCGGTGCGCCGTTGCCCGGAGGGGCGTCCGCGATCTTGCGAGTTGCCACCTCCCGAGGACGGCCGGCCGTGTCTGGGATGATGACCGCCCGCCTGCGACGGTCGCGACGCATGTTGTCGCTGCGAATCGTGCCGTCCGCCACCGCCCTGCCTGAAGGGGCGATCCGCACGATCTGCGGCTGCAGCGGCCGATCCGGGCGGCGAGGCTATCACCGGATACGCCGGCAGAGCCGCAACAGGTATCGAGCGGCGCAGGACGCGTTCGATATCCCGCAGCAGCGATGTCTCGTCAGGGGAAACCAGTGAAACGGCAGAGCCCGTGCCACCGGCCCGCGCCGTGCGGCCGATACGATGCACGTAATCTTCCGGCACGTTGGGCAACTCGTAATTCACCACGTGCGGCAGCTCCTTGATGTCGAGCCCGCGCGCGGCCACTTCAGTGGCGACCAGGGCCACCACCTTGTTGTCCTTGAAATCCGCCAGCGCGCGCACGCGCGCACCCTGGCTCTTGTTGCCATGGATCGCGGCGGAACGGATGCCGCTGGACTCGAGTTGCTGCGCCAACCGGTTGGCACCGTGCTTGGTCCGCGTGAAAACCAGCACCTGGTGCCAGTTGCCGCTGTCGATGAGATGCGCGAGTAAATGCCGCTTGTGCTCTTTCGACACCCGGTAAACCGTCTGCTCGACACGGTCGGCGGTTGCATTGCGCGCCGCGACTTCGACAGTCACCGGATCGCGCAGGAAGCGCTTTGCGAGCTCGCGGATATCCTCGGAATACGTCGCCGAGAACATGAGATTCTGCCGCTGCGCGGGCAGCAGCTTGAGGATGCGGCGCAGCGCGTGAATGAAACCCATGTCGAGCATGCGATCGGCTTCGTCGAGCACGAAGCACTGCACGCTGCGCAGATCGACCGCGCGCTGCTCGGCAAGATCCAACAGGCGGCCCGGAGTAGCGACGAGTACGTCGCACCCGGCACGCAGCGAATCGATCTGGGGGTTGATGCTGACGCCGCCGAAAACGACGGATGTGCGGGAGCCGATGTACTTCCCGTAACTGCGCGCGCTCTCCGCCACCTGGGCGGCAAGCTCACGGGTCGGGGTCAGCACGAGCGCACGGGGCGCACGGCCGGCCTGCGGGGTCGCGGTGAGCCTCTGCAGGATGGGCAGGACGAACGCGGCGGTCTTACCCGTGCCGGTCTGCGCGCCGGCGATGAGATCGCGGCCCGAGAGTACGGCGGGAATCGCCTGGGACTGAATGGGACTGGGAGTCGTGTAGCCTTTTTCAGCTACAGCACGGAGCAGCTCGGGCTTGAGCCCGAGAACTTCAAATGACATGCAAGAACCTCTTATCTGAAGCTCGCACGGCAGCGCCAGGTATTGGCCCCACGGCAGGTCTTAAATAAAGACCGCAAGTGGGCGGTGGCTGCGGCGGTCAGACGCGAGGCTTGTTAATAATGAATCGAAGTACGCCGGAAGTGACAGACTGCGAGCGGAACAGGTGCTGACCGCGCACCTGTATATTCAGCCAGCGCACTGTACAGGCTTTGCGTTCGGCCGTCCAATCCGCACAATCCTCTCTATGGCACTCATCACACTTCTCGACGCACACCTCGCTTTTGGCGACCGACCCCTCCTCGATGGCGCACAGTTCGCGGTAGAGACCGGCGAGCGGCTGGGCTTGATTGGGCGCAACGGCACCGGAAAATCCTCACTGCTCCGCATCATCGCGGGCCTCGGCCACCTCGACGACGGCGAGCTGCAGCAGCGCACGCGGCTACGCGTTGCGTTCGTCGAGCAGGAGCCGGAGCTCCCCCCGGCCGAAACGCTGCGCGAAAGCCTTTTGGAGCGCGCGAGCTCCGGCATCGGGGCGAATGGCCTGGCGCACGAGCAGCTGCACGCCGACGAGCGTGAGCGCTGGCGGATGGAGTCGCGGCTGACGGAATTCCTGCATCGCTTCGAGCTCGACGAGGAAAGGTCCCCGGCGACGAGCTCCGGCGGCGAGCGCAAACGCGCGGCACTGGCCCTCGCACTCACCTTGCAGCCCGACCTGCTGCTCCTCGACGAGCCCACCAACCACCTCGATATCGAGGGCATCGAGCGGCTGGAAGAGCTGCTGCTGAAAGTCCCCGCCGCCATCTTCATCACCCATGACCGGGCCTTTCTCGACCGGGTCACGAGCCGGATCGTCGAGCTCGACCGCGGCATCCTGCGCTCCTACCCGGGGAATTTCTCGGCCTACGAGGAGCGCAAGGAGAGCGAGCTGGCGGCAGAGGAAACGGTCCGGCGGCGCTTCGACAAATTCTGGGCGCAGGAGGAGGTCTGGATCCGCAAGGGAGTGGAGGCCCGCCGCACCCGTAACGAGGGTCGCGTGAAGCGGCTCGAACGGCTGCGTACCGAGCGCACCGAGCGTCTCGACCGCCTGGGTAACGTGAAGATCAGCCTCGACACCGGTGAGCGCTCGGGGCAACTCGTAGCCGAGCTCACGGACGTGAGCAAACGCTTTGGCGAGAGGACGATCGTCGATCGGCTCTCGGCGCGCATCATGCGCGGCGATCGGATCGGCCTCATAGGTCCGAACGGGGCGGGTAAGTCCACGCTCATCCGCATGATCCTGGGAACCGTCGCGCCGGACTCCGGCACGGTGAAGCTCGGCACCAACCTGCAGGTGGCGTACTTCGACCAGCTGCGCGAGCAGCTCGATCCGGAAGCGACCGTCGCCGAGACCATCAGCCCGGGATCCGACTGGGTGGAGATCGGCACCGAGCGCAAACACATCATGAGTTATCTCGCCGACTTCCTGTTTCCGACGCAGCGCGCCAAGTCCCCGGTCAAAATGCTGTCGGGCGGCGAGCGCAACCGCCTGCTGCTGGCCCGCCTGTTCGCGCGACCCGCGAACCTCGTCGTGCTGGACGAGCCGACGAACGATCTCGACATCGAATCCCTCGAGCTGCTCGAACAGAAATTGCAGGACTACACGGGCACCCTCCTCCTGGTGAGCCACGATCGCCGGTTCCTGGACAACGTCGTCACTCAGACGCTCGCCGCCGAAGGCAACGGTGTCTGGCACGAATACGTCGGCGGCTACAGCGACTGGCTGAAGCAGCGAACCACGAGGCCCGCTGCCGATACGGGCACGGTGAAGACCACCGCGGCAAACCGCGAGAAGCCGACCGCGACGGTGGATAACAAGCCGCGTGTGAAACTCAGCTTCAAGGAGCAGCGCGAGCTCGCCTCATTACCGGTGGAAATCGAAGCGCTGGAACGCGAGCAGACGGAGCTCACCGCGCGCATGAGCACTCCCGACTATCACCGCCAGGGCGCGCAACAGGCGCGCACGCACGGGAACAGGCTCGAAGAGATCGAAGCCCTGCTGCTCACGAAGTTCGCCCGCTGGGAGGCCCTGGAAGGGCAGCAGCGCGGCCGGCGCGCATAGGAGCCAGCAAAGCACGCGTCGCTGCCAGGCGAGACATGCCGGGCGCGACGCATGCGCTCGCGGCGAGTACCCTTGGAGTGATGATTTGTCGCGGTATTGTTAAAAAGTTCGTGCCCTGGACGGGGCCCGAGCGGCACCCGTCGCAGACAAACGACGCACTGCCATTTTTTTCGATTATTTTACGGGCTTGGCAGCACCGTGGCGATTGCGGCTGTCAGCGCCTTCGGGGAAGATCGCGGAACCAAAGCGGTGCCCGGGCTGTCTTCAAGCGGCGCGGACAGAAGCTAAAGGCTAGACAGGGATTCACATGTCTCACACCACACGGTTCGTGTCATCCGGGGGCATCCTTCTCGCGATCTGCGCCGCCCTCGCCGGCTGCTCGTCGCGGACCAACGTCTCGGCGACCGGAAGTACTCCGCCGCAGTACCAGCACGTGTTCATCACGGCTAAGGAAGTGTGGTTCAACACGAGCGCCACCGCCACGGCCGAAGATTCGGGCTGGGCGAAATTCCCTTTGACCACTCCCGTGAGCGTCGACCTCGTGACCCAGTCGAACGGCAGTCTCGGCGAGGTCATCAACGGTCTGCAGCTCGCGCCCGGATCGTATGCGCAGATTCGCCTCATCCCGGTCGATGCCTCCGCGGCGCTCACCACCTCCGCGCAGGCGCTCGGCGCGAGCTTTAACGCGGAAGCCGATTACGTCGACGGCACCGGCAGCCACCACCTGGCCCTCGAGCTGCCGAATCCGGACAAGGGCATCGGGATCCAGGCGACTCTGACGGTCCCTGTCGGCAAGTTCGGAGCGACCACGGGCGCGCTGGGAACCAGCTCGACTACGAACTCGACGACCAACCCGTCGACCAGTTTGTTCGGCTCCACGAATACGACGACCAATAACACCACCAACACCACCAACAGCACCAACACCACCACTAATAACACCACGACCACAGGTACCTCGGGCAGCACCACGAGCAGCACCAACACGACGACCACCGTGTCGTTTGCCATGAGCTTCGATGGCTCTCGCGATCTCGCGACGTTTACTTACGGCGGCGCGCAGGGCGGAGTCGGCGCCAAGAGCGGAGTCCTGCTGAGCGCGCATCCGGCCGCTTACGACCTTGCCTCCGCCGGTGGCATCAGCGGCACGCTCACACTCACATCGCTGACTACGGCTGCCATCACGAACGCCTCGAACAGGCTGAACATCGTAGCGACCGCCGAAACGCTAAGTGCCGATGGCACGCGTCACGTCGTGGTTGCCAGTGCCCCGGTAACAACTAGCGGCACCTTCACGCTGTATCCGCTTCCGTCGAACTCATCGACTCCTACGACGTACGACGTCGTCATTCATGGTCCGGGAATCGCGACCATGATCATCAAGTCGGTGCCCGTGACCGTCACGCCTCCGGCAAGCACATCCTCCAGCACGACGGTTTCCAGCACTGCGACTACAACCGCCACGACCCCTGTGTCGATAGGCACGGTTATCCCGCGAGCCGCGACTTCGTTCTCCGCCAACGTTACTCCGACCGCGTCGGCGACCTTGCCCGGCGGTGCGACGGTCAGCTTCTATCAGACCCTCTCCGCTTCGGGAGAAGTGCCGTACGTGATCGAGGAAGCCGCCATCGATCCGTTCAACTTCACCCTCGGAGGCGATGAACCTCTCTCCGCCGCGGCCATGATCGACTCCGGCACCTATACGAGCAGCGGAGCGGCGATCACCCTGACGAGCGCGACGCCGACGGAAGGCGCGGGGACCTATGGGGTAGCGGCATCGGCACCGCTGTTCACCGATGGGCCGATTTCATCCAAGGTAGCACCGCCGGCCGCGGGCACCACTACCGCGGTGGGGGTCACGGTACCCGCGCTGACGGTCGCATCCGGGGCCTCTCCCACGTCGATCACCGCTTCGGTCGCCCAAGCGACTGCCGGGAAGTACGACCGAGGCGAGGTCATCGTCACCCGCGACGGCGCGATCATCGGAACGGCTCCCCTCGACACCGCGCTGACCGGCGGTGGGACCGTGACGATCAACGGGCTGCCTGGCGGCAACTCCTTCAGCTCGGCTCTGTACGACCTTTCGGTGCGCGTCTGGAACTCAAAGGATCCGGCGGGCACTCTGAGCCGCCAGTGGTTTTCGTCGCCCGTAGATCTGCGCAGCGGCAGTGCCACCGGCGTTGCGCTGACGATCAATTGAGTCGGGGCGCGCAGCCGGGGCGCCAACCCCGGGGCCCGCAGCCGGGGCGCCTGGGCCCGGGACACGACCAAGGCGGGCACCGTGCGTCGCGAAAGCGCTAAACTAGGTGCCCGTAGAAATTAACGAATGCGGTGAACGTAGCGCCGGCCCGGACCTCTAAACCCGAGCCTCTAGCTGTACGTGAGCCCAAATCCCGTAATAAGTGGGAGAGACATTGATGACAGTTGCTCGCGCTCGTACCAGATCGGGCGCCCGGACCGGCGTGCGCATCGCCATTTGCGGCGCGACCGCGCTGCTTGCGCTCTTCGCGACCGCCTGCGGAAATACCACCGTCGACCTCGGCACACCGGTCCTTACGCTGACGGATACGAGCGGTGACTTCACGAGTTACATCGTCTACATAGACAACATCCAGGCGACCCGGACGGACAACTCGGTCCAATCGCTGCTGACCACCCAGGAGCGCGTGGATCTCGCGCAGCTCTCGAACGTGGTGGAGTTGCTTCAGGCACCCGCGGCGATTACCGGATCGTACGTCTCCGTCACCTTCACGATCGATTACACCAATGCATCGATCACCGTGAACAACAACGGGCAATCCGTACCGGTCACCCTGGTCGACACGGCGGGCGCCATTCCGGCGGCAATCACCTATACCGTCAAATTCGATCCCGCACATCCGATGGTGATCACGAAGGGCCAGTCCACGCAGCTGGCGATGGACTTCGACCTCGCGGCCTCCAACTCCATCAATCTCAACACCTCCCCGGCGACCGTCACGGTAAAACCGCTGATGGTCGTCAACGCGCAGCCGGTCTACAACAAGCCCATCCGCGCGCGCGGCCTGTTCGTGGACGCCGATACCACGGCCGGCACCTTCTCCCTGAACACGCGCCCCCTCCAGGATGTAACCGGCATAACCTACGGCGCGCTTCATGTGTCCACGGATGCGTCTACCTATTACAACCTCGACGGCGTGACGTATGCGGGCGCCGCGGGTCTCGCCGCCGTAGCGAAGCTGCGACAGAACGTGCAGATCGGCGTGGTCGGCGGCCCCACCGCCATCAAAGACCTGACGGGAATCACCCCCGTCTTCGCCGCAACCGCGGTTTATGCGGGAACGAGCCTGGAGAGCCTCATCGCCGAGCGCATCTCAGGCGTCGTTGCGGGCCGTGTTGGAGATACGCTCTCCCTGCGAAATGCGTCAGTGGTGACTCGGGCAGGCGGTGTGTTCTTCGCAGCCAGCGCGACCGCCACTTTGGGCACCTCGACCATCGTGAGCCAGGACGGCGTGGTGCCCGCGACCCCGCTCGACAAACAGGCGGTTTCGGTCGGACAACACATCGAGATATTCGGAAACGTCCCCTTGGACTCTGCGGGCACTCCGGTCTCCCCGGTCACACTCGACGCAACCGTAACGCTGGCGCAAGTGCGGCTGCAGCCGACGACGCTGTGGGGCTCGGTAAACTCCGTGGCCGCCGGAAGTCTCTCCGCCAGTCTGCTATCCCTCGACAACCTCGAGGCCACCCAGTTCTCCTTCGCGGGCACGGGAACCAGCGGAATGGATGCCACCGCAGCCACGTATGCCGTGAACACCGGCTCGATCGATTTGAGCTCGCTCGCGCCGCCTGCGCTGGTGAAGATCGATGGGTTCGCGAGCCCCTTCGGGTCCGCTCCGCCGGATTTCAATGCGACCGCGGTGACAGCCGGCACCTCGGCCGACTCACAACTGATCGTCGAGTGGAATAACGGCGGCACGACTGCCCCATTCACCAGCCAGAGCGCCACCGGGATCGTCATCGATACCGGCAACGGGAACCTTGCCGGCACCTACCACGTCATCCGCACCGGACCTACGGCCGTGGATATCCTGACCAAGCCCGGCATGGTGATCACGACTACTAACCCCAACTTTGTGAATCAGAGCGCGATCGTGCTGGGTGTTGGCAACGTCGCCACCGGAATGTCGACTTTCAACTCCGCCGCGGCCTTCTCGACCCAGCTGCAGACGACGCTGAATGGGACCACCAGGGTCAACAAGCTCGTCGCCGTGGGGCGGTATGACTCGAGCAGCAATACTTTCAACGCGTCGAGCATCGACATCAACGTACAGTAGACGCGCGGCCGGTGCGGATACGGCCGGCCCGACCTATAACGATAAAAAAGAGAGGCTCGCATGCCCTGGAAGCGGCGCGCATTCAGCACCGGCGGACTCACGCGTGCGCTGAACATTGCTGATCTTCGGGAGCTGGCGCGGCGCCGCGTGCCGGGCTTCATATTCGAATACGTCGAAGGAGGCTCGGAAGACGAAGCCTCTCTGCGCTGCAATCGAACATCGTTCGAAGCGCTGCGCCTGATTCCGCAGACGCTCGTCGATACGTCGAACCGGCACCAGCGGGTCGAGATCCTCGGGCGGCCTGCCGCCGCGCCGCTCATCATCGGCCCGACAGGCCTGAACGGGATGCTGCACTCCGATGGTGACATCGGACTGGCCCGCGCCGCCGCCAAACTCGGCATCCCCTACACCCTGAGTACGATGTCGACCACCAGGCTCGAGGACGTGGCCAGGCAAGCCGGGGGCCGCCTGTGGATGCAGCTGTACGTCATGAAGGACCGCGCCGTCGCAGAGGACATCATGAGACGCGCGGCGGCGGCAGGGTACGAGGCGCTGGTGTTCACGACGGACGCAAACGTTTTCGGCAGTCGCGAATGGGACCGGCGCAGTTACCGGCAGCCGGGCAAGCCAACTCTGCGTTCCAAGCTGGACACGCTACGTCATCCCGGGTGGCTGATCGACGTGCTCGGACGCAACGGAATTCCCCGCTTCAGAAACTTCGAAACG
Organism: Gammaproteobacteria bacterium; assembly: GCA_028293765.1. Lineage (GTDB taxonomy): Bacteria > Pseudomonadota > Gammaproteobacteria > Steroidobacterales > Steroidobacteraceae > 13-2-20CM-66-19. Next base: position 23,137 of record JAQGOG010000053.1, read on the forward strand.
TTTCTCCCGCCTGGCGCGGCGAGCGCAGTCGGGGGAAGCACCATCATCCCCAAGCTGTTCGACGCCACCATCACGTGGGACGACCTCACTTGGATTCGACGTCTCTGGCCACGCAAGCTGCTGATCAAGGGCGTCCTGAGTGTTGCTGACGCGGAGCGTGCCGGGGCGCTGGGTTGTGACGGTATCGTGCTGACGAATCACGGCGGGCGGCAGCTCGATTCCTGCATCGCGCCCATCGATGTACTGCCTGAAATCGCCGCCGCTGTTGGCAAACGGCTCTCCGTCATCATAGACGGCGGCTTCCGCCGCGGCACTGACGTAGTGAAGGCACTCGCTCTGGGTGCGGATGCGGTCATGACCGGACGAGCCACGCTGTATGGCCTTGCGGCTGACGGCGAGCGCGGCGTCGAACGAGCGCTCGAGATCCTGACTACGGAGACCGATCGCGTGCTCGGGCAACTCGGCTGCAACTCAGTGGCGGACCTCGGACCCCACCTCGTGCGCAGGTGTTGAGTCCCGCAGCAGTTGCTCGAGGTCCGCCTTCCACAACTTGGCGATCGTATGCGACCCGTGCCCACGGGTCTGGTCACTGAACGGAACCACTATCGCCCGCCCATGCGGCACGCGCTTGATCTCGCTCTGGAGGATACCGAGCTCCGGCGGATTGACAAGATCGTCCGCGGAATTCACCGCCAGCAGCGGGGCGCGAATCTTTTCCAATCCCGGGCCCGGGTCGTAGTCGTGTGATGCATCCACGGCATACATGATGTCGTTGGCGTCTCCGGTCTTCATGTAGTCGGCAACGTAGCTGTCGATTACATGGTCCGCTTGAGCGACTGTGAGAGCTTCCTGCTGACGTAATACTGGGTTGCTTCCCACCAGCCAAAGCATCTCGGCAGCCGTCCGCAGCGATGGAGGTTGTGAGCGATACTCCCCGCCATCCCAGGCGGGATCATTGCGAACTGCATCTATGATCAAGCGGCGCCAGACGCGGTTGCGGCCGGCCACCTGCGTCGGAAGGCTGGCCAGCGGCAGCAGCGCGTCCATGAAATCCGGATACTGCTCGCCCCATACCCAGCACTGCATCCCCCCCATGGACGTGCCCATGACGAGGCGGGCGTGGTTGACCCCTAGTCCGTCATTTAACAGGCGGAACAGCGAACCGACCATGTCGGTGTAGCCATAGTGCGGAAACCGCGCATGTAGGCCATCGCTCGGCTTGCTCGACTTGCCGTGACCGATGCCGTCCGGCATCACGATGAAAAATCGCGTGGCATCCAGCGGCTGACCCGGTCCGAACAACTCACCGGCGAATTCAGGTCTGATGAAATTGGCACCGCTGCCACCCGTGCCGTGTCCGATGAGCACGGCGTTGCGCACTACGCCATGAGCGTCCTTTACTGGCTTCCCGACGGTGCGGTAGTGGATGCGCAATTCGGGGAGTGTCTCCCCCGAGGTGAACTTGAAGTTCTTGATGACGTAATCGCCTTCCGTCGGCGTCGGGTACGCCGCGGCGGCTGCCTGTCCGCCGAGCACCAAGGCGAGGCCTGATGCCATCAACAAACGCACCGCCCAGAGAAAAAATGTCATACGCATCGAATCAGGCCGTCGCGGCGCAAATTGTCGGGCGATCGAGCACGAAAAACTCTCCCGGTTCGCTTCGTTGTGAAGCGGACACTTTAGCGGGAGTGCGGACTTCGGGCCAGACCGATGCGGAAGGGAACGCTGTGGGTCGAACGCCCGTGCAACGGGCGTCGACTCACGCGTGAGGGACTTAAGCCGCCAGTACGCCCTTCGCCTTCGCGGTGTGCGTGGCGATCAGGTCCATGAGGGGGGGCGACAAGCAGTCGTAAGGCTCGAGGTGCAACTCCTTGAGCCGCGCACGCACGGCGCCCATCTGTGCCGGCGGATAGCCCGACTCGATGATGGACGAAACGAACGCGGCAAACTCAGGGGCCGCCCACCCGTTCTCCTTGGAAAGCTCCGTGTGGAAGAAGTCGAAGCCGAAGAACGGATGGTCCTTGTTCTCGATGCGGCCGTACATATGGACGCCGCACCCGGTGCAGGCATGGCGCTGGATGGCGGCATTCTGATCGACGACCTTGAGCTTCTGTCCATTGGCCGTGACGTTGACGTTGTCGCGGCCCGTGACCGCGATCTGCGAGAACGTGGAGCCTTCCGGCTTCCAGCACTTCGAGCAGCCACAGACATGATTGAAGGCGGCGTCGCCCTTGATGCTGACCGTCACAGGGGACGAGGTGCATTTACAGACGAGCGTGCCGCCGGCGAAGTTGGCAACTCCGGGTTTGACGCCGCCATCGACGGCCGGATGGATTTGGATAGCCATGATGTTTTCCTTTCAGCGGTTTTGCGTAGAGCACGCGGTTATATTCGCGGCGGTCAGAATGTGACGACCGAGCGGATCGACTCGCCCTTGTGCATGAGATCGAGCGCGTCGTTGATCTTTTCCACGGGCATCACGTGAGTGATCAGCTCATCGATGTGAATCTTCCCGTCCATGTACCAGTCGACGATCTTAGGTACTTCGGTGCGGCCGCGGACGCCGCCGAACGCACTGCCTTTCCAGACACGGCCGGTCACGAGTTGGAAGGGACGGGTCTTGATCTCCTGGCCGGCGCCGGCGACGCCGATGACCACCGACACACCCCAGCCGCGGTGGGCGCATTCGAGCGCCTGGCGCATGAGGTCGACGTTGCCCACGCATTCGAAGCTATAGTCCGCGCCGCCATCGGTCAGCGCGATCAGGTGCTGCACCAGATCGCCCTCGACTTCCTTCGGGTTGACGAAATGCGTCATGCCGAACTTCTCCGCCAGAGCCTTGCGCCGCGGATTGATGTCGACGCCGATGATCTTGTTGGCGCCGACGAGTTGCGCGCCCTGGATCACGTTCAAGCCGATGCCGCCCAGCCCGAACACGACTACGTTCGCGCCAGGCTCGACCTTGGCGGTTTTGATCACGGCGCCTACCCCGGTCGTCACGCCGCAGCCGATGTAGCAGACTTTCTCAAATGGCGCGTCTTCGCGGATCTTCGCCAGAGCGATCTCCGGCAGTACGGTGTAGTTGGAGAACGTCGAGCACCCCATGTAATGGTGGATCTTCTCCTTGCCTATCGAGAAGCGGCTCGTCCCGTCGGGCATCACGCCCTTGCCCTGCGTAGCGCGGATCTGCGTGCACAGATTCGTCTTCTGTGAAAGGCACGATTTGCACTGCCGGCATTCCGGGGTGTACAGGGGGATCACGTGATCACCCTTCTTGAGCGTCGTCACGCCCGGGCCCACATCGACCACGATGCCCGCGCCCTCGTGACCGAGAATCACCGGAAAGAGGCCTTCCGGGTCCGCGCCCGAGCGGGTGAACTCGTCCGTGTGACAGACGCCGCTGGCCTTGATCTCGACCAGCACTTCGCCGGCCTTCGGCCCATCCAGATCGACGGTGACTACTTCCAGCGGTTTACCCGCCGCCCATGCGATTGCAGCTTTGGTTTTCATGCGAGACCCTCATTTCGACTGCCCACGCGGCGCTCGAGTCCGCGTGTGACGAGCCGGAGAGTCTACCCGCAGCCTGTATGAAATTTATACCGCCACCCGTACCATCACGGTGCAGCGGGGCAGTGTCCCGATACGGAACAGTCGCAGCACGGTCTGTATCGAAACCGATGCTCGCGGCGTGACACTTTCAAGACCGTGGCATAATCGCGCCGGTTGAGAACGCCGCAATCATCGGGAGCTCCGCCAGAGTAGAGGGGGAGGCAATGCTCCAGCAGATCGGCAGTCATGCCCGTTACATTCAGTCGGTCCTTCGGGGCACGGCACGCGAGGACAGCGCCAGCACGCCGGATTACGTGAAGCGCTCCTGGCTGCGTTGTCTCGGCCAGTACCACCTCGACCCGCAGTCACAGCGGGAACCCTTCGTATTACCCCGCGACGAGCGTCTGGCACGCAAGGAGCAGAACCTCGAGCTCGTCTCTTTCGCGGACGCCGAGATGGCGCACCTCTACCACCAGCTCGCCGGCTCGGGCTATTCCATCATCCTCACGGATCTCGATGGCGTGCTGCTCGACTACTACGGCGACCTGAGCTTCAGGAATGCGGCCTTCCGCACCGGATTGGTGCTCGGCGCCGTCTGGAGCGAGGAACACGGTGGGACGAACGGGATGGGCACGTGCCTGTTTGAGCGCGCGCCGCTGATCATCCACCGCGACCAGCACTTCTTCTCGCGCAACACCGGCCTCACCTGCTGCGCGGCACCGATCTTCGACTACCGCGGCGATCTGGTCGCCGTACTGGACGCCTCCGGCGAATCCGACCGCGCGCAGCAGCACACACTCGTGCTGGTGAACATGTCTGCGCAGATGATCGAGAACCGGCTGTTCCTGAATCGCTTTCGCGATGGCTTCGTGGTGCGTTTCCACAGCCGGCCGGAGCTCGTCGGCACCTGGAGCGAAGGCATCATCGCGATGGACCCTTCGGGCGCCATCGCCGCGCTCGACCGTAACGCGCTCTTCCAACTCGGCTTCAAGAGCGCCAGCGAGCTGGCAGGAGCGCCGCTCGAACGCGTATTCAACATCTCACTGCCCGCCCTCGTGGGCCGCAGCCAGAAGAAGTCGTTTCATCCTCTGCCGATCTACGAAACGCGTCACGGTGGCCGGTTCTTCGCGGTCGCTCAAGCGCCGCAGTCGAAGCGCAGCCCTGCGAACAAACAGCGGCTCGCGCCCACGGACGAGCGTTCCGTTCCGGAAACGGGACGCAGCGTTCTCGATGAGCTGGATCTGGGCGACCCCCTCCTGGCGCGCAATATCCAGGCAGCCAAGCGCCTCGAATCGCGCGACATTCCGATCCTGCTGCTCGGGGAATCCGGAACGGGGAAAGAGTTCTTCGCACGCGCGCTGCACTCCGCGAGCGAGCGGGCGGACAAGCCGTTCGTCGCCGTAAATTGCGGCTCGCTACCCGAGATGCTGATGCAGAACGAACTGTTCGGGCGCGGTAGCGGCGTCAGCACACCGACAGAAGACGAAAGGGGGCGCATCGTGCAGGCCAATGGCGGCACGCTGTTCCTGGATGACGTCGGCGATCTGCCGCTCGAGCTGCAAGCACAGCTGCTGCACGTTCTCGAAGAGCGCGAAGTTTCCCCGCGCGGCGCCGAAACGCCGATCAAGGTCGACATCCGTATAGTGAGCGCGGCGCGCACCAGCCTGCAGGAGAAGATCCGTCGGGGGGAGTTCCGCGAGGATCTGTTTTATCGTCTGCAGAGCCTCGTGCTCACGCTGCCGCCTTTGCGGGACAGGAGAGACAAACAGGCTTTGATCCGCCACATCTTCTCGCAGGAAAGCGCGGCGACGCCGGCGGTCGGCCTGAGCGAGGACCTGATCGATGCGCTGTGCGCCTATTCCTGGCCGGGCAACATCCGGCAGTTGCGGAACGTGCTGCGTGGAATGATCGCACTGCGTACGAATGACAGGCTCGACAGCACCAGCCTCCCGGCCGACTACGGCATCGGCCAGCCGGTGGCGGAGCACGATGCGCACGAGACTTCCTCGGAAGCGCAGTCGCTGAACCCACTGGAAAAGGCGGAGCGCAGTGCCCTGCTGCGGGAAATCGATCTGCACCACGGCAACATCAGCCGTGTCGCGCACAAGCTAGGCATCGGCCGCAACACGCTCTATCGCAAGATGCGCCGGCTCGACATCGCGTTCCCAGCCAGGCAGTCGGCGCGCCGCTAGCTTGCGCCTACCAGTCGTTGTGCGTCAGGTAGACGTAAGCGTAGGCCATGACGAACAGCATGCAGATCGCGCAGGCAATGAACGTTCCGCAGGCCGCCGCCAGCAGCACGAAAATGCTGAGCGCGCCGCTACCGCCCGAGCCCAATGCATCGAAGTAGGCGGTCAGGACGATCGCCACACTACAGCTCAGCGCCCATCTTCCCATGCAGGCCGAGAGCTCGCCGCGCATGCTGCGGTTGTGGCGATAGGCGGCCACGCGCTCCTCGAACGAGCCGCGGTTCACGTCCTTCATCATTCGGAACGGCGAGAAGAATCTCCAGAGCACCTGTAACACTTGCGCCCTCATTTACGGTCGCGTAAGGCCCATCTTTGCAGGATTGCGCGTCAGGGCACTGTGCGTTGGTTGGAATCCACGAGGATGTAGACGTTCGGGGATCGAACATGTTCCCCGGCGCAACGCGCCGCTGCGGCTGCTCCAAATCGGGGCAGGCGCACTGTCGCCAACTGGCAACGATGAGCGACAATTGCTGCTCGCCACCGCGCCTTTCCCAGGAGACTTCACCATGGCAGACACGATCTTCGGAAAAATCCTCAGCGGGCAGATTCCCTGTCACAAGGTGTATGAGGATGAGAATGTCCTGGCGTTTCTCGACGTCAATCCACTCAGCGCCGGGCATACGCTGGTGATTCCCAAAGAACCGGCGGAAACACTGGATCGTCTGTCGGACGAAGCGGCGGCGGCGCTCGGCCGCGTGTTGCCGCGGATCTGCAGGGCCGTGATCGCGGTGACAGGGATCAGGGAATACAACGTGCTCGAGAACAATGGCTCGGGTGCTCATCAGGCGATCAGTCACGTGCACTTTCACATCATTCCCAAACCGAACGGAACCGAGGGACTCGGCATCGGGTGGCCGCAACGCGCGTTCGATCACAAGACCGGGGCAGAGCTCGCCGCGAAGATCCGCAACGCTCTTTAGAGGGACCGCTTCGTTATTGCGGCGGGACACGGCGCGCTTGACACATGGTAAGCATACACTTACTGTAAGCAGCAGCTGACCGTTCGATATGCCCACGCCCACGCAAAGCAAGAGGACCCTCATGAGCGACATCGTTATCTACGGCGTTCCCGGAAGCCCGTACCTCCGCAGCGCCCTCCTCGGCCTCGAAGAGAAACGTGCGCCGTATCGCCTGGCAGTGATGGGCATGGGCGAGGGACGCAGAGAGGAGCATTTAAAACGCCATCCCTTCGGACGTATCCCCGCAATGGAGCACAACGACTTTGGTCTCTACGAGACACAGGCGATTCTTCGCTACGTTGACGCTATCAGCCCCGGCCCTTCCCTGCAGCCGCGAGGTGCTCGCGCGGCCGCGCGAATGGATCAGATTGTGGGAATCGTCGACTGGTATGTCTTCCCATCCATCACGGCCGGCGTGTGCGCTGAGCGTCTGATGTCGCAAGCCTTCTGGGGCCGGCCACCCGATGAGGCCAATGTCACGAAGGCGTTGCCGTCGGCCCGCGTCTGCATCAAGGAGCTCGAGCGCTTGAAGGGCTCGGCAGAGTTCATGGCCGGCGATGCGGTCTCAATCGCGGACCTCATGCTCGTGCCCCACATCGCGTTCTTTCGTCATACGCCGGAAGGCTCGGCGCTGCTACAGGGAACGTCACTCGATGCATGGCTTACCCGCATGAGCGCCCGTCCCAGCATGCAGGCAACCGAGCGGGCGCGCCTCAAGCAAGTTGCATGAGCAAGAAGAGCGCACCTGCTGCAACCGCCCTCGCCGCTCTCGCCGATCCCACCCGGCGGCAACTGTTCGAACGCCTGCGGTCCGGACCAAGGGCTGTCGGGGAGCTTGCGCGAGGCGGGACAGTGTCCCGCCCGGCAGTGTCACAACATCTCGCTGTTCTCAAGGCTGCCGGGCTGGTGCGCGACACGGCCGCGGGCACGCGGCGCGTGTACGAGATCGATCCGAAGGGGTTGGCGGCCATCCGCGCCTGGCTGGATGACATGTGGGGCGGCGCCCTGCAGAATTTCAGCGCGGAGCTCGAGAAAGACAACGACGAAAGAGAGAGTTGAGAGCTGATGAGCACGCCTGCCATCCATCCCGCACCGGTCAGAAAAAGCGTCGTAGTGAAAGCGGACGTCGAGCGATCGTTCGCGGCGTTCACCGGCGGCATTGGACGCTGGTGGCCGCGGTCCAAGTCGATTGGCTCCGCCGCACAAGTGGATGTTGTCCTCGAGGGCCGCCCCGGCGGGCGTTGGTATGAGCGTGGCACCGACGGTGCCGAATGTGAATGGGGCAAAGTACTTCTGTGGGAGCCTCCATCGCGGCTCCTGCTTGCCTGGCAGATCGACAGCAACTGGAAGTACGACCCCGCGCTGGTCACGGAAGTCGAGATCACCTTCACCGCGCTCGGTGCCAAGGAAACGCGGGTCGACATCGAACATCGCAATCTCGAGCGCTTTGGGGACAAGGCCGCGCGCATCCGCGAAATGCTCGACTCGGACGGTGGCTGGCCCGGCGTGCTCAAGTCGTTCGCGGCGACTGTGGCCGACACGCCCTGATTCCAGGGGCGCTCCAGACGTTTCGCGGCTCGAGCCGGACCCTGGCGTTCGGGAACGCGGCTTGCTTCCTGCGCTCGGTCGCAACCACCGACGTGAAGGTTTTGAAGAATACGTGTCCGACGCCGTACGGAACGGCCGGTAACGGCAAGACGAGTCTCGCCGCGCATTTCGTCGCGTGCCGCCGCGGCCAGCGCTCCCTGTATTTCCTCTTCGAGGAATCGCCGCTGCAGTTGATCCGTAACATGCGCTCCATCGGCATCGATCTGCAGCAGTGGGTGGAGCGCGGCTTGCTGAAATTCCACGCCGACCGTCCATCGCGCTTCGGCCTGGAGACCCATAGTGGACCTGTTGCAGAATCCCCAGCTCGCCCGCGACGACCAGACTCTCGCCGTGCCGACCCTCGCCAGGCGGCTGCCCGAGCCGATGAAGAAGATCATCGGCGATCTGTCGAACACCAAGCGCGTGCTCGTCCTCGATCTGCGTCCGAATCCCCGGCGGCAAGCCTCATGACAGTGCGCGAGAAAAGGCCCCTGCGCGCAACGGGACATCCTCCTGACGAGGTGGCGGAGGTGCCGGAGCGATATATCCTCAGGCTTTACGTGACGGGCATGACGACACGGTCGGCCCGTGCCATCGCGAACCTGCAGACGTTTTGTGAGAAGCATCTGCACGGGCGCTACGACCTGCAGGTGATCGACGTGTACCAGCAGCCCGAGCTGGCGCGAACCGAGCAGATCGTCGCGGTGCCGACGCTGATCAAGCAATTGCCGCTACCCTTGCGGCGACTCATTGGTGACATGTCGGACGAGGAGCGAGTCCTCGTCGGACTCAACATTCTGCCACACGAATGAAAAAGGGAAAGGACACGCAGGTGCCGGACGACTCCAACGCTCAGCAGCGCATCGAGGAGCTCACCGCGCGGCTGGAGGAAGCCGAAGAATCTCTGCGCGCCGGGCGTGCGGGGGAGATCGATGCGTTCATCGTACAGGGACCCGACGGTGAGCAGGTCTTCACCCTGCGCAGCGCCGAACAGCCCTACCGCAATCTCGTCGAGGAGATGCAGGAGGGAGCGGCAATCCTGACAGCCGCGGGCGACATCATGTACTGCAACCGGCAGTTCTCGGCATTGGTGGCGGTGCCTCTCGAAGACGTGATCGGCCGGTCTTTGGACCGGTTCATCAGCGGCACCGATCGGCCTGCACTCAGGGCACTCATGAAGGCAGGAGTCGGCAAGTGCCGGGCGCGCGTGATTGCCGCGGATGGCCGGATCATCGACGTGTATCTCTCGTTATCGACGTCTAACTCCGACGACGATGCCGAGCGTCTGAACCTCATCGTCACCGATCTTAGTGCGCTGCTGGACGCGCAGAGCGGCCGCGACCGCGCGGAGCAGGAAAACCAGGCGAAGGACGAGTTCATGGCGATGCTGGCCCACGAGCTACGTAACCCTTTGAGCGCCATCAGCACCGCCGTGCAGGTGCTCGAGGCCAGCAACGGGCAGGAGCGCCCTGCCCTGCGGGCGCGGTCCATCATTGCGAGGCAGGTGCACCACCTGGCCAGGCTCGTCGACGATCTCCTTGACGTCGGCCGCGTCGTCACCGGGAAGATCGCACTCGACCGGCGCCCGATCGATTTTGCGGATCTCGTCCACCGCGCCGTCACAGTCTGTGGTGAACGCCAGCTCGATCAGCGACTGGAGATCATCGCGCATCCGGTATGGATCGAGGGCGATCTCGTTCGCATGGAGCAGATCGTCAACAACATCGTCGGCAACGCGGTGAAATACACCCCCTCCGGCGGCTCTATCCGAGTGAAGCTCAACATCGAGGGAGCGGACGCAGTGCTTCGTGTCGAAGACAATGGCTACGGCATCGCGCCCGAGCTGCTGCCACGCGTTTTCGATCTGTTCGTACAGGGTGAGCGGACTCTGGACCGCGCGCAAGGCGGGCTCGGCATTGGGCTCACGTTGGTACGCCGCCTGGTGGAACTGCACAAGGGCACCGTGTCGGCCTTCAGTGAAGGACCCGGACGAGGCAGCGTGTTTACGGTGCGCCTCCCGAACGTATCTGCCCCTGGGAGTTCTCAACCCTCCCGCACGACCGTTCATTGCGACGCCGTTACGCGCCGCGTGCTCGTAATCGAGGACAATCGCGATGCGCGTGAGATGTTCCGCGTCATGTTGGAGCTCGCGGGCCACGAGGTACTCGAGGCCGAAGAAGGCGTGAGCGGACTGGAACTGTTGAAAACCACGCGCCCCGATATCGCCGTCATCGATGTGGGCTTGCCCGGTCTCAATGGCTACGAAATCGCACGACGCTTCCGCGCTGAGCCTGACGCTGACAGTGTGCTGTTGGTGGCGTTGACGGGCTACGGCACACCGGAAGCACGCGAGCGGTCACGGCAGGCTGGGTTCGATCACCATCTGATCAAGCCGGTAGATCCGGATACGCTGCGCGAGCTCATGCAGCCAGCCGAGATGGCCGTTCCCTGAAGGACGCCGGACAGCGCCGGCGCGCGCCCGGCCCACCTATCTGACGTTCACGACCACTTCCAGCAGCTCCGACGCTGGCAACATGGGACTTCGGTTCGCACAGAAGAGTCACTGCGAGCCCGACGAAGCCGCAGCGCAGACTGTCAAAAGCGTTCAGAACCTCATCCTTGCGGAATTGAAGTGGGATTTCCGCGTGAAGGACGCCTATCTCCAGAAAGTATTGACGCTTGTGGAATCCGGACGCCAAGGACGTGAAGGCCATCTGGCTCCGGAAGATATTGGACGCACAGAGGGCGGACGGCGGGTGGGATGGCATCCATGTGATGGCCCACTTGCCGGGGGACCGGGTGCTGTCCTGGTCGGGGGGCCGTCTATACCCGTGGATTCAGTCGCGGCCTGCTACGAATTTTCATGCGACGGCGCAGGGGTTATATTTGTTGGCGGCATTGCTCGAGGGCGATCGGGGAGACGGGGGCGGTCGGACGTGATCATGGGCTGAGCCTCTCGCGCCGACGCTGCCGAAGCCGCGACGATATATCGGTTTACAGGGTTGCCGGCCCGTCAATCCCGTGTACAATGCACGGCTTGCTGGTGCGGGGTGGAGCAGTCTGGCAGCTCGTCGGGCTCATAACCCGAAGGTCGCAGGTTCAAATCCTGCCCCCGCTACCAAGTTACGGTAATTAAATGGCCGCTGGTTTTTGAGCGGCTTTTTACCCGCAAACCACGCGGGGCCCTACGCAAGAAAGCCGTCTAAGCAACCCCCGCCGCGGCATCTGCCTGACCGCCCCTGCCCTGCGCCACCCCGGCGCACGGACTGCGCGACGGGGCGCCGACTCAGCGGCTACTGTCGAGCGGCATCTCCTTCCGCCCCGATGGCCGGCAAACGAGAGCGGCACCAATGCGCGTACGGCACCACCAACGTCCTTAGGCTCGACCACGTGCCGCCGCGCGCGCTTCCCCGATGACGTGCCCGCTTACAGTCAGCCGAGGATTTCGCTGCCGTCAGCTGTCGCCTTGATCTCACGCTTACCAGCATCGAATGATGGCCGGCCGTTCGTTCCGTCCGAGCGTCACGTGACCATGGCGAATCGAAATTCTGACGCAATTGCCGACAGGTTCATAGTCTTGCAACTTACGCCCAGCCCGGTCATCGTTTGCCGTATGCGGGATTGGCTCGTCCTGATGGCTCATCTGATCGTC
>JAQGOG010000085.1 GCA_028293765.1 Gammaproteobacteria bacterium
GAGACATTCTTTACCATGAGCCTCGAGGCGTCTGTACCGACACTGTGAAGACGCTCGATGTCGTGAATCGACTGCTGCACCGGCGCGCGGTGGTGTTCCTGATTTCGGATTTCGAGACGAGCGGCGACCCCAGCGCAGCCCGCGCGCAACTACGCCGAGCCGTCCGCCAGACCAATCGTCGTCACGACTTGATTGCGGTCCATATCGAAGATCCACGCGAGAAAGAGCTCCCCAACGTCGGAATCATCGCGCTGGAAGACGCGGAAACCGGCGAGATCATCGAACTCGACACAGCGCGCGCCACGGTGCGGAAGCGTTTCAACGAGCTTTCATTGGAGCGTGCGCTGCGTCTGAGGACCGATCTGCGAGCCGAGGGGGTCGACACCGTGCAACTACGGACGGATAAGCCCTACATTCCTCCACTGCAGCGATTCTTCAAATCGCGCGGCCGCCCACGCCCATGAAGGTGATTGTTTGCATCCGCCGCGTCGCACGAGGCTGCGCGTGCTCCGCGTTACTGTTAGGACCCGCTTTAGCCGAAGCCGAAGAGGATATCCGCGACATTCGAGGGCTTAAGGCAGTGCCGGGGTCCTGGGTGTTGCCTGCGGTGCTTGCGGGCGCGATCGTCGTTGCACTTTGCGCCTATCTCGTCTGGCGTCGGCGCCATCGCGAAACTCGCCGCCGGAGCCTTACGTTATCGGAACAAGTTCTCGAGCGTTTGGACAACACCAGACCTCTGATGCGTCCCGCCACGGCACGGGAATTCGGGATCGCTGCATCCGAAGTGATACGAAACTACATCGAGAAGCGTTTCGACGTCATCGCAACTCAGCGAACCACCGAGGAGTTTCTGCAAACGCTGCTGCAGAGCTCGAATGAAACGCTCGCGCGTCACCGCTCGCTGCTCGAAGAGTTCTTGCACGAGTGTGACCTCGTCAAATTCGCAGGGGCATCGTTGGCTGTCACGGATATGGAATCACTTTTCCGAAGCGCGCGCGGTTTCGTGCTGGAGACCGGCGAGCCGCCCGTCGCATGATCCGGTTTCTGCAGCCCGAGTGGTTTTGGGCGTGGACCGTGCTGCCACTCATCGTCTTGTGGAGAGGTCGCCGGGGACCGGTCGCCGCGGTCGAATATTCCGATATCAGTCTCGCGCGAGACATCGCGCGCCGCACTCGGAGTCGGATCGGTGGGGTAGTTTGGCTTCTGCCGATCATCGCGGCGGCTCTCATGATCGTTGGGTTGGCCCGGCCGCAGCGCATGCACAGTCGCACTGAAGTTACGGCGAATGGAATTGACATCGTTCTCGGACTGGACGTTTCGGGTTCGATGCAAGCGCTCGATTTCACGGTCGATAACTACCGCGTCAACCGCATCGCCGTGGTCAAGTCGGTCGTCTCTAAATTTATCGACGAGCGTCCCAACGACCGCATCGGTCTCATCGCTTTTGCCGCGTCACCGTATATCGTGAGTCCGCTCACTCTGGACCACGACTGGCTGCTCCAGAATCTCGAGCGTATCAACGTCGGCATCGGAGACGACGGTACGGCAATCGGCTCAGCCATCGCCGCGGCCGTGAATCATCTGCGCACGACGACGGCAAAGTCCAAGGTGGTCATTCTTTTGACGGACGGCGTCAACAACAGTGGCAAAATATCCCCGCTCGCTGCAGCGGAAGCAGCCCGAGCCTTGGGCGTGAAGGTATACACCATCGGCGTCGGCGTACGTGGGAAGGCACCCATTCCCGTCAGGGACGAAGCAGGCAAGATTCGCGTGATCATGGCGAATGTGGACATCGATGAAAAGACACTGCAGGCGGTAGCCAGTGAAACCGGCGGCCTGTTCTATCGAGCGACCGATACGGATTCGCTGCAGAAAATCTATGAACAGATCAATCATTACGAAACATCGGCGCAGGCCGTGCAGAAATTCGAGCACGTGGAAGAGCTCTATAGGTGGCCCCTGTTCCCATCGCTGGGCTTACTCGGACTGGGGGTAGTCTTGCAGCAAACGAGGTTTCGCAGGTTACCGTGAAGTTCAGCGAACCAAACTGGCTGCTGGCCGGGCTGCTGACGTGCATCGTGCTGATCGCAATGTGGCGTCGGTACGACGTTCGGCAGCAAACGGCGCTCGCTGAATTCGTCGCGCCGCACCTGCGACAGAGGCTTACCGGCTCGGTGTCCAGAGTCGGCCGCTTTGTGCAGCGCGGCCTGCTCTCAGCCTCCATCCTGTGTCTTTTCGCGGCGCTCGCGGGTCCTGAGTTCGGATATCATTGGGAACGAATCAGCCGCCGCGGCAACGAAGTCGTCTTCGCGATCGACACGTCGCGAAGTATGTTGACTCCCGATGTAAAACCCAACCGATTGACGCGCGCAAAGCTGGCGATCAATGACATGGCAAGGCAATTGGATGGCGACGGGATCGGCATCGTGGCATTCGCGGGCAGCGCTTTTCTCGTCTGTCCGCTGACGCTCGACTATGGCGCTTTCCAACAGTCCCTGGACGCGGTCGATGTTCACACGATTCCGCTAGGAGGTACCAACATCTCGAGTGCCATACAGGCCGCGCGCGCGGCGCTTCGCCGCCGTCCTGGAAGCGACAAAATCCTGATATTGGTAACGGATGGCGAGAATCTCGAAGGGCACGCCTCAACCGCGGCCGAAGAGGCAGCGAAACAGGACGGCCTCAAGATCTACACGGTTGGCATCGGTACCGCGGAGGGCGCTCTCATCCCCTTACCGTCGGATCAAGGGGGCGACTTCGTCAAGGATGACACGGGTGCCCTGGTGAGATCGCATCTCGACGAGGGCGGATTGAAAGCTATCGCCTCCGCCACGGGTGGCGCATACGTGCACCTCGAGGGCCAGGGTGAGGATTTTGATGGTTTTCTGAAGACAGTATTCGGCGCGGTGTCGAAGCATGACCTGGTTTATAGACAGCAGAAGATTTACACGCAGCGCTATCAATGGCCACTGGCAGCATCCTTGGTCATGTTGTTGGCCAGCCTTGTGGTGGGCACGCGTCGCGCTAGCCGCCGGCGGACGGCAGCGGTGTCGCGCGCGGTCGCCATGGTGGCCGTGATGGGAGTGCTGGTCATTCCGATGCGTTCCGAGAGCGCCGATCAGACCAACACCCTTGGCGGACCGGCCGATGCCAAGACGCCACGCGTGGAATACAACGTGGGTACGTCTGCGTATCGAGCTGGAAAGTTTCCCCGGGCAACCCAGGCATTCCAAAAATCGATCGAGGCCGCACCGGCGAGCGACGCAAAGCGCCTGTTAGATCAGGAGGATGCTTACTACAACCTCGGCAATACGCTGTATCGCGTGGGTCAGCAGCTCGAAAAGTCCGCTCCGCAGGAGGCGATACAAAAATGGACCGATGCGGTGAAGGCATACGAAACGGCGTTACAGCTGCGCGGTGATGACGCCGATAGCAAATACAACCGCGACTTCGTCAAGCGGAAGATTGACGCGCTCCGGCAGCCACCCGATCAGGGCGGGGGCCAAGGTGGAGGCAATGGTCAGGGCGGCGGCCAGGGACAAGATCAACAACAGGGCCGCGGTCAGGGACAGGGACAACCTCCGCCGCAAGGACAACCTCCACCGCAGGGGCAGCCGCCCCGGTCGCCGCCGCAAAACTCGGGAAATGACTCACCGCCGCCGCCAGGTCAGCATCCCGGCTCGCCGCCGAACCCCCCAGCGCCGACGGAGGATCGACCGTCGCCAAATGCGGCGCAGGGGGCACCGCGACCTGCGCCATCGGCTTCCACGCGGGCCGACGAAGGCAATGGCGATGATGAGAAGCACCCGGCACAAGATCAGCGCGCGCCCGGGCAAATGAGCGTTACGGAAGCCCGCGAGCTTTTGGACTCCGCCAAATCGGACGAACACCACTCGCTCCTGGTGCCATCAGGCCCGCGGGCTCCGGACTCTGCGCCGGACAAAGCATTCAAGAATTGGTAATGCGAACCCGGCCTATGCACTGGAGCAAGGTGATTGTCGCAATCCTGGGCCTGCTTGCTCCGATTGCGATCGCGAACGCGCTGGCGATGGCAGACGGGATGGCGGACGCGTCCCTAGCCTATGAAACCGTAGAACCTTCGCGCATCAGACTGGGCGATTCGGCGATGATCCGAGTGACGAGCTTGGACGGTTACCTGAAAAGCGTCCCGTTACCGACCGTCCCCGGACTGACATTCGAGATACTAGGACGATCGCAGGGTCTCGAGTTCGTCAACGGTAAATCGATCCCTTCGACGTACATCCTGATCCGTGTCACGCCGCAATTCGTGGGTCTGTTCAGCATTCCCGGACTCACGCCGAAATCGCATTCTCTCGGACTGGAGGTTGTCCGTGGCGATGAACCCAATCCTTACGCCTTCCGCAGTCACAAACAATTCCCCCCACCGCTGCCGGTGTCGCCTGCTCCGCTCCCGAAAGGCATTCAGCTGAAAGCCGGCGGCGCGGCTTTCGTCCAACTGGTCATGCCGACACGCGCCGTATATGTGGGCGAAAGCGTGCCGGTCGATATCGAAGTGGGCGTACGCCCGGGAATCGTCACGTCGATGAATGGCCTGCCCGCGCTCAGTGGCGGTGACTTCACGCTCAACAATCTCTCAAAACAACCCAAACGCCGCGACCAGGTCATCGAAGGTAGCCCCTTCGTGGTCATGACGTGGCACAGCGTGCTCGCTGCGGTGAAGCCAGGCGATTTTTCTTTGTCGGTGGAAACGCCGCTCAGTGTGAGGATCAACACGCAGTCGGCCGAGGATATCGCGATGGCGGCCAGGATGGGTTGGCCATTCTTGCAAAGTATGTACAACGGAATCGCTCCAAAAGACATCACGATCGCGAGCCCCTCATCCGGGCTGAAGGTCTTGCCGCTGCCCACGCAGGGGCAACCCAAGGACTTCAGTGGAGCCGTCGGCGACTTCCAGGTATCGAGCGACATTGCGCCCGCCCGCGTAGCGGCGGGGGATCCGCTCACTCTTCGCCTGCACATCAGCGGTGTCGGGAACTTCGATCGGGTCGATGCAACGATGTTCGATCGTCTCGATCGTTGGAAAACTTACCCGGCGAAATCCTCCTTTAGCCCGAGTGATGCGGTCGGATACAAGGGTGAGAAAGTGTTCGAACAACCGCTGATCGCGGCGCAACCCGGCGAGCAAACAATTCCCGGACTCGAGTTCAGTTATTTCAATCCCAACACGCAACATTATGAGCGTGCGCACACACAGCCAGTCAAAGTGATGATCGCCGCCTCGCTGGCCGATAGCTCACTCAGTGCGCTGGCCGGGGCCCAGAGCCTGAACGGCGCCCCCACGAATCAATCCGCCCGGGGCTTGCGCCCCGACCACCCGCGGCCGAAAAGCTCGGTGAGCGAGCTGAGACCGCTCTACTTCCAGGCACCGTTTCTGGCTGTTCCGGCAACACTTGCCTTGATTCTGGCGGGGAGTTGGTTCGCAGTGCGCCCCAACCCCGCGCGCGCCACCTCGAAATCAGCCGAGCGTGCGCTCGCACAGTTGGACGCGGCAGCGCAATCCGGTGATTCTTCCTCATTCTTCGCAGTGGCGCGAACAGCACTCCTGCAAACATTTGCCGCGCGGTGGCAGATGTCTCCCGATCAAATCACTGTAGCAGAGCTGAAGGCGCGGCTGGGCCCGGCAGGCGAGGACATCGAAAGGCTTTGCGCGCTCGCCGACGAGGCGAAGTATTCGGGTTACGAGCCGGGGAGCACGGATTTTCAGCGTTGGCTCAGACTGATTCGCGGCCAGCTCACAGGCGCTAGGGCGTAAATGCGCGCGCCAAAGATAGCGGTGCTGATCGTAGGTCTCGCGCTTTCGTGCGGGCAGACGCTCGCGCAGCCATCGCAGCCGCGGTACTCGGCAGATGGCCTTTACAACTTGGCTAACTCATACGCGCGGGCCGGAAAGCCGGGATTGGCAGTGCTCAACTATGAGCGCGCCTCGCTGATGGCGCCCGATGACGCGGACATCAATGCAAATCTGGAGTACGTCCGTGCCTCCGCACATGTGCCTACGGAGCCGCGCACCCGTTTTGTGCGAATTGCCCAAGCCGCAAACCCCACCTTAGCGGCTTGGATCGGCGTCCTGGGAATTGCTCTTGTCGGGGTGGGACTGCTGGCGAGAAAGCTTGCGCCGCGATTTCAATGGTTATGGGCCGGCGGTATCCTGCTCGGCGTCGCACTGATTGCTCTGACCGTGTCCAACGCGATGCTGGCGTGGCCGCGAATGCACGAGGCAGTCGTCCTCATCAACCAGACGCCGGCGCGCATATCCCCAGTGCCAATGGGTGACACGGCATTTGTATTGCGGGAAGCGGAGACTGTCACGATGACAGCGGAGCACGAGGATTTCATACTCATTCGCACTCGCGGTGGCCTCTCAGGGTGGGTCGCTCGTGCGAGTCTCGGCACCGTCGTGCCGCAAGTTGGCGTCTATCCCCTTCAGTCGAAGCGAAGCCCGCGGTAGACGCGTTGCTCGCGCCATGTCCTCGCCGTGTATGGCTCAGCTCGGCACAGCGTGCGAAGTGATTCGGCCCATACCCCATGCACGCCAAGGTGACCCAGCGACCGGTCATACAGCCTCGACGCATGCCAACTTCTAATCCAAGCGAAGCCAGGTGTAAGCGATTGATGGCACGAGGGAAACTGGTGGCCAGGGGTGGAATTGCACCACCGACACGCGGATTTTCAGTCCGGAACTGAAATCGAGGCAGGTCTCTGAACGTGCGGCATTTTATCCGGTCACGTAGTGGAATATTGGATAAGGGGTTGATCTATCGTGAAGTGGCGTTGCGATATTCCACAGTCTCCACGACGCGTTGCGAATTGCCCCCACGGCACTCGCGTAAGCACGCTTGCTCCGATGTTCGATACTTGTATCTTGGTTTCCTGGCGGCGACCTTCCGTTTCCGGGTTCATACGCCGGTCAGCGCGGCCGCAGCGACTAGCTGTTGTCGACGTACCCTAGCGGACCCGCGTTGCCCTCCGCCGAGCGAAAGCTGATCGACATCGATTCGGCCAAGCTCAATTCGCAACTGTTCGCCGTCTCCATCTTGCGTCGCCTCAAATGCAAGAGGCCGGTTTGCGGTCCGACCTCTTGCGAATCCCAAACGAGCGGCGCGTCTACGGAGCCAGCTCGCTAATCCTTGTCGCCCAGTTCCCCAGGGACGTCCGCGTCCCGCCACAAGAGCCAATAGCACCGGTGAGATATTGCGCCAATGTGCAGGTCTGAGCGATGTACTCCGACGCGATCCAGATCGACGTGCCGTCTGTTACCGCCGCGCCGTAGTCACCCCAGCGCGTCCGCGGCGGATCGCCTACGAATGCCTTGTAGCTGGTGAAGCCATCCGTCGGGCCCAAACCTTCTGCCGCGACATGGATCGCACCAACAGAACCGCTGGCGTTGATCGGCGCATAGCCTGCACTTGGATAGTGGTCTCCACCTACGACGGTAAAGGCAATTACTCCTCTGCCGTTTGCGCCGACCGCGATTGCTGGGTAGGTGAGGTTGTTATTTGCGAGCGCCAGGTAGCCCTGCTTCTTGACCTGACCTTCGACCTTACCCGCGCCGTTGATCTTGGGACTTACGGCGAACCACGCAACCCCCGCCTTTAGTTGGCCGTTGACCTGAACGCCTGTGGCGGCCGAACCCCACAGCGTGCCATTTGCGTACCAAGTTTGCTGCATGCGCGTGTCGCTGGCGTCGGGGTGCGACTCGACTTCATCGTGCGCCGGCTCGGGTGGGTTGAATAAGAGCTGCCAGCAGCCCGGGCCGAATACCGTCGGTATTGTCGTATCGTTGATGCATTGACCAAGTGGAAAATCGCCTGGCTTCTGATTTGCCTTCGGCGGGTCAACATACGTCTGGCTGTTGATCGTTCGACTCGTGATCCCGAGCGCCGGCGTCGTTGAGTTAAGGGACGCCGTATTCGTTACTGCAAAGAGGCCGATTCGCCGGGCCGTACAGTACGCGAGAGGGCAAACATCCGCGATCGTGCTAAGGAAGTATTCGGTGTCGTTGCGCTCGCTCGAATAATTCCCCACCGGGGAGGTCGCGGGCCATACGGTAAACCCCGGCAGGCCGTCGACGTGCAGGTTTTCGACGAGCGTAACGCTGATGCTTGCGGGGTGGGCGGCAAGTTGTGCCTTGGACAGTGCGAAGACCTGCGAAGCGTTGAAGTTCGGGCCGAACAGATCGTACTCGTTGGTCGTGATGTAAATGCCGTTACGATCGGCGCCGATGTGGGGGTAGTCCTGGAAGCACGGGCCCGGGGTTGCACCGTCGAGCGTGCATCCATGGTCTGGCGTTCCGTCGGTGCCGTCATTCTGGGCGGGTATGTAATAGATCGTCCACGAGCCTGTCGGGTCACCGGTGTTGCTCACCGCAACATCGATCGTATTCTTGCCATTGAAGTCGCCAGTTGTTCCGACATGGTGAAGCGTCGTGATTGCGACCACGAACCGGTTGTTGTCTGGGTCATAGTGGCAGATTGGGTCGATCACGTCCGCGCCGAACGCACCCGTCGTGCGGTTAATTGCAGCTGCGTACCCGAAGAATGGATTCAACGCCTGCACGGCAGTCAGCGCAGTGCCATTCGTATCGAACACCCGCAGCACGCTGTTGGTCGCTTCGACCACGAAACCGTTGCCGACGCATAGCGCCTGGTCGGGCGGCTCGATCGAGAATTGATTGCCGCCGTTGGCAAGCCGCTGCTGGCGATGATTCAGTCCGTCAAAGCTAAGGCTCAGCTCTGGATTCCCGCCCGCGAGGAGACTCGTCGGCACGATCGGGGTATCCAGTGGGTGCTTGGGAAGCTTGCCGCGGCCGTGTCGGGGGCGGTTGAAGTTACCCGGAGCGTCAGATGCCAGGGCGTCCGGCATGAGTTCCGGATACTGAAGTTGGTCCGTTCCCGGACTGTCAGCGCGCATGCTGGAAGTGGCGCCTGCCGGAATCTGCCGTGTCGTTCCTGCGGCATTTGCAGATGCGACAACGAGAATCCCTACAAGCAGCGCAAAGGGCGGCAGGGCGCCGCGATTCAGAAACCGTTTCATGGTCTTCCCCCCCTTTTAAACGATTCTAACTACCCTTCACAATCCCGCAACCACCGCACGAGCCGTTCCTGGATCAGGGACGACCGGTGTAGACAGGCCAAGTGGGCGCCGGTGACCAGATATTCATTCTGATTGGCGCCAGCCCCGACGGCCAAATGCTGCGCCCTTGTGCCGCCAGATACAAGTCAGCGATGTAACAAGCCGCTGCGGGTCTCCATATGGCTGGACCTTGAGGCCGTGACTGCCGCAGAGCGCAGTGAGGCCGCTTTGAAACGGGGGCGGGGGCAATTCGCTGCAGCGCAGTAGCGCGAATTGACTGATCGTGAGCGATTCGCCCGGCAGATACATCGTAATGCCCTCGATCACCACAACCGTTGGTGCTGTAGTAGAAAGTGGCTGCAGCTTCTCTTGTAGTGACCCGGTACCGAGCTCGATAGAGATTCGCCTCAACGGATTCGGCACCTGTGAGGCCGGCAGCTTGTCGTCTTTGTAAGCAATGAGCCGCGGTTCATCAAGCTCCCACCACGTGCCGCCGTTCAGGCGGAAAGCACGGCTGTCGAACCCGCAGCCGAGCAAAACGATTTGCAGGTTGGGCTCTTGCGCAATCTGCGACCGCAGAAAATCGTCGACATATCGATGCCGCGCGACATTGCTCAAGTTCGGCCCGGACTCACCAGACCGGGAGCCGGCCGAGTTTTCCACCTCGCCCTCATCAATTGAGCTCTCACGGCGGGGCGCGCATCAACATTGGCATTGGCTACTCCTTTCAAGACTGGAAATACCTAGCGAACCTGCTCCATTTGCCGAGACGCAGAGAGCGTCGATCGAACAGACGGTCCGGAACTGCGAAGTCGCCACCGTGGAAAGGAGCGAATACGGCGTCGATATCTGGCGCGCTGTGTATTCCGCCGGGTCGAGTTCCGGGACGGGGCATCAACGCACGTGTCGACGGGATCGTTCCTGGGGACTTTTTCCACGACAGTCGGAGGGCGGGACCGACTCGTTCGGGATGCGCCACCCCGTCCGCGGCACCTGGGTCGGCGTCTTCGGCGGCGATTCCGTGAACGGCTGTCGCGTCGCTGGGCGGGACACCGTCGATTCCGGCTCCCTAGCCGGCCCCCCGTTTACGGCCGGGACGTTCACCCCGGCACAACCCCAGACTACGGTGATGCAACGCTTGAGCTGCATCCGGTCAACTACGCGCGGAAGTTCGCGGAGATTGATCGGCCAGACTCGTGCTGATCTTCTGCTGGTACACGGCCGCTAGGCGCGCAAGCTTCGCCGGACGACTTTCGCACCCACCAGGGAGTATCTGTCATCGGATTTGTGACAGCCGTCATAGACGTGTTGTGCACGAGGGGCCCGCGGCAGAAAAGTTCGTTTACCGGGTCCCAAAATTCGCTTGGAAAGCGATGTTTTTTGGATTCAGCTGACGTGCGCCGCACAACCCAAGCTCTTTCGGCCAATCTGCGCTGCGGAAAATATCAACGTGTCTGGTTCACACTCTTGCGCAGCGTGCAGCGCCACCGCCAACACGTAGAGGTAGGATTTCGGCCACGACAATGTTTAGCATCGGTCAGGATTGGATCCCATGGTGAGAAAATCAATTGGACTTCACCGGAGCGGATCCACGCGTCAACGCCGCTTCATGCGCAAGCTTTCGATCGGGGTCAAGCTCTGGATATCGACTGCCATCATGGCGGTACCTCTCATCGGGCTCGGCATCTTCTACGTCGATTCCCTCACATCGACGCTCTGGTTCACGGCCACGGAGCAACACGGCGCCAGGCTCTGCCGTCCGCTTGCGGTAATCATCGCGCGCGTTGCGCGCCACGGTGAGGTATCCGCAGCGTCAGTTGCCATGCACGGAGGCGAAGGATCGGAACAGACCGAGGCACAGTCGTTGTCGGTCGACATAGATACTCGGTTGGATGAATTCAGGGCGCTCGATGCGGGGATCGGTAACGCGGCAACTCATGCACTCCTTGCGGATGTCCAGGCGAAGTGGAGATCGCTAAGAAGTGCACGTGCGGCGAACGCGCAGGAGATTCTGGATGCTCATGATGCGATTCTCGATGCCCTGTCGGCACTGAACGCCCGGATCACGACGGACTGGAAGCTCATTCTCGATCCCGAACTGGCTGCCTACAACATCATCGACGCGGCGACAGGTAAATTGCCGGATATCCTGCGCTTCGTTGCCGACGTTCGAATGAGTATGGCGGTAGCGTTAGCGCGCGAACAGCAAAGTTCGCAAGACGATGTTCGTATCGAATCATTGACCGCTCTCATTGCGGATCGTCTGAATAGTACGAAGGGCGAGATCGACACGGCCCTCGAGTCGGCCAGCGACCGCGCAGAGTTGGCGGCGAGCCTACGCCTGATCAAGCAAGGGTGGGATGCCAGCGCGCGCACCTGGATAGATCAGGCATCGAAGGAGCTCGCGGCAGGTCACCGCAGTGCGCAGTCCACACGGGTATTGCTCGAGAATTCTGCTTCCCTCGCCCAGAGCCTCGCGGCGACTCAGACGAGTGCCCAGAATTCTACCGATGTTGCCCTCGGGTTGCGCCATTCCCAACAGGCGCGACTTGCCGTTATCGCTTTGAGCGGCAGCATCGCAGCGTTGTTCGTGGCGTTCCTGCTGATGATCGCTCTCGTTCGACGCATAGGTGGGGCGATCAGGCGTCTGTTAGGAATCGCAGAACGCATAGCAGAAGGTCACTATGACAATGCGATTGACGAATCAGGTCCCGATGAAATCAGCCGCCTGTTTGCTGGCATTGCACAGATGCAGCGGAAGCTGAAGCTGCAGATAGACGCCGAGCGCTTGATTTCGGTGGAGAATGGGCGGATCCGGGCTGCACTGGACAATGTGTCCGCAAACGTAATGGTTGCCGACGCGGATGGGACCATCATTTATACGAATACCGCGCTGGGGGCGATGTTTCGGGCAGGCGAATTGGACATCCGCAAGGATCTGCCTGATTTCGATGCGGCCCGACTCCGCGGCCGCAACATCGATGCGATCGATCAAACTTCGAACAATCAGCGCACGCGCCTCCGGGAGCTTAGCTCAACACACACCGCTGAGATCGGAATTGGCGGCCGCACTTTCCGCGTCACTTACAACCCGGTGCTTGCCACCAATGGCGGACAGCGGATTGGAACGGTTGTGGAATGGGTGGACCGAACCGCCGAAGTGCTGGTCGAGCAGGAGCTGCAGCAAATGCTCTCTGGAGTGCTTGCAGGGGATCTGAACAAGCGGATCCGTATGGACGGTAAGACGGGCTTCTACGCTATGATCAGCCGCAGCGCCAACGATCTGGCCGCGAATCTTGCCGACATTGTTTCGAGAGTGAAGCTTGTGTCTCTTGCGGTGTACCAGGGTGCGCAGGAGATCTCTGAGGGCAATGCCAATTTGTCGCAACGTACCGAGCAGCAATCCTCTTCCTTGGAGCAAACTGCCTCCTCGATGGCGGAAATGACCTCGAGTGTAAAGGAGAATGCAAGCAGTGCCAGGCAGGCCGATGAACTTGCGGGCGCAGCGCGTGAGCAGGCCAATTCGGGCGGTGCCGTGGTGGCAAAAGCTATTGAAGCAATGGCCCAGATCAACGCGTCCTCCCAACAAATTGCAGCCATTATCGGTGTCATTGACGAGATTGCCTTCCAGACGAATCTACTTGCCTTGAATGCCGCCGTCGAAGCGGCGCGGGCCGGGGAACAGGGTCGTGGTTTTGCCGTCGTTGCAACTGAGGTGCGCGCCCTGGCGGGACGATCCGCAGAAGCGGCTCATCGGATAAAATCGCTCATCACTGACTCGGTGAAGAAGGTCGAGGACGGGTCAGGTTTGGTGATGCAATCAGGTGAGGCGCTTCGAGAAATCGTCCGGGCAGTCAAAAAAGTCTCCGATATCGTGGCCGAGATTTCCGCTGCATCGCGCGAGCAGTCCTCCGGAATCGAACAGGTCAGCCGCGCGATCACGCAGATGGATTCGATCACACAGCAGAACGCCGCGCTGGTCGAACAAGCCGCCGTCGCCTCTCGGTCAATGGCAGATCAGGGACGAGAGTTGCATCTCATGCTGGAGCGATACCTGATTGCAGATGCGCCCTCTTCGAGCCGCGAAGGCATGCCGGCCAGCGGCTCAAAGAAGGCGGCGTAATCGGCCAACCTCACTATGCCATCTCTGCGGCGGGGCCTCGCCACGCCAGTGGACAACTGGTTACGACCCCGAAGCAACCGCACGTGCGCTGGCAGTGACATGGTGGCGCGTGACGTGAGTGGCGTACGAATCTGTCCGCGAAAGGGTGGCAGTGCAGTCAACAAATCTCGAAGTGTTCATCGTCACTCAACTGGATCCGTCCGACGAGCGGCGTGAGTTTGATCGAGCCCGGCGTTGCTGAAAAAAGGGTCGTCCGGCTCGGAATGCAGATAGAAGTCCTCCTGCAGCGCGCCGCAGGGGGGGGACAGTGGTTGGCGAAGTCACGTTCCTGGAAATCCGGGCGGTCCACCTTTCTGAAGGCAGGCCAGGGCTCGAGCTGCCGGACGAGGGCGTCGTCCATCGCCCAGACGTCCGACACGGTGAACTGGGTCAGCGGGTCACCTGAAACGGTACCGCTTTCGCAATGAATGCATGACCTCGATCTTCGAATGGCATTTCGCGCACGGCACCGTCGCGGAGGCCACATAGGCCTGGCTCGAGGTGATTCTGAATTCCTCATCCTCCTCCTCACTCGCGTCATCTGGCAGCCATTTTGAGAATCCTGCCGGGTCCTCGTCGGCACTCATATACCAACACATTGAGGTCGCGTCCCAGTGGGCGCCCAAGGCTTCCACCTCGGCCTTTTCTTCGGGCGGGTCTTGGCTTTATGGCCGGGAATGCGCACGCGGGCGCGCCAGGTTTTCTTGCCGCGTCGATCGATCGTTGCCATGTGCAGGTCTCCTCAAGGTTGATGGAGACCCGTCTAGGGAACGGGTTTTACCCTTGGTCCGCGTGTCGTTCTGACTGGTCCAAATGTGATCCAAAAGCGCGCTTTTGACGCACGAAAATCCGCGTGCGCACGAAAGACACAGTAGAAATCAGGACTTGCTGGTGGCCAGGGGTGGAATTGAACCACCGACACGCGGATTTTCAGTCCGCTGCTCTACCAACTGAGCTACCTGGCCGCCGAAGGGGGGCGCGTATTAGACCGGCCCGGGCGGGCCTCGTCAAGCAAAGGCCGGCCTAAGCCCTTGATTCCCCGCGCCGCTTCGCGGCGCCTGGGCGGAATGCGGGAACTCCCTGATGCCGCTCATATTTTCCGCGCGCTCCCTCGAAAGAGGCAGCCTTCATCCGCCGAATTAAGGCCCCGCCACCCTCCGCCTGATGAATATCTAAAAGGGCTTGGCGGCACCAAACTCTCCGCCGAGGCGTCGGACTAGGCGCTCCCCTCTTCTCTGCAATAAACAGCCGTGGATCACCTAGGGAGAATCCCCATGCGCATTCCTTTAACTATCGCCGCGCTAGCCATAGCAGCACTGACGCTGACGGGCTGCGGTCGCAATGAAGCGGCGCAGTTATCAGCTCCACCCCCGTCGCAGGTGAACGTCGCGCAGGTAATCTCGCGTAAGGTCACGGAGTTCGACGAGTTCACGGGCCGCTTCGAGGCCGTGGAGCGCGTGGAAATCCGCCCGCGCGTGTCGGGCTACATCTCTTCGGTGAACTTCGCGGAAGGTCGCGAGGTCCGCAAGGGCGACGTGCTGTTCGTCATCGACCCGCGTCCTTACGAGGCGGACGACAAGCATGCCAAGGCGCAGCTCGACCAGGCGCGCTCGCAGTTGGCGCTCGCGAAATCCGAGCGTGAGCGCGCTACCAAGCTCCTACAGTCCCATGCCATCTCTCAAGAAGAGTACGACACCCGTGTAGCGGGCCTCGAGCAGGCGGATGCCAACGTCGAAGCGGCGCAGGCTGCGCTGGACACTGCCGCGCTGAATCTAACCTTCACGCGGGTCACGGCACCCATCTCGGGCCGGATCAGCCGTGCGTTGGTAACCCAGGGCAACTTGGTATCGACCGGACAGACGCTCCTTACGACGCTCGTTTCGCTCGACCCGATCTACGTTCGGTTCGACGGAGATGAGCAGGCGTATCTCAGGTACGCGAAGATCGCGCGTGAAAATGCACTCGCCAGCTCAGGGCACAGCCACAACTCGCACGGCGCCAATACGACGGGCGTAGGCGAGTCGGAGGGCGCGGGCCAACAGGCCGGCGCGGCAGTGATGGTCGGTCTCGCCAACGAGCCAGGGTACCCCCACTCGGGTGTCATGGTGTTCACGGACAATGAGCTCGATCCCACGACCGGCACGATTCGCGGCCGCGCACGACTCGATAACCATGATCGCGCGTTCACACCGGGTCTGTTCGCCCGCGTGAAGCTCATGGGCAGCAACCAGTACGAGGCCCTCCTCATCAACGACAGCGCGGTCGGCACGGACCAGACCGTGCGCTACGTGCTCGTCGTCGGTGCCGACAACAAGGTGCAGTACCGCCCGGTGAAGCTGGGCCCGATCATCGACGGCCTGCGCGTCGTAACCGACGGCCTCACCGCTGGCGAGACGATCGTTGTGAACGGCCTGCAGCGGGTCCGTCCAGGCGCCGTCGTCGCCCCCGAGCGCGTAGTGATGGGCGAGCGTCGCCATGGTCCGGACAACAAGCCCGACACCATGGTGGCACGCAACGCCAAACTGGCTTCGAGTTCCGCGCCCGGCAGCGCCGTGAACGCCAACGTCGAGCCCAGCAGGCCCAGCCCGACGACAAGCGCCCGCCCCACGTCCTCCAACGCCAAGCTGGCTCTTAATGCTAACTCCGACGCCGCACGTCCCAACCCGGACGTCGCGCGTCCCAACTAATAAGAGGTCTCTCGGTGAAACTATCGCACTTCTTCATCGACCGGCCGATTTTCGCGGCGGTCATTTCGGCGTTCATCACGATCGGCGGCGCGATTGCACTGTTCACGCTGCCGATCAGTGAGTACCCGGAAGTGGTGCCCCCGTCCATCGTGGTCAACGCGTCTTACCCCGGCGCGAACCCGAAGGTCGTTGCGGACACGGTTGCTGCGCCGTTGGAGCAGGCAATCGTTGGTGTGGAGGACATGCTCTATATGTCCTCCACCGCCACCATGGACGGCGGACTGGCCATCACGATCACCTTTCGCATCGGCTCCGATGTCGATCGTGCGCAGGTGCAGGTACAGAACCGCGTGTCACAAGCCCTTCCACGGCTTCCAGTGGAGGTCCGCAATCTGGGCGTCACGACGGTCAAAAGCTCTCCCAACCTGACGTTGGTCGTCAATCTGACTTCGCCCGACGGCCGCTACGATCCGCTGTATCTGCGGAACTACGCCGTATTGAACGTGCGCGACGTGCTCGCACGACTGCCCGGCATGGGGCAGGTGCAGGTGTTCGGCGGCGGCGACTACTCGATGCGGGTCTGGCTCGATCCGCAAAAGCTGGCGGCCCGCAACCTGACCTCAGGTGACGTGATCGACGCCATTCGTGAGCAGAACGTGCAGGTTGCTGCGGGCCAGATCGGCGCGCCACCCTCACAGGACAGTCAGTTTCAGCTCGCGATCAACGCCATGGGACGACTCACGGATGAGCAGCAGTTCCGCGACATCATCATCAAGACCGGCGCCGAAGGCGAGGTGGTGCACCTCGGCGATGTGGCTCGTGTCGAGGTCGGCGCACAGGAGTACTCGATCAGGAGCCTCCTGAGCAACAAGAACGCCGTCGCTATCCCGGTATTTCAGGCTCCCAACGCCAACGCGCTCGATCTTTCCACCGCCGTGCGCAAGACCATGGAGGAGCTCAAGAAGGATTTCCCCGCGGGTCTCGAATACCAGGTCATTTACGACCCCACCGTTTTTGTACGGCAGTCCATCGACGCTGTCGTGCATACACTGTTGGAAGCCGTCGCGCTCGTAGTGCTGGTCGTCATCCTGTTCCTGCAGACCTGGCGCGCCTCTATCATCCCCCTGGTGGCCGTGCCCGTGTCGATCATCGGCACCTTCGCCGTGCTGCTCGCATTCGGCTTCTCGATCAACACGCTGTCGCTGTTCGGTCTCGTGCTGGCGATCGGTATCGTGGTCGACGACGCCATCGTGGTCGTAGAGAACGTCGAGCGCCACATCGAGAGCGGTCAATCCCCTCGCGAGGCCACCAAGGCCGCAATGAACGAGGTCAGCCGCCCGATCATCGCGATCACGCTGGTGCTGTGTGCCGTGTTCGTGCCGGTCGCCTTCGTCAGCGGCCTCACCGGCGAGTTCTATCGGCAGTTCGCGCTCACAATCGCCATCTCGACCGTGATCTCCGCGTTCAACTCGCTGACGCTCTCGCCCGCTCTGGCCGCCGTGCTGCTGAAGCCGCACGGGGCAAAACCGGACCTGCTCTCCCGGATCATGGATCGGCTGTTCGGTGGATTCTTCAAACGCTTCAACCGCGGCTTCGTCAGCGCCGGCAACCTGTACTCGCGTACGGTCACACATACCGTGCGGCGCAGTGGAATTGCGCTCGCGGTTTACGGCGGGTTGATCGTTCTCACCTACTTTGGGTTCAACGCGGTTCCAGGCGGTTTCGTCCCGGACCAGGACAAGCAATATGTGGTCGCGATCGGGCAGCTGCCGGCCGCCTCCACCGTCGAGCGCTCGGACGAGGTCACCCGCGAGATCGGCGAGATCGGCCTCAAGACGCCCGGCGTCTCCGGCGCCGTGCAATTCACCGGTATGTCGGTGAACGGTCTCGTACCGAGCTCGAGCTCCACGCTGGTGTTCTTCGCTCTCGATGATTTCGAGAAGCGCAAGAGTAAGAGTCTCAGCGCCAAGGCGATCGCGGCGACCCTGAATCAGAAGCTTTCGGTCGTCAAAGACGCCTTCGTCATCGTGGTTCCCGCTCCGGCGATCATGGGAATGGGCACTCTCGGGGGCTTCAAGCTCAACGTGGAAGACCGCGGCGATCTCGGCTCCGATGCCCTGTACGCGGCCGTACAGGACGCGCTCAAGAAGGCCTCGCAGAACCCTGCCTTGGCGGGCGCCTTCAGTACCTACCAGATCAACGTGCCACAGCTCCATGTGGACGTGGACCGCGAGAAAGTGAAACGCCAGAACGTGAAGCTGTCGGACGTGTTCCAGACACTCCAGGTTTACCTCGGCTCGCTCTACGTCAACGACTTCAACAAGTTCGGCCGGACGTACCAGGTCGTCGCGCAGGCGGATGCCCCGTACCGCTCGCACGTGGAGGACATACTTCCGCTCCAGACCCGCAACGGCGCCGGTCAAATGGTGCCGCTCGGAACGCTGCTGACGATCGATCAGACGTTTGGTCCCGACATCGTGCAGCGTTACAACGCCTATCGCTCCGCTGACGTCAACGGCGCTGCCGCACCCGGATACAGCTCCGGCCAGGCGCAGGCCGCGATGGCGAAGATCCTCGCCGAGACGCTGCCGCGCGGTATGAATTTCGAGTGGACCGATCTCTCCTACCAGCAGATCGTCTCCGGCAGCACGACCGAATTCATCTTTCCGCTGTGCGTGTTGTTCGTGTTCCTGGTGCTCGCTGCCCAGTATGAGAGCCTGACCTTGCCCCTGGCCATCATCCTGATCGTGCCGATGTGTCTGCTGGCGGCGATCGGCGGTGTGCTCCTCGATCACGGCGACAACAATATCTTCACGCAGGTAGGACTCATCGTGCTCGTCGGCCTGGCGTGCAAGAACGCAATCCTCATCGTCGAGTTCGCGAAACACCTTCAGGAGGAACAGGGCCGCGATGCCGTGTCCGCGGTGTTGGAAGCCGCCCGGATGCGGCTGCGCCCGAT
The DNA here is from genome assembly GCA_028293765.1 of Gammaproteobacteria bacterium. Lineage (GTDB taxonomy): Bacteria > Pseudomonadota > Gammaproteobacteria > Steroidobacterales > Steroidobacteraceae > 13-2-20CM-66-19. The sequence goes on from JAQGOG010000085.1 coordinate 18,923, forward strand.
TCTGATGACGTCGTTCGCCTTCATCATGGGCGTGGTGCCGCTGATGGTGGCGGGAGGTGCCGGCGCCGAGATCCGTCACGCCCTGGGCACGACGGTGTTCGCGGGAATGCTCGGTGTGTTGTTCTTCGGCCTGTTGTTGACCCCGGTCTTCTACGTGCTGGTCCGGCGGCTCTCCGAACGAAACCCAAAGAAAGTGATCGAGGCCCCCGCCCCGCTCGCCTCACCGGAAACGCATAATGTCTAATCTCACGATCAAGGGCAGCGTCGCGCTCGTCGTCGCCGCTGTGCTGGCGGGCTGCGCTGTCGGTCCGAACTACAAGAAGCCCGATACGCCGGTCGCGGCGAAATTCACGGGTGCCGAGGAGAGCACGTTTTCGGCGCGGGATGCGCAGTCGCAATTCTGGAAGCAGTTCGGCGACGACACGCTGGATCACCTCGTCGATGACGCTTTCGCGGCCAATCACGACCTGCGCATCGCCTTGGGTCACTTGGCCGAAGCCCGTGCCACGCGGCGCCAGTCCCTCTACGACCTGGCTCCCACGGTTACGGCGCAGGCCGGACACCAGACCCAGCAGCTTCCCGCATCGCAGTTTGGTTTTCCGTTCAAGGCCTCGTATTACGACGCCAGCTTCGATGCCTTTTGGGAGCTCGACCTGTTCGGGCGCGTACGCCGGAATGTGGAGGCGAACACCGCGGACCTTGAGGGCGCCGAGGCGAATCTGCGGGACGCGCAGGTGTCGGTGATAGCCGAACTGGCGCGCACGTACTTCGAGCTGCGGGGCGAGCAGAACCAGCTGGCCGTCGCCAGGCGGAACGTCGAGAACCAGCAGGGAACGCTGACCTATACCGAGGCGCGGCTGAGTGCGGGACGGGGAACGGAGCTCGACACGTCGCGCGCCCGCGCACAGCTCAGCACGACATTATCGACAATCGATCCGCTCGAAGCCGCGGTTTCGCGCTCGATCCATCGTCTCGGAGTGCTGACGGGCCGCGATCCCAACGCACTGCAGGACCTGTTGAGCCCGCCGCATGATCTGCCGCCGCTGCCCCAGACTCTGGCCGTGGGGGATCCGGAGAGCCTGCTGCGCCGCCGCCCGGACATCCGGGTCGCAGAGCGCCAGCTGGCGGCCTCCACCGCCCGAATCGGAGTGGCGGTCGCCGATCTGTTTCCCAAGGTCACGTTTACCGGCAACTTCGGCTACGACGCGGTTAACCTGAACGCTCTGGGGACTTCCGCCAGCCGGGCGTATACGATCGGGCCGTCGATCTCGTGGGCCGCTTTCGATCTCGGACGAGTGAAAGCGCAGGTCGCCGGTTCTCGAGCGCGAACCGATACCGCCTTGGCCCAGTACGAGCAGACAGTGCTACGGGCCCTGGAAGAGACCGAGAACGCGCTGGTTACTCACGCGCGCTCACGCGGCCAGCTGACGCATGCCGCGGATGCGGCTGAGTCAAGCACGACCGCCGCCAAGCTGGCCCGCGCCCGATACGAAGGCGGCTTGGTAGATTTCCTCGAGGTGCTGGACGCGGAGCGTACTCAGCTCCAGGCGGAGGACAGCCTGGCTCAAAGTCGCACTCAGGCCGCGACCAGCCTCATCGCCGTCTACAAAGCGCTAGGTGGTGCTTGGGAGGGTGCCCCCCTGCCGCGCTACACTCGGGCTGGGAATCGCTAAATCGGAAAGACTGCCATGCTCCAGCTTGCGCGAAGTGCCTCACACCCCCACATTGCAGCCATCGGTTCGAGCGGCCAACCGGAGACTGCCGTATGAATGCCACCCTGCTGGAACTGCCTGCTCTCGAAGAGAAATATTCGAATCCCAGCGGCCAATGCGCGGAAGAGCTGACCCAGATCAATGAGTCGCTGCAGCGCCGGGAAGGCCTGCTGGCGGCATCGGCCAAGGCAAGCCGGCTGCTGCTGGAGGCCCCGGATGTTCGGGCCGTGATTCCGCGAGTGCTGGGGCTCATCGGCGAAGCAGCCCGCGTCGATCGCGTGAATCTGATGCTTACCAAGGCGGGACCACATGGCGAGCCGCTGCTCGCGGTGGTCAATGAGTGGGTCGCCGATGGCGTTATCCCGTATCTCGACGATGCCGCGATGTCTAGCTGCGATGAGCGCAACTTCTCGGCCGTCTGCAGTGAGCTACGGGCCGGCCGCAGCGTGTGTCTGAGCAAGAGCGACTCCGCTGCGGAATATGCCTCCGCGGGTTTCGAAGGCATCGGCACCAAGACGAAGGCAATCGTACCGATTTTCGTCGCCAGCGAGTTCATCGGTGTCGTCGGATTCGACAACACGCGGCAACGGCGGGCGGTCGACTCCGCTGAACTGGCGGCGCTCGAGACCGCGGCGGGTGTGATCGGCGCCGCCCTACACCGCGAACGCCTCGTTGACGACGTGAGGCGTGAGCGCGAACGAGCCGCAGAAGAGAAGGTGGCTGAGCTCGCAAAGGCCAATCTCGTCATTAGAGGCAACCTCGAACGCCTCGCAAGCGAGCCGGACCTCCACAGCTTCATGGGTCACATGCTGCTCGAAGCGGCGCGCCAGTTCGACGCGGCATCGGGCGCAGTGATCGTATCCAAGGACTCACTGCAGGAATGGCGCATCGTCGCTCATGTACGGGATGGGCACCTCGAGCCGCCGCCCTTCGCGACGAGCGTACCCTTCGCCGGCTCGCGATTCACCGACTCCTTCGCGGTCCGGCAGGAACCCCTGTACCTGGATCTCGAGCATGAAGACGAGGAGATCTGGCCCGGAGTGCTCGCGTTCCATCGCCGGGAGGGTTATGCCGGCGTGGTCGTTTACCCACTCGTGTTCGGCGCGCGCAACGTTGGGTTCTTCATCCTCAGCTTCCGGCGGAATGCGGAAGACGTTCAACGCAGTGAGTTGCTCGTCGCGCTCGCCCAGCAGGCGACGCTGGCCGTGCAGCTCACGCGGCTCGCCTATTCGGCGAAAGAAGCCGCCGTCCTCGTGGAACGCACGCGCATCGGGCAGGAGATTCATGACGGGCTCGCCCAGTCCTTCACGGGAATTCTGATGCAGCTCGGCGCAGCGGAGGAATTTCCATCCTGTAAGAGAAAGAATTCCGAGCTGGTCGTGATTCTCGCCCGCATCCGCGACCTCGCGCGCGACGGCCTCTCCGAAGCGCGTCGCTCGGTCATGGCGTTGCGGCTCGATCAGACGCGCCGTGCGGGACTGGAGATCGCACTGCGGCAACTCGCGGAGCGCTCGACTGTTCCGGGTGGAGTCACCTGCACGTTTGAAGGCATGGGCATTGCGACCGGACTGAAGCCAGAGCATGAGCACGAATTACTGCGCATTTCGCAGGAGGCCGTGAGCAACGCCGTGCGGCACGCAAGGCCAAACACCGTGAGCATCACGATGACCGACGGGCCGACACATTGGGAGCTTGCCGTAGCCGACGACGGCGTTGGCATGGAGCGCCATCCGGAACTCTACGCCAGCGACGGCTTCGGGCTCACCAGCATGCGCCAGCGCGCCGGGGCGATTGGTGGCGAGTGGCGCATCGAGAGTCAGCCGGGCGCCGGTACGCGCGTCAGCGTCCGCATGACGAAGCGGAAACCGTAATGGTTGCGGTCATGAAGAGGAAGATCCGGGTGATTCTTGCGGACGATCACCCCGTAGTGCGGGACGGGCTCGCCGCGATGGTCAATCAACAAGCGGACATGGAGGTTGTCGCCGAAGCCGGCGACGGTGAGGAAGCCATCACGCTTTATGAGCAGCACCGCCCCGATGTGATGGTGTTGGATCTACGCATGCCGAAGCGCGACGGCGTTGCCGTCGTGCAGCACGTGCTCGAGAGCAATCCGAAAGCGTGCCTTCTCATCATGACGACGTATGACGGCGACGAGGATATTTTCCAGTGTCTCAGCCAGGGAGCGAAAGGCTATCTGCTGAAGGATGCGCCGCGGACGGAAATCCTTTCCGCCATTCGCGCCGTCAGCGAAGACCGGCCGTACACGTCATCATCCGTCGCGGCCAAAGCACTGCAAAGAATGGCCAAGCCGAGCCTGACACAGCGCGAGCTGGACGTGCTGCAGCTCGTCGCACAGGGCCGGAGTAACAAAGACATCGCGCGCCGCCTCGCCATCACCGAAGGTACGGCCAAAACGCACGTCAAAGCGATCCTGACCAAACTCGACGCGATCAGCAGGACCGAGGCGGTCGCAGTGGCTCACAAGCGGGGCATGATCCGTCTGTGACGGTCCGCGCCAGCGTAGTGCGTTAAGCCTCATCCCGACGCTGAGCTTCCCACTTTCGGTAACAATTGAAGTGGAAACGCAGGCTGCGGCCGCTTTCCGCCGGCGCTACATCGATTTCGTACTCGATGTCCTGCGCCTTGATGGGATGGCCGCAAAGGTTGCACAGAGCGCCGCTGCCACGACCCGCCCACGTCCGCAGCGGCTCTTGATACGGAAGGCCCTGCCGTTCGTCCTGACCCGCATCTAACCTGATATTCGGCGTACCGGTAACCATGTGCGCGCTCCTTCGTCCAGACGAAGTATGGAACAAAGCATAACGCGATTAGACAGAGAGGGATGACAGAGTTGCCGCTACGCCACGAACATTTGAAGAAAAAAGTTGGGAACGCCCGCGGCAGTCTCAAGTGATCGGCAAACATCCTGCCGCGGCAAGCTTTCGGCAAGCTTTCAGCGCAAACAGCAACCCCCTGCCCCCCGTCGCGGGGCGCGGCCTAACCGCCCTTCGGCGCCGGTGGGCCGGCCCGCTGGAAGCCTTCAGGCGCCTGCGAGCCGGTGCCGAAGAAAAACTTTTCCATTTCCGCTTCGAGAAACTTGCGCGCCTTGGGCTCGATGGGCGTGAGACGGTACTCGTTGATGAGCATCGTCTGATGTTTCAGCCAACGCGCCCACGCCTCCTTCGATACGCCCTCGTAAATGCGCTTGCCGAGCTCACCAGGATAGGGGGGCCGGTCGAGGCCCGGAGCCTCCTGCTTCAAAAACACACATTGCACCATTCGTGACACGGTAGTCTCCAGTCAACCCGCAACGCGCCCGTCGAACAGCGCAGGACTCGCAAAGTCCTCGAGCAATGCCTTGATGGGCGCAGGCAACCCGATGCGGGCCGGCTCGCGAGTGTTATACCAGACGCTGCGCGCAGCATCCATGACGCCGGCGCTTCCCGCACAGCGCGCAAGGAGCGGCGTGATGACGAGATCGAAATGAGTAAACGCGTGCTCGACTCGACCCAAGGGCTGCGGCTCACTCTGCGGTCTCTGCAACGAGTGACCGATGTATGCGCGTGCCGCTGTCGGGTCATCGAACTCCGGCAAACACCACAGGCCTCCCCACACACCGCTCTCGGGCCGCCGCTCCAGTAACACACTGCCGTCCGCGCGCATGGCCACGAGCATGAATACCTGTCGCGAGGGTCGAACTCGTGCTGGGCGGGGCGAGGGGAGCTCGTGTTGACGGCCGGTACGCTTGGCAACACAGCCTTCAGACAATGGACAATAGGCGCACAACGGCTTGCGCCTCGTGCAGACAGTGGCGCCCAGGTCCATTATCGCCTGCGTGTAGACAGCTACTTGCCCGAGAGGCGTGCAGGTGTCCGCAAGGTGCCAAAGTCGTTCAGAAACGGCACGTTCCGACGCGTTCCCCGCCACTCCAAAATAGCGCGCCAGCACCCGCTTGACGTTCCCGTCGAGAATCGGGAAGCGCAACCCAAGGCTCAAGGCGAGGATCGCACCCGCCGTCGAGCGCCCGATTCCGGGCAGGCTCGCGATCTCCTCGAAGCTCTCCGGAAATCTGCCGCCGAACTCGTCGCGGACGCGGATCGCGGACCGATGCATGTTGCGCGCGCGGGCGTAATAGCCGAGCCCCGTCCATAAGTGGAGCACGTCGTCGATCGGTGCATCGGCCAGCGCGCGCACACCCGGGAAGCGCTGCATGAAGCGCGTGTAGTAGGGAATGACGGTCGCGACCTGGGTCTGCTGGAGCATGATCTCCGAAACCCAGACGCGATACGGCGTGCGGTCGCTTTGCCAGGGGAGGTCGTGACGGCCCTGCCGGGCATGCCAATCGAGCAGCCCAGCCGCGATCGGGGACTCGCTCAACTCATCACCGTCAGGCAGAAGCCCCAGCATGTAATTCGCACCTCGCGAATTGTAGCAGCGGCCGGGACACCTCAGATGCGGCAGCGCGCGGCGCACGACTACCGTGCAGGGCGCGAAATTTACTGCACCAAATAGGAGCATAAGGCCCTCACCTCAACCGAGTCCTCCGATCGCGAGGGTTGTAACCTCTTGAGCACGCACGCGAAGCAGCATTGGCATGGATCTCGCTTAGGCTCACTATCTGATGAGATGCTCAACGCGCAGGGGGTAGCGTGCGTGGTCGGCCGTACGACGAAATGCTTGACGCCGAGGGTTCGCCCCGGCCGCACTGCCGCCACTATTGCGACTGGCTCAGTGAGCAGCCGCCTGAGCGACTGGCCCAAAAGCGCGCCGAGGCGGATGCGCTGTTCCACCGTCTTGGCATCACATTCGCCGTTTACGGTGAGAACGCCGGTACCGAGCGCCTGATCCCGTTCGACGTGGTGCCGCGCATTCTGCCGGCCCACGAATGGAAGCAGCTCGAGGCGGGCATCAAGCAGCGCGTCCGGGCGCTGAACGCCTTCGTCGCGGACATCTATCACGACCAGGAAATTCTGAAAGCCGGGGTCTTTCCGGCCGAACAGATCCTCGGCAATTCGCAATACCGTCCGGAGATGCAGGGCAGCAGCGTTCCCGGCGGCATCTATGCGCACATCAGCGGAATCGACATCGTGCGCGACGCTGACGGCCGTTTCTGCGTGCTCGAGGACAACCTGCGCGTGCCATCGGGCGTCTCCTACATGCTCGAGAACCGCAAGATGATGATGCGGCTGTTTCCCGAACTCTTCGCGCGGCACGCCGTCGAGCCGGTCGAGCACTACCCGGACATCCTGCTGGAGAATCTCAAGAGCGTGGCTCCCGCGGGCGCCACGGACCCGACCGTGGTGTTGCTGACACCCGGGGCTTATAACAGCGCTTACTTCGAGCACGCATTCCTCGCGCAGCAGATGGGAATCGAGCTCGTCGAAGGCCAGGATCTCTTCGTCCGCGATGACATCCTCTACATGCGCACGACTCGCGGCCCCAAGCGCGTCGATGTGGTGTATCGGCGCCTCGATGATGACTTCCTGGATCCGCAGGCATTCCGGCCGGACTCGACACTTGGCGTCCCCGGCCTTCTCAAGGCGTATCGCGCCGGCCACGTCACCATCGCGAACGCCATCGGCACTGGCGTCGCCGACGACAAGTCCATCTACCCTTACGTCCCGGATATGGTGCGCTTCTATCTCAGCGAGGAGCCTCTGCTGGCCAACGTGCAGACTTGGCTTCTACGGCGGCCCGAGGAGCGCGAGCACGTGTTGGAAAATCTTCCCGAGCTGGTCGTGAAGGAGGTGCACGGTGCCGGCGGGTACGGGATGCTGATCGGACCAACCTCGACACACGCACAGATCGAAGACTTTCGCGCCCGTATCAAAGCGCACCCCGAGCGTTACATCGCGCAACCGACGCTCGCCCTGTCCACTTCGCCTACTTTCGTGGAATCCGGGCTCGCACCCCGCCACATCGACCTCAGGCCGTTCGTGCTTTCGGGCCGTGAGATCACGGTGGTACCGGGCGGCCTGACTCGCGTAGCCCTTCCTGAAGGGTCCCTGGTAGTCAACTCCTCCCAGGGCGGTGGCACCAAAGACACCTGGGTGCTCGGAGCCTGACATGCTCAGCCGTACCGCAGACCACCTCTACTGGATGTCACGCTATCTCGAGCGGGCCGAGAACATGGCCCGCATGATCGACGCGCATCACCGACTGTCGCTGCTGCCTCGCGCGCCCGAAGCAGTGCTGCAAGGCTGGCAGGCAACGCTGGTCTCGCTCGGCATGGACGACCTGTTTCTCGAGCGGCATACGACCCTGACTCCGCTCGCCGCCTTCGACTTCCTGGCGTTCGACCGGGAACACTCCGGCAGCATCCTGCGCTGCCTGCGGGCGGCTAGAGAGAATGCCCGAGCCGTCCGGGGCACCATCACCTCGGACATGTGGGAGATTCTCAATACGACTTACCTCGAATCGCACGCGTTCAACTCCAGCATGACGGAGTCAGCACGCGGCGAATTCATAGAGTGGGTGAAGTATCGGGCGCACCTCGCACGTGGGGTGACCTCCGGTACGCTGTTGCGGGATGAAGCAATGCACTTCACACGCATAGGCACTTTCATCGAACGAGCCGACAACACCACGCGCCTGCTCGAAGCGCGCTGGCGGGATCCAGGCGGACGCGGCGAGCGGCTTCTGGCGGAAGCGTCCGAGTGGGCGGTGCTGCTGCGGGCGATGTCGGCATTCGAGATCTACCGGCGTGTCTGCCGTGACAGCGTCAATCCCACGCGAGTCACGGAAATGCTGCTGATGAGAGACGACTTGCCGCAAGGCGTTCACCGTTGCCTCGATGAACTGCAAGCCAACCTCACGGCCGTCGCGAACGATCAGTCGGCGGAAACGCTGCGGCGCGTCGGGGAGTTGCACGCGCAGTTTCATTACGGGCGCTTCGAAGAGCTGTGCGCCGGCGGCATTCCCGCCTTTCTGGATCGGTTCCAGGCGAAGCTACGCGACGTCGGCGCGCGCATCTCCAGGGACTTCCTGGTGAGTTCCGTAGGACAGTGACCTCGGGCAGTGACACAGAGCGAGCGGGCCCGTCGAATCCGCTAGAATGCGCCGCCTTACAGCGGGAGGCCGCTGCCGCCGGAGATTCCCCTTCTATGACCTACTGCGTGGCCATGCTGCTCGATACGGGGCTGGTGTTCCTGTCCGATTCACGCACCAGCGCGGGAGTCGACCAGATCAGCACGTTCCGCAAGACGACGGTCCTGCAGAAGCCGGGCGATCGCGTGTTGGTATTGCAGAGCTCGGGAAATCTCGCCATTACGCAGGCGGTCACGAGCATCCTGCTGGAACAGATCGACACGCCCGAGGTGAAGTCGAGCCTGTTCACCGTTGCGAATCTATTCGAAGCCGCCCGCTGCGTCGGCGAAGCCGTGCGCGAGGTGTACCGGCGCGATGCCGGAGCGCTCAGGGAATTCGGCGTCGACTTCAACGCGAGCATCATTCTCGGCGGCCAGATCCGCGGCGCGGAGCCAAGGCTCTTCAGCATCTATTCCGCCGGCAACTTCATAGAAGCCACGGCGGAGACGAGCTACTTCCAGATCGGCGAATCGAAGTACGGCAAGCCCATCATCGATCGCGTCATCCGCAGGAGCAGCAGTCTCAACGAGGCCGCGAAGTGCGCGCTCGTCTCGATGGACTCCACCATCCGCTCCAATCTTTCGGTCGGCCTGCCGCTCGACCTGGTGCTCATAAAGCGCGACCGTTACGAAATCGCGCGGCACATCAGTATCGACGCTGACAACGAGTATTTCCGCGGCATCCGCAACCGCTGGAGCGAAGCCCTGCGCGAGGCGTTCGCCGAACTTCCGGATCCGGACTGGCTCCGCACGCCGACCGCCTGACTGGACAGGCTCCGGATCAACAACCCCGGCCGGCCTGCTTTTCGCGAGGCTGCGCGCCCCGGCAAAAACCACGCTTTTTGCTCGCGGGCGTGAACCCTCCCTCGGCGCGCTCGCTGAAAGCGCTGGCCCATCCCGGGCCGCAGGCGTCTTTCAGCCCATCAATCAAGGCCGATCGCACAGGTCCACGTCCCCGCTCATAGTCTTCAGGCGCACGCGTGCGCCGCCCGCGCCACGGGTGCCGCTCAACCGGCTGCCGGGCCCGTATTTGCTCGTACGCTCCGCCTCGACGTTGAAGCAGTTCCGGGCATCGCCGCTGAAGGTCAACACCTCATATTCGATGCCGGCTTCGGCGCCCGCATGCACCTTGATCCCGCCGCTGACGGTCTGCGCGTCGAAGTCCGCGCCCTTGAGCAATTTTCCCTGAAAAGTGAAGTCGCCGGATGTGGTACGCACTCGCACCGAGCGCGCCGGATCGAGTTGGACCGTCAGACTTCCGCTGACCGTAGTTGCCTCGAACTGGCCGGCACCGTGCTCGACGTGCACGTTTCCGCTGATCGTGGTGACGCGCAGCTCCGCCGGCTGCCCATGACCGTGCAAAATAACATCGCCGCTCACTGTCTTGGTTTCGACATCCGACTGCGCGATATCTGCCTTGATGCCACCACTCACGGTTTTCAGGCGCTGCACGCCCTGCACATCGGTGGAGGTCACATCGGCGCTTACTGATGAAACATCCAACTCGCTGCCGCGAGGTATTTTCACCCGGAGATCCGCGCCGCCGCCGTGAAAAGAGTAGCTCGGCAGCCTCACGGTGATCGTCGTACGCCCGTGATCGCTCGCAATATCGACTCGGTCGACGCCCCCTTCCAGGTCACCGTGTACGCTGATTTCCGGCCGGTCCCACCCGGACACTTCGACCCTGCCGGCGACGTTGGAGATCTCCACCGTCCCGCGCGGCTCCGCGGCCACTTGGCGATCGAAGACTCGGGCGTCTGCGGCGTGAGCTGCCGAGCTGCCCAGAAGGGCGGCGGCCACCACCACAGGCGACAGTGCATGCGAGGGGCAAAAGCCGCGCCGTTTGCTCCACGGGTCGAAAGGGCCGCAGGCCACCTTCGACAATAGACAAAGCGCACGCATCGTCAGATCCCCTTGCCAGCATCGCTGGCTTCGTGCACGACGGTGAGGACGCGCATTTCATCTTGGTACGTGTTGACCAGGAGCTCCTGCAAGAGCGCATTGCTCGGATCCCGTCCAAGTGCCGCTTGCAGGTCCTGCATCGACTTGTGAATCGTCGCGAGGCTGGCAATGACTTTCGCACGGGAGTCGGGCGGCAACGCGGCGAGCTGGGCCTCGAGTGACTTCACCAGTGCTTCACGTTGACGCCTGTATTTCGGGTCCGTCACGTACGCTGCCTGCAGTACCTCGGGCGCCCCGGCACCCGTGGAAACGCGGGCGCTCGTTCCGGAATCCCCGCCCAGGCCCGTTCTGAGACCCGTTGTAGGCAGGAGGCTGCGGCCAATCCACATGCCGACGGCGAGCGCGGCGACGACGGCAGCAGCGGCAATCCAACGCACTCGCGAAGAGCGTCCCGGAGCTACGGCTCGCCGCTCATCGGGGGCCCCGTCGGTAGCGCGGCGATCGGCCGCAATATGCGCCTCGATTCCGGACCATAGGTCGCGAGGAGGCTGCACGTCGCGCGGGAGATCGCGCAGCGAGCTCACCTTACGTTCACCTTTATCGTTCGCGCTTACCATGTCAGCGAACCTCCACGCCTAACTTCTTCCGCAACAAGCTGCGGGCCCTGTGCAACTGTGCCTTGCACGTACCCTCCGCGACACCCAGCATCTGCGCCGCTTCGCCGTGCGAGTATCCATAGATGGCATTGAGCACCAGCACATCCCGAGCGCCTTCCGGCAACCCCTCGATCGCCGCTTCGATCTCGTTCACTTCCAGTGGTGTTTCCAGAGTCCAATCGCTCTCGATCGCCTCGTCCTCATCGTCCGTCGAAGACTCGACGAACGACACTCTCCTGCGCTTCGCCAGGGCGACGTTCACCGCAATCCGATGTAGCCATGTGGCTAGCGAACTGCGCGTCTCGAAGCGCGCCAAAGCCTTCCAGGCGTTGATGAACGTTTCCTGCGTACAGTCCTCCGCCATCGCCGGGTCCCGAGTCATCCGAAGGCACAGGCCGTACACCCGGCCGACATGCTCTCGGTAGAGCCTTTCGAAAGCCCGCACGTCGCCGCCACAGGCGCGCCGTACGAGCGCCCCCTCCCAATCGACCCGAGATCCTTCAGGTTCAATCTGCGTCATCAATGGCTTAGAGGCGATGAGCGGGATCAGCGTTTAAGGTCGAATCGTCTTTATCCGTGAGCTCTGCCGGAACCCTGCCGGCCGCGCGACCCATGCCCCGCTACACCGCGAATCTGCACTCACCAGAGCCCCAGCTCAAGGGTCGTGAATATCCAGCTTCCCGGGGTCAACGGTGGGTGCGGGTCGTTCGTTGCTCTAAAGGAACAACTTTCACCAACGGCATTCCCGCGAAGAAATGGGCTGTGGTCGCTGAAGGGCGACACTTTTTGCAGGAACTTGGGAGAGTCCCGAGCGCTCATTTAGCGGAGAGCGATAAAAGACCGGGTGCGACGCGTGCGTTGCACGGGTAGCCCGCGAGGGGCACCCCGGATCGACACTGAGCGGGCGAAGGCCCGCGCAAGCGGGTGCGACGCGTGCGTTGCACGGGGTGACCGCGAGGGCACCCCCGGATCGACACTGAGCGGGCGACGCCCGCGCAAGCGGAGGATGATTGTGACGACGAGAACCACCTGGCGTCTTTGGCAGCCCCCCGGCGAAACGCTGGAGGCCATAGCTGACGTGTTCAGCTCACACTGGCACGCTGCCAAGGCGCCGCAGGAGCGCCTTTTCTGGCCGGATGCGACCAACTGGTTGCAGCAACAGGCCGTGAGCTTCACAGAGGGTAATGTGTTTGGAACGCGTTACCTGGCGTCGCTGGCCAAGCGTCGCTAAGCGAAGCGGGGACTCACCACTTGGCGAGGGGTGGCAAGCTCATTAGATAGGCCTCCGGGTCGGCGTCCGTACTGAAGCCGAACTTGGTGCCACGGTCGTAGACGAGGTTGAACTCCACGTAGCGTCCGCGCTTGATCAACAGCCGTTCGCGTGCGGCTTCATCGAATGGCGTGTCCTTGCGCCGTGCGACGATCTGGGGATAGACGCGCAGAAACGCCTCACCTACTTCCCGCACGAACGCGAAATCGGCATCCTGACTACCGCTCGACACGTCGTCGAAGAATATCCCCCCTACTCCGCGCGGCTCCTGTCGATGTGGCAGGAAAAAGTACCGGTCACACCACGCCTTGAACTCCCGATAGGCATCGGGGCGGTACGAGTCGCAGGCCTCGCGGAGAGCTTGGTGAAAGGCGGCCGTATCCTCTTCGAACGGGAACGTCGGCGTGAGATCTGAGCCGCCACCGAACCACGCCCGGCTGGTGCGCAGGTAGCGGAGATTCATATGCACGATCGGCACATACGGGTTCCACATATGGGCCACTAGGGAGATGCCGCAGGCGACGAATCGGCCTCCGGACTCCTCGGCTCCCGCAACCTGACTGCGAGCCTGCGGCGAAAACTCGCCCCAGACGTGGCTGACGTTCACGCCCACCTTCTCGAAAACCTCACCTCGCATCAGGCGCGATTCGCCGCCGCCCTCCAATCGATGGCCCGCCGGCTTACTCCAACTGCGAGGCGCGAAGCGGCTCGTCGGCTCGAAGGCCTCGAACGTCACGCAGATCCGACGTTGCAGATCGCTGAAATAAGCGGCGGCAGTCGCCGCGAAATCGCCCGTGCTGGCGTGGTCGGGAAGCGTTTTGCCGCCGGTCATGCCTGCGTTCCGCTCGTGCGACTGAACGGTGCGAGGCTCGTACGCTCATGCACGTAGTCCACCAGTCGTGCCACGGCGTCAGGGCTCGTTTCCGGCCAGATCCCATGTCCCAAGTTGAATATGTGCCCCGGCGCCGGGCCGGCTGCATCGAGGACGGCATCGACATGTCGCTTCAGATCGTCCGGCTCCGCAAAGAGCGCGGCCGGATCGAGATTGCCCTGTACGGCTTTCCCGGGGCCCAACACACGTCGTACCGTTCCCAGCTGGGAGCGCCAGTCCACGCCAATGACATCGACGTCGAGATCCGCAACCGACTCCATCAGAGCCGATCCCTGATTGACATAATAAATAAGCGGTACGTCCGTGGTGCTCCTCAAGGCCGCCATCGTCCGGCGCACGGCACGCAGCGCGAAACGGTTGAACTCGGGTGGCGCGAGCAGACCCGCCCACGATTCGAACAACATCAGGGCTTGCGCTCCCGCTGCGGCCTGCGCTCCGAGGTAGGCCGCCATGGCATCCGCGAGCTTATCGAGCAGGCGTTCCGCAGCCTCCGGCTGCGAATATAGAAACGAGCGCGCGACGCCGAACTCCTTCGAGGGTCGGCCGGAGACGAGATAACACAACAGCGTGAACGGCCCCCCGGCAAAACCGATGAGCGGCGCGCCGCGGGGCACGTTCGGGCGAATGAGCTTGATCGTCTCGAGAACGAACGGCACGTCGCGCTCCGGAACCAGCTCCGGGAGGGCATCGATCTGCGCATCAGTACGAATGGGCTTGGCAACGACGGGACCGGGATCAAAGGTGAGATCCACGCCCATGCCCTGCAGCGGCGTCATGATGTCGCTGAACAAAATGGCCGCGTCGAGCTCGAAGCGGCGCAGCGGCTGCAGAGTCACCTCGGCAGCGAGTTCCGGCGTGCGTGTAAGCGCCTCGAAGGCCACCTTGGACCGCAGCTCCCGATACTCGGGAAGGTAGCGACCGGCCTGTCGCATAACCCAGATCGGTGTGTGTGGCACCGCCTGCCGGCGGCAGGCGGACAGAAAGGCGGGGGTGCTCCGTACCGATTGCACGCTCATTCGTTCAGCCACCGCGCCATGTCCGGCGCCCAGTAAGTAATGATCAGATCCGCCCCCGCGCGATGAATGCCGGTGAGCGTCTCAAAGACAGCGGCCCGCTCATCGATCCAGCCCCGCTCCGCGGCGGCCTTGATGAGACTGAACTCTCCCGAGACCTGGTACGCCACCACCGGTACGTTCACGGCATCGCGCACCTGACGAATGATGTCGAGATAAGGCCCGGCGGGCTTCACCATGACGAGATCGGCGCCTTCGTCGATGTCCAGCAGCACCTCACGCAGAGCCTCGCGCGAATTGGCTGCATCCATCTGGTATGAGCGGCGATCGCCGAACGCTGGCGCCGATTCGGCGGCTTCCCGAAACGGTCCATAGAATGCAGAGGCGAATTTCGCTGCATATGAAACAATCGGCGTCGTCGCGTGCCCTTGTCGATCAAGCAACCGGCGCAGGGCCGCAACGCGCCCATCCATCATGTCGCTCGGTGCAACGGCATCCGCGCCGGCGCGAGCGTAATTCAGGGCTACTTGCGCAAGTGTCTCGATGGACGAATCGTTGTCGACCGCGCCTTTCGGAAGCACGTGACCACAGTGCCCGTGATCGGTTACCCCACACAGACAGACGTCCGCCCATACCAGAAGGTGCGGACAGGCGTCCTTGATGGCGGCGATCGCCTGCGCCGCCAGGCCCTTCGGGTCCAACGCGTTGCTGGCTAGAGCGTCTTTTTCCGAAGGCGCGGCGAATAACAGAACCGCTGGAATGCCCGCCGCGGCGGCAGCCTTGGCGTCTTTCACGACTTCGTCGACCGACAGTTGGGAAACACCCGGCATGCTCTGCACCGGATGCCGAACCCCCCGTCCGGGCACGACGAAAAGCGGATAAATGAGCGCGTCAAGTGACAGCCGAGTCTCGCGCACCATACGGCGCCAGGCGTCCGACTGCCGCGTCCGGCGCGGTCTATGTAATGGAAATCCCATCAAACTTCTCCGTGAGCGGGGCCTTGCCTCGCTTGCAACACACGAAATGTGGTCAGTGCGAGCCCGCGTAAGGTCGCCGACTCGGCCACAGCAGGTACGTGGCCCAGCGCGTCGAGAGCCCGCGCCGTAGTTGGACCGATAGCTACGGCTGCGGCGGTTGACAGCAGCCGATCAAAATCATCCTTACCAAGCGCGTGCTCCAGCTCTTCGACCGCCGACGGGCTCGCGAACGTGACCGCGCCAATCACTTCACGCGCAATCCATGAGCGGCAATCCTCAACATCCAGAGCTGGCGCGGACTGGGTGCGATACGCCTCGACCTGGACCACCTCGGCGCCGAGCTGCGAAAGGCCGGCGGCAATCGTGGGTAGAGCGCGCGAACTCGCGGGGTACAGGACTCTGGCGCCTGCGGTGGACCCTTCAGAAGCAAACGCATCCACCAGCCCGGCGGCGTTCGCCTCGCTCGGCAACAGGTCAACGCGCCAGCCACGCTGGCGGAGCACCTGCGCCGTTGCCTGACCAACCGCCGCGATCCGCACGTTTGCCGGGGCCGTTGGCACGAGGGCGGTTACGGCGGCAACCGCGTGACGGCTCGCGAATACGAGCCAGTCGAACGCCTCGATGCGACCCAGCGCCTCTTCGAGAGGCCCCGTCTCGGCTAGCTCGACACTCACAGCGGGCCACAACAGCACCGGCAAGCCGAGATTACGGAGCTCTGAGCTCAACGCGCCGTCGCTCGCTTCCGCCCGCGTCACGACAACTGGCTTCTGCTCCCGGTCCGTGCTCACGGCTCCTCCACTGGGCGGCGCGAATCCCGTTCGTGCGCAATGAGTCGGGCAGCACCCTTCGCAAGCAGCTCGTCCCCGATTCGTTGGCCTAAAGCAACGGCCTTCGCCGGAGTAGATTCGCTTTCGCCGCTCGCCGTCAACAATTCGGAACCGTCGAGCGCGCAGACGCCGGCGTACAGATGCAACGTCCCGCCGATCGATGTTCCCAGCGCACCGAGCGGCACTTGACAGCCACCTTCGAGCCGTCTCAGCAAAGCACGCTCCGCCGTCGTGGCGAGTCGCGCCCCTTGATCGTCTAACGGCCGCAGCCATCGCAGTGTTTCGACGTCGTCCGAGCGGCAGCACACTCCGATGACTCCCTGCGACACGGCAGGAGGAAAATCGTCGGGCAGCAGTAGCTCCGAAATATGCTGTTGCAAGCCGAGGCGGCGCAGTCCGGCCGCGGCCAGGATGATTGCGTCGTAATCGCCGGCCGTCAGTCGCTCGATACGCGTCGGTACATTCCCGCGTAGCTCCAGTAGCGACACGTCGGGGCGCGCACGACTCAGAAACGCCCGTCGGCGCAAGCTGCTGGTACCGATGCGCGCTCCCGCCGGGAGTTTGCCAAGAGGGGCGCCGGTACGGCTCAGTAACGCGTCTCGCGGGTCTTCCCGTGTCAGCGTCGCCGCGAGCTCAGTGCCCGGTTCGAGCACGGTCGACAAGTCCTTGAGGCTGTGCACGGCGACATCGACTTCGCCAGCGAGCAGCGCTCGATCGATTTCCTTCGTGAAGAACGCTCGACCGCCAACAGCCCATAACGGAACGTCGGTACGGAGGTCGCCTTCAGTCTTGATGTGTACGAGTTCGACGGACGGAGCATCCGTCAGTCCGCCAATCAGGGCCTCGACGTGATGCGCCTGCCACAATGCCAGCGCGGACGCGCGGGTGCCGATGCGAAGTGTGCGGCGTGCAATCAAGTCTCTTCCTCCGTCATGAATCGGTACCCGACACCCCAAACAGTCAGAAAGTGCCGCGGATTTGCCGGATCGCGCTCGAAGCGTTTGCGTAGCCGGAGAATGAAGTTGTCGACCGTGCGCGTTGAAGGGAACACGTCGTAACCCCAGACGCGCTCGAGCAGATCCTCGCGCGACACGATCTCGCCCGGACGCTCGGCCAAGACCTTCAGAATCATCGCTTCCTTCTCGGTGAGCTCCTGCGCCACTCCATTCCAGGAACGGGCGCGGAAAGCCCGGAAATCCACTTCGTTGCCCCCAAAGCGCAACATCGCGGTCGCCGCGGTGGCCGACGCGTTTCGATACCAATCCCAACGTCGCAGGATCGCGCGAACCCGAAGGAGGAACTCCTGGAGATGGAAAGGTTTGGCGAGATAATCGTCGCCGCCGGCTTCGAGACCGCGCACCCGGTCCGCTGGATCGCCGCGCGCGGTGAGAAAGAGAACCGGCGTGCTGTTCCCCTGCTCGCGCAGCGTGCGGCATACGGTGAAGCCGTCGACCTCCGGCAACATCACATCGAGAACGATCAGCCCACACTGCTCGGCACCCAGCCAGTCGAGCGCCTGCCGGCCGTCCGTCACTGAGTGGGTGTCGTAGCCTTCCGCGCGCAGGTTTTCGACGACTCCCGCCGCAAGGTGCGGATCGTCTTCGACTACCAGAACGCGATTCGCCTGCGGCGGCAACTCGTTCACGCGGGCTCCGCCGGCGCTACCGGCCACGCGAGCACGAACTGCGCACCCTGACCTACGCCATCGCTATGAGCACTGACACGGCCACCAGCGAGCTCCATGAGCCGCCGGACGATGAACAGGCCGAGCCCGGTCCCGTAATAGCTGCTCCCGCCACCGGGGTGCAGGCGCGTGAATTTGTCGAACAGCCGAGTGCCGTCCGCCGGCCTGAAGCCAACACCGCTGTCCCGTACCGACAGCTCGATCTCACCGTCCGTCCGACGGGCGACGAACGTGATGCTGCCGCCGCCGACGGGCGTGATGGCGGCAATCGCGTTCTCGAGAAGATTGCGCACGATGACGTCCATGGCGAGCGGATCTGCGAGCACGTACAAGCCATGCGCCATGTCGACGGAGATATTGATGTTGTCCGAGCGTGCGCGCTCATCGAACTGCGCGACGACCCGCGTGACCGCGCCGGCGAGATCGAGCGGCTCGCGCCGCAGATCGACCCGTCCCCGCTCGAGTCGCACGCTCTCGAGAATCTGTGTGACCATGGCTTCCATGCGGCTCAGGTCCGACAGCATGCGAGCGATCAGCGTTCGCGACTGCTCCGACGACAGCGGACGCATTGCCATCGTCTCGAGTGACAGTTGCAGACTCGCGAGCGGCGTCTTGAACTGATGGGAGACTAGAGCAAGGAAGTTGTCCTGCTCCTGGATCACCTTGGCTTCGGCGCGCAAGGCGCGCGCAATGACTCCTATGCAGACCCCGAGCGCGAGCAGGAAAAACGCGCCCTCCCAGGCGTACTGATTGATGCGGCGACGCTCCTCCGACAAGAGCATCTGATCCACGTTGGGGGACAGTGCGGCCCGCGAGCCGTTGCTGGCTATCCCCGGAAGAATCTGCCGCACGCGCTCCGCGGAAGTCCCGGAATCCAACAGCGCCTGTGCGGCGTCGATCTGTTGTGAATACAGGCTGCGGGCGGCCCGCACCTTCTCCATGGCGTAGCTGCGCTGGTCGAACAGCCACCAGCCCACCTGCACGGTGGCGACGACTACCAGGACAAGAGCCGTGAGCTGAAAGACTCGTGTCGCTTTCATGATCCCGATTTCATGCGATGGCGGCGAACGACTCCCGCAATGCCTGCGTCAGCCGCTGCAGGTCGGCGGTCGTATGCGCCAGCGACAGGAAGCAGGCCTCGTAAGCGGAAGGCGGCAGGTAGACACCTCGTTCGAGCATGGCGTGGAACAAGGCGCTGAAGCGCGCCGATGCCGCTTCGCTCAATGGAGCAGCGGTACGCGGAGCGCCCGCCTCGTGAAACGACATCCAGAACAGCGATCCCGCGCGCACCAGGTGCACCGGAAACGGCGCGTCCGCGAGCACGGGCGCGAGCATCTCCCCGAGCTGTGTGCCGAGTGCTTCGAGCTTTTGCCAGCCTGACTCCCGGATGAGGACGTCGAGAGTGGCGATACCCGAAGCCATCGCGACCGGATTGCCGCTGAGGGTGCCCGCCTGATAGGTATCTCCATCGGGGGCAAGCCGCGCCATGATCCGGCGCGGGCCGCCGAACGCGCCGACCGGCATACCGCCGCCGATCACCTTACCGAACGTCGCCAGGTCCGGAACGATTCCAGCCAATTCGGAAACGCCGCCGCGGGCAAGCCGGAAGCCGGAGATCACTTCATCGAAAATCAGCAGCGTGCCGTGTTGGCTCGTGACCCTGCGCAGGCTCTCTAAAAATTCCCGCCTCTGCAGCAACAGGCCATGATTCGCCGGCACGGGCTCGATGATGACGGCGGCGATGCGTGCGCCTTCGGTGTCGAATAACGCCTTTACCGCCGCTTCGTCATCGAGTGGCAGCACACGCGTGCATGCGGTGAACGCTTCGGGCACACCCGCGGAGGATGGCCGGCCGAATGTCGCCAGGCCCGAGCCCGCGGCGACCAGCAGATGATCCGCGTGGCCGTGATAACAGCCCGAGAATTTGACTATCAGATCGCGCCCGGTGAACGCTCGTGCGAGACGGATCGCACTCATGACGGCTTCAGTGCCCGATGAGACGAAGCGCACCTGCTCCAGAGCCGGGTAGGAAGCGACGATGCGCTCCGCCAACTCGACCTCTCCCGCGCAGGGAGCCCCGAAAGTCGTGCCGTTCTTCGTGGCATCGGTAATCGCCGCCACGACCGCGGGATGCGCGTGGCCGAGAATCAACGCGCCCCACGAGTTTACGAAATCCAGATAGCCGCGACCGTCGGCGTCGAAGAGCTGTTGGCCGGCGCCCCGCGCGATGAACAGCGGCGTGCCCCCGACCGCGCGAAATGCTCTCACCGGGGAATTGACGCCGCCGGGAATGACATGGCAAGCGCGTTCGTAAAGAGCTGCGGAGCGCGGCCTGACCGCGATCTCGTCTTCGGAATTGGTCATCTGTTCTCTCTAGCGTTATCTTTTATCGTCATCCGTGCCGCCGGCGGCAGGACGCCGCAGCCTTGCCTCACGGAAGAAAGCATCCACCGCATCCGTGCTCGCGTGAGCCGCCGCGGCGCGCAAACCCGCCAGGGGAAGATGCGCAAGACGCCGCGCCACGGTTGAGCCCAGTCGCTGCAGGACCTCACGTTGGCTGTCATCGAGACCGCGCAGCTCGGCTGCGAGCGCACGGTCCACCTCTTCTGCGGCAATCTGCTCGAACGTACCGCGAAGATCCGCCAGCCTACGCCCTATCGCGCGGGTCGCCAGGTCGCCGCGCAAGCGGGTGAGGCGCTCGTCGATTGCGGCTCGTACCGGCGCGAGGCGCATGAGCTGCGAGAGTCGCCGCTCCTGCGCCGCCTGAATGAGATCGTTCATGCCGACGCGCACGAGACCTGAAAGACGCGCAGCATCCGGATCGACGTTGGGCGGCACGCCGAAATCGATGATCAGCGGCGTTCGCGTCGCTGCCTGCGCGAGTAATCCGAGCGCAGGCGTCTCGAGTACCGGCTCGCCGCCACCGGCCGCCAGAACCAGCCCGCTCACGTCCGGAGGAGCGGTGCGGAATTGATCGAGGGAAAGCGCCGTGCCGCCGACGGTTTGTGCAAACTCTTCCGCCGCCTCCAGCGTGCGATTCACGATAAGAAGAGGTACTCCGGCGCGGTGCAACACCATGCCGCAACGCTTCGTCATCGGCGAAACGCCCACGAGCGCGACCGTTCCGGGTTTCCCCGCGAGATGCAGGACCACTCGGTCTGCAGCGAGATCGGCGAGCGAAGGCGCACGCACGCCGGCTTCAAGTCGATGCACCCGACTCGCCATCCCCAATGCCTCACCGACGAGGCGGTCGAGGATCGGGCCGGATGCCTGTGCGGAGCGGGCAGCCTCCCAGGCACCGCGCAATTGCACGGCGATCTCCTGCTCTCCTGCCTGCGCGGAATCCAAGCCACAGGCCACGAGGAAGAGATGCTCCACCGCAGCCTCACCCGTCCAGGCACGCAGGATACGGGCCGCTTCTCCGGGCTGCGGGTCGCGGCCGGTCAGCGCTCGGAAAACGTCGCGACGGGAGTCGCCTGCAGGGCTGCCATCGCTCGTGGCAAAGAGGACTTCGACACGGTTGCACGTGCCGACGTACAGAATTTCTGAGGCGCGCAGGAGGTCGCGCAGCGCCGGCAGGCGCGTGCCGAGTTCGGCCTTAGGCAGCGCAAAACGAGCGACCTCGTCGACGCCGACATGGCGATAGGAAAGACCCACGACACCGATCTGGTGCATGGGAGAAGGAGACCACGGGCCGGTGGCCCGAGTGTCACCGAACAGTCATGGCGCCGGTGGCGCGGACCGTCCGGTGACAAAAGTGCGAATCACCTCGAAAGGTGCGCCGGAGCGCCAAAAGTCTAGCGGCGCGCGAGCGTCGTCAGGAGGATACCCGCCAGGAGACCGATGCCGAGCGCCAGCGCGGCAGCCTTGTAGGGCTCCGACTCGATGCGGCTCTGCACATCGCTCAGCTGCGACCGGCCCCACTCCTGCGCCTGGGCCGCACGCTGGCGCGCAGCACTCGCTGCCGCGTCACGCGCGGCGCGCAGGTGATCCTTGACCTGAGCTGTATCGGCCGTTGCCGCGTCGCCATTCACTGTTCCGGCTGTCGTGTTCATATTGCATCCTCCGCCGAGATTGGTGTTCGTTGGATGCAGTCAAACGTCACGTCGGGCTGAAAGTTCCGCAGGGACACGGCCCTGCGCGGCACCCGGATCCGTCGTCAATCGAGGGGCTGGCGGCCCCTGACTAAGTCTCGTCCTGCCACGCGAAGCCGTCGCGGCTGATGAGTGCACTCGAGGCTGCGGGGCCCCAGCTGCCGGCGACATATGACTTGATGCGCTCGTCGTGTTGCGCCCAGCCCTCGCGGACCGGATCGATCCAACGCCATGCGGCGTCCAGCTCGTCACGCCGCATGAAGAGAGTGAGATTGCCTTTGACGACATCCGTGAGAAGGCGTTCGTAGGCGTCGAGGCGTTGCTCCTTGAAGGTGCCTGCGAGATCGAGAGCGAGATCCACGGGTTTCAGACGCATGGTCTCGCCGGGCATTTTCGCGAGAATCGTAAGAGTGATGCTCTCCTGCGGCTGCAGACGGATTACCAGCCGATTTGGAGTGCGGCCATTGCTGCCCGCTGCCTCGAAAATCGAGTGCGGCACGTCTTCAAATGTCACGACGATTTCCGTCAGGCGCTCCTGCAGCCGCTTGCCGGTCCGCAGGTAAAACGGCACTCCGGCCCAGCGCCAGGTGTCGATCTCGGCCTTGAGCGCGACGAATGTCTCGGTGGTACTGTCCGCGGCAACACCGGCCTCGTCGAGATAACTCGGAACCGGCTGGCCGTTGACCGCTCCGGCGCGATATTGGCCGCGCACAGTTTTGTTTTGCACGTCGCGTCCCACGATCGGGCGCAGTGCGCGCAGTACTTTCAGCTTCTCGTCGCGAACGGCGTCGGGATCACTGCTCGTGGGCGGCTCCATCGCGAGGATGCATACGAGCTGCAGCAGATGGTTCTGCACCATGTCGCGCAGGGCGCCGGTGTGCTCATAAAACTGCCCCCGGCCCTCAACACCCAACTGCTCGGCGATGGTGATCTGCACGTGGCGGATCCGCCCTCGCCGCCACAAGGGCTCGAACAACGTGTTGCCGAATCGGAGCGCGATGAGGTTCTGCACCGTCTCCTTGCCGAGGTAATGGTCGATGCGATAGATCTGCTGCTCGGCAAAAATGGCGCCGACACTGCGATTGATGAGATCGGCAGAGGCCCGGTCGTGGCCCAGCGGCTTCTCGAGCACCACGCGGGATTTCGGCGTGACCACGCCCGCCGCGGCCAGATTGTCGCAGGTCAGTGTGAAGAGACTCGGAGCGGTCGACAGAAACAGGACTCGGGTGGCGTCGTCACGCCCTTCGAGAGTCGCACAAAGTTTCTTGAAGTCGCGCGCTTCGGTGGCGTCCACCTGCACATAGTCGACCTGGGCCGCGAAGGCCCGCCAACGGGCGTCGCTGAACTCCTCCGCGGCCAGGTGCTTGCGGCACGTGGCTTCGATCTGTGCGAGGTACTCCTCGCGCGTGAGATTCGTGCGGGCCACCGCCAGGACCCGCGAAGCCGCCCCCATCTGCCCCGCAACGTGGCGGCGATAGAGCGCAGGCACCAGCTTGCGCAAGGCCAGGTCGCCGGTGCCGCCAAACAGCACCATGTCGAAAGTATCGAGTTTCTGCACGCTCTTGCGAACTCCTTGATTTGCGCAGGCTTACGCGGAGCCTGTCTGACTCATGTGCGCCTGCCGCGGCCGCCCGCTGCGTGCGCCGCCATCGGCAGCAGACTCCAGAACCGCCACGTTGCGGCCTGAAAATTTAGCATCCACGGCGTATTGCGTTAGGCTCGCACATAATCCCTGCGTGGCGCCACGACGGCGGTCGAATTTTTTTCACGCCACAGCGTACGCCTGTTTGTGTTTAGATCGGGTCGGAGTAACTGCCATGTCCACGCCATCATTGCCGCTTAATCCAGGTGTGCGCGACGTCACAGAGCGCATTCGGGAGCGTAGTCGGGAAGAGCGCAGCGCTTACCTTGCTCGCATCACGTCCGACGCTGCCGAAGGCCCAACGCGCGCACGGCTCTCATGCACGAATTTGGCGCATGGCTTCGCTGCCGCGCCTTTTGGGGACAAGGATGCCTTGAAGCAGTTACGGTGGCCGAACCTGGCTATCGTCACTGCCTACAATGACATGCTCTCGGCTCATCAGCCGTTCGAGCGCTTTCCGGGTCTCATGCGCACGGCTGCGCGCGAAGCCGGTGCGACTGCGCAGGTCGCCGGCGGAGTGCCGGCGATGTGCGACGGGGTGACGCAGGGGCACGCTGGTATGGAGCTGTCGCTGTTCAGCCGCGATGTGATCGCTATGTCGACCGGCATCGCGCTGGCGCACGGCATGTTCGACGCGACGCTGTGCCTGGGCGTATGTGACAAGATCGTGCCCGGCCTGCTCATCGGTGCGCTCGCCTTCGGCCACCTGCCGACGATCTTTGTCCCCGCGGGTCCGATGACGACCGGTATCGCCAACAAGGAGAAGGCGCGCATCCGGCAACTGTTTGCGGAAGGGCAGGTGGGCCGGGACGCGCTGCTCGAATCGGAGAGTGGCAGCTATCACTCGGCGGGGACCTGCACATTCTACGGAACGGCCAATAGCAACCAGATGCTGATGGAAGTCATGGGCCTGCACATGCCCGGCAGCGCCTTTGTGTCGCCCAACACGCCGTTGCGTGATGCTCTGACGGCGGCCGCAACTCACAGGGCCGCGCGCATCACCGCCCTCGGGAAGGAGTACATTCCGCTGGCACGCGTGTTGGACGAGCGCGCGATGGTCAATGCGATAGTGGGCCTCCTCGCGACCGGAGGCTCGACGAATCACACTCTGCACATGGTTGCTATCGCCCGCGCAGCGGGGATCGTGATCGACTGGGACGACTTCAGCGACCTGTCCGACGTCGTTCCCTTGCTCGCACGGATCTATCCCAACGGGAGCGCCGACGTGAATCATTTCCACGCGGCGGGTGGGATGGGATTTCTGGTGCGTGAGCTCCTGGACGCCGGACTCATGCATTCTGACGTGCAGACTGTCGCCGGCTTGGGGCTGGAGGCGTACACGCAGGAGCCGTGGTTGTCTCCGGAAGGTCTCGCGTGGCGTGCAGCTCCCTCTCAGAGCGGCGACACGAGCGTGTTGCGTCCCGCGAGTGATCCCTTCAGCGCCGATGGTGGCCTCAAGCTCATGCGCGGCAATCTCGGGCGATCGGTCATCAAGGTGTCGGCGGTCAAGAGCGAACACCGCGTCATCGAAGCGCCCGCTCGGATATTTGACGCGCAGGACGATGTCTTGAAGGCATTCGGGGCCGGCGAGCTGGCGCGTGACGTAGTTGTAATCGTCCGCTATCAGGGCCCGCGCGCCAACGGCATGCCCGAACTGCACAAGCTGACACCCGCGTTAGCTTCTCTTCAAAGCAAAGGCTTCAAGGTCGCACTCGTAACTGACGGACGCATGTCAGGTGCATCCGGCACGGTACCGGCCGCGATCCACGTGACCCCCGAGTGCTTGAACGGCGGCCCGCTCGCGAGAGTCATGGACGGCGACGTCGTCCGCCTCGACAGTCTCGCGGGCACCCTGACCGTACATGTATCCGATGAGGCTCTCGCCCGGCGCAAACCCATCGGACCAGCGCTTGCACAAAACGATTACGGCATGGGCCGCGACCTGTTCCGCATGTTCCGCGCAAATGCTGCCGCGGCTGAGGAAGGCGGCGGGGTATGCGTTCCGGCTGCGACCGGTTGAGGTCACCCCGGCTTGAGGGGTCGAGTGCGTTCCGGCCCGATTGGCGGAGTTTGTCCCGACCTGCGGGGTTGGCTGCGTTCCGCCCGCTTGGCTGAGGCTACCGCGACCTGCGGGGCTGACGGCGTTCCGCCCCGATCGGCTGACGTTACCGACCCTGCGGGGAGGCTGCGTCCTCGGCGCCAGCGCGGTCGGCCAGCAGATCGGCGACTGCCGCAGGTTGAGACAGGAATGGCGAGTGACTGGCTTGCAGCTCCAGTACCTCGCTGGCTCGCGGCGCGAACACAGTCCGTTGCAGGTCGGCCGGTATTGCCATGTCGTTCGCGCAAACGACGTACGTCGATGGAATCTTCTGCCAAGCAGGCCGCGGCACCGGCTCTTTGGCGGTTGCTCCCGACTGCGGCCGAAGCCGGCTCTTGGCCCACTGCCGAGTCGCAGCGTCACAGTCCGCATAAAACACCGCGTCAGCTTGCGCGGGATCGGGCAGGTTCAATCCGCCATCGAGCGCGAGGACCCATGGCGCATGCTTGCCACCACCGATGCTGAGCAGAGACTCCCCCTTTGCCGGCATGAACGCGCATAGATAGACGAGGCGAACCACCCGCTCCGCCTCGACGTGCGAAATGACCATGCCGCCGTACGAATGGCCGCACAGGATCACAGGTCCCGTGATGTCGTCGACAATGGCTTTTACGACGGCGGCGTCCGCCGAAAGATCCCTCGCCGTGCCCGGTTCCGCCCCGACGCTCGGCAGATCCACGGTCCGAACTGCAAGCCCGCGTCGCTCGAGCAACGGCGTAACCCGCTGCCAGCACCAGCTCCCGTGCCAGGCCCCATGTACGAGTACGATCGTGGGCATTGGTGTGCTCATTCGCCGGAAAGGTGCGGGGTACCGGATCGGGAGCCTGTGCGCAGCTTGCGCCAGGAAAGCGTTTCTGGAGCGGGTGAAGGGAATCGAACCCTCGTCACTTGGTTGGGAACCAAGAGCTCTACCATTGAGCTACACCCGCTTGGGTGGGCTGATTCTACGAGGGTTTCTTCGGGATCGGCAATGGGGTGGACGAACGGCGCCGGTAGAGATTTGGGCGTGGGCGCCCGCTGCGAGTCACGGCGCCGGTTCGAAGGGCGGCCGCCGGGGGATACCAAGGGAAGCTGTCCCGTATCCGCTGGGAAACGTGAATGAACTACCAAGACCGAATTACGCGTGATCCTCAAATTTGCGGTGGAGAGCCGGTTATGAAGGGCACTCGCGTCACGCTGCGGACGGTGCTTTCGAGCCTAGCCGAGGGCGACCGTGTTGACGACATTCTGCGGGACTTTCTTACGCTCACGACTGCCGATGTTCGAGCGGTCATTGCCTTCGCAGCCGCCTCTGCCTGTGGGGATAATGGTTGTGAGACTCAACCGCCGAGGCTCTCCAGAAATCTCGCCGTGCTCATCCACGCCTGGGTGCCTGAGAAAGGCACGGTCAAAATGTTCTGGAGAACCACAGCGAGACCACCATAGAGGTACACCTTGTGCGGCCGTCCTCGCGTGCGCCAGTCGTAAACGATAGCCACGACAATCAACAGGACAGCCACCACCATCGGCGGGATTGACACAAAGGGCGGCGGTGGCGCCCCGTCCGAGGCTCCGGCCGGTGCGAGAAAAGCCAGAAATATCCGCGCGACCGCGGGAGTCATCATGGCGGCCATCAGAACAAACATCAGCCGCTTGTGCACGTCGGGCCTGCGTATGTTGGCAATCGCCAACGAGAAGAGGCCAATCATCAGGGGCAACGCACAAATACTCACGGCAGAAAAGCGGCGGCTCGCGGCTCCGAAACCGTGCGTGTCGTCCAGTCGCACGACGGTAATGGTCGTGATGACGATCGAGCAGATGACGACGCTAAACAGGGAGATGCCCAGCAGCCCCCAGGCACGGTGAGCGGGCGTCCGCCCGGAGGCCACCAACGCCGTCTGGAGGAAATAAAAGAGGGCCCAACTGAAAAGCAGCACGCCATGGATGTGAACGATTGGCGGCGCATGGAAAGTGCCCGCAGCAACCGGCGCCCAGTAGGTAGGCGTAAAACCGCCAAACGCGACCAGGATAAACACCGCGGCCATCCATAGATAGAAACGGCGTGTATCGACTCGGGGGACAGAGCCGGTCGCGAGTGTTGCTTCCATGGACCACCTGTAGCATTTGGTTTTGGTGTCATTGTGCCTGCAACCGCCCTTTTCCACCAACAGCCGCGACGAGGCAAGCGCACTTAAGCATGAGAATGTCCGCCGGCGCAAAAAAGATGCCAGGCGCGCGGTCCGGCAGCTAGAGGGAGATTCCGCGCCAGCTGCGCGCGGAGCGGGCCGATCTTGGCGACTTTATCGACAGCCGAGCGGTCTGGCGGGGGGGATTGAACATGCGGTCTTCGTCAGCTAGCCGGTACTCGCCCTGGTATGCGGTCTTGTCGTGCCGGCGCAGCAGCTGTCCGTGCTCGTCGAGGCGGCGCCAGTTCAGTTAAGGGGTGGAGGAGTTTGGGTGGCCGCCGCGGCCCGGCGTCGCCCTTTTTGGAACCAAGAGCTCTACAATTGATCTACACCCGCGACCGGCCTCGATTTTACGAGCGTTTCCGCAATGTGAAAGGCGCGGGTGATAACGTCGACGTCAAGAAGCCCGCCGTATAGGTTGAGAGTTTCCTGCGGGCTTGGTGCGGAAGAATGAAAGCCCTCGTCCTTCTCATACTTGCCGGTCCCCTAATCGCGGCTCAGTCGATTCCGACGAGCGGCGGACAGACGCGCGTTTCGCCTGTGATCTCATTCGATGTTGCGGGCGGAGATACATGGAGATTCGCTAAGCAAATCTCCGGTGAGATCAAAAAAGGCACCTGCGATACCGTCAGCGTGACTACCTTTTCGGGCAACGTGCGCGCGCTGTTGCAAAAGCGCCGCTTCCTGGCAGAAGTCCGTCTCCATGCTGGGGTGAACGACGTACGGGCGCATTGTTGGCGGGCCGGCGCTGAAGTTGCAAGATCTGCGACCCTGCGCTGGATCGTGCGGCTGCAGGATACACCTCGCGCCTGGATTCGCACGCGAGTCAGCGGAGCGTCTGTGTTGATGGA
>JAQGOG010000101.1 GCA_028293765.1 Gammaproteobacteria bacterium
CCGGCGGATCGCCGATGCACAGCCTGTGGCGACGGCGAAGGATCGCGCGAAGCTATTGAACGTTGGAACCACGTCTCTGAATGGATCGACCAGGTTGCCGTGAACCTGGCGCACGGGCTGCGCGCCGCAGAGGCCGCCACCGGGATCGATTTCGCTGAAAACGAACTTTGTTGAGCATGTGCCACGACCCAGACGCTGATCCAGCTCGATGACAAGGTGGGAGTCATCGTTCTCACGAACACTAACGATTCAAACCCGGACGACATCGCGCAGCAGTTGATGGCCACTGTGGGCCAAGCGACAGCGAAGGCGGCGATGGCGAAGCCAGCGTCCGTGGCCTGGGACTCGGCGTGGGAGCGCTTCGCGGGCCTTTACCGCGGGCGCTTTGGGGACCAGCAGGTGGTGTTACTCAACGGGAAGCTGGTCATCATCATGCCCAACGGGCCAAACGTGGACGATCCTGTGACGCTCGAGCCGCTTGGCAGCGGACGCTTCCGCTTCGTCGCGCCCACGGGAGGCGGAGTTGTGGGTGAGGTGGTGCGATTCGTTGAGGAGAACGGTCGACCGATGCGGATGTATATAGGAGACAGCTGGATCGATCGTGTGCGGGCGCCGTAAGAAAACAGCACGGGTTGCGGTGGATACTTATTCGGGAAATCCTACAATGCCGCAAGCGGGGCGCGTGAAGTGATGGCGCTTTGTGCGGACAACCGGGTCCCCGGGCGAAGCACGGCTAGGTGGTCAGCGTTTTCATGACGCGATAAAGCTCATTCTTCGTTTCGAAGCCGATCCCGGGAACGTCCGGGAGCTCGACGTAGCTGTCTTCGACCGGGATGCCATCAGCAAATCCGCCGAAGGGCTGAAAGATGCCAGGATAGGACTCAGTCCCCCCCAGTCCCAATCCGGCGGCCAGGTTGAGCGACATCTGATGACCCCCATGGGGAATGCAGCGGTCTGCCGACCAGCCGGACACTTTCAGCATCTCGAGAATGCGCAGGTACTCGACCAGGCCGTAACTCAACGCACAATCGAATTGCAGGATATCGCGATCGGCTCTCATCCGTGCGTAACGGATCAAATTGCGTGCATCTTGCAAAGAGAAGAGGTTTTCGCCTGTGGCCATTGCTCCTGGGTAGCAGTCCGCCAGCGCCGCCTGAAGTTCGAAATCAAGGGGATCGCCGGCTTCTTCCAACCAGCGCAGCCCGTAAGGGGCGAGCGCGCGCGCATACGCGATGGCAGTCTCCAGGTCGAACCGGCCATTGGCGTCGACTGCTAGTTGGTCCGGGGTCTTGAGGACCTTCAGAACGCTGTCGATGCGTCGCAGGTCCTCCGAAAGCGGCGCTCCGCCTATTTTCATTTTCACGACCGAATAGCCAAGAGCCAGATAGCGGAGCATTTCGTCCTGCAACGCCGACAGCTTCTTGTCCGGGTAGTAGTAGCCCCCCGCGCCGTAAACAAACACCCTGCTTTCGACCACTCCAGCCCGATAGCGGTTTGCAAGGAGGCGATACAGCGGGAGGCCTGCCACCTTGGCGACGGCGTCCCAAACAGCCATATCGAGGACGCCGACGGCCACCGAGCGTTCGCCGTGGCCGCCGGGTTTCTCATTGCGCATGATGACGGACCAAACCCGATGGGGATCGAAGTTCTGCCCAGTGTCGTCGAGCAATGATTCGGCAGGCGCGGCTTTGAGGCGCGGAATGAAACGATCGCGCAGAAGCCCGCTGGGCGCATAGCGCCCATTGGAATTGAACCCATAGCCGATGACCGGCTTGCCATCACGGACGGCATCCGTGACCAGCGCGACGACGCTGACCGTCATCTGGCTGAAGTCGATGTAAGCGTTGCGAATCTCAGACTTGATAGGAACCACGGTCTCACGAACGTCGACGATTCTCACTGGATACCTTCCGATGCGACGCGAACCCGCGTCAACCGCGCTGCAGTAGTGGACGGAGCTCTCGAATATCGCCGATACTTTCGAGGTGAAACACCCGCTCAGTCAGACTCGAACACTTCGCCGCTCCGAGGATCGGAGCGATCAGATCGGTGGCCTTGGCAATGATCTCGTCGCGGGTCATCGGATTCTCTGGCGTACCGCGAACATCGTCAACGCGCCGGCTCAAATGCGTTCCGTCCATCAACGTCACCTCCACGATCGCCACGCGCAAAGGCATGAGATCTTGCAGCGCCTGGTTGGGAATAAGTTGCACTTTCGCACGCGCACCAAGCGTCCTGGGGTCTGTCAAGCGACTACTTTCGTGGACCGAGGCGAACGTTACCGTTTTGTCCAGTAGCGCCACGGCAACTACGTACTGCAGGCTGATGTCGGGAATCTCGCGATTGTTCACAATCGCAGCTTCGTCTGTTGCCAGCTGCACCACCACTGCCTTCACTTCCGCTGCTTCGAAGGGGCGCTGCGCTCGCAAACTCTCCAGCCCATCGAGCGCGGCCTGAATTGGCGAGCCCACAGGCCACTTCTTGATATTCGTGCGCGTCACTTCGAAACGCTCACCGAGTTTCTCGATCAGACCTGCTGGGTCGGCGTGCGGATTATAAGCGGCAAAGAAATTGTCTTTCCCGGCAAGGATGTCATCGACGCCTGTCCATCCAGCCTGAACGAGCAACGCGGAGGTGACACCGCTGCGTGCCGTCATGCCGCCGAAGTGGAATGCCTTCTGAACATGCCTGGTATCGCGATTCCACGCTCCGAGACCGGATGATTGGTGGGCAGTGTAGCCCAACATCCAGCGCATCTGCTCGGCACTGCACCTTGCCGCGCAACTCGCGGCGGCTGCCGCGCCGAACAGCGGAGCGATACTATGCGTGCTCCAATGACTCTCCGCCTCGAAACGCTGACCGCCCAGGGTCATCGTAAATCGTGTTCCGATATCGTAACCGAGTGCCACCGCACGCAGGAAGTGCGCCCCGCTGATTCCGAAGTGTTCGCCAGCCGCGAGCGCCGCGGGAACCACAGCACAGCCCGGATGCGATTGCGATGGAGCATGGGAATCGTCGGTTTCGTCCGCGTGAGCAAGCATGCCGTTGGTGAGCGCCGCTTCGATCGGTCCGCACAGGAAATTCGCTGCCACGACGGTTGCGACCTCTTTGCCGCCGTACTCCCTGGAGAACTGCACGGCAGCGCGTCCGGGAGGCAGCTCGGAGCCAGAAATCATCGCGGCCAACGTGTCGAGAACGTGTTGCTTGGTTTTCTCTACCACTTCAGCCGGCAAGGCGCGCGCGGCGGCCTCGCTCATGTAGGTGCTCAACTTCTCCATGACAGGGCTCACGCTTAGTGCTGCGGTGAGTGGAGCTTGAGGCGCAGCGGCAAGAAGCCTGTTGGGAGGAACGGCGACGGCCGCAATAGCCATGCCGGCGTATTCGAAGATATTGCGGCGGGTCAGAGCAGACCCCGCGCTAACCCGTTTGCGATCGTCATCGCCCGTCATTTGCCACAACTGCTGCCCCCCTGAGACGAGTAAAACAACTCGAGCGTCTTGCCTCGCATGCTCATGCAGGCGCGCGCTTGCGCGGTCAATGGCCAGTGGGAGCCAGACCCGAGCTCGCAGTCATACGAGAACTGCTCGTAAGCATAATCCCTCCGACAGGCTGCGGTGCCCCTCTAAACGGAAAGTCTCAAACCACAGATCGTGAATAATACTTCCAACCTCCGGACTGCAAGGGTGCTGACGTTTGAGCGCATCCTGTTCAAACTCGCCGGACTCTTAGGTTGCTTCAGGTTGACCAAGTACGTTAGTCTCACTCGAAGTCGATCGTTAGAAATCGATCACTAGAATTCGATTCCCGCTTTTGGGGCGCGACGATGAGGGGGATGTTCATGTCAGACAGTGTGCTCAGAACAACACGTGCGGGCGTAGCGCGCCTTGCAGTCATCTTCGCGCAGCGAGGCCGATTCGCGCTTCCCGCTGCTTATCTCTCGACTGTGCTGGGCGTGTGCAGCCCTCACGTCGTTTACGGCGCCGAGCCCGAAGAGGGCGTTGTCGAGGTGATCGTGACGGGGACGCGCCTCGGGTCCGCGAACACCACCAGTGCCAGTCCGATCGCGGTTGTGGACTCAGAAGAGCTTCAGCACCTGGGCACGCCGCGGACGGAGGATCTGATCAACAGTCTGCCGCAGGTGAACTCGACCCTGACGCTTGGCGCCAACGGCGCTGCAGTGGCACCGGTAACCGGTACGGCCACGGCCGATCTGCGCGGCATCGGCGCTTTCCGCACGCTGGTCCTGATCAACGGCAGGCGGGCAGCGCCCGGCGATACGATCAATCCATCCGCTGATCTGAATGCGATTCCGAGCGCGCTGGTGAAACGCGTCGAAGTGCTGACTGGCGGCGCATCCGCGATTTACGGATCGGACGCCATAGCGGGCGTAGTCAATTTCATCCTCGACACGAACTTCACGGGATTCAAGCTCGAGCTGGAAGGAGGAATCAACCGCGGCAGCAACAATCGCGGCGATCTGCAGGCCATCGAGCGGGCGAACGGCGTAACGCCCCGAACTGGCACGATCTACGACGGCGGATCGCAGGACGTGTCGGTGGTGTTTGGTAAGGATTTGTTCGGTGGCAGCGGTCACGTGACCGCGTATGCGGGCTATCGGCGCGCCCATGAAGTTATGAGCGCGAGCCGCGACTTCGGCGCCTGCACGTTCACGGAAACTGGCACCTCCTACGATTGTCTCCTCGACGGAACTACGGCGCTGGGGCAGTTCGTGCCCGGTAATGGAAACCCGCTGACGCTCGACACGGCGAATGGCCACGCTTTTCGGCCGTTGGCCGCCCCCGGGGACCTGTTCAATCCGGCGCCGTACCAGCAACTGCAGCGGCCCGACGCCCGCTACACCGCCGGCGTCTTCGCGAGCTACAAGTTCAACGATGCGGCGAACCTTTATGGCGAAGCGCAGTACATGGATGACAAGACCACGGCACGCTATGAGCCCGCGGGCACGACTCCGACCGGAGCATCGCCGAACGCCTTCGACGTCAATTGCAACAACCCACTGCTTTCGGCGAGCCAGGTCAACGACCTGTGCACTAGCGCCGGACTCGGGCCGCTTGACACTGCTCAGGTCGGCATCGGCCGGCGCAACGTCGAAGGCGGACTGCGCTCCGACGAGTTTCACCACCGTTCGTATCGCGTCGTGTTGGGCCTCAAGGGCGCCATCAGCGATCCCTGGTCCTACGATGCCAGCCTGCTCTACGGGCGGGTCGATGAGCGCGAAACCTTGTCGAACGACTTCTCGCTCGCACGTGTGGCGAACGCGCTCAACGTGGTGAATGTGAACGGTGTGCCGACCTGTCAGTCCGTGGTCAGTGGCAGCGACCCGGCCTGCGTACCGTACAACATCTTTCAAGTGGGCGGCGTAACGCCGGGGGCGCTCAACTACATTACCGAAGGGGGCCTGCAGTCCGGCTACGCGGATCGCACCATCGCCAACGTCCAGCTGATCGGCGATCTGACCCACTACGGCATCGTGAGCCCACTCGCGCACACCGGCCTCGAAATCGCCGCCGGCGCCGAGTATCGGGTCGAGTCGGTTCACTACCACCCCGACACCGCCTATTCGACCGGTGACCTTCTGACCACCGGTGCGGCACATCCCACGGACGGCACATTTCGGGTCGCCGAGGTCTTCGCCGAGCTCAAGATGCCGCTCATTGAGGATCGCCCGTTCG
>JAQGOG010000140.1 GCA_028293765.1 Gammaproteobacteria bacterium
ATTTGGCTGATGCGCTGCTTAGTTCTGTGCGCGGTCTCGTGCTTGCCTCGCTTTTCGATCCGCTGTAGCAGCGCCAGAACTTCGGGCGCCTTGATGGAAGCAATCGGCCGGGCGCCGATGTGAGGGAAGATCAGCTCACTAAAGGTCCACTCCGCCTTTTCCCGCGTGGCCGGCGCGAACTTCTGTTTCGCCAACCACTCCAGCGCTATCGCCTGAAGGGTGTTCTCAAGACCGGCACGCTCCGCTTTGCGCTGGGCTGCTGGGTTAACGCCGTCGGCAATGAGCTTGCGCTCATCCTCACGACGCTCGCGGGCGGACTTGAGCGACACATCCGGGTACGCCCCCAAGCTCACCATGCTTTCACGGCCACCGTGGCGATAACGGAGGCGCCACAGCCGGGCGCCCGTTGGGGTGACCAGCAAGTAGAGCCCCCGGCCGTCACGTAGCTTGTAGAGCCTTTCCTTCGGTTTGGCGGCGCGGATGCGCGCCTCATTCAATTCCGACATTGCGGGTACGCCTTTGGTCAGATCCCGAGATACCCGCAGATGTACCCGTCCTTGTACTAGGCTGTCAATGGACGCCTCGGGACACTGTGAGATAGTAAACCCTAAAAATGTCAGGGTTTGATGAGGGGGGCGGGAAGGTGTGGGACGGCTTGGAATCGGGGTCTGGTGCCGGCTGAGGGATTCGAACCCCGACCCCCTGATTACAAAACCGAGAGGGCGAAACTAGTCCGGCCCCAGCGGCTGGCGGTAAAATCAAAGTCCTCGAAGCAAGGCCGCAAAGCAAACTTCGCGGCCCTGATCCGGCGCGCGGTTTTACGCTCGGCGCAGAAGTCCCACCCCAAAGTGGTAGCCAATGCTCCCCGGATGTCGTGATGCGGATTGTGGGCGTCCCCGGTAACTTTCAGGGCGAGCCGTGCGTGGCGGCTGTACCGTACATGTTCGTGGTGTCTCGGCACGCTCCCGTATTACGTTGATCAGCACCCTCAAAGGCAAATCGGTCAGAACGAAGGAGAACCGAGAGTGGACAGCCGGATGGTCTTGATCGCCTGCGAGGACATCAGCGAGAGCAAGCTGCTCGATGCCGAGAAGGAGCGCCTCGAGGCTCAGCTCCGCCAGTCTCAGAAAATGGAAGCGATCGGAGCACTCGCGGCCCGCGTCGCGCACGACTTCAACAATATCCTTGGCGCGATCCTGGGCTACGGGGAGCTTGCGAAAACGGCCGCGCCCGAGGGCAGCGTCGTGCGCCGCTACCTCGAAAACATGATGCGCGCCGGCGGCCGAGGTAAGGCACTCGTCGAACGCATCCTCGTGTTCAGTCGCAGCGGCCTGTGCGACCGGGGTCCAATCAACGTCCACGCCGTGATCGAGGAAGCACTCGAGCTGCTTGCCGGTTCACTGGCGCAAGGCGTACGCCTCGAGAGACGGCTCGAGGCCGGCAGCGCGGCGGTCATCGGCGATGCGACCCAACTGCACCAGCTCGCGATGAATCTCTGCACGAATGCCTTACAGGCGATGGAGAACGGCGGCGTGCTCGAGGTGACTCTCGATCGCACGGACGTGGTGCAACGTTGCAGGCTTTCGCATGGCGATCTAGCCTCCGGTGTCTACGTGCGGCTATGCGTGACCGACACCGGAAGTGGAATTCCGCCGCACGTGCTCGATCGAATGTTCGACCCTTTCTTCACCACGAAGAGTGCCGCCGAGGGAACCGGCCTGGGTCTGTCGCTCGTGCATGGCATCGTGACGGATCTGGGCGGTGCGATCGACGTTCGCACCGCCGTCGGCCGCGGCACGACCTTCACGATCTGGTTACCGATCGGCGGGGAAGCGACCGTCCCCTCGGCTGAGATCGCCACAGAGGTACCGCGCGGTCGTGGCCAATCGGTCATGATTGTCGATGATGAGCGATTGCTGGTTGCGCTCGCCGAAGAAGTCCTGACCGAGCTGGGCTACGAAACCGTCGGGTTCAGTTCCAGTATGGCGGCGCTGGAGGCATTCCGTGCAGCGCCGCAGCGCTTCGATATTGTCGTGACAGACGAGACGATGCCTGAGCTCATCGGCACCGATCTCGCCCGTGAAATTCGACTGCTGCGGCCCGACATCCCGATCGTACTCACGAGTGGCTACAGCGGTGCGCCATTGCACGAGCGTGCGCGTACGGCCGCAATCCAGGAAGTCCTGCGCAAGCCGCTGCAGAGCAAGGACCTCGCGGAGTGTTTCGGGCGCGTCTTGCGCTGACTCGAGTCCGATCGGAGCATGCTCAGCGCGGCTCCAATGTTCGAAGAAACCTTCCGCGACTCCACATTATTTGCGCACGCCACGAAACTGGTCGGCGGATGCGTCCGCGTGAACTGGTCCGGGCGGAGCCGGCGGAGGTACGCACAGGAATCGCGCCGCTCAAATTCTCTTCGTTTCTCAAGCATTGGGCGCAGCGGCGGCGCCGTGCAACGTGTGGCCGGAACAGGTTCTCTTGGACTGCTGTGGCGTTGGTGAAATGGCGGCCTGGGATATTGCGGGATTAAGCGTGCGAAGCCGCTATTCAAGCGGCGCTGCAATCACTTGAACGGGACATCGTTGATCGTGAAGGTCACCTCGATGTTATTGCGCGTTGCATTGGAATATGGGCAGGTTTCATGCGCCTTCCCCACCAGAGCTTCCGCTGCCGCCTGGTCGAGTCCGGGCAGCGAGACGACCATCGCAACCTTCAGGCCGAATCCTCCGCCATCGCGCCGGCCGATGCCGACAGTGGCGGTTACAGCCGCGTCGCCGGGAAATGACGCCTTGGCGCGAATGGCAGTGAACTTGACGGCGCTCAGAAAGCAGGCCGCATAGCCTGCCGCGAAAAGCTGTTCGGGATTATTCCCGTCACCGCCCGCGCCTCCGAGTTCCTTTGGCGTGGTCAGCTTCAGGTCCAAACCACCATCGAGCGTAGCGACGCGGCCGTCGCGCCCACCAGTCGCGTGGGCGGAAGTTTCATAAAGTGCAGTGATTGTCACGACTAATCCTCTGACTGTCTAAAGGCCGCAACAGGCATTATTTCCCGTCCAGCGCGCGGCTTGCCGCCTCTTCGATCAGCGCTGCAACCTCCAACGGCCGCGACTCATAGACCGAGTGGCTCGCGCCCTCCACTTCGATGGTGTGGCTGTGGGCACGCTTCGCATACATCCGCTCGAGATCCGGGTTGATAATGCGATCCGACCTGGCAACGGCGTACCAGCTGGGCTTGTCTTTCCAGGCGGGTTTGGTGGCCGGTGTCGTGAAAACCGCCGCCGCCGTGAGCCCCTGCGCGTTGGCCTCGAATTGCGCCTGCTCTTTGGGCAGATCCGCAGCAAAGTCCGCGTGGTAAAAAGCAGGGTCCAGGTAGGTAAAGCCGTCGCCTGTTTTCTTGATGGCCTTGGTAGCATTGGGGAAGCGCTTGCCATTGCCAGCCTCGGTTTCCCCCTCGTCCAGCGCGTGTGCTGCGATATACACAAGCCCTACCACGTGCGAGTCATTGCCGGCTTCTGTGATGATCGCGCCGCCATAACTGTGGCCAACGAGGATAGTCGGTCCGTCTTGCATCGCCAGCACCCTGTTGACCGCCGAAACGTCCTCGCTCACTGAGGTAAGCGGATGCTGGGCGACTGACACGTGGTAACCGTCTTTTACGAGAATGTCGTAGACAGGTTTCCACCCCGCCCCAGTGACAAATGCACCATGCACGAGGACGATGTTATGAACTGCCGCCGCCATCGCCTGGGTAGTCGCGCCGAACGCCATCACGAGCAAGGATGCGGCCGCGGAAAAGGAACGTCCTGTCAGAAGCTTCATATAAAGATCTCCTCTCATGTGGATCGCGCGTGTCAGGTCACTATATAGCGGCGGCGCCCGCTCTGCGCGTCACGACATGCAGGGACGCTTTACTACCACTTTGGGGTGAGGCGCAGCGCTGGCACGTGGGGCGCATGTCCCATCCCGACTTCCAACTGTTGCGGCGTCCAAGCAGCGCTCGGATGGGCGGTGACGTTGCAGTGGACCGGCTGTTGCCAGTTCTCAATCGTGCTGCGGTCTCGGTCGGGAGAAAGCCGTGACACTCAATCTCACGAAGGCGGCTGATGCATAGAGCGCCAGCACAACCAGCAGCGCCGCGAGTTCCGAAGCGCACTCACCTAGTGTCGCCCCCATGCTATTGAGCTTGACAAACAAGGGTACGGCTTCGGTGGAGGGGATCAGCCGTGCGAGCGCCTGCACGAGTGCGGGCATGGCGAAGTGGGGCCACGACAGTCCGGCCAGAAAGAAGAAGGGGATGGAGGTCCCCGCCAGGATCTGCATGCTCCGCTCGTGCCGCTCGAACGCACTCCCCACCAGAAGTCCGAGTGCGGACACCGCGGCAGAGAACAGTGGGGCGCAGATCAACATGCCAGGGATGTTTCCGGCACGAGGGTAGTCCTGAAACCAGAACACAAAGCCAAAAAAGAAGAGCGTCATCACGGTACCAAGCAAGGTAAACGCGCTCCATACACCTAAGAACTCCTGCGGCGGCATGCGCCACGACGCACGCTCGCGTCGCAGCCCCATGTACATGGCCACGCCAAATAGCAGCGTCGCCTGCAGGATGATCGATGACACCCCGGGCACGCTGTAGTCTCCGTAGCCGTTGGTGGTGTCGTAGAGAGGCCGTTGGATGACCGACACGGAGGGCGAAGGTAATGCTCGAGAGGCCTGCAAAGGCTCCAATGCATCGTGGAGCGAAGCCCCGACGGCACCGGATAGCGCCTGTCCGAGGAACCTCGATCGCACGAGGTACGCTCCCTTGAACCACGCCGCGATCCCTCCGGGAGAACCCTTCAGCACGCTCGCCTCCAACCCGCGAGGGATTGCGATGACGCCGTCGACCTGATCCTCTCGAAGAAGGTTGTCGGCTGCACCGATCGAGTCGCTCTGGACGGTGATCCGTACTTCGCGCGTCAAGTCCAGCTTGCGCAGAAAGCTGCGGCTGACCGGCGAGCGATCCTGGTCAACGATCGCGACCGGCAGCTTGATGACTGTCTGCCCCGTGTAGGCGGCCGGATAGTAGAAGCCGTACAGCACTACGGAGAAGACGATGGTTGAGAGGATCGGGCGCGCCGTAGCAACCACGCGCAGGGTTTGGAAGAGGCTACGCAGGAACCCTTCCGCGGCAGGCGGAATCGACAACTCATCCTGCAACGGGGGCGCACTGACCACGCGTTTGAGCCGCAACACGGCAATCAGGAGGGCACCGATCACGAACATCGCGAGGATCGACAGGGGTGACACCGATCGCAACGCCGAGGATCCCAGGACGAGCTGCTGTTCCTGCATTTGCAGGTAGCTGGTGCTGGGGAGTACGGCGCTCCACGCACGGGTGAAAATAGGAGCGCTATTGACGGGTAATGTCACGCCGGCGAACGACAGACCCGACCCCGCATAGAGAGCCGAGACCGAAAGAGCGGTGTCGGTGTCGCGCGTCAGCGCCACAAGCAGCGTTGCAACGGCCGCCGTGGCGCAGAAAAAGACGAGCTCTCCGAACAGCAGCAGCGACAAGCTGCCCTGCACTCCCCAACCGCGCCAGCCGGCGAGATAAGCGGTCCAGGTCAGGCCCCAGCCCCAATAGACGAGGACATACGGAGCCAGCTTTCCAATCAGGCCGGCGACGAACCGGCCTCCGACCTGTTCTGCCCAGGGTCTGACTGTTCCGTCCGCCAACTCCCGACCCACACAAAACACGGCCGCGCAGCTCAGCAGCAGGTTCAAAACCAGCGGAGCCACTGAGGACGCCAGGTACAGCTCGAAGCTTTGCTGCGGGTTGCCGACGACGGTCACCTGGATTCTCGGCGGATGCAGAGCACTCGTCGCAGCGGCCGCTCCCGCCCCAGCGCTCTCGACGGCGGCCTGCACAGCGGCGCTCGCCGCATTAGCGGCCTGGGACCCGACCGTCTGGAATGCGGCGTTGAAATAAATCACGACCGCACCCGGCTCCTGCCGACGCGCTCGCGACTCCAGTCCCGGCGGGATGTATACGATGCAATAGACTTGCCGGGAGCGAAGCAGGGACCCCGCCGCGGACAGGTCGGGAGGCGCTTTCTCGAGTCGTATCTTGGGATCGGCGAGCAGGTTGCGCTCCACCGTCCGGCTCAGGTGCGAGCCATCCATGTCCACGAGGCCGACCGGGATGTCACGAATCACTCCGGCAGAGAAAATTGCGGCGACGATGACGAGAGCGGCCAGCGGCAGGCCGAACAGCAACACCAAGTCCCAGGCGCTGTGCCGGATGTACGCTACCTCGCGACGCCAGGAGAGAAGGACCGCAGCGCCGAAGCTTACCCTTGGGGCCATGGGAACAGCACACTCATTCCTGGCCGCAGACCCGCGACGGCCGCGACCGGCCGGGCGCGGACCTCGAAGCTCTTCACGTCGTAGCCGCGAGATTGGCGAGTGCTGCGCCACGTCGCAAAATCGCCCTGCGGGCTGATGTAGCTCACCCGGAATGCGACTGATTTCAGACCCAGCGCAGGAACCGCGCCGGTGAGGGTCTGTCCCATCCGCAGCTTGTCGAACTCATCCTCGCGCACATTCACGGCAACCCACAGGTCCTCGAGGTCTATCAGCGTGAACAGCGGAACACCGGGCAGCACGACTTCGCCGGGGTTGGCGAACCGCTTGTCCACCTCGGCGGCGAGTGGCGCGACGAGGTGGGTCTCCCGCACCAGCGAACGCGATTCCGCAAGGCCCGCCTGCGCGACGGCGACCTGGCTTGCGGCAATACGCTTATCCTCGGTTCGCGTGCCACTAAGCGCCTTGAGATACTGCTGGTATGCGGCCTCGGCCGCCTGCGCCGTGGAAGTGCGCTTGGCATCCGCTTCATCCCGCCGTTGCGCCTCAATCACACCTTCCGCGAACAGGCTGTCGGCCCGCTGGGCGCTCAAAGCCGCGAGTTTGGCTTGCGCGTCCCCACTGCGCCACGCCGCTTCCAAGGAGGCGACGTCCTGTAGCCGCTCGCCGTTGAGCGCGCGCGCGTGCCCCGCCTCGGCCCCGCTCAATGACGCTTCCGCCTGGGCCTGGCGAGCGTCAATCTCAGGACTGGACAACACCGCCAGCGTTTGGCCCGCGCGCACCTGGTCGCCCTCTCGCGCCTTCAGCTGCTCCACACGACTCAAGACCTTCGTGGCGACATTGATCTGATTCGTATCGACCACGCCCTGCAGCTGGTCCGGCACAGGACGAGCCGCCTGAATGAGACCCCAGGCGACGAAGGCAACGACGGCAACGACCAGCCCGATCGTGAGATATCTCGGCGGCCCTTTGTGCGCAGGCGCGGCGGATGTCGGGGAGTGCGCTTCACTCATTGAAAGTCAACCTGTGGTCTGCGCGTTGCAGATAATCCGTGAACCGCCGGGATTCACCGCTTGCCAACAGCAGTTCTGCCAACGCGATGTCGTACTCGTACGCGGCGGCGGCCCGCTGCACCTTGGCCTGGCCCAGCGTGTTACGGGCGTCGATGACTTCCGTGTTGGTGGCTTCGCCTTCCCGATATGAGATTTCCTGTGCGCGCAGCGCCTCCTTGGCGGCCGCGAGACTGGAATCCAGCTCGAGGAACTGCCGCCGCGCGGTCTCCGCGAGGTCGTAGGCACGCGTGATGCTCGTACTGAGGTCGATCCTCGTTTGCCGCTCGGCGGCCTCCGCCGCTCGCTGGCGCTCGCGCGCCGCACGGTCCACCTTATGACGATCGGTGTTGGAAAACAGCGTGTAGTGCACGCCCACACCCACGATCCAGTCCGGCTCAGTGACCAACTCGTCATGGCGGTTCAGGTTGTAGGATCCGAACGCGTACACCGAAGGCAGCTGCTGCGAATGCGCCAGCTTCGCCCCCTGGCGGGCCGCATCCACGGTCGCTTCGGCCGCGCGCACTTTCGGATGGCCCGCGTCCGCCGAGTCCAGAAACCTTTCGATTGGCTCAAGCGGCCGGGACACGACAAAGAGCGCGGTCGTCGGCGTTACTCCAGGCTGGCCGCGATGAACGAGGTGGGCAAGCGTGTCCACCTCGGTGCGGAAGTCCCCTTCCGCACGGTCCTCGGCCCGTTGGGCGGAATCTCGCGCCACCTGCACCTGGAGAGCCCTCGTGTGGCTGAGCAAACCGTGCGTCTCGAGCTTGTGGGCATCCTCCAGGTGGCGGTCGAACCCTGCGCGGATTTCACGGGCGATGGCCAGCACTTGCGCCGCGAGCACCTGTCCAAAATAGGTGCGCACGAGTTCCAGTTGCAAGGCATCCACTGACCCGGCCACCTGCGCCTGCGCAAGCGCCACCGCCGAGCGCGCCACGCCCTGGACCGCAGGAATGGCACCTCCCGAGTACAGTTGGATCAGCGCCGTTGCTGTCGGATGAAATACCGTGTTTCTCGTGTGCACGCTGAGTGTGTCCGGAATCGAGGCGAAGATCGACGGTAAGGCCTGCTGGATCTGACCCGTCACTGCCCCCACTGCGCTGGCCGGGACGCCCGGTACACCTGTCGCGTTGATGCCGCTCAGCGCGCTCGATGCCGTGGACTGCGCTTGGCCCCTCAGACCTCCGAGCGAGACGTCGAGCGTCTTCTGGTACTCGAGCTCCTGGGCGTCAAGACTCACTGTCGGGCCGTGCAGCCACTTCAAGGACTCGGCTTGGCTCTGCGCCGCCTGCAGATTCGCATCCGTGGCCGCGAGCGTATCCGAAAGTTTGACCAGCTCGGAGGATGCCTCCTCAAAACTCAACTCCTGGCTGGCGTGAACGGCTGGAGGTTCGGCTGCCCCGGCGACGAGAGCCAAGCCGAAGCCTGAGAGTACCGCAAACGTCCGCCGCAACCGCTCGAGCAAAATTGACCTCACAGGTATGCGAGACGAGAGCACTCGCCAGCGGCAGGCATTGAGGCTGACGTGGGAGCTGCTGGCCGCAGCGCCTACTTGTAGGCGGCGGGATTCCAGCCATCAGTCGCTTGAGACCGTAACGCCCCTTCAGACGATCTGCCGATCGAGAAATTAGCGGCGACGTCCGCAGTCCGCGTCACGACATGCAGGGACGCTTTACTACCACTTTAGGGTGAGGCGCTGGCGCCGGGTTTCCGGATCATGTTGGCACGCTGCGCCCTGATTCATTAGCATGCGAAAGTGCTGCCTGCAGGCCTGGCTCGAAGGCTATTTGTTCAACCTGCTCGTGCACGTAGCCACTCATACTTTCTGGCACTGTGGCGGAGAAATGGAAATCCGGCTTGAAGCACGGTTCCTGCGACCGCTGTGGACCTGCGTGGCGGCACTGCTGCTTTCGTGGCGCGCCTGCGCGTTGTCGCCCGACCTGAGAATCACGCAGTTCTATCACTCTGCCTGGATGGCAAAGGAAGGCGCGCCCACGGCTACGGAGGCACTTGCTCAGACGAGAGACGGTTATCTGTGGATCGGCAGTTCGGCAGGACTGTTCCGTTTCGACGGCGTTCGCTTCGAGCGCATCGACGCCATTCGTGGACAGCGATTTTTCCAGCTCCTGCGACAGATGATCGATGAGGGTCGCAACGCCGTTCGCGGCCTTCGGAACGGACACGGCGACTGCGATGATCTGGCGCGCGCATTTGCGCAGA
The DNA here is from genome assembly GCA_028293765.1 of Gammaproteobacteria bacterium. Classification (GTDB taxonomy): domain Bacteria; phylum Pseudomonadota; class Gammaproteobacteria; order Steroidobacterales; family Steroidobacteraceae; genus 13-2-20CM-66-19. The sequence goes on from JAQGOG010000140.1 coordinate 9,608, forward strand.
TGCCGGAGGATCTGGCAGCCGATGAGAAGATCAGGTATCAGTTCATCGTGGAAGGTACGCCCCGATCGCTACGGCCCTCGATCCGCGACGAGGTGTATCGCATTGGGCGAGAGGCTCTCGCCAACGCGTTCCGCCACTCGCAGGCGTCGGTCATCGAGACGGTACTCGACTATGCCCAGGACCGCTTTCGCATCGTGGTCCGTGACAACGGCCGAGGAATCGATCCGGAGGTTCTGCGTTCCGGCCGGGACGGTCACTGGGGACTGTCCGGCATGCGCGAACGGTGCGAGAGAATCGGCGCCCGGCTCAAGGTCCTGAGTGCCGCAGGGGCGGGAACCGAGATTGACTTGACCGTCCCGGCCGGCGCAGCCTTCCAACACTCCGCTAAGGGCGGTTCGATGGACTGGCTTGCCAGATTCTATTCGCGCAGCGAGAAACCATGACCGACCTGACTCGTATCCGCATTCTATGCGTGGACGACCATCCCCTGTTCCGCGAGGGCATTGCAACCGTCATCGCTCATCAGAAAGACATGCAGCTGGTTGCGATGGCGGCTACCGCCAAGGAAGCGATCGAAGCATTCAAGCAACGGCAGCCCGATGTCACGCTGATGGATCTGCGACTCCCCGACATGAGCGGGATCAGCGCCGTGGCCTCGATTCGGGCGGACTTCCCTGAAGCCCGGATCATCATGCTCACGACATTCGAAGGGGATGTCGAGATTCAACGCGCGCTCCTCGCCGGGGCTCGCGGTTATCTGTTGAAGAGCACGCCTCTCGAGGAACTCATCGAGGTGATCCGCAAGGTTCACGCGGGGCGCAAACACCTGCCGAATGAGGTGGCGCAGACTCTGGCTGAGCATTTCAGCAGTGACTCACTCACCGAGCGCGAGGTCGAGGTCCTGCAGCGGATTGCCCAGGGCAACCGCAATCGGGACATTGGGGAGTGCCTTTCGATCTCGGAAGAGACGGTGAAAGTCCACATCAAGCACATCATGGACAAGCTCGGCGCGAAAGATCGAACACAGGCCGTCGCCATCGGCATTCGCCGCGGCGTGATCCATCTCTAGCCCGCACCCAAGGCAAGATGCGAACAACCCTCGATCGTGTTATCGAGGGTATCTTGGGGCGGCCGGGGAGCGTACAGAGCGCGCCGCAGCTGGCCCGAACGCGTCAGCAGACAATTCTGACGCTTTCTGGGCCAGCGTTCGCCTCAAGAATCATTCGGGCGCAGCGCTTCGCGGATCGTCACTTCTCTGCGGCCGAACAGGCGCGCATCCAGCGAGATTGCGCCGGGCCCGAGGATAACGAGCACCGCCGACATCACTACGAACTCGAAAGCGGCCATCCTCGAATCGAACAGCAACAGCGGTGCGGGAGGAATACACGTCAGCATGATCACTGCACCGCCCAGGCAGGCCAACACACTCGCGATCGGTGTCAGGAGACCGACCACCAACGCCAGTCCCGCGATCACCACCGAGGCGGCAGCGATCGCAGCCAGGCGCACAACGGTGTGACCGCCGGTAATGAGCAAGCCCGCCTCGAGCGCCGCTGAGGCTCCTACTACGACGCGTAGCACGAGCAACGCCACGCCGGCCCAGCCAAATGGGAAGCTCGAGAATGCTCTTTGCAGGTGACGTGCTCCGTGCTGACTCACCAACGCTCGGGTTCGAGCGTACACGGCGCGCCGCTCCAGGGAGACCCACCCCCAAGGTACTCCCCGATACCACATTCGAGGGATGTCTACATCGAGCCTGGACGCTGCCCACGAATGGCGTCGATGCGCTCGGAGCGAACCAGGGAACATAGCGCAGCGTGCCTGCCTTCGGTACTCGACGCCACCGCCCTTACCCCAAAGTGGTAGCAAAGCGTCCCTGCATATCGTGACTCGGACAGCGGTTGTCGTCGTTTAAATTTTCGATGCGGACCGGAGAGAAGCGGCACGGTCGCCTTCGCTGCTCGCGATCCCACCTGCGGAGCCTGCCAATTTAGAAACTCGCACACCAGAACCGTGAGCGGCATTCGCTTGCGCACGAACCCCCCACGAGGACTCACGATTGAATTACGACAATTTAGGTCTTGCTTCACGGCGCAGCGTTCTGATCGCCGGCGCCGGCGTTGCCGCCGTCGCAAGCCTGCCGGTGGCGGCGCTGACCGCGGCGACCAACCAAACAGGCGCGCCTGCCTCCACCAATTCCCCTAAAGGAAAGCACTCTATGAGCACGATTACGACCAAAGACGGCACGCAGATCTATTACAAGGACTGGGGCACCGGGCAGCCGGTGGTCTTCAGCCATGGCTGGCCACTGTCCGCGGATGCCTTTGAAGACCAGATGTTTTATCTGGCATCCCGCGGATATCGGTGCATTGCGCACGACCGCCGCGGCCACGGGCGTTCGAGCCAGCCGTGGAACGGCAACAACATGGACACGTACGCCGATGACCTCGCAGAGCTCGTCCAGAAGCTCGATCTCCAGAACGCCATCCATGTCGGCCATTCCACTGGCGGCGGCGAAGTCGCTCGCTATATCGGCCGGCACGGTACGAAGCGCGTGGCCAAGGCCGTGTTAATCGCCTCCGTCCCGCCACTGATGCTGAAAACGCCAGCCAATCCCGGCGGCACGCCAATCGAAGTGTTCGACAAGATACGCGCTGGCGTCCAGTCCGACCGTTCACAGTTCTGGAAGGATCTGAGTCTGCCGTTCCACGGCTACAACCGCCCGAACGCGAAGAGCTCGGAAGGGGTGCGCGAGTCTTTCTGGTTGCAAGGAATGATGGCGGGCTTTCCGGCCGCCTACTTCTGCATCAAGGCGTTCTCCGAGACGGATCAAACAGAGGACCTCAAGAAGATCGACGTACCGACGCTCATCATGCAGGGCGACGATGACCAGATCGTGCCGTTCGCCGATTCCGGCGCACTCCAGGCCAAGCTCGTCAAGGGCGCGACCCTGAAGGTCTACAAGGGCGGTTCGCACGGTCTGTGCACGACGCTCAAGGACCAGGTTAGCGAGGACTTGCTCGCGTTTTGCAAAGCCTGAGTGCCGCGGCTTCGCATCGATTCCCACGGCGCGCCGGTCGCGACACCGGCGCGACGAACGAGCCTCAAAAGCATCCGCTGTAACCGACGCAAGGTCAAACAATGCGCAACTTACTTATCAAGACCGTGGTTCTCCTGGAATGCTTGCTTGCCGGCTCCGCTGCGTACGCACAGGGCGACGCCGCCGCAGGTAAGACAGTATTTGAAAATCAGTGCGCCAGTTGCCATACGACGGTGGTCGGGAAGGACGGGTTCGGCCCCTCACTGGCCGGCGTACTGGGCCGCCTTTCTGGCAGCTTGACTGGCTTCAAGTATTCGACTGCTATGGCCAACGCTGGCCTTACTTGGGACGGGCCCACTCTCGACTCATTTCTTACATCCTCCACCGCACTGGTGCCTGGCACGCCGATGGCCGTAACGATCACGGACCCGACCGCGCGCTCAAACGTAATCACCTTCCTGTCTACGCTCACAGGCGCCCCCACCCCTTCGGCGTCTGCCGCGCAGTTATCCAAGGCCCCGCTGGGAGCAGGTCCTACCAACAGTGAGCTCCTGCAAGCCGCGGCCGACCGGGAAAACTGGCTATACGCAAGCAAGGATTTTGCGGGCCAACGCTACGTTGCGTCGAAGCAAATCACGACCGGAAACGTGGAGCGCTTGCGTCCGGTGTGCATCTATCGCTCCGACAACATAGGCGCAACCCAGACCAACCCCTTGGTCTACAAGGGCACGATGTACTTGACCATCAACGAGGTGACGGTCGCGATCGATGCGGCGACCTGCCTACAACGCTGGTCGTATAGCTGGATCTTGAAGGATGGTGCGCTATCCAAGGTGAGTCGCGGTGTGGCTCTCAAGGACGGTCGGCTGATTCGTGGCACTCCGGACGGCTATCTCATCGCGCTCAACATGAACGACGGATCACTGCTTTGGAGCCGGAAGATCGCGGACGCGAAGTCGGGGCAGTACCTCAGCATGCCGCCGCTGATCTTCGAAGACGAGATTGTTTACGGTCCCGCCGGCGCGGACTGGGGCGCGAAAAACTGGATAGGTGCGTTCAGTCTCAATTCGGGCGAGCCTCTGTGGCGCTTCAATCTGGTTCCGGACGCCGGCGAACCCGGTGCCGAGTCCTGGACGAACCCCAAGTCACTCGAGCACGGCGGCGGGAGCCTGTGGACGCCCTTGTCCCTGGATGCGGCCAAAGGCGTGTTGTATGTGCCGGTCGGGAATCCATCGCCGGACTTCTTCGAGGCGGCACGCCCCGGGGATAACCTCTATACCAACTCCGCGGTAGCACTTGATGTCCGCAGCGGCAAGCTGCTTTGGTTCCATCAGTTCGGACCTGCCGACGTGCACGACCGCGATCTCAGCCAGGTCAGTCCCCTGTTCAACGTCCCGATGAAAGGGCAGTCACGCAACTTGATGGCAATCAGCGGCAAGGACGGGCTGCTGCGCGTGCTCGATCGTGACAGCCATGAGCAGCTCTACGAGCTGCCGATCACGAGCCGCACCAACTGGGATGCCGCGCCAACGATCGAAGGTGTGCACTCCTGTCCCGGCCTGCTGGGCGGCTTGGAGTGGAACGGGCCTGCATACAGCCCCTCGACCCGCGACATGTACGTTGCCACTGTGGACTGGTGCGGCACGTTCACCAAGACTGAACAGGCGCCGCAGTTCACCAACAACGCACACTATTACGGCGGTGCCGTCTCGCCCGATCCGCGCGACCAGGCGCGCGGCTGGTTGCGCGCGATCGATGCCGCAACCGGCAAGGAACGTTGGAAGCGACACTGGCCGACGCCGCTGGTGGCCGCAGTCACCGTGACCGCCGGAGGCCTATTATTCACCGGTGATTTGGATAACAACTTCCTGGCTATCGATGCCAACAGCGGTCGAACATTATACACCTTCAATACAGGCGGTTCGGTCGCCGGTGGCGTAATCAGCTACGAATTAGACGGTAGGCAATACGTTGCAACGACGTCGGGAGCGGTCTCCGGATTCTTCGGGGGAAGCGGCCCCGCCGCGATCATCGTCTTTGCCTTGCCGGAAAACCTGAAGTTCTTCGGCTTGCCGGGGAGACACCAGTGATCGCTCGTCGATCCGTATGGATTGTCACCCTCGCGTGCGCGGGCCTCCATGTGGCTGCGGCAGATGAGCCGACTGCGCCCGTCGCGGCATTTCGGACCGACTGGGGTATCCAGCTCGGCCCGATCACGCTGACACCAGGTGGTTTCCTGGAGTTCACCAGCATATACCGCGAACGCAACCAGACCGCCGACATCGGCTCCAGCTTTGCGGGCATCCCGTTCCCGAACAACAATAACTACTACGTCAGGGAATTCCGGGAAACTGCGCGAAACAGTCGTATATCGTTGCTGGCGCAGGGGCCGTCCGATTACAGATTCAAGGCGGAGGGCTACGTGGAGACTGATTTCGTCAGCGCGGGCACGAGTTCCAATGGGAACGAAAGTAACAGCTATACCCAGCGCGTTCGCCAGGTCTACCTGAGCTGGTCGCGTCCCGACCTTGGTTGGGCCCTGCTGGCCGGGCAAGCGTGGAGCTTGGTGACGCCATACAAGAACGGCCTGGCAGCGCGCCAGGAAGATATTCCTCTAGTGAACGATGGCCAATACTACACGGGCTTCAACTGGGCCAGACAAACACAATTCCGCGTAGTCAAGACCTTCTCGCCTGCAGTGGCCGTGGGGTTGTCTCTCGAGAGTGCCCAGAACGTACTAAAAGGCAATGTGCCCACGGGGGCGACCGCCAGCAACCCCGGCGGCGCCGGGTTGAACAGCCTGGCCAGCTATAGTACCGATATCGCGCCGGACACAATCTTGAAGCTGGCGCTAGATCCTGGATACGGCCACTACGAGCTGTACAGCCTGACCCGCTTTCTGCATGACCGCGCACCCAACGTGCCGGGCAGCCTGCCGACCGAGGCCAGCCACACGACGGTGGCCCAAAGCTTCGGAGCCGGTCTGATCCTGCCGCTGTGGGGCAAGTGGCTGGAGCTGCACGCAACCACGCTGATTGGCCACGGCAACGGCCGCTATGGCTCCGCTCAGCTCAGTGATTCAACGTACGACACCAGGAACGGTTCGATAGCGGCGTTGCGCGAACAGCAAGGCCTGGTTGGGTTGATTGCACATCCATCGGCAACCTTCGATGTCTACGCCTATGGCGGTCTCGAACAGCAGACGGCCGCCTACGGGTTAATCCCCGCCGACAACTCGGCCTGCGGCACCAATTTCGCCAATCTCGGCTCACTTCCGTCCACCGCACAATGCGGCGGCGTCGGACGAGTACGGCAGATCGCCGGCGGCTTCACGTGGAAGGCATATCGAGGCGCACTTGGATACGTCACTGTCGGTCCCGAGGTCGAGTACGTGAAGAACACCACTTACATCGCCAGGAACGGCACTTCGGCCGACACCAACAACACCATGGTATATTTCACGATCCGGTACTACCCATAGCCGAAGCCCATTTTTTGCGCACTCGGACCGACAGTCTCGCTTCCGTGGAGTGTCGCAGAGCGTACCAAGCGGCAGCCGCCTCACAAACGCGCTGCCGCATCCCATGCCTGAAGCGAGTCCGGAAGGATTCCGATTCCGGTATCTCTCACACTGATCGTGATGCTGTCGTCGGCGCGAGAGGCTTGACACGGCGATCCTGTGGATGACCTACCATGGACCTCGTGTGTTGCCCCGGGCCGTCGACTCAGAAATGCGATCGTGAGCGGTTTGCCTTGAACCGCTGACGCGCTTGGAGTACTTCTCGCTATGACCATCTCATTCTCTTCAATTCTGGCGGCGGCAACGGACCCGCTTTTTCTGGCGGGAGTTGTGATCGTCCTCGGCTTCTTCGGCGCCCGCTATTGGCAGGGACGCAGTTCCCTAGCGCATTTTCTCATCCAGCTTCTGGTCTTTGTCATCCTCACCAGCCTGCTGCTGGCGGGCGGCGTTGTTCCCTATCGCCCCGGTGTGGCGCCCGGAGCCGAATCCAGGCGTCTCTTTGTGAGCGCGCTCGAAGTCATCTGGTGGCTGGGCGCGGCGTGGCTGGCAGTCGGTTTCTTGCGCGCGTTCGTCGTGTTGGGGCGACAGCCGCGCGAATCGAAACTGGTTCAGGACCTGTTGGCCGCTCTCATCTACCTCGCGGCGACTTTCGCAATTGTCGCCGATGTTTTCGATCTGCCGGTGAGAGGCCTGCTGGCGACCTCCGGTGCTGTGGCGATCATTATCGGTCTGGCGCTGCAAAGCTCACTCGGAGACGTTTTCTCCGGCATCGTTCTTAATATCGAAGGTCCTTACCGCGTGGGCGACTGGATCATCCTGGACGACACGGTCCAGGGTAAGGTAATCGAAACCAATTGGCGCGCGACGCACATCCTGACAGGAAACCAGGATGTGGCGATCATCCCGAACAGCGTCATCGCGAAATCCAAGCTGGTGAATTGCAGCACGCCAACCAGGATCCACGGCGCCAGCATCCGCGTCAAATTGGAGCCCTCGCTGACGCCCATCGCAGGCTGCAATTTACTGAAGGAAGTGCTCCTCGGCAGCACCCATATCCTGCGAACGCCCGAGCCGACCGTCACCATCAAGGATCTCAGCGCGGAGATGATCGACTTCGAGCTCTCCTACTCGGTTGCCGATGTCAGCGCCGTCGATCGGGCGCAAAATGAGCTTTTCGACCGGGTCTATCGTGCGGCGGCGGTAGCCGGAGCCAGATTTTCGCCACGCCTCGCTGGCGCACCGGGAAAAGCCGCTTTGGGGGACAAAGAGTCGGCGGGAATTCCTGAACGCCTGCTGGCGGGAATCTCACTTTTCTCCACCTTGACTGCGGAGGAGAAGGTTGCGCTGGCGTCGCAAATGCAGCGCAAGGATTACAAGGCAGGCGAGGTGATCGTGAGGACGGGTACGATCTTGCAAGCCTTATGCATCGTCAGCTACGGCGTTCTGGTTGGCTCAGTGGAGGAAAATGGCCGCAAGCTCGAGGTCGTCCGCTTGGCGCCGGGAGATTATTTCGGCGAGAGCGGACTCCTGACGGGTAAGTCACTGAATGGCGAAGTCACCACGCTCACCCGGGCCGCGATTTACGAGATATCCAAAGATGCGCTCGCCCCGCTCCTCAAGGCCCGCCCGAACATGGCCGAGGAGCTGAGCGAAACCCTGGCGAGCCTGCAGCTGGCGCATCGCACCATGTTCGACCACACCGACTATCAGGAGCAGCACCAAGAGGGACTGGCGGACCGGGTCGCTGCCAACATCCGGCGTCTGTTCTCGCTGCACTGAGGGCAGCAGCTCTGCGCAAGAGCGCGAACAGAACTCACGTTGAACGCGGTTCTGTGAACCGTGTGCTTGCGTCGTCTCGAGGCACTCAACGCGTTGCACTACCTGCCAGGCAGTTCTTTCGCGATGGCAACTACGCGCTCGGGTTCGAAACCGAACTTCCTCTGCAACTCCTTGAGCGGCGCCGAGGCGCCGAAGGTATGCGTGCCGATCACCCGCCCTCTATCCCCACGTAGCGCTCCCAGCCAAGAGTGGATGCCTGCTCGATGGCGAGGCGGGTTCCGATCGTGGGTGGTAGCACACCGTCGCGGTAATCCGCGCCCTGTTGGTCGAATATGTCCCACGAGGGCATCGAGACGACCCGTGAGCGGATCCCTTCGGCAATGAGTGTCTCGTGTGCCGGTTTTGCTGACAGTTGAGCAATAGGATGGAAGAGCGCAGCGCGTGACGACAGGAGTCAGCCACACACCGCCAGCTTACCCGCGACGTCCGCTGTCCGCGTCACGACATACAGGTACGCTTTGCTACCCCTTTGGGGGTAAGGGCGGTGGCGTCGAGCGCCCAATGTCGTTGGCACACTGCGTTATGATTCCCTGGCCATGGGACGTCCGTGAAGTCCAGCACGCAACGCGAACGTGCTTCACGGTGCCGGAGCCAATATCGTGGCATCCGCATTCAACGATCCACAACGTCGCCGTGGGTGTTGTGAGGCATAGGATAGCTCGGTCCCGCTCGGCGGCTCTTGCACCCGCCGTCGGCGCCGCTCGCGCTTTCCTCCCAGAATCCCCCGGCGCTGGGCTATCGCAACCGCCTCGGTTCGACTCGCGGCATCCAACTTGCTGAGTATGGATTTGACGTGCGTTTTCACGGTTCCGACCGCCACCGCCAGCTTTGACGCGATTGCCTTGTTGCTGAGCCCCAGCATTATCTCCTCCAGAATGTCTTCTTCTCGTCTGGTTAGCGCTTCCTGCTTCATACGCTCGGCAATGCGACTGGCGACCAGCGGGTCCCATGCGATGCCACCCTTGTGCATCGATCGAATAGCCTGCATCAAGTCCTCAAGACGGCAACCGAGCAATAGATAACCGCGTACACCTTGCTCCAGTGCGTGGCAAATCTTCGCCTCGCTGTCGCTATGGGTCAGAATCATGACTCGATCCGTCCAGGCCTCTTTGAGCGCGGTCAGTCGCAATCCCGAATCGTAGTCCGCCACCACGACGTCAGGCGAAGGAAAATGACTCGCCGTGGAGTGCGAGACAGTCGATTCGGGATTGCAAACCGCTACTTTGAAGTCTGGTCGCTTTGTCAATGTGGCATCGAGTCCAGCTGAGATCAGCGGGTCGGAGTGTGCAATGAGCACCTTGATTTCGAAGGGTTGTGGCATACCGATATCCTCAGGCGCTCGACAATTGCAGTCTCGACGCGACCATTGATCCTTGGTTCATCGCGCCGGACCTTGAAAGCGGAAGTCGCGCAAATCATGTGCGTCCGGGCCGGGCCGCTGCCAAACATTGTTTATGCGAAAAAAACTTCTCTTAGAAACTCATCGATGGCGGCGTTGACCGTATGCGGAGCTTCCAGGGCAGCAAGATGCCCGACCCTGGGTAACACTCTGAACGGACTGCCAGGGATGGCATCCGCCATGGCGTGGGTTTCGGCGACCGGAAATGTTCGGTCCTCGTCACCAGCGATCACCAGAACTGGTTTTCGAATGGCGCCCAAAAGGGCACGATGCTCGGTGCGGCGCGGAACGACACTATCGATCGCCCAGCAGACGGAGTCCGCACGGGCTGCGGCCACCGTTGAGCGGATATATTCCACCACTTCAGGCTTCATCATTTCGGTCGTCGCGCCGGCAAAGGCATTGACTGCGCGGTTGACGACCAGTTTTGGGACCGTACGCCGCCGGCGCAGTATTGAAGTCATCAGTAAGAACTCCATCTTCTGGTGCCAACCTGCCACCGAAGCCGTGCAGTTCATCAATACAGCGGCCCGTGTCCGGCTCGGATACAGGGCAACGAATACGCCGCCCATCATTCCGCCCCAAGAGTTACCGAGCAGGACGCAATCCTCAATCTGCAATTGATCCAGGATCTGGCATAGACACAGGGCACATTCCTCGAGTGTGAAATACCGGTTCAAGGGATCGCTTTCGCCGTGGCCGGGCGGGTCGATCAGAACCATCTTATGGCTGCTTGCGAAATGGTCGACTTGTCCCTGCCACATCTGCCCCGTCATCAAAAGGCTGGGCCAGCAAACCATGGCCGGACCGTTGCCGATGACGTGAACATTGATTTCCCCCAGCAAAGTGACAATGCGCTGCTTGCGGAGGGTGGCAATGCGTTGGTGTTCAGTCGCCTGCATGACAAGCTCCGTTTTCAAGGCCGTAGACACGGTGGCTAAGCAAGCCGATCGGCACGATAAATTTCATTACTTCTCACGCCTCCATCAGCCCTGCCATAACGCGAGGAACGTTGTGAGCGCCGCGTTAACCGCTGAAGGCTGCTCCTCTTGCGGCCGGTGGCCGGCAAGCGCGATGGGCGCTGTCGTGAGATCCTCGGCGAAGTCGCGCCAGATCCCGGCCATGTCGACCAAACCGCACTCGTACCGCGCCAGAAGATGCGACACGACGTCCGGCACTGTGTGGGCCGCGGGGGCCGCTCCTCTCGCGTTGCTCATTGCCATTTCTCCATATGTTCCGGATGACCCGACCCACGGTTTTGCTGACAATTGAGCAGTGGTCTGGAAGAGCGCAGCGCGTGACCACAGGAGTCAGCACACACCGCCAGCTTATCGGCGACGTCCGCTGTCCGCGTCACGACACACAGGTACGCTTTGCTACCACTTTCGGGGGGTAAGGGCGGTGGCGTCGAGTACCCAATGCAGTTGGCACACTGCGTTATGATTCCTTGGCCATGGGACGTCCGTGAAGTCCAGCACGCAACGCGAACGTGCTTCACGGTGCCGGAGCCAATATCGTGGCATCCGCATTCAACGATCCACAACGTCGCCGTGGGTGTTGTGAAACATTGGATAGCTCGGTCCCGCTCGGTGGCTCTTGCATCCGCCGTTGGGGCCATTCGCGCTTTTCTCCCAGAATCCCTCGGCGCTGGGCTAGCGCCGAACCATTCCATTCGACTCCGCCCAACGAACCGAGACACATATGCGTGCCGTCCGGAGTCGGCCGCTTGCCCGTGTTGTCCCACTGCGTTGGAAGGGATTGTGGCGGTGTTCGCCCAACAATCGCTTGCATCTGCCCTCTGGAGTTGGTATCCGCCAAGGGTGTCAGCGGGCACCCTGATCTGGCGACGTCTCTGGGTGGTTTGCGCCAACTTCAGTGGCGGCATGCGCTTGTTCAACGGGCAGTGCGTAGCGACAAGACGCCCAGGTACGCCGGTCGCACCCTCGTCTGCGAACCGACACGTTAAACCGACTAATGAGGTCTCAGAATAGGGGCGCGCTGACTTTTGTTGCGGACCTCGAGAGCTGACCCCCAAAGGAGCATGAAAGTGAATGTCAAGACTCTTGGACCGTCGACTCTCGCGTCGCAGCTTCTGGTTGCTTCACTCCTCTATGCTGGAACGGTAAACGCTGCAGTTACTGAGGCAGACGCGATGAAAATTACCAGCCAGTATGGTTGCCAGGCCTGTCACGCCACGAGCACCAAGCTCGTCGGTCCGGCGTTCAAAGATATCGCCAAGAAATACGCGGGGGATAAGACGGCGGAAGAGAGACTTCAGAAGAAGGTCAAGAGCGGCGGTAGCGGCGTCTGGGGAACGCTTCCCATGCCACCAGCGGTTGGCGCCTCGGACGCAGACGTCGCAACCGTAGTTCACTGGATCTTGTCTCTCACCTAGACATCCAATGTGATCGCTCGGGAAGTCGAACGCCGGTCGTGGCGGGCGGGGTATCAGCGCGAGCGGGGAATAGCTATGAGTACACCGGTCCCTCGGGAATCTGCGCCTCCCATACCTGAGCCAGCGACTCACCCGTGCGCAAAGACCGACAGTGCGTTGCCTGGGCGCGCTGCCGACCCGATTGGGGGAGAGCGGTTGACTGATACGCCAGATGCTCCCGGAGTCACAGATTCGCACTCCGAGTCTACCGATGACTTTTGGGCCACAAACTTCCTGCTCGTGTTTCCGATTGGAATGTTTGTATTGTTTGTTGTCTTTGTAGCGGTACTATGCCTCGCGCCGTGAGGCGCGGGCGCAGCCCAAACCCTGCCATCCTCCGCCGAGCGCCTTCGCTACGCTTCGCCAAGCGCTGGGCTGGCTAGCCGGTAGGGCCGCGACTCGCGCGAAATCGGACGGGGGGCGGGCGCAGCGCTCGGCGCCAGGCCCCGGGGCTCATACCCACGATTCGGCGGAACGTTCTCGTCAAGTGCGGCTGGTCTGCGAGCCCACACTCCAGGGCAATCTCCGCCAGAGACTTGTCGGTCAGGAGCATCATTTCCTGGGCGCGCTCGATTCGGCGTCGACGGAGGTAACCGAAGGGCGACTCGCCGACACTGCACCGAAAGGCGTAGGAGAAATAGCTCACACTCAGCCGCGCCGCCGCTGCGAAATCCTCCATTCGGATGCTGTTAGCGAGATTAGCGTCCAGATACTTCAATACTCGGCTGATCTGCCAAGGCGCAAGTGGCCCCGCCGCGCGACCGAGCCCTCGTTCCTCGTGCAGATCGCACTCGGCCCGTAGCAGCGACGTAGCCTCGGTGATACACCGAGACGCCTCCTTCGCATCTCGCAACAAGGCTCTGTGGGCGGACTCCAGCAGAGTCACGATCGCCATAGTCACCGCAGGCTGCGAAAAGACGGCGAACGCGGCGCTGCCTCCGTTTTGGGGTTCGAGGGACTGAATCTCATCGGGCGCTTCGTGCACCGCCTGTCTTTCAGGCCGAAACTTTGAGTTCTCTACCGGTAAGGACATGACAGTCTCGATCAATTGGCAGTCCTGCAGCAGTTGATGGCCCGCTGGCGTGGAAGAGTTGTCGGTGGGCCTCCTCATGGCAGGCTCCACTGATGGGTGTGTGTGTGAAGCTTGCGAACGCTCTTTGCAAGTGAAGTGCTCCGTGCTGATTCACCTACACCGAGTGGAATGTACCGAGCGCGCCGCCGCCGTGAGACCCACCCCCAAGGTATCCCTCGATACCACTATCGAGGGATGTATGGGTCCTGCCGCGGTCGTTGTCTAGACATGGATGATGCCGCGGCGAATGCCGATTGCGACGGCCTGAGTTCGGACGCTTTGCAGGCGAACTTCGCCCTGCCATGCGCCAAGCGCCATGACGCACGACCAGGATCGCTCAGTCGTTGGAGAGCCGCGCCCGATCCAGGTCAGGCAGAGATCGACCGCTCCGAAAGACCCTCGAGCGTCAGGCGCAGACTGTGTCCTTCGGGCAGAGTCCGCGCGATCCGTTTGCGTACTGCAACGCTTGCTTGCGCGTGGATTCTTGCCTGCCGACGATCACCGATAGCGGTGTAAGCTGCGGCGGCCGTATCGTGCACTCGCCAATCGGCCAGCGGCGTCTCGAACCCCTTCGCGGCCGCCTGCGCCTTCACGATATATTCGATCGCCTCAGCCGCTACGCCCTGAGCCAATGCAACCCGCGCGCGTGTTTCCCATGCCAACGACTGCCACATCCGTTCGTCGGTCGCTTCGGCGAACATCACATACCGTTCAGCGCGAACCTGAGCGCCTGCGTTATCTGCCGTCGCCATCAGGAGATTGACCATTCCCCATTCCAACGGGAGTCGCCAGTACCAATCCAGATGCACTGGTTGAAGCTCCATGGCACGTTCGGTGGCAGCGAGACATTCGCGCGCGGCAACAACATTTCCGAGCTCAACGTACGCGAGCCCGCAAAAGACGAGTGAAATTCTACGTTCGAAGGGCAGGATTCTGGAGATCTCCGGCCCCGTATATTCGCGCTTTCCTATCTCATGGGACGCCACAGGCTCGCAGGCTTCGAGCACACCTGAATAATCCATTGCAAAAAAGCGCGCCACGCCACGATAAATGCGCAGCGCGTACGCCGCGGAGTGGTCTTCATTTCGCTCAAATGCCGTGATACCGGTCTCGTATTCCGCCAGCGCCTCGCCGAAGTCGCCGAGAAATACCAGCGACCAGGGGACGCCGACGTGGTACATCCAAATGGCTCGCCAGACGTCCGATTCAGTGAGGTCATCGTCAGGGCAATCGAGTAGAAGCCCATAGTTCTCCTTGAAGCTGTCATGCGCTTCACGATAACGGGTCGATATCATACGGATCATGCTGTGATTGATCAGCGCTCGCGCGGTGGCCAGCCGATCGCCCCGCTCCTTCAGGGACTCAACAGCCTCCTCACAGGCTCGAGCATCGGACTCGTTCCACCCTGCAACCCAAATCCGCCGGACGTAAATCGAGATCCGCGCGACATCGCGAGACGTGGAGTCGAGTTGCCGGGCGCTCGAGTCGAGCGCCTGATCCAGCAGCCTCGTGCTGAGTTTCAGATCGTACCAACTCGCAGCGTGTGCACAGCCCAGGAGCGCACGAACCTCGATATCGACATCACGATACTGAACGGCCCTTTCCGCAAGCCGCGTGAACGCCGCGAACGCGCGGGAGTCATGTGCCGCCCTATAAATCGCAGCACGTCGTTCGAGGAACTCGAATTCCGCCGGGATGCGCGCATCGGCCGGTAATCTGGCTGCGATCTCGTTCGCACGATCTATGATGGCGAGCGCGTCGCGATGGGCTAACCGCCGCTGCGCCGTGCGAAGTGCCAGGCGCAAATACGCAAGCGCTCGCCCCCACTCCTGACCTGAAGTGAAATGTTGCGCGAGCTCGCTTGCAAGCTCCCTTCGCTGATCGGGCGGGTAGATCTGCTCCAATCGTTCGCCGACGGCAAGGTGCAGCCGGGCACGGCGCACGGGCCCCTGTCGATCGTACAAAACCTGGCGGTAAACGGCATGATTGAATCGGTACGTGCGCACCGCTCCGCAATTGGGAAGGATCGTCATCCCGCCGTGGTTGATAAAGCATGAGCGCCTCGACAGGTCCTCACACGCATCCTCGAACTCCTGCGGATCCAACGTTTCGGCCCGCGCGGTCGTCGGGGCGCTGAAAGTCATTCCCGTGATGCTGGCCGATTCGAGTACTCGCTGCTGGGTTGTGGAGAGCCGCTCGAACCTGGCTTCGATCAGGCGGCC
Source organism: Gammaproteobacteria bacterium (assembly GCA_028293765.1). GTDB lineage: Bacteria > Pseudomonadota > Gammaproteobacteria > Steroidobacterales > Steroidobacteraceae > 13-2-20CM-66-19. The sequence goes on from JAQGOG010000140.1 coordinate 25,134, forward strand.
GAGCGTGCTCGGCACTTCAAATGGAATCTGACTCGCGGTCCCGAGTAGCCGCCAGCCGCTTGCTGTCCGGGTGACGAGACCTCGATCGGCCAGGTGATCGAGCGTCGCCTGTAGAAATAAGGGGTTGCCACCCGAGCGAGTCCCAATCAGATCAATAAAATCGGGAGCGCTGGGTTGCGCATAGGGCTGCGGGCTCAGCAACTCGGCGACCGATTCCTGGGTCAGCGGCCCCAGTGATATTTCCGTACACAGCTTGTGCAGTGACAGATCAGGAACCAATTCGTTGAGTGGATGACGCGCACTGCCCAGATCCTGCGGTCGATAGGTCGCGATCACGAGAAGCCTGGAACGCGAGCGGCGCCGACACATGGCCGAGAGCAAGTCGAGAGTAGCGTAGTCCGCCCAGTGAAGATCCTCCAGCACCAACACCAGGGTTCGCTCGGCAGCGAGCGATTCAATCAGCTCGCAGCCTTCGCGCAACATGCGTTCGTGTGTCGTTCCCGCGAGTTGCTGTTGCAGTCGGGTTCGCTGCTCGACAGATACCAGCGCTGGCATTTGAATCGCCCACGTCGGGGCGGCGCTTACCAGTGCGCGCACGACCGTGGCGCCAAGGGGACCTGCGCATAGCGAGCTCAATGCTTCGAGTACCGGATAGTAGGGTTCGAGCGCTCCTGCAAACCCTTGGACGCATTGACCAGTGGCAACAAAAGCATCCGGCTGAGTCAAGGCCGTCGCCAGGAACTGACGGGTCAAGGCTGTCTTCCCGATACCGGATTCGCCGGTCACGAACGCCGCCTGAAATTCTCCCGACCGGGCGGCTGAAAGAAGGCTCGCCAACTTCTCAAGCGGCTCCTTCCGCCCAACGATACTTTCCGGCTCGCGCGGCAGTGTCGTCACCCGGGAGGCGTCATAAAAGGCAGCGACCGGCCCGATGAACCGATATCCGCGGCCCCGAACCGTCTCGATGAATCGCGGCTCATCGGCCTTGTCGCCCAATGCAGCCCGGATCGCCAGGATGTGGCTCTTCAGGATCTCCGGTTGGACATGAACGTTGCTCCAAAGCGCCTTGAGCAATTCATCGTGGGTGATCAGGCGATTCGGATTATCGATCAGATAGTGCAATACCTGGTACGCCTTAGGCGCAAGACTCAGGCGCTCCTCGCCGCCACCAGCACCCGCACGCCATATGCATCGGTGAATGGTATCGATCCTGAAGGAGGGTGATGATGCCTTCATGACGTCTGCAGCCACGATCCCCCGGTTTGGATATGGCCCTGTGCTCCCGCTCTGGCTACCGCTTGCGCCCGGGTCTTGACCTCCAGCTTGAGGAAAATTCGTTTCACATGCGATTTCACGGTCTCTGGGGCGATGGTCAAGGCTCGAGCGATCCGCTTGTTGGAAAGTCCTCGGCCTACCAGAATCAGGATATCGCGCTCCCTCACGCTCAAACCCTCGCTCGAGCGCATCGTAGCTCTTGCGGCGTAACGCCTGGAGCTGCGCGCCTTATCGAGCGCGACCAGGCTCCCGATATAGGGTAAAAGCTCCCGAAAAGCAGCGCCAGGTCGATGCGTATGGTCGTAAGCGCGCACCAGGAGGGGGTCTATCTCGCCGCCCCCATCGACGAAGGCTTGATAGAGGCCGGCGAAGCGGCCGAGGCTCAAGGCCCGCAGAAAGAGACTATCCGCCTCGTCCGGCTCACCAGTGAGATCCAGCGATGCGGCCAATTGGACAGCCAATCGCACCGCCGAGTACAGATCATGCCTGCCAACCGCGTCATGATGAAGTTGCCGCAAGATCGCCACGGTGTCCGCAGCGGCAACAGACGCGAGCGCGAGCCGAGCGTACGCAATGCGACGATAGGATTGAACACCAGGGTCTGCCCCGTCCGCGCGTGTTGGATACTGAGCGGCCAATTGATCCAGCCGCTCCGCGCCGAGTTGAGCTTCCGTGATGCGGCCCTGCCGCAGCAATAAATCGACCCGCTGGCCCATACTCATCGCAATGAGTCGCGCCCACCCTCGTCGCTCCCCGAGTTCCTCGGCCTCCTGGAGAATTGACGCCGCGAAAACGTCCCGGCCTTGATGCATCGCTATGCGCGCAAGAACGAGGTAGGCACGCGACGCGCATTCCAGGACGCCGAAGGCGTTGATCACCCGAAGGCGACCCCGAATGCATGCCTCGGCCTCATACAGTGATCCCTGCTCATAGAGGACCTGCGCGACAATACTCGCGGGCAACGCTGCCAGCCCGGTATCCGGCCCGCATACTGTCCGAGCCATCTCCAGGGCATCCAGCGCCAGCATCTTGGCCGCCGACAGCCGCAACTGCTCGAGCTCGACGGCGGCTTCGACGCAAAGATTGAGAACGGCTGACATTGCATCCCGTCTCGCAAGTACTACGGTCGGCGGATGTCGCGGAAGGCAATGTAAGCTGTCGAAGTCTCTCAGCCGCCAATACGCAAAGCGGCAGACAGCCAAGGCAGCCGTGCGCGCGTGTGGAGAGATATCGTCATCTCTGAGAACCCGCAATGCGATATAAAGCGCACTTAGACTGTCATCCTGAAGGGCGACACCGATGGCGCGCAGAACGCTGGTTTCGGCGCGCGCCCGTCGCGCGACGTCCGACGGTAAGTCGCCCAGAGCGCGCTCAATTCGATCGATCAGCTCGAAACCCTCGCTGAGGTGCCACTTGAGCATCAGGCGGCGTGCGCGCCGTACGTCACGCCGGATTTGTCCGGAATCCGCACCCGTGAGATTGCGTCGGACCTCGCCGAGCAGTAACACCTCGTTCACACGTCTCTCAGGAGCCCAATTCGCGTGCCGCGGGGAGTACGGCGAGGCGTCGTCATCCCACAGACAAAAAGCGCTGTCTGGGACATTGATTTCCGAACGGAGCGGAGGATCGGTTACACAGCCCTCTGTGTCCTGAATGCCGACTGGAATGCCATGTCCCGTCATGCCAGATTCCTCGTCCTGTTACTGCGTGGACTTCCGCCCTGCGAACGAATGCGGGCAGACTAACGCTAAGTCGCGTTTTCGTCGTGAATTAAAGGTATTTTTTTAGTAAAGACTTGGTGTTGCGTCGGTAGTTTTTCCACGGCGGCGCAACTGGGCGTCGCCTCCATAGACCGCGGCTTTGCCTCCCTGACCAGGCGCGTTATCCCCCTTTCAGGGGACGAGCCGGAAGGCACTATCTCCGTCTAGTCTTCCCCGCATGTCTCTCACCCCCAAAGCCACTGCGCAATTCGTGCTGCGGGAGGGGGTAGCGCAGTTCTCGTGTGCCAGCTCATGAAGCGCGCAGCCTACAATCTAACGGAGTTGACCGCGCAAGTCGTTGCCGGCTTCGTGTCCCATAACGCGGTCGCGGTAGGCGACCTCCCACATCTCATCAAGGTTATCCACGATGCTTTGCTTGGAGTGAAGTCCGCGGCGAGCACAGCCGTACAGCGGGTGCCGGCCGTTCCGGTCGCCGAATCCGTGACCCGGGACTATCTCGTCTGCCTCGATGATGGCCAGCGTTTGAAGACGCTCAAGCGGCACATTCGACGCAAATACTCGCTGTCGCCGGAGGAGTACCGGGCGCGCTGGCATCTACCGCCGGACTACCCAATGGTTGCGCCGGGCTACGCGGAATTGCGCTCCTCGCTTGCGAAACGAGGTGCAAGAAAGCGCTGAAGCACAGCGCCGCTCGTGAATGAACTACGTCGAGCCCGGCAGGTAAGCCGACCGTTCGCATTCCGCCAACTTAAAGGAAGTAGCCATGCAACTGAAGAGCCGAAGCAGTGGCGATGACGTGAGCAATGAGGGCCGTGAAGATTAATGGCCACCATCAAAGCGCGGAAGAAGGCGAACGGGACCATCCGACCCTGGGGACGCGCGGCAAAAAAAGGCGGGGACTGATTTCCGTAGCGGCCGCGATTATCGGGGTGGGCTGCGCAAGCCTCTTAGCTACTTCCAGCTCGCTGGCGCACGGTGCGGTGGACATCGATACCAACAGTCCAGATCGCGCCCTGACGATCGCACAATACATTCACACTGCTTGGAAGGCTCAGGATGGAGCGCCGGCGGATGCCTGGGCGCTTGCACAAACTGCCGACGGCTGGCTTTGGCTCGGCACCTCAACCGGCCTCTATAGGTTTGATGGCATTCGGTTCGAGCGCGTCCCGATCGAGGGCTTGGACCCTGGACGTTCCAAGGCGATTCATGGTCTGGTCGCACTGGAATCGGGCGAGCTTTGGATCGCTTATGTCTACGGCGGCGCGAGCGTGTTGAAGAACGGACGCTTTACACACTATGCCGAGCCGGAGGGTATGGACAAAGGAACCATCTTGGACTTCGTGCAGGACGCGCAAGGCGCGATGTGGGCCGCGAGCTCCTTGGGTCTGCATCGTTTCGACGGCAAGCGCTGGCAACGCATCGGCAGTGAGTCGGGATTTGCGGATCGCTCCGCGACCAACCTTTTGTTGGATCAACACGGCACGCTCTGGGTTGCAGGTGAGAAGGAGCTTCTGTTGCTCCCACGCGGCAGCCGACGATTCGAGCGCGCAGGACTCCCGGCCGCAGAATTCAGCGAATTCTGTCAGTCCCCTGACGGTCGAGCCTGGTACCTGGACCGCACGGGAGTGCATCCGCTGCCCGGACAAGATGCCACTAAGCCGCGCACGTCATGGAGTAACGCAAGCACTTCTTACATCTTGCTCATAGATCGTGATGGGAGTCTTTGGTCAATACATGAAGCGGTTCTGTCTCACTGGCCGCCTCCCCGTGAACCGTTCCGGCAATTCTTACTCGAGGGACACACCAGCGACGATACCTTCTCTGCCAAGAACGGACTCACGGGTTCACTACCCAAGGCGATGATGGAGGACCGCGAAGGAAACATCTGGGTCAGCACCAACGCCGGTCTGGATCGTTTCCGGCCTCCGAAGGTGCGCAAACTTCCGTTACCGGTTGACGAAATGGGGTTTTACGCGTTGGCCGCGGGTGCTCACGGTAGCGTATGGATCGGGACCCATATCACCGGGGACGAATCCATGCCCACCGACGGCTTGTGGAAGTTTGACACGCGCCTGGTGCGTGTCGCCCCGCAGATCACCCTGGGCGTTACTGCCGCCGACCTGGACACCAACGGCGTCCTGTGGATCGGTGGGCGTGAAGGAATATGGCGCCAGGAAGGCGGCGAGCGCTTCATAAAGGTGGCGGAGTTGCCCGACGATCTCCACGGCCAAATGGTTCACGCTCTCACGATTGATTCGGCTGGTGACCCTTGGGTCTCCGCGGTGCGAGCCAGTCACTTGTTACGCTTCCAAAACGGCGAGTGGAAGCCCAACGGGGACGTTCCTGAGCTGCCCGATACGCGGCCGCAAGTGCAAGCACGCGATGGTACCGGGCGTCTGTGGTTCGGCTATCGCGATGGCAGAATAGCCGTCGTCGGTCCAAAGCGGGCGACCGTGTTTGGCGCCAAGGAGGGACTGCAGATCGGCACGATTTTCGCGATCCATCCCGGACGACACACCCTGGTTGCAAGCGAGGCACAAATTGCCGTCTTAGGCGGCGGCCGCTTTCACGCGCTGACAGCGCCCGCGGATCCTACCGTGTTGGAGGGCGTGACGGGAATCGTCGAGACCAGCAACGGTGATGTGTGGTTGAACGGCTTCCGTGGTGCGGTCCGCATTGCCGCTGCGGACCTCGAGAAGGCGTTGCGCAGCGGAAGCTATAAGGTCCCGTTCGAGTTATTCGATGCCGGAGACGGGTATCCCGGCCTCGCGCAGCGCGTGCGCCCCCTTCCGACGGCAATTGAAGGCACCGATGGGCGGCTGTGGTTCGCAGGCAGCGAAGGTGTCGCATGGATTGATCCAGCGCACATACATCGGAGCGAGATTCCGCCGCCATTGGTGATCCGGTCATTGACTGCCGGGGGGCAAATGTTTGCCACGACCGGCGTTGTACAGCTCGCCAAGGGCATCCGCAGTCTGCAGATCGACTATACCGCACTGAATCTCACGCGGCCGGAGCGCACACGCTTCCGTTATCGGCTGGAGGGGTTCGATGAGACGTGGCTCGATGCTGGTGCGCGTAGGCAAGCGTTCTACACCAACCTCCACCCGGGGGGGTACCGCTTCCGCGTCGTTGCGACGAACGAAAATGGGGTTTGGAACGAATCGGGCGCGACGCTCGCGATTTCCATTCCTCCGACGTTTGTGCAAACCAAGACTTTCCTGGTGCTGTGCACCCTGGCGGGCTTGATATTCCTGTGGTTTGTTTGCGCCCTGCGTGTCAGGCAGGTGACCGCCCGGGAACGCAGCCGCCTCAAGACGCGACTCCTCGAGCGCGAGCGCATCGCCCGGGAGCTCCATGACACGTTGTTCCAGGGACTGTTGAGTGCTTCGCTGCAGCTCCAGGTCGCTGACAGCGAAATTCCGCGCGACGCGAGCGGCAAGCACCGGGTGGAGAGGGTGGTACAACTCCTACGGCAAACGATCGATGAAGGACGCAGTGCGGTTCGCGACCTTCGCGCCGCATGCTCGAAGCGTGACGACCTGGAGCGCGCATTCGCGCAGATACCGCAGGACCTCGCAGTCGATGAGAAGATCGAATATCGGTTGATCTTGGAGGGTATACCGCGAGCGTTACGGCCGTCGATACGCTATGAGGTGTATCGCATCGGCGGCGAGGCACTCGCCAACGCGTTCCAACACTCGCGGTGCAAGCTCGTCGAGACGGTGCTTCAGTATGCTCGCAATCGCTTTCGCCTGGTGATTCGTGACGATGGTTGCGGAATGGATCCAGCGATTGTGCGTTCCGGCCGGGAAGGTCACTGGGGACTAGCGGGGATGCGCGAGCGGTCGGAGAGAATCGGCGCGCGGCTCACGGTGAGGAGTGCCATCGGAGCGGGAACCGAGATTGACCTGATTGTCTCGAGCCGTGCAGCCTTCGAACCCACGGGCAGCCATAGCCCGCTGGACTGGCTTGCCAAGCTGTACGCTGGTCTGGGCGACTGATGCAGAAGCATCGACCGGCAAGGTTTGCGACTACGCACCCGCGCGTGGCCGCGATCCACTTGATGGATGCCGAGAGCAAATCTTTTCTTGGTAGCTAGAGTTGGTAGCTAAAAATCTCTGAGTGTTGGTCTCGCAATCCTAGCTTATTGATTTCGCGCGAGTTCTTGGTGCCGGCTGAGGGATTCGAACCCCCGACCCCCTGATTACAAATCAGGTGCACTACCAACTGTGCTAAGCCGGCATCGTCAAAATAGAAATGGCTGTCCCGACCAGCGGATTCTGCTCCGCGCGCTCACTCGAAGGAGGCTGCCGCCGTCCTGGGGAGCTACCGCATATTGTACCCAGCCGGGCCGGTCAGGGCACCTTAGATGCCCCCGCAACCTTGGTCGGGAAGGTGGGCGACCGTGTGGGCATCGTATCCGGTTGCCCTGGGCCGCCAGGGCACGGTGCCGCCTCCATACGCGAGCCCGGACCTTCGCCGGAGAGGTCTTGCGTCGACAGGCTGGCGGTTCCCGCTGGGAGGATCACATCCTCCCAAAAAACCGTACCCGGCAACTTTCGCTCCGCAACCTCGGGCTGGAGTCCCAGTTTCTGCACCGCTTGGGCTCGCCGGTCGGCGCGCTGGCGGTCGCTGAAGAGGCCCACCGAGACCCGTCGCGCCTCGCCGGATGCCGGCATGAGATGGGCGTCCTGGATGCTGGCTTGCTCGAGGACGCGAACGACCTTCGTCACCTCAACGTCGCTTGTGAGGCCGCCGATGTACACCCAAAAGCCCTTGGGGATCTCGCCGTCTTCGGAGCGCTGCGTCGGGGTGAAGCCCTTCTCGCGCAGTTGGGCGGCGCCGCGGGTTGCGCTGGCGACATCGCTGAAAGGGCCAAGGGAAATGCAGCGGGCGGTTGCGGCAGGCATTTGCAGGGCTGTTCTTCGAGCGCTGGCCGAGGAAGGTGCGGCTTCGTCCGGAGACACTTCAGTGACCAGCTTAAGGCGCGGCAGCTTGGCAAAAGCAGCATTGGCCGGTGCCGGCTGGGGCACGTCGATCCACTGGGCCCACGCGAGGTAGCTCAGGTTGGCAAACAGCAGCAGGAAGAATGCAGCACGCACGGACTGATTCTAAATCAGACAGCGGGCGCGGGGTGACTGGGTTCTTCGCTGAGAACGGCCAGGCCCTGCAGCACCAGGTCAGGGACGCTGGTGCAGTCGCTCTGAATTAGCGACTGGATCGCGGGGGCACCCCCGCCAGTCAGCATCACCAGGGGCGCGCGGCCCCGGCCCAGAGCGCGAGCCTCGCCGACTGCGCGGTCGATGAGAGCGGCTGCCGCGTAGCGGGATCCCTGGACGATCGCCGCCTGGGTGGAGCGGCCGAACAGGCTGGTGCCGACGCCGGACCCGCGTTGGGCACGGCGACGGATGCCATCTGTGTTTTCCAGGAGCGTGTCTACCATGAGGCTGGGGGCAGGGATGATGGCGCCACCGCGGTGGCGGCCGTCTGCGCCTACGAGGTCGATGGTCATGGCCGTGCCAACACCCACGACGCAGACGGGCCTGCCCTTGGAGAGTTGATGGGCTCCGATGGTGGCCACAAAGCGGTCGACACCAAGCCGCCAGGGCTCGACGTATCCAACGGTGATGCCCCCGGCCCGCCGCCGGGATGCCACGAATTCTGGGGCAGCTACTCTCGCGCGGCGCGCACCCAGGGCAAGACTTCGGTCTACCCGCGACCCAGCAACACTCGCCACCAGGATACGTTCGAGGCCGCGCGCTGACCCAATCACCCGCCGTGCATAGTCCTCACCACCCCAGCCGGAGTGAACGGCAGCGTGCTGCCTGCCGAGGCACTGGCCGTCGAAGCGCGCCCACTTGATGCGCGTATTACCGATATCAATCAGGAGAACGTTCACAAAGAACCCTTAACCACACGTGTTTACACCGACGACGCTAACTCACTCTTACAGACACATCACCAGAGAGGAACTTCTTCAGCCCCTCCGGAGTCTCCACCAGCAAAGCGCCGTGTAAGTCGACGCCCCTCGCCAATCCGCGGGCGACCTCATCGGTGCCTCCTCGAAGGTCGACCATCCGCCCGCGCAGCGCGTCCGCGTCTCGCCATTCTTCGATGAATGGCCGCAGGCCCTCGGTCTCGAAATCCAGCAATCCACGGATACAGGAAACCACAAGCGCGCCGGCAACAGCGTTACGTGACGGTTTAGACAATCCGGCCGTGATCAGATCGGTGGCCGCAATACCCGTCTCGGCGATCTTCGCGAGCAGCGGCGCGCCGAGAGCCACGTTGAGTCCGATACCGATCACGACGCACGCTGGGCCGCCGGATTCGGCGCGCAGTTCGATGAGAATGCCACCCAACTTGCGATCATCAACCAGGATGTCGTTCGGCCACTTGACTTTCGCATTGGCGACGCCGAGCTCGCGGAGTGCGCGCAGTTTGCAGACACCGATGACGAGGCCGAGCGCGCTCAAGTCAGCGGGTACGCCGCGAAACGTCCAGCTCAATGACAGGCAGATCGAGCCCCCCGGCGGCGCTAGCCAGGCGCGCCCGCGACGGCCACGTCCGGCCGTCTGATATTCCGCGAGCATCACTTCACTGGAACCGTTGGAGGGATTCGCGCGAGACAGCAGAACGGTGTTCGTCGAGCCGACTGACCAGGCGACTTCAAGACTCTTAACTCGGGCGCTCACATCAGGTGAAAGGCGCTCACGAATCGCCCCAGCGGCGAGGGGCTCGCTTGCAGTTGTCAGTCGGTAGCCGCGATTGCGCACAGCGTGCAGCGTGGCGCCCAAATCGCGCAGGGATCGGACCGCTTTCCAGATGGCGCTTCGACTTACGCCGAGCGCTTTCGCAAGTTCCTCGCCTGAGTGGAATTGCCCATCCGCCAGCGCAACCGACACGCGCGCAACCAGCGGATCGTTCCCCCGGTTCATCGGATCCGAGAAGGGTGCAGCATCGTTCGTCATTTCAAGCGCCCCTGCCGAAGGCCGAGAAGCCAGAGCCGCCGTGCACGCGGCTCGGTACCAGCCAGCATCCGGGCGATGTTGGCTCGATGCGTGAACGCAATGAGAAGCGCCGTCAGCACACCAAAGGTCAGCAGTGGAACGCGGGGCTCCCGACCACTCGCCGCGATGGCCACGGCAAGAGTGATCGCGCCCAGTATCGACGCAAGTCCGACGAAACCCACCAATACGACTGCGATCAGCCACGTGGCTAACATGGGCACCAGCAACCAGGGGGAGAGCCCCAACACCGCGCCCACGACTGTCGCGACGCCTTTGCCACCCCGAAATCCATACCACACCGGGTAGACGTGTCCCAATATCACCGCGCTCCCGCAAGCCGCGGCGAGCCAGTCACGTAGCTGCGGCGGAGCTGGCTCCACCCCATGAAGAATGCCCGGGAGGAGGAGCGGCGCCAGCACTCCGGTCGCGACCCATCCCTTGCCAATGTCGATCAGAAACACCCAGAACGCGAACCCCTTTCCTTGTGTGCGCAGCGCATTCGTACTTCCGGCATTACCGCTGCCGAGTCTGCGAATATCGACGCCGCCGCGAAGGCGGCCAACGACGAGGCTTCCTATTATCGACCCGAGCAGATAGCTCAGGCCGACTTTGACAACGAATTCCGTCACGGCACAAAGACCAGCAATTCGATCACCCGGATAACTCCGTTACGCCGGCAAGAACACTTCGGCGATCATGCAGCGAACACTGCCACCCCCGAGTCGCTCGATAGTGGGCACAGGGACCGCCAGTACGGCGTCCGTACACGCCGACAGGCGCGCGAAATTGTCCGGCCGAAGACCTTGCCGCGCAGCCTCCGACATCACGAGCACGCTGCAGTCACCCAATGCTTCGTCCCATGTCGCGAGCTCCAGCATGTTGCCCGCGAAATGCTCGATCTCATCATGTCCGATTTCGACAACTTCGCGACCGCTCGCCCTGAGCCGATCCAGCACGCGAGCACGCTCATCGCGTGCTATCGCTTCCGTCCCGATCACTGCCACCCGCGCCCCGAGGCACAGCAACACGTTGGTATGATAAAGCGGCACGCCGGTGCGATCGAACGTCTCAAAAATGAAGGGCTCGTAGCCAATCTCCTCGCACCATTCCTCAACAACGTCCGGATGCGTACGTGGCGAAACGGCGGCATAGGCAACCCGCTCGATGTGATCGAGGATCAGACTTCCCGTCCCCTCGAGGAACCGGCCTTGCGCTTCGTGATGTGTGAGATCCAGTACTCGCGATACCCTGAACCCCAGCCGACTCACGACGGCATCGATGACTTCCTGTCGGCGCTCGCGTCTGCGTGTCTGCGCTTGCATCGGGTACAGCACGACTGTGCCATCCTCGTGAAAACTCACCCAGTTGTTGGGAAATACCGCGTCCGGCTTCAAAGGCTCTGGAGTGTCATCGACCGCGCAGACGGTGATGCCCTCACTCGCGAGGGCTTTCACCAAGCCATCGAACTCGGCGCGCGCCTGGGACTGCACGTTGAGGCCCGGATATGCATTGACGGCCGCACTTCCGGGCGCATCCGTAGTTCCGCTCGATGCCGCACCGGCAGTTGCACCTGAACCTTCCCTTCCGAAGGCGTGCTCATCCGGCCGCTGCATCTTGTTGGTCAGCGCGGTCTCCGGGTTGTAATCAAACGCCGCTGGCCTAATCATCAGCACCGCGCCAGCACATTGTCGCGACGCCCGCGGCTTCTCGGAAAACGCACCGGCCAAGCTCTCGATACTCATGATTTCCGCCCCCGAACCGCTCGTCGTCGTCACCGCGAACGGGCTTTATTGTCCGCCCGGAGACTTCTACGTAGACCCCTGGCAACCGGTGCAGACCGCCGTCATCACACATGGTCACGGCGATCATTTGCGCCACGGTAGCGCTCGCTACATTCTCGCACGTCCCGGAGCCGGTATCGCGCGCCAGCGACTGGGAGGGGACCGGGAGGTCACGCCGGTGGACTACGGGACCCGGGTACAACTGGGGACGACTAGCGTCTCCCTGCACCCGGCCGGCCATATTCTGGGCTCCGCGCAGGTCCGTATCGAGCACGAAGGCCGGGTGTGGGTGGTTTCCGGCGACTACAAACGCCAGCCGGACCCGACCTGCGCTGCGTTCGAGCCGGTCGAATGCGATGTGTTTATCAGCGAGGCCACCTTCGCTCTTCCCGTGTACCGCTTCCCGGAGACCCCGCGGGTGGTGGAGGAAATCCATCGCTGGTGGATGGCAAACCGCGAGCGCGGCATCGCCTCCGCCCTGTTCTGCTATGCACTCGGCAAGTCCCAGCGCGTTCTCTCCGAGCTGCGCGCCTTTACCCATGAACCGGTCTATGTCCACGGCGCTGTTGACTCACTGACCGGTGTCTACCGCAGGGCAGGGGTTTCCATGCTGCCGACGCTTCCAGTCGGCACCGAGAAGAAAACGGACTTTCGAGGCGCCCTGATCCTCGCGCCACCGAGCGCGGCCGGTACACCTTGGATGCGAAGGTTTGGCGACCATGCGACCGGGTTCTGTTCGGGGTGGATGCGCGTGCGCGGCGACCGCCGGCGCCGTGGTTATGACCGCGGCTTTGTGATTTCCGATCACGCGGACTGGCCCGCTCTCATCGAAACCTGCACTGCGTCACGGGCCAAGAAGATCCTGCTCACGCACGGGTATTCAGACGCTCTGACGCGCTACTTCAACGAGCGGGGCGTCGAGGCAAGCGCACTGCAAACATCCTACGGCGCCGAAGACTGATGCGCGCGTTCAGCGAGTTGTACGAAGAACTGGACACCACGACATCGACGAACCTCAAGGTCGCCGCGATGGTGCGCTATTTCAACACTGCAACGCCCGCGGACGCCGCCTGGGCGGCCTACATTCTGTCGGGCCGCCGGCTGAAACGCTTCATCGGCCAGAGCCTGCTGTGGCGCTGGCTGATCGAGGTCAGCGATCTGCCGGAATGGCTCGTCGAGGAATCGTATTCAGCGGTGGGAGATCTGGCCGAGACCGTCGCCCTGCTCATGGAAGGCAATCTCGCGGCCGCGGCTGTGGTGCCGGATCTGCCGCTGTCGACCTGGATCGAGGCTCGGCTACTCCCCCTGCGCGAGGTGGATGACGAGCAGCAGCGAGTCGCCATTATCGAATGGTGGCGCACGCTTCCTTATCGGGAATGCTTCATCCTCAACAAACTGCTCACTGGCGAATTGCGCGTCGGAGTTTCGGAGCTGCTCGTCACCCGCGCACTGGCAGAGGTCTTGAAGCTGGAGCGCAATGACGTAACACGCCGGATCATGGGCGAATGGCGTCCCAGCGCGGAGTTCTGGGAGAACCTCCGCTCGTCGGAAGCTTCGGCCTCCGATCCATCTGCTCCTTACCCCTTCTTCCTCGCCTCGCCGCTGGAAGCGGATCCGGCAACGCTCGGGCCGACTTCCGACTGGCTCGCGGAGTGGAAGTGGGATGGTATCCGCAGCGAGCTCATCCGACGGGAGGGCAAATGCTTCATCTGGTCGCGCGGCGAGGACCTGGTCACGGAACGGTTTCCTGAAGTTGTGGCAGCGGCCGCGCAGTTGCCCGACGGGGTCGTACTCGATGGAGAGCTCGTTGCCTGGCGAGATGGCGCCATTCAACCATTTGCAGACCTGCAGCAGCGTATCGGTAGAAAGAAGCTGAGCCCTGCCATTCTCAAAGAGGTGCCGGTGCGCTTTCTGGCCTACGACCTGCTCGAGCAGGACTACACCGATCTGAGGGCGCTGCCGCTGCGTGAGCGCCGGGCACGCCTCGAGGCTCTGAGCGCGAATGCTCCTGACTCTTTGGGTATTTCGTCGGCAATCACGGCGAGCAGCTGGGAGCAACTCGCAAACCTCCGCACCGAGTCGCGCGCCCGGGCCGTCGAGGGCCTGATGCTAAAGTCACTCGATTCGCCTTACGGCACCGGCCGCCAACGCGGCTCGTGGTGGAAGTGGAAAATCGACCCGTACTCCTTCGACGGCGTGATGCTCTACGCCCAACCGGGCCACGGCCGACGCTCGAATCTCTACACTGACTACACGTTCGGAGTCTGGAGCAACGGCGAGCTAGTCCCGGTCGCTAAGGCATATTCGGGTCTCAGCAACGTCGAGATAGCAGACCTCGATCGCTGGATTCGGTTGCATACGACCGAGAAATTCGGGCCCGTGCGCCAGGTAGAGCAGACACAGGTATTTGAGTTAGCGTACGAAGGCATCGCCGCCTCGAGCCGGCACAAGTCCGGTATCGCGCTCCGCTTCCCACGCATCATGCGCCGCCGCCTGGACAAGCCTGCGGGTGAAGCCGATACGCTGAGCGATCTGCAGGCCGTGCTGGCAGCGCATCGAGGCCAGACGCGTCATGAAGATCCCGCGTCGTGAGTTGCTAGCCGCCGGTGCCTTTGCGCAGCCTCAGGTGCCCGTCGCTTCCAATGCCTCGAGCAGGGGATCATGCTCGGTGAGGTCAAGCGGCTCGCCGGACAGATACCGGCGGCACTGCTCTTCGGGCACTGGCTTCGCGAACAGATAGCCCTGCGCCAGGGAACAGCCGAGCTGCCGCAGCTTCTCGAGTTGCTGCCAACCCTCGATACCCTCGGCCACTACCTGGATGTTGAGATGGCGAGCCATCGCAATGATGGCGCCCACGATCGCAAGATCGCTCATGTCAGTAACCAGGTCGCGCACGAAGCTGCGGTCGATCTTCAGATAATCCACGCGCCAGCGCTTGAGATACGAGAGGCTGGAGTATCCAGTGCCGAAGTCATCGATGGCTATACGCACACCAAGCTCCCGCAGGCGCCCTACTGCGTCCTCGTTGGATTCGCCAGTACGCCCCTCGCGCCGCTCGAATACGGCGCTCTCGGTCAACTCGAGCTGCAGCATCTTCGGGCTGACACCATGCTGCTGCGTAAGCCTCGTGATCGTCGCCGGCAGATTGGACCGCTGCAGCTGCACCGCCGATATGTTGACTGCGACGGGCACCTGCACGCATCCCACCTGACGCCAACGCGCAATGTCCTCCACCGCGCGCGCCAGAACAAACTCGCCGATCGGCACGATGAGCCCGGCCTCTTCCGCGACCGCAACGAACCGCTCCGGCGGCACGAATCCATGCGACGGATGCTTCCAGCGCAGCAGTGACTCGAGCGCAACCACGCGACTCGTCTGGATATCCACGATCGGCTGGTAGTGCACATCGAGCTGCCCCGTCTGCAGCGCCGTGCGCAAGCTCGTCTCGATCGCCATGCGCTCCTTCAAGCGCCGCGCCATGATCGGACTGAAGAGTTGGAAATTGTTGCGCCCCCGATCCTTCGCCTGATACATCGCGGTGTCGGAGTGTCGGAGCAGCTCACCCATGTCCGAGCCGTCACGGGGGTAGAGGCTCACCCCAATACTCGCGGTCGTCACGAGCGGCCGGCCATCGACGATCACCGGAGCTGACAGAGCCTCGGTAATCCGGCCCGCCGCCTCATTCACCTGGTCCGTGTTCTTCACGGTCTTCAGCACGACGATGAACTCATCGCCGCCCATGCGCACGACCATGTCTTCCGTGCGCATCGTCTCCCGTATGCGCTGCGCGACCGCCTTCAGCAGCTTGTCGCCCGTCTCATGTCCACGCGAGTCGTTAATGTGCTTGAAGCGATCGAGATCGAGAAACAGCACCGCGAGCATCGCGCTGGTGCGCTTCGCTTCCGCGATCGCGCCCGGCAAGTGAGCTGCCAGATACAAACGATTCGGCAGACCCGTCAACTGATCGTGGTGCGCGAGGTGATCAAGGCGCTGCTGCTTCTCCAGCAGCTGCGCTTCGACCTTTCGGCGTACCGTTACGTCGTGCGCCGCCAGCACGAGCAGGTGGCGCTTCCCCAGGTCCAGGCGCTGCACAGTTACTTCGACACTGCGGAGGGCGCCGGTCTTGGAGCGCTGGCAGATTTCGAAGGGCAGCCGTAGGTTGGGATCGCGGAGCCTGCGGATCAGCGCTTCCGGCTCGCCGCTCTCATCGGTGAACAGCTGGGCGACGCTCACTCCACACACTTCGCTCAGCGTATAGCCAAGGCTACGCTGTAATGAAGCATTCGCGTCGATGACCTTCAGGCTGGCGGCGTCGACGATGAGCACGCTGTTAGGCGATTGTTCAAAGGCTGCGCGATGCGCCGCGTCGGCACGTCCGAAGTCTTTTCGAGAGTGCACGCGGAGCCACCAGATCCCGAAGGCCGCGGCCGCGATGACCGCCAATGCGGCAAGCCCGATTAAAAACTGATTCACCATACCCCCATCCGTGACTGCCGAGTTTGGGGGATAGGGCATTCGCGGGGCCGTGCCGCTGCGCACATTTTGTGCGCCCATGCATCAATGGGTGAAAACCCGCACGGGTGCCGGCCCGCGCGCGGCCGAAATAGCACTTCAGGTGTTCAGTACTGCGGATTCTTCGAATGTGACGACGCAATCGGAGCCCGCCTCGAGCACGCTCCCGCTCCCGGTAGCGATAACAGCGTTCTCGCCAAAGGTCACGCCGCGCAGAGCACGGTCGAAGCGGAAGGTACGCAGTACAGGGAAAGGGTCGGTCGAGGGCGCGCCGCTAAGATGATCGACCGAAGGAATTATGCAGCGCGTGCAGGGCTTCACGAGACGCAAGGTAATGTCCCCAATACGCAAGGAATCGATACGATCTTCGGCGAAGGCGGGCAACCCGCTCAGCACGAGATTTGGCCGAAATCGGTCCATTGGGATGGCCTGCGGAAGCCGCTGGTTGAGGTACGCAAGGGATGCCTCGTTGCACACGAGAACGGGGAAGCCATCGGGAAACGCCACGGGCGCGTAGGTGCTTCCGGCGAACTTGGGATTGGCCGCCCGCTCCATCAGCGGCGACACGCGAACGAGCCTGATGGATTGCCCGAGAGCCCGGCCCAGCCACTCGCTCGCCACGAGACCTTGGTCTAGAGCTGTACAGACATAATCCCAGACGCGAACCGGAATGGCCTCACCCCGTGGCTCGAGCGGCAGCCGAAGCGGCGGCAGATCAGCTGTCGTGAGGGTCAGGGAATCAGCGCCAATCTCGGGCACGATGCGCGCGAGCTGCGGGTGCGTCCTCTGAGTGATGAACTTCCCATCGGCATCGACGAGCATCCAATGGCGGTCCCACTCGAAGCCGCCTGCGGTGATCCGTACACGCGTCCTGGGCATGCCGCGCGCGGATTTCACGGGATAGATGTAGAGGCCCGTCACAGTCGCCATCGGCTACTCCGTCATTGCACGCTTGTGCGGCGGACACGTGTGCCAAGGCCAAGTCTGCCATATGCTCGGAAAAGTATGGCCTTACTGCGCATCGCGCCGAATATCGAGGTCGGGTCCGATCGGGTCCACGGCTGCACGCCATGGGCGGCGCAATTACTCGTACTGTTTTTATATAGCCGCTGCGTGACAATCAATCGCCGCAGCCAGCAGGTGCTGGTCGCAACCCGCTGGTTTTGGTTCTGGCGCAGCGAGCGAACGATTCCCTTCAACAGGGTGAGCCGCATCATCTACCGCGCCCAGGCACTGCCGAGCGCCTCGCCGCTGAGCTATCTGTCGTTAGTGGCGAACTCCGGCACCTCCGACTCGGCGTTCTTCCTCATCGCGATCGCGATCAAGGCCGCGGCCGAAGACCGGCGCGCCAGCGACGAGCTCACTCTGTTCTCGGTCTGGGAGCAACAACCCAGGGAGCGCAACTGGGTGGACAGACTCGGCGGCATGAGTGAAAACTCCGTCAGCATCGGCGACGAATGCTCCGGCGCAATCGTCGACATCCTGCAGGAGTACCTCGGCGTACCGATAGCCTCGCATTGAGACAGGGCGACCGTAACCGTTCGGGGATTACGCCTTGACGCCACGCAACGGGCTAATCGGCGGAGCGTAGAGTCCATGACCTCAGCTTTACAGCGCGCTGCTTACGCGTAGCATCCTCGAGCACTACAAGCGAGGTACCTTTGGGGGAGCGAGATGGCGGAAGGCTTGCTTGGCGGAATCCTCGGGGACGAGGAGGAGAAGCCGGAAGTAGAGGCTCTAGAGGCCCTGGCTCGCGCTGAAGCGTTCGCAGCGGCCGTAGCCGCCCGGCTGTCGGGAAATGATTCTGGCGTTGCGCAGAAGACCGAGGTCTTCCTGGAGAAGCAGGCGCAGCTCCTCGAGATTCAAGCTGCGCATCTCAAAGACGAACACGCGTTGCGCCTTTCCCATCTGCGTAATCAACTGCGCGAGGAGAGGATCCGACGGGTCGGCTTGCGCCTGCGCGTTGCATTCCAATTCTTTATCGCGCTGCTCGCAACCGTGCTCACTGCTGGCGTCGTCGTGATGCTGCGGGATGCGTTTACCTCCCGCAGCGTGGTCGTCGAGCCCTTTGACGCGCCCCCGGCACTGGCCGCAGGCGGCGTGTCCGGTAAAGCGGTCGCCTCTGGCCTACTCGACGAATTGCGACGTCTCCAGAATGCCACGCGTGCCGACGCCTCGAAGCGTGACCTCGCCAACGCCTGGACGGGGGAGATCAAGCTCGCCGTGCCGGAGACCGGTATTTCCCTTGGCGAGATGTCCCGGATGCTCAAGGCGCGTTTCGGGCACGACTTGCACATCGATGGCGAACTCGTCCAGACCGAAACGGACGGCCTCGCGCTCACGGTCCGCGGTGACGGTGTTGCGCCCAAGACTTTCACGGGCTCCGCAGGCGACCTCGCCAAGCTGACTGTCGGGGCGGCCGAGTACGTTTATGCCCAGTCGGAGCCGGTACTCTGGGCTTACTACCTCAGCAGCCGGGGTCGCAACGAGGAAGCGATTGCTTTCAGCCGCTTATCGCTCGCAGGCGCTGAGATGGCGGACCGGCCCTACCTCCTCAATACGTGGGCCAACGCTCTTGCCAGCATCGGGCAACCGCACGAGGCGCTTTCGCTCTATCGCACGGCCCTGAAACTGAAGCCAGACTACTGGGTTGGGCACAACAACGTCATGAATACGCTTTGGGCGCTCGGTAACGAGGAAGGGGCGTGGCGGGCGGGCGAAGACATGCGGCGAATAGCGGGCGGGAGGCCCGGCCGCGCGCCCGAAACCTATTACCAGAACGTCGACGTGCTCGTGTGGAATCTCAGGCCGTGGCACGACGCGCTCGCGGCTGATGCCGAAGCCACCGGCGGCGCGGGATCTAATGTCGGTGCCGTCGCCGCGATCAGTATTGCCGACGTCGAGGTCCGGCTCCATGACTTGGTGACCGCGCGGATCACGCTGCAAACCGCGAAGGCGGACCTATCAGAGGTGAATGGTGCCGTGGCGAGTCACTTTGTGCTCGGGCGACTGGCGGCCGAAGCTGGCGACGTTGGCAAAGCAGCGGAGGAAATGGAAGCCTTTGCCAAGGGTTATGTCGACCCGACCATCGTCTTCAACTATCCAGGCTACTCGTGTTGGGTTGCGCCTGCCGAGGAAGCCGCCGGGCATCCCGATCACGCCGACGCCGTCCTCAAGTCGGCGGGCACCTTTGTTGACTGTTATCGCTTCCGCGGCGACATCCTGGATCACCGAGGCGACTGGGTAGCGGCGCAACGAGCATACGCCGCCGCCGTGGCGCTGGCGCCGCACCTACCCGCTGGATACTACTCATGGGGTGCTGCGCTGGCACGCCACGGAGATCTCGCGGGAGCTATCGCGAAGTTCAAGGAGGCAAACCAGCGTGGGTCGCACTGGGCCGATCCGCTCAAAGCGTGGGGCGATGTGCTCCTGAAGCAGGGCCACCCGAAAGAGGCGCTCGTCAAATACAACGAGGCGCTCAAGTACGCACCCAACTGGTCGGCACTGAAAGAAACTCGCGAGGCGGCGGTGAAGCCGCGCACGTGATGTGGGGCGCCGCTTTTCGCGGGCAAAAACCACGCTTGTTGCCCGAAGCGCGCAGCCCGCGTGCTCAACAACACTCGAGGCGCGCTCGCTGAAAGCGCCGCAGGCGTCTTTCAGCCCATAAAAAAGCAAAACCCCCGCCGGTTTCCCGACGGGGGTTTCTCTTTTAGAGCCTGGCAGTGACCTACTCTGGCATGCCTGAAAGGCACACTACCATCGGCGCAGAGCGTTTTCACTTCCGAGTTCGGAATGGGATCGGGTGGTTCCCGCTCGCTATGGCCGCCAGGCAAACTGTTTGA
>JAQGOG010000158.1 GCA_028293765.1 Gammaproteobacteria bacterium
TACGAGGTATTATGTCAATCAGTCCTGTGTCCGGATCAAGCTCCGTTGCCGCCAGTGCGACGCTCCCGACCAAACCCAAACCCGCGAGTCAATCTGCGCCTCCCGCGCAGCCCTCGAAATCGCAAGCGACGGCTGCGGTTGTAAGCACCATCGCCGCAACACTGCAGGAAGCCACCGAGACGGGGGCTCAGACAACTAAAGAAGCCGCGAGCGGCGATCATCAGGCTCAGAGGGTGCTGCAGCACCAGGCCGCTGCGGCACCGCACGGCTCCACAATCGGCAGCGTCATCAACACCAAGGCATAGCGTCAGACTTGCCGTAGGTAGCGGTTACGGCGTGTCTCGGCGGAACAGCGAGTCCAGCGCCCTGCCTGGATGCTGGGAGCTCGTTGGTGCAGCAAGGCGCAGCGCTGATGTCCGCAATCAACGCTGCGCTTCCTCGAGACGAAGGCAAGACCGTTACATCGGTCGCAACCACTCCGCATGCGCGACGATTGCGATAGCTCCGGGTCACACCGTGACCCGGGTCCGACGCGCGCGGGCTCTCACCCGAACTCTTCTTCGATGTGCAGCATCACGACGAGCTGCACATTCCAGGCTGCGCTGCAGTCGGGCAAAACGCTTTCCGGAGTCACCGACGCGCAGTAGAAGGATCTCCCGCGTTCGCAATCCCGTCAGCATCACGTAGAACAAAGGTGCCACGCATTACCGTCGCGTGCCCCGGGGAAGTGCAGAAGAAAGCGTAGCGCACTCCTTTCTGCAGCGCGCTCGTGCTGAATGTGACCGTTGCGCTCTCACCTCCTCCGATCACTCTCGTAGCCGCGATGATCCGCTTGTCATTCTCCGCCAGATAGCCGTGCTTGGAGCCGGCGGCCAGGCCCGCGTTGATGATCGCCGACATGTCCGAATCGCGCGCGAGCACCCAGTCGTGGCCCATGACCTTCGCGGACAGCTGGCCTGAGTGCTTCAGGCTCACTTCGACGTCGGTGCACTGCGTCGGCACCGTCATCTCGCGCAGGTTGAACTGCATCATGTCGTTGCTTTCGATGGTCACCTTGCAGGGATCCGCATACGCGGTCCCGGTCGCCAGCAGGAGCGCGGCGGCGCAAATCAGTCTGAGTCTTGTCATGGTATCTCCTCGGGTAGTGCCGAGCTTCAGAAGGCCAGCCACGAAAACAGGAACAGCGAGTTGTTCTGGCTCGCAGAGCGACCGGATCCGTCATAGTTGGACGTCCCGCCGTTGAATTTGAGGTAGCCGGTATACTGCAGGCCGAATCTGACGTTCACCCACGGCCGACCCCAGGAAGCCTGCTTTCCCAGCGGCACCCACTCGAACTGCAGGAGGTAGCCGCGCGTATCCGGCAAGCCACTGTTGCTTCCGGACAGCGGCGCTGGTGCATAGAACGTCTGGTCGGACCCGCCAGTTATATCGAAAACTCCACCGCCTACGCTCCACGTCTGGAGGTAGGTGAACGTGGCATCGACTCTCAGTGTGTTCAGATGATTGGACACCGCAGCGGCGCCGCCGGCGTTGAACGTCGCCGCCAGATCCTGCTTCTCGTGGATGTACGACGCGTTCACCGTCAGCGCGGTTCGGTCGCCGTTCGTCTGTTGAAAGGTTGCGTCGAACCCTACATCGGTATAGCGGTTCTTGTCTGGAACCGTCGTGTCGGGCTGCAGTTTCCCTTCGATGCCGAACGTGCCGAGCGAGAAATAGTAGGGATCTTTGCTGCCCTGATACGCCAGACGCCAATACGGCGCGACGCCGTTGATGTGCGGGCTGTCTGCTGCCTTCAATCCCACATTCCTCAACCATCGATCGGAGAGGTCCCGGTACACGCCGCCCTCAACGTACAGGTGATCGTGGACCATCACGTAGAGCGTCGCGCCGAGCACGGTCTGGGCAAGGCCGCCCTCGACCAGTGTCGCGGCCGAGGGTCCGGGAACCAGAGGCGATGAGATGTATGGGAATCCCCACGCGGGCGTCGAATTCCACAAGTCCTGGACTGTGGGATTGTTGTTGACGGAGATTCCGACTACCGCGTCCGTGCCAGCGAACTTGACCGCCCGGGCGTAGCGTATATCCATATTGTCCCAGCTGGTGTGCCGGTCCTCACCGCTGTAGGTCACTTGTACAAAGGCGCCGGAATGCTCCGTGAGGCGTCCACCGTAGAAGAGCGAGACCTGGTCTACAGAGGCGTTGTCGTTGGTGCTGAAGTGGGCCACGGGGGCCTCGGGCAGGTCAGCGGACACGTGGCTGAAGCCTCCCTGGATCATGAGTGCCAGCGGCAGCGGGTGCTCGCCCTCGCCCCAGGTGTAGCCGTTCAGCTTGAACTGGCGGCCATAAGCGGTCAGCGCGGGCCCAAATGACAGGGTGTGACATCGCGAGCAGGGCATTCCCGTCTGGCGCGCGAAGCTCGGCAAAGCCAGGGAGTCGGAGCAGACTGCGATCGCGATGAGCGCCAGAACGGTCGCGGCCGCTCGCGGCGCGACGCGCGCCAATCGCCCCAGGGCGGGCTTTGCCGTTGTGGACATTGCTGCAATCCCCCGATTGTTGTTTGTTATTGGCCACGGCCGTGTCGGACATGTGCGTAAATCTGCAACCCGACAGCCGAATCAGCACACCGCGTGTTCAAAGTACTCGACCGGAAGCACGGGGACAGGTGGGTAATGCAGTACAGGAACGCGTAGCAGTGCGTATCCCGCGGCACCACAACGGGCAACGCGCGAAAGGACTGCATCGCAACACTCCGCACGACGCAAGACGCGTTTCCGGTCGGAATCGGGCGTGAGAAGTCAGCTCATCGATGAGCGTAGAATGATTCTATTGCCGTCTGTTGGATCGAAGCAACGCACCCATAGCGCTTTACAGCGCCTCGCGATTCCCAGGTACGGGGATGACCTTCGCGGCGGCGCTTGCGTGCCGGCGCATCAGGCAAGCTTCCCGTAGAACTGCACGCGCAGATATTTTGCGGACGGAATGTTCCGGGTGTTCAGCGCAAACGGAGCATCGCTCGTGGCGTTCCGGAACTGCATGACGAGCCGGGTTCTCACCACGCCATTGACGTTGCAGGGCAAAAACACGACGTCGGCATTCACCGCCGTCCCGGTCGAGTTGTTGACCAGAACAGCCACCATGAGCGCATTGGCTCCAACCTGGGCGTGGGTATCGAATATGAAGTAATGAGCATCGGCAGAGCCCACTTTGCCTCCGGCCGCGAATGCCGTATCGGCATCGCTCCCGGCGGGAGTATCGGTCAGAGCGTTGGTTGCATTGTTGATTCGAGACGAGAAATGCCCATTGCCACCACCTCCTTTATCTTCATAAATGCAATGCTGCAACTTGCCCGCCGTATTGACCATGTACAAACAGAAGCATTGATCCGTCAAAGCCCCTCTGGAATCGTCGATGTTGTTCAGGTCCACAGACGCTTTCGCAGCTCCGGCATTACCGAAGAAGAACGACCCTCCGGTGGCGAAATTTCCGGATACGAAATTGGCGGAGGCGGAATCGCAGTAAATGGCACTGCTGTTGGCGCCGGGCCCCATCCAGATGCAATTTCCCACCACCGCATTGGGGTACGTGGGACTGTGCCCGCCGATGATCTCGTGAAACCCCGGATTCCTGGCCTGGTTGTTGTCGATGCAGAAATTGGCGGTAATCGTTTGCAACGACCCCAGGTTCCAGATCCCAAACCGGTTATTGAAATAGAGGTGATTTCCGACGATCTGATTGTATCGGCCGTCCGTGTTGACTCCATCTCCGCCGTTGCCATGGCAACAGTTTCCCAGGATATTGTGGTACGTCGCTGGCGTGTCATCCGGCGGGTATGAGGCGCAGCCATCCACCCCGTCGTAGTAGTTCTGATGACAATGGTTGTCGCTTATCTGCATGCGGAAACACCGACGTCCCTCTCCCTGTACCGTCTTTATGCCCGACTCGCCATTCAGACAGCAGATATTCCCGCGCGCCTGCCCGTCATGGTTGTTCAGGAAAGCAATGCCGGAAAAGCTCGCATACTGCACATCGTTGTTGACTGCCTTGTTGTAGCCGCCTGCCTGATTCCCGTTCGTACCGTTGTCAAAAATGATGCCGCCCCAGACACCCTTGCCGCCGCGAATCACGCAGTCCCGCACGGTCGAGCGCACGGCATCCTGGATGTTGAGTATGACAAACCGGCCGTAGATGCAGCTGACCTCGATGCCCGAGGCATTGCCCTTGAAAACGATCGAGGGACCAATCTGCTGGTTCTGCTGGGCCGCGGAGAGCGACGGCCAGATGTCAGTATCATTCACGGTGGGCTGATAGCCCGCGACGGAATTGGACCTCTGCAGGGTGCCTGAGATATCAGCGCCCCAAGCGGCAGCCGTTCTGGTAATGATCCACGGAGCCGTCAGATTCTCCATCGAGAAGTTATCGACAGTCGAATCCGTGCCGCTCGTCACCGTCAGGACAGCGCTGTCGCACAGCAGCTTGCTGCTCTGTCCTTCTCCGTAAACGAGAATCCGCCCGGTCCGCGCCGCGCCTGTCAGGATCCTGAAGGTGAATCCTTTCGCGATACGCGCAATACCGACGTTGACTGCCGCTTGCCAGGCAACCGAATCATCCGTAGTACCGTCTCCCTTCGCGCCGTAGCGACGCAAATCACCCTCGATGTACCCCTGGTGCGTCGGCGTCACCCCGGCGATGACCTCGGCGTGGGTGCGTGGATGACACGGTTGCTTGCACGTCTCGGCCTCTGCGCGTTGCGCAACCAGAGCTGATTGGGTAGCCGATGCCAATAGAGCCTTGGGAACATCGCGGCGACGCATGTCGACCTCGCTGGTTGTTGCCGGTGAGACCTTAGCTTGCGCGAAACTTACTCCCCGGGGTTCTTTTGAAGCAGCAAGGACGAAGCCGCCGGCGGAGGTGCGAAATCATAGTGCGGCGAATATCGAATGAGGATTGCGGACACCTTACAGACCCTCGCGGCGCCGCATGTCGACGGCTGCAGCCGAGGAAGTCAGTTAAGTGCAACGGTTACGCTGCAGTCCTTGGCTACTTAGCGTAACCAGCCGCTGGAATTCCCGTGGCTCGATTCGATCGAGGCCGCGAGCGACGAGATTCGGGCGGAGCTTCTGGACGTCCTGGCCGACGGCCCCAAGATGCTCGAACCCTACGTCGCACACCCCAGGGAGTGCCGTCAGAGCGGTGGCGGGACCTCAATTACTCGCGCCGTTGGGGAGTGTATTTTCTCTGGAAGGACGGCGCCCCGTACGCGGATCACTTTGCTCGATGCCCGGGAACGGTCGCGGCGCTCGAGGCCTGGCCGCGGTGGGATGTCCCGAATTGCGGAGCAACGGCCGCATTCTCCATTCTCGACGCCAAGACCCGCATCCCATCGCACAACGGCGTCAACAACACGCGCCTCGTCGTGCACTTGCCGCTGATCGTCCCTCCCGGCTGCGGTTTCCGTGTCGGCGGCGAACGGCGCGAGTGGCAGCCGGCAAGGCATTCATATTCGACGACACCATCGAACACGAAGCCTGGAACGATGGCGATCTGCCGCGCGCCGTATTGATCGTACGACTGGCTCAATCGCAGCATCTTCCTGTGCACCGGCGCCCGCCACGCCAGCTCGATTACGCTTTGGATCTAGCGCGTCGTGTAGGCGGCCTGCCCGATCCCTTATCTGAACCGCAGCGTCCGCGATCCCTCCCGACCCGGAAGGGATCGCGGCTCGCAGGGCTCAGGCCTTGGCGGTACGTGCGGCGGCCAGATCGAAGGGCAACTTGCGCAGCTTGATTCCAGTAGCGGCGCGCACCGCATTGGCAACGGCCGGCGCAATCGGCGGCAAGCCCGGCTCACCGACACCCGTGGGCGGATTCGTCGACGGGACGGTATAGACTTCGATCACCCGCGGCATCTCGTTGATACGCAACACGGTGTACTGATGGAAGTTGGTCTGATCGACGTGCCCGTCGGTCATGGTGATCTTACCGTGGAGCGCAGCCGACAGCCCGTAGCCGATACCGCTTTGCATCTGCGCCCGGATCACGTCCGGGTTGACGGCAATTCCGCAATCCACGGCGCAGACCACGCGGTCCACCGTGATCGTATCGCCTTTCACGGTGATCTCGGCGACCTGCGCCACCACGGTTCCGAACGATTCCTGCACGGCGATGCCCCGCCCCCGACCCTTTCCTTTCGGAAATGGCTTGTCCCACCCAGCCTTCTCGGCTGCGAGCTTCAGGACCCCGGCGTGCTTGGGGTGCTTCTCGAGCAGCGCCAGCCGGAACGCCACGGGATCCTTGCCCGCGGCCTCCGCCAACTCGTCGATGACGACTTCCTTCGAGAAGGACATGTGCGAGTGGCCCACTGACCGCCACCAGAGCACCGGAACTGCGGACTTGGGCTGGCTCCAGGTCACATGCACATTGTCCAGGTCGTACTGCTCGCCGGCGTGGCCTTCGACAGCCGTCGGATCTACGCCGTCCTTCATCATGGCGGCGAACGGAGTGCCGGCCATGATCGACTGGCCAACCACCCGCTGCTTGTAGGCAACGATTTTGCCGTCCTTGCTCAAACCCGCCGTGATGTGATGATAGTTCATGGGGCGGTAGCGGCCGCCCGTGACATCATCCTCACGGGTCCAGATCAGCCGGACGGGATACTTTCCACCGCTCGCCTTCGCGATGGAGGCAACCTCGGCAATGTAATCCGATTCCGCATTCGCGCGCCGTCCGAAGGTTCCGCCGGCGGCGAGCGTGTTGATGACGACCTGGTCCGGCTTGAGGCCGCTGGCGGCGGCGGCATTCACCTGGTCAATGGTCTGGAACTGGCAACCGGCCCAGATCTCGCATTTGCCGGGACTTAGCTGGCAGACCGCGGTCAGCGGCTCCATCGGAGCGTGCGCGAGGTACGGAAATTCGAATTCCGCGTCGAGCGTGTGTGCCGCGCTCTTCAGATTCGCGTCGGCATCGCCGGCCTTCGCCGCGGTCACCGCTTCGGGGCGCCCGGCAAGTTGCTTGTACTCCGTCATGATCTGGTCGGTGCCGCGTGTCTCCGCGGCCGACTCGTCCCAGGTCACCTGCAGGGCTTCCCGGCCCTTCTTCGCAGCCCACATGTCGCGCCCGATGACAGCCACTCCGCGCGGGATCTGCACCACGTCCACCACACCCGGCACGGCCTTGGTCTTGGTGGCATCAAACGAGACGACCTTGCCGCCAAAACGCGGCGGACGCATCACGACCGCGGTCATCATCCCCGGCAGCATGACGTCGATCGCGAACTGTTGCTTGCCGAACGACTTCGCGTGGCTGTCGAGCCGCGGTAGTTTGTCGCGGCCTATGATTTTGAACTGACTCGGATCCTTGAGCTTGACGTCAGTGGGCACCGGCAACGTCGCCGCGCGGGAGGCAAGCTCACCGAATGTGGCCTTCTTTCCCGAGGCAGCATGCGCGACCACACCTTCGCTGACGGTGATATCTCCAGCCGGAACCTTCCATTGTGCGGCGGCAGCCTGTACCAGCATGGCACGAGCGGTGGCGCCGGCCTGCCGGAGTTGCATCCAGGAGTTGGCTACCGCGGTCGAGCCACCCGTACCTTGCACACTGCCCTTGGGATCGAACGCGAAGTTGCCGTACAGCGGCACTTTGGCCGGCGCGCTCTCGACACGCATCTGGTCCCATGACGCATCCAACTCATCGGCGACGATGGCGGGCAGGCCGGTCCACACGCCCTGGCCGGCTTCGACATGCTTCGACACCACGGTGACCGTATTGTCAGGGTCGATGCGTACGAAAGGCGTGGCAAGGGGCGCCCCCGCGGCTGCCGATGCGCCCTCGGGAAGCATCGTTCCAAGCGTGAGTCCCGCTCCAGCGATGGTGGTGAGCTTCAGGAACTGCCGGCGTGTCAGCTCCGATGCAGACAACCCGGGCCAGAGTGAGGATGGGTCTTTGAGGTGGCGGAAGTACATGGTGAAATCCTTACGGCGTCCCGTTCAACCCTTGGTACCGGCGGGCGCGCCAGGCAGCGCAGTGGCCGCTTCGTGAATGGCGTTCCGGATGCGCGCGTACGTCGCGCACCGACAGATGTTTCCGGCCATCGCGGAATCGATATCCGAGTCGGTGGGCTTCGCATTTCCGGCCAGCAGTGCCGACGCCGACATGATCTGCCCGCTCTGGCAGTAACCGCATTGAGGGACGTCGAGGTTGACCCAGGCATCCTGTATCGCTTTACCCGAGGGCGTGCCCAGTCCTTCGATGGTGGTCACGCTCTTGCCCACTACCGCCGACACCGGAGTGACGCATGACCGGGTCGCCTGCCCGTCGATATGCACGGTGCACGCTCCACAGAGCGCCATTCCGCATCCGAACTTGGTACCCGTGAGCTGCAGGTGGTCCCTGATTGCCCACAAGAGGGGCATGTCGGGATCGATGTCCAGCTCGTGGCTCTGATTGTTGACAGTCAGCTTGATGGGCATGAGAACGCCTCCAACGGCGCTAGAGATCGAAAACAGGAGGGGGAGCCCGGCCAGCTCCAACCCCATTCTTTTCGGGAAGGGGTAGCGTACGCCATCTCCCGTTAGGGGGAGTAGCGGCGTCAGTGGGCATTAGCGGCGTGCGGCTCGGTGGCAGCCGTACGGTACCGTTCGAACCAAGCGAGAATAGCGCTCGCCTTCGCCGCCGACTGCGACGGCCGCGCCGCCAATCCTCCGTGCGAGGCGCCGGGCACCTTCACGAGCGCCGTTGGAATGGCGCGCAGTTTCAGCGCCGCGTAATACTGCTCCGAATCGCTGACGGGGGTGCGAAAATCCTGCTCCCCCACGACAACCAGGGTCGGCGTCGTCACGTTGCCCACGAGAGACAGCGGTGAGCGTTTCCAGTAACCCTGCGGATCTTCCCAGGGCAGCTTGCCGAACCAATACCTGGGAACGTAGGTGGAGATATCGGTCGTCAGCACCATGCTCGCCCAGTTGATCACCGGCTTCTGAGCCGCGGCGGCCCGGAATCGGTGCGTCTGGCCGACGATCCACGCAGTCAACACTCCGCCTCCGGAGCCGCCCGTTACGAACAGCTCGTCGGGATCGACATGGCCGGTGGCGATAGCCGCATCCACGGTGCTCATGAGATCCTCGTAGTCGTGACCGGGATAATCATGGTGAATGAGATTCGCGAACTCTTCACCATACGACGTCGAACCGCGGGGATTTGCGTACACCACGACGTAGCCCGCGGCGGCATAGAGCTGGTCGTCGGTGGAGAACGAAGGGCCGTAGCTCGCGAACGGTCCGCCGTGAATCTCGAGAATCAATGGATACTTTCTGGCGGCATCGAAGTTCGGCGGCAATACCAGCCAGGCGTCGATCGGCCGCTTGTCGACCGAAGAGCTCACGGCGAGGGGTTTGACTTCGCCCAGCTTCCTGTCCGTGAAAAGATCGTCGTTCAACCGGGTGAGCCGCGTGACGTGGCCTGCGCGTGCGAGGGACAAATCGGAAGGATGGGTCGGGTCGCCGCTCGTGAAGGCTACCGAGCCGTTGTTGGCCACGGTGAACTGTCCGCCGGTCGAGTAAGGCCTATCCAGCTCCCCGCCGGTCAGCCCTGCGGCGACAGGCTCCAGATGCCCATTGAGCGATACGCGCGCGACTTTCGTGATGGCCTTGTCGACATATTGGACGTATACGCTGCGCCCATCGGCTGCCCACACCGCCGCTTCGACGGAGCGATCCAACTCATCGGTGAGCGAGTGCGAGCCCTGTCCATCGCGGTCCATGACGTACAGGCGCACGTTCTGGTAGCCGAGCAGGCGATCGTCGAACCCGAGGTAGGCGATTTTGGAGCCGTCGGGTGAGACCTTGGGCTCCTGATCCGGGCCAGCCCGATTCGTCAGAGGCGTGATGGCCGCATCGGCAACCGACACCCGGTACACTTGGGAATTGACCGGGTCGAGGCGCCATCCGGCAGTGCGGTTGCCGCTCAACAGCAGATAGCGGCCATCGGGTGTCCAGGACAGCGGCCCCTCCTCATTGTATTCGCCAAATGTGAGCTGCCGGGGAAAGCCACCGTCGGCGGACACTACGAACGCATGCGAGTAACCCGGCGTTAGATAACCCGCGCCGTCGGCTCGATAGCTGACGTCGGTGATGACGGTGAGCGGCTCGGCCCACGTTGCGCCCTCGGGCTTCTCAGGCGATGAGCCGAGCTTCGACTTCTCATCGGGGATGAGCATGACGAACGCGATCGAGCGTCCGTCAGGAGACCAGGCAAGACCGCCCGGCGATTCGCTCAAATCCGAAATCCGGGCCGCCTGGCCGGTCTGCATCCAACGGACGAAGAGCTGCGGGTGGCCACCCTCGGACGTCGAGACGTAGGCAAGCCGGCTTCCATCCGGCGACCAGCGCGGCGAAAAATGTGCTCCCGGACCGCTTACGAGGGGAGTCTGCGTCCCGGTATCGGCGTCCATGAGCCAGATCGCCTGCCGCGGGCGGTCGGACATGATGTCGTACGACATCCGGACGTAGGCGATCTCACGCCCGTCCGGCCGGATCTGAGGATCCTCCACCCACTGCAGACCGAACAGATCCCGACCTTCAAAGACGTGCGAAGGGGCCGCCGCGGGCGCCGCGAAGGCTGCCTGAACGGCTGCGAGCATGACCACCCATCCCACCACCAAATTGCGCATGAAATCTCCAGTTATCAAACCGCGGGCCAACGCGGGCGAGGCACCAATCGTAGCCTTCAGGGCGCCCGTAGCGCCGCCTTTTCAAATCTCGTAACGAATTGTCATCCCACGCCGGCCTGCCGCGTTCCGCTCAAGCATGTGGAAATCGTCGTTTGCCGCATGAACGAGGGTGCCGCGCAAGGCGCCCTCGCGTCGAATGTTGAAAGCCTGGGCCGCGGAATCCAGGCGCCCGCGCAGGAGTTGGCAGGGGAATGGCACGACACGGTGGTTGCGGAGTCTCGGATTCGGACCTTCCGCGAGAACGGCAATCGCGACACCGACCATGGACACGGCTGAGTCTATTGGCTCCTCGGCGGCAGCATCAGCGGCGGCCGGATCGGGGGTGAACAGACCCGTATCGAGCAGGCGACGCTCTTCCAGAATCGCGACTATCCGGTGCTGAATGAATACCGCGCCGTGTTCGGCGGATTATTTCGCACTCTATGGGGCTGTCCGCGGACCAGGTGCAACGGGTCTTGCCGATCTCTGCGCCCGTGCAGCTGAAGCTCGTTTGCTGGCACGGCGCCGACGCATTGCGCGTCGACGCCGTCCGCCTACAGGCACCGAGGCTATCAGAACTTCAGGAACGCACCCACATTGAAGTTCAAGCTCTTGTTCAGACCCCCCGCCTGATTCTCCGACTCGATCCGGCTGACCTCGGCCAGCAGCAGCAGGTTCTTGGTGAGGTCCTGATACACGCCCACCGTGACCTTGTCATTCTTCGTGACGAGCGTTGGGAAGATTTCGCCAGTGGCGTGATAGAGCTTGCTAAGACCATAATTTACGCCGAACTTCGTGGCGACGACCTTATACGTCACCTGCGCAAGGAAACCCTCCGAATCGCGCCGGTGACCAAACCCATCGTCCGAATTTATAAACAGCCCCGTCGTGCCGACGCCCCAGCCCCTGTAGTACCAACCCGCGACCTCCAGACCACCCAAGTCGTACTTGCCACCGGCATCGAAAGCATAGCTGTTGTAATTTCCCTGAGTGCCGGGAAGAGTGATGTTGCGCTGCTGCTGGTACAGACCGCTAGCCGACAGGTACAACGAACCCAACGTGTACGCAACCTTGGTGTGGATCCCGGGGGCCTTCTTGGACACGGGAATCTCGTTCAACGTGTTCAACGGATCGAAGATACCCACCGTGAACTTGGCGCCACTGATGTCCGGCGTCGTGTAGTCGATCTGCGCAAGCCAGTCGGTGTAGATGTAACCCAACCCGATCGATCCGAGCGAGGTGTTGGCCGGCGCAGCGTAGTTGCCGTTGCCGGCGCCCACCCCCAGGAGCGTCATATCATTCAGAATCGCATCGCCACCGAACAGCCCGATATTGCGGCCGGCCAGCACCGTTCCGATGTCCTTGTTACCAAAGGTCAGAAACACCTGCCGAACGTCGAGGCCGGCCGTACCCAGCGCCGTATGTTGGTTAGCCGTCGGCGCCACACCCAGATTCGGGCTGCCGCCGTTAATGGTACTGATGCCGGGGTACAGACCGAATGTAAAGCCTATGTCATAGCCACTCTGCGTCGTCGCTCCGCTGATCGAAAGCGCGGCAGGCAGCAGCCCGTTGCTTACCGACGATGAGGAGGGGTTGTCATCTGTGCACGCCAGGCCACCCGCCACCACCACCGCACGCTGCTGGCACCTGGAGTAGATGTAGTGGGCATTGACGTTACCGTCTATGGAGATCGTCCAGTCGCCGGCGCTGACGTCGATAGCGTGAGCAGCCGGTCCAAAAGCCGTCGCACTCACGACGGCGGCGGCGACTGCGATGGGGAGACCGATACGTTGGTGTTTCATGGGAGCGTTCCTTCGTGTGATCCGCGGTGCGCGCTCACCGAGAGTCCGCGTCGCGTTACGCGCTGCCACATTCTTCCGCGCGACGACGGCCAGGAGCATGGGTGCAACGGCCATGCCAACAGCCGCTCGCGGGTCTCATGCGTGTCGCGCGCGCAACACAAATTCCGCTACGGCTCCCAGCTTGTTCCATTTGGGTCAACCTTTGATACAGAGTTGTCACGCGAATGGAACGCGTAGCCCTTGATGTGCAGGTGCGCCCAACAGCAAAATGGCTGCCACGCTAGGGAATGCGGCTAACTCGGGGCTTGCAGTTGACCGCGCGACGTGTTTCTCTACGAGGACACTGTCACGCACAGCCGTGGCACATCTGGTGCAGACAGTGATCCTCCGAGGGGGAATTCGTATGGCAGACGCAACGGGTATCAGAGGGTCGGAAGGACACCCGGCCAGTGAGCATGGTCGCGCCGTTCGCGAGCTGTCGCGGGAGGCGGGAGCGCAGACCAGCGAGGGGCGGTTCGAACCGCTGCCGGACGCCGAGCGACACTCGACACTCATCGCAATCGCCGTTCCGGAGTTGGATCGCGTGTATGAAAAACTCAAGGGTTCCGGCTACGCCTTACTGTTGATGGACGCGAGCGGCCTCGTTCTCTATGAGAAGTCGGAACCGCTCCTGAAGGAAGCCCTCCGAGTCTGTCCGCTGAGCACACCGTCGACGCGCGCCACTCCAAAGGACGCAGACACATCGCTGGAGGTTGTGCAGGTTGCCGGAATGTGCGGCCACGAGACGCTGACGCTCGAGGATATCGCCGGCGAGGATCCGCAGATGTTGCGAAACACGCGCAGCGCTTATCGGATCGCCGATTCCAACGTGTCAGTACTCATCCAGGGACCCACGGGTTCCGGCAAGGAGGCGTTCGCACATGCGATGCACCTGGTGAGTGGACGAGCGAGCCGGCCGTTCGTTGCCGTCAACTGCGCAGCTATTCCCGAGACGCTCATCGAGAGCGAGCTGTTCGGCTACAAAGCCGGAGCGTTCACGGGTGCGCGCAAGGACGGCATGCGCGGCAAGATACTGCAGTCCTCGGGCGGTACGCTGTTTCTGGACGAGATCGGCGACATGCCGCTGATGCTGCAGACCCGGTTGTTGCGCGTGTTGGAAGAACAGGAGATCGTGCCTCTTGGCAGCGAGAACGCGATAAAGGTGAATCTGCACGTGCTGGCGGCCTCGCATCGCAACCTGCGCGAGATGATCGCTCGCGGCACGTTCCGCGACGACCTCTACTATCGTCTCAACGGCATCACCCTCGAGCTGCCCGCGTTACGCGATCGCGTAGACAAGGAGCGTGTGATCCACCATGCGCTGGCGGCCGAAACCGGTAACGGGCGGCCTGCGGCGATCGAGCGGGACGCGCTGCAGCGCCTGCTGGCTTATCCATGGCCGGGCAACATCCGCGAATTGCGCAACGTCATACGGACCGCGCTTGCGATCTGTGAGGGCGGCGTCGTGCGCAGGATCGATCTCCCGAGGGAAATCCGGGAGGCGGAGGCCTATACAAGCGGCGCGTGCGGGATCCGGACTTCCAGCGCAAGCGGAGCCGCGGAGTCCGCCAATCCCCTGCAGCTGGCGGAACGAGCCGCTTTGCTGAGCGTGATCGAAGAGTGCCACGGCAACATGACGCGCGTCGCCATGCAGCTCGGGATGAGCCGCAACACTCTGTATCGGCGCATCAAGCGCCATGGCATTCCGCTCGCACACGGAGTG
This sequence comes from Gammaproteobacteria bacterium, assembly GCA_028293765.1. GTDB lineage: Bacteria > Pseudomonadota > Gammaproteobacteria > Steroidobacterales > Steroidobacteraceae > 13-2-20CM-66-19. The sequence goes on from JAQGOG010000158.1 coordinate 14,266, forward strand.
TGATCGTCGCCCGCTACTCGATTCCCCTCCTCCCCTCCCGCGTCGCAGGGTAGCCCGCGCGGCGCTCTGGCCCGGCGCTTGCAGCGTGACCTGACGCAACACCGCTAGCGGCACGCAAGTGCCGGTTCGCGGCAATTCACCGAGCGCGCTCGCGATTTGGCGAGTGCGCCGGAGCCAGGCATGAAGGGCAAGACAGCGCCGCAGGGGCGCAAAATTCGGCTCGCATCGGGGCATCAGTTGCAGAAGGACCCCTCAGGGAACGGGCACGTCCTGGTGTCCCCGAAGGGTTCGGTACAGCTGAACGAGAGCGCGGCGATGGTGCTGGCTTTGTGCGATGGCACGCTTACGGGCGAAGAAGTTGTCGCGCGCGTATTGGGCGCGAAGGACGACAGCCTCGCGGACGACGTTCGCGCCTTCCTCGATGCAGCACGACGCCGCGGCTGGATCGTGGAAGCCTGAGGCTGCCGTACCAAACCCATTTGTATGCCTACCTAGGCGCAGCGGCCGTAGCGCTGGAACTCGAGCCGCTCGGGGGCGAGCCGCTCGCGCTGGAAGCGCCGCTGCTCGGCGCCGACGACGAGTTGCTGGCGCCGCCATTGACCGATCCCTGGGCCGAGCTGCTGATGCCCGAGCTCTTCGCGCCGTTGGTGCTCTTTTTTGATCCCGTGCTCGTACTCGAACCCGTGCCCGCCGCGCTGTTCCCCGGTCGGGCGTGCCGGACGTTGGAGCCGTTGGAGCCGGACCTCGCATCCGCATGCCGCATCACGGCCGTATTGGAGCTCGCGCTCGAGCTACTGGTGTTGGAGTTGTTTCCCGGCTGACTATTCCCCGGCCTCGGGCTGCCGTTCGGAGTTGCGCCCGGATTCGCATTGCCAGGGGCGACGCCGCCGCTCGGGGCCGGGGCCGGAGCGGCTGGCGACCTCGGAGATTCTGGCGGGTTGACTCCGGGTGGAGAAGAATTCGACGGTGGTGTGCGCGACGGAGTCGTTGTCGAGGGTGAGACTGTAGAGGGCGCCGACGATGTCGACGGCTGCGCGGACGATGGGGAGGAACCACCGCCGCTTGACTGCGCCTCAGCCCCGGCCGCAGCTGCGAGAGCCACGGCGGCCGCGACGGCCAGTGAATGCAAGTTGTCCATACGTACTGTTCCCCTTGTAAAGACGCCTGGACACTCGCAAGCCAGGTGCCACGTGCCGCTCGAGGTAGCGGCTTAGAGGCTCGAGACAGGGAACCAGGCGCGCCGGAAGCGCGTTGCATTTGCTAGGAAGCAATGCGCGCAACAATCGGAAGGCGTGGCGCTGTCAATGTCAACACTGAAGAGCGCCGTGCCTGGCGCGGGCCATCTCCATGTCTGACTCTTCTTCTTCGTCGCCCCCCGACGAGGGGTCCGGGCGCGATGACAACAATCACCGTCATGACCGGGACCGGAGGGATGAGAACGACAGTGAGAATGACGAGACGGTAGAGAGCGGGCAGCGCGCTCGCAAGCGAAACGACTGGCTGCGCCAACCGAAGGTATTGATTACCGGCGGGGTGGTTTTACTAGTCATCAGCGGCGCCGTGCTGCTGTGGTGGTGGCATGCGAGACAATTCGAGGACACGGACGACGCATTCATCGATGCACGGGTCGTGCGCGTCTCGCCGCGAATTTCCGGTCAGGTGACCGGCGTACACGCGGAAGACAACCAGTTGGTTCGTACCGGCGACATACTGGTTGATATCGACCCAGCTGACGTTCGCGCGATGTTGGATCAAATTCACGCGCAGGAGATGCAGGCCGAGACGGCGCTTGGTCAAGCTCAGGCCGACGTCAGTCTGGCCGAGGCCCAATACACACAAGCCATAGCCAACGCAAAGGGCGCCGACGCACAGGCTGTCAATGCCGCGCAGGACTTGAAACGTTATCGAACGCTGCAAGCCTCAACCCCGCAGGCGGTCGCGCAGGGCCAGATCGATCAGGCGGTAGCCGCCGCTCGCAGCGCCGCCGCGCAGCGCGATGCAGCTCTGCAGCAGGCAAAGAGCGCGACTGCACAGATCGCTGCCGCGACAGCTGCCGTAGCTGGCGCGCAGGCGCGTATCGACACGGCCCGGGCGCAAGTGAAGCAGGCACAACTCAACCTCGAGTACACCCGCGTCGTTGCCCCGGTCGACGGTCATATAGCGCGCAGGACAGTGGCGGTGGGTACGTATGTGTCGCCCGGCCAGCAGATGCTCGCGATCGTCCCGCTACGAGTGTGGGTTACCGCCAACTTCAAGGAGACTCAACTCGCGCGCATGCAAGTCGGCCAGAGCGTGACCGTCAAGATCGACGCCTGCCCCGACGTCGACTTGCGCGCGCATGTCGATTCCCTGCAGCGGGGAGCGGGGCAGGCTTTCGCGCTCCTGCCGCCGGAGAATGCAACCGGCAACTACATCAAGGTCGTACAGCGGGTGCCCGTCAAAATTATCCTGGACGAGTACCCGCGCCGTTGCCCGCTCGGTCCGGGGATGTCCGTCGAGCCAAGAGTCCAGGTGCGTTAGTGGCAGAGCGCGGCAAGCAGCCCGGTGGCGATTTCGATGGCTGGACGCCCGAGCGCTCCGCCGCAGGCGACAGAAGTCCGTGGCTGATAGCCACCATCATCTCCATTTCAGCGTTCATGGAAGTACTCGATACCGCCATTGCGAACGTCTCCCTGCGCCACATCGCCGGCGCGACGTCTTCGTCATACGACGAAGCGACCTGGGTGCTCACGAGTTATCTCATCGCTAACGCAATCGTCATTCCGCTGAGCAGCTGGCTCTCGGACGTCGTTGGACGTAAGCGCTACTACATGATCAGCGTGGCTCTGTTCACCGTCGCCTCGCTGTGCTGCGGCCTTGCTCCAAATCTTCCGGTACTCATCCTAGCGCGCATCGTGCAGGGAATCGGCGGTGGTGGACTGCAGCCGGTGACTCAAGCGATGCTCGTAGACACCTTTCCACCTAACAAACGCGGGCAAGCGCTCGCCTTATATGGCCTCACCGTCATTCTGGCTCCGACGATCGGACCCGTCCTTGGCGGTTCGATCACGGATCGATTCTCATGGCACTGGATCTTTCTCATCAATGTGCCCATTGGGGCCGCGGCCCTGCTCCTGGTGCAGGCGTTCGTTGCCGAGCCGCGTGCACTCCAGGAAGAGCGCAAAAGGCGCCTGCGGCGCGGCATCCGCCTCGACTTCACCGGAATGGCGCTGATCGCCGTCGGGTTGGGTTTTCTCGAGCTGACGATGGATCGCGGCCAGCGCGATGACTGGTTCTCGAGCTCTCTGATTCTCTCGTCAGCCGTCATCGCAACCGTGGCGCTGGCTGCCTTCGCCGTCTGGGAATGGTTCCATTCGGAACCGCTACTCGACGTGAAGATGTTCAAGCAGCGCAACTTCGCCGTCGCCAACCTCGTCATGCTGATCGTGGGCGTAATACTGTTCGGTACGACACAGTTCATTCCACAAATGCTGCAGGAGGTGCTGGGATACACGGCAACTTCCGCCGGACTCGCGATGACCCTCGGCGGGGCAGTCACCCTTATCGCCATGCCGGTCGCGGGCCTCCTGTCAAACAAGGTGCAGCCGCGCGTATTGATGGGATTCGCGCTGGTGGTCGAAGCGCTGGCCCTGTGGAACATGACTCACTTCGATATCAATATGACACTGCAGGATGCGGCGCTGGGGCGGCTGTGGCAGGCGCTCGGCATTCCGTTCCTGTTCGTGCCTCTCACTAACGCGGCGTATGTCGGGCTGCCTCCCTCCCGGTCGAGCCAGGCTTCCGCGATGCTCAACGTGAGCCGCAATCTCGGCGGCAGCATCGGCATCTCGCTGGTGCAGACGCTTCTGGAAACTCGCCGGCAGTTTCATCAGTCGCGTTTCTCCGAAATTCTCGAGCCACTGAATCCCAGCTACGCGGCGGGACTCGACCAGATCACGCAGACTCTGAAGGCCCAGGGCATATCAGCCGTCGAAGCCGGCCAGGCCGCGCTCGGGCAGATCTACCAGGCGGTGCTCGAGCAGGCGAGCATGCAGGCGTTCATCGACTGCTTCTGGGTACTGATGATCTTCGTCGCATGCGTCTTTCCGACGGTGTTTCTCCTCAAGAAGAGCCCGACGGGGGATGCCCCCCGAGAGAAGTCTTCTGCCCGAGGCCGTGAGACGTCTCGAGCTCCACACGCGGGGGTTGCACGATGACCCTCGACCGGCGGCTGGCCACTCTGCTTGGTGCAGCTATGGCGCTGTCGGCCTGCACCGTAGGCCCACGCTACAAAAAACCCGAACTTCCGACACCAACGGCGTACCACAGCCTGCCTTCCGGCCGCGACGATGCACCGCTGAGCCAGCCGCAGACAGGTGCGGCGGACCTGACCCAATGGTGGACACAATTTCACGATCCGCAGCTGGAGAGTCTCATCGCGCGTGCACTGAAGGCCAACCTCGACCTGCAGGCGGCGGCGTCACGCATCCGCCAAGCCCGGGAACAGGAGCTCGTTGCCGGCGCCGGGCTCCTGCCCAGCGTGAGCGCCTCCGGCGTCGGGGCACGGATCCACTCGAATTCGAATCCTCTGGCGGCGCTCGGCGCCGGTAGCCAGACCAGCGGCCCCGGCGGTCAACCCGGCAGCTCGTCCTCCGGCGGCTCCTCGACGACACTCAAGTTATATTCAGTCGGCTTCGACGCCACCTGGGAAGCGGATGTGTTCGGGGGGACCCGGCGCGGTATCGAGGCAGCGCGTGCCAACACGGAGGCCGCGGTGTGGCAGCTCAGGGATGGACAGATTTCGTTGAGCGCCGAGGTTGCCAACACATACATGTCTCTGCGCTCGACGCAGTCCCGTATGGCGATCCTGCGCGAGTCGACGCAACATCAACGCGAGCTGCTGGACCTTGCGGCGGCCCGTGCGCACGCCGGCTTTGTGACCGAGCTCGACGTAAATCAGCAACGCTCGCAGCTTTCGGCGACCAGCGCGCAGTTGCCCCAGCTGGAAACGCAGGAGCGCGCCTCGGTGCACGCCCTGGGCGTGCTGCTGGGATTCGAGCCCGACGCCGTGGCGGGAGAACTCGCGGCCGCTGCGTCGTTGCCACCAGTGCCGACCAGCTTGCCGGTAGGATTGCCGTCCGATCTGTTACGTCGCCGGCCCGATGTCAGGAGAGCCGAACGTCAACTGGCGGCAGCCACGGCCGAGGTTGGGGTTGCTGTGGCCAACCTCTATCCAAAGTTCAACCTGCTTGCCGCGGTGAACGTCGCGAGCAATTCGGTGGGCAATCTCTTCGAGTCGCGCAGCCTCAGTAACGCGGAAGGCGGCTTGATCAGCTGGCCCCTGTTTCAGGGCGGCAGGCTCAAGGCGAATGTGCGCGTGACGGCGGAGCAGGAAACGCAGGCCTACCTCGCCTATCGCAAATCCGTGCTATCTGCACTGCAGGATGCGGAAGATGCCCTGACTCGCTACGACGCCGAGCAACGCCGGTTGACCTCACTGCGGGAATCGCAAGCCGCCGCGAACTCGTCGCTGCACATCGCCGAAGAGCAGTATCGCGCCGGGCTCGTGACCTTTATCAATGTGCTTACGGCATCAGCGACCCTGCTGACTGCCCAGGACCAGGTCGCGCAGAGCCAGCAAACGCTCGCGCAGGATCTGATATCGCTCTATAAGGCGCTCGGCGGCGGCTGGAATGCAGTCGGCCCCGAAAACTCCGTCGCCTCAGAATGAGTCGACCGGCTTCTCGTCGGCGCTCTTGAATACTGCGACGCCATTCGCCTTCAAAGCGCGATGTACCAGAATGAACGCGTAGTACGTCGCCAGAAACCAGACCACTCGCATCAGAGTGGGCGTAACGTTCGTGTCGGGCCACATGGCGCGCCCTACAGTTGGCGCCACCAGCCAACCCAACACGAGCACGCCGCCCGCCGTCGCGAAGTAGATCTTCCCCGCACGCTGCAGCTGCAACGCTCCCCGAGCTCGTCCAGCGTACTGCATACGCGTGCGCAGCCAGATCATTCCAACAATGAACAGCACCGTAACGGCGGAGATGGCGTCTTGACTCGACATGAATGCGGCGCAATCTACGCGCCGACCTGTGGACGCACAAGTCCTGCGGCCGGCAGCCCGTCTACGCGCGCATTGCCCGTCCGAGGTGCGCGCCTCAGGGACCGGCTGCTGCGCGTGACGGGCGCTTTCAGGATACCGCGCGCAGCGGAGCGACGAACACAACGGCGCTGGTCGGCTGGCCCGTCGGAGAACCGCCGGACGGCTCGACGGTCACGGCGACCTGCGGGGAGTCGGCCAGAGCGGCTCTCTGAATATCGGTCAACTCGCGAGTCCTGGAGCCCTCGACAGGCATCACGCCCAGCGATACCGGCTTGCCTCCCGCCGGCAGCGCCCAGAGCTCGTAGTCGTGTCCTGGCTGCCGGGCGGGTGGAGTTTCGACACGCATCACGACGCGATTCGTTGCACCAAAAACCTCGATGCTCCACACCGGCGCTCCGGCTTTCGTAGAGAGCGTCGCAACGGCGGTCGCGTGAACGGTAGGCACGCTGCGCCAGTACAACAGAGCGGCCAGCCCCACAATGAGCGCAACGCTGGCCGCCACTGCAAAAGCGCGCACCCAGCGACGTGCAGGCCGCGCTTGCGAGAGATTCAGTCGCTCGCGAATAGCCTGCCAGACGTGAGCCGGCGGCTGGACGGGCTGCAGGCTCTTTGCCAGATGCATCAGACGGTCTTCCCAGAAACGACAGCGTTGGTCGACGAGCGGTACGCTGGCGCGCCAGCTTTCGAAGCGGCGGCGGGCCGGTCCGCGGAGCGTTCCCAGGACATACTCGGACGCCAGGCGATCGATGAGGTCGGGGTCCTCCGGTCTCACGTTGAGCCCTCGAGACACTGCCGCAGGCTCTGCAGCCCGCGGCGGATCCAGCTCTTCACAGTTCCCAGCGGACTACCGGTGACCCGCGCAATGTCCTCGTGGGAGCTGCCGCCGACGAACGCGAGCTCCAGGCAGCGCCTCTGGGAGTCTGTCAGCAGCTCCAGGCAACGCTCCATGAGTCCGGCGGCCGGCATCCATGGGATGGATTCCTCGTTGGCTTCGGGGTCAGCCAGAGACGCTTCAGGCAATTCCGGCACCAATAGAGGCGCGGAACGCTCGTGACGCAACAGGTCGATGGCGCGATAGCGCGCGATCGACATCATCCATGCCATGGGCCGGCCACGCGCGGCGCTGAATTGACCCGCGCGCTGCCAGATGCTGACAAAGACATCCTGCAGAGCTTCTTCAGCGAGCGCCCGCCGCCGCAGGATGCGCGTAAGGGCAGCGAACAGGATCGGCGACGCAAGCTGATACAAGCGTTGCAGCGCACCTGCATCGGCTGCCGCGCAGCGATTCAGCAGAGCCTGCAGCTGTTCGTCGAACTCGGCCTGCGACTGCGCCGTTACGCTCATGTCGGAAACTCACATGCTCGCACGGCCGTCTTTGTAACCATGCATGTGAGCACAATACGCGCGAACCCAGGCTCTGGATGCAGCTTTCGAGCTGCCCTCCGGCGGATTCCGCGTCCGCGTCAGCAGCCCCGGACGCCACCTCCGGTCAAACCGGTTCAGGAGTTCCGAGAGTTGACTACTTGCTGCTCAGTGTCGGCGCCTATCGGCCGGTGTGTCCATTTCCACTTGTCACCGCTGGCGAAGTTGGTTGCCCGGTAGGTGCCGCCCTGCCCGAACTTGAGATCGCCGTGATAGTAGTCGAGAAATGCCGCAGTGTAGGCGGCACTGATAGCAGCGGACTGCGGATCGTACTCAGCATATTTGCCCAGCGGGTCCATCGTCGGGCCCGCGAACGTTGTACCAGGTGAAAATGAAGCGGGGCCTCATACCATGGCGGCGACGAGCCGCCTGCCGGACAGCGACGAGACGTTCACGCCGTGCGTCAAATGGTCTCCGTGCGCCGTGAAACTGTAGAATCTCCCCTATTAATGAATATGGATTCCCCAGAACCGGCCCGTCACCTAGCGGGCAAAAATCACGCTTTTTGCCGGGGGCGCCCCAGCCCGCGGGCAGCGACGAGCCAGTGGGCGCGCTCGCTGAAAGCGCTGGCCCATCCCGGGCCGCAGGCTGCGCGCCCCGGGCGACTTTCAGCCAACAAAGGATATGACCCATGAGCCGCACGACACCCGACCAAGTGACCGAATACGAGCCGGAAGAAGTCCAGGCCCTGCTCGCCGCGGGAAAGATCCTGCTGATCGATGTCCGGGAGCCGCTGGAGTACGCTGCCGAGCGCATTCCCGGCGCTCTGCTCTACCCCCTGTCGACGTTCGACCCCAGTCAGCTGCCCCCCGAAGGCCCGCGCCAGGTCGTTTTCTCATGCGCCGCAGGCGGACGCTCCCTTACCGCCGCGCGCCAGCGAATGGCGCTCGGTCAGGCGGCCGCCCACCTCGCAGGCGGCATTTCTCAATGGAAAGCGGAAGGCCTGCCTGTAGTGCGGATCGATCCGCGCACGGGACGGCCGGTGTAGTAATCCGCCTTGCGGTTTGACTTCCGCGATCTCGAGCATTTCGTCGCTGTCGCGGAGACCGGCAGCATTGCGCGTGCGGCCGAACGCTGCCACACGGTTGCATCGGCGGTTAGCAAACGGCTGTCCGACCTGGAAGAGTCGTTTGATACACCGCTACTGGTGCGGGGCGCCAAGGGCGTGGAACTCACGGCGGCAGGACACAGTTTCCTGGCACGTGCGCGCAGCGTTCTGTACCAGGCAGAGCAGCTCGACGAGGACCTCCGTCGCCATGCATCGGGTGCGCGCGGCCATGTCAGGATGTTCGCCAACATCTCGGCCATAGTCGAGTTCCTGCCCGCCGCGTTGGCCTCGTTCCTCGCGAAGCACCCGGAGATTCACGTCCACCTCGAGGAGCACGTCAGTACGAGCGTTGCCGCCGGAGTCGCCGACAATCTCGCCGACTTCGGGATCATGAGCAGTCTGACAGCCGTGGGCGGCCTGACGACGACGCCGTTTCGGACTGACGAGCTCGCGATAGTCCTCAGACCCGACCACCCGCTTGCGGACAGAGGTGCGCTGTCGTTCGCCGACATTGCGCAGCTGCCGTTCGTAGGGTTGCATGCGAACAGCTCCCTGCATCACCTCCTCTCACGTGCGGCGGCCGACGAAGGCAGGCAACTCAACGTGCGCATTCGAGTAACCAGCTTCGATGCGGTCTGTGCCATGGTGGCGGCCGGCCTGGGAATCGGTGTCGTCCCCAAGGCAACCGCGACGCCGTACACCGCCCAACTGCGACTCAGCACCATCCCTCTGACCGACCCCTGGGCGACCCGGCAGCTGCTCATCTGCACGCGCTCCGACGAAGCATTGCATGCGGCCGCGCAACGCCTTTTCGACCATCTACTCGATCGACCTGCGCGGGACTTCACAGCGCCGGCGTGATGCGTGCGCGGGGCCATCGCAAGTGACGATGCCTGCATCATCAACGGCCAGCTCGGCTGCGCGCCCGAGCTGTCATCCTCGAGGTCGAGACAGACTCGAGGTGCCGCCGCAATGTATACATGGAACCCGCAGGACTACGCCCAGCACTCCCGGGGTCAGGAAGCCTGGGCCAAAGAACTTCTGACTCAGGTCGAGTTGCGCGCCGATGACGTCGTACTCGACGTAGGCTGCGGCGACGGCCGCAATACCGCAACTATCGCGGCCAGCGTACCGAACGGCCGGGTGCTCGGCGTGGATCTGTCGGCAGATATGGTAGCGCACGCGGCGACACAACACTGCCGCCCGCCCGCCAACAATCTGCGCTTCGCGCAGGCGGACGCCAGTTCATTGCCGTTCGAGGCGGAGTTTTCAGTCGTGTTCTCCAACGCCACACTGCATTGGGTGGCCGACCAACGCGCGGCGGTCCAGAGCATCGCGCGAGCGCTGCGACCTGGCGGCCGGTTCGTTGCTCAGTTCGGCGGCCAAGGTAACTGTGCCGACGCCATTGCCACCTTCGAGAAGCTTGCCGCGGACCTGCGTTGGCGCGGCCTGCTCACACCGGTTACCGCGCCCTATTGCTTCCACTCGCCGGCCGACTACGAGCGTTGGCTGCAGGAGGCCCGGATGCAAATACTCGAATGCCGCCTCATTCCGAAAGACATGGTGCACGATAACCATGCTGCCTTCCTCGGATGGCTGCGTACGGCATGGCATCCGTACACCTCGCGAGCGCCACTGGACCTGCGGGATGCCTTCGTCGCGGATGCCGCCGACAGCTACATCGCCAGCCATCCGCCGGACGAGCATGGGCGAATACACGTCTCGTCGGTTCGACTGCAGGTGCGGGCCCGAAAAGCCGAGTAGTTCCGCTGAGCGGACTCATGCCGGCATCGACAGCGGTCGAGCCGCCGGCCCGACTTCCTTTCGGTCGCCGCCCGGGTTCGCGTAGGATGCGCACCCCCGCGTACTCTTACGTGCGCCCGCCGCGCCCTTGGAATCCATGACAGAGCCAGAACATCCGCGCGCAATCCGCTCATTCGTCACGCGCGCGGGACGAATCACCGAAGCGCAGGTACGCGCGCTCGAGGTTCTATGGCCGAAGTACGGTGTGGAGTTCGCGCCGGCTGCATTGGACTTCGACGCCCTGTTTGGCCGGCGCGCATCACGAACGGTCGAAATCGGTTTCGGTAACGGCGAGAACCTGGCGACCGTCGCCGCGAATCACCCCGAGCGGGACTATGTCGGTATCGAAGTGCATCGTCCTGGCGTCGGACGGCTGCTGCTGGCACTCGAAGAGCTGGGGCTCTCCAATGTGCGGGTGATCTGCGAGGACGCGGTCGAGGTGCTGGCGCGACAGATCCCCCAACAGTCCCTTGATGAAGTCGTCATTCTTTTTCCGGACCCGTGGCCAAAAAAACGCCACCATAAGCGCCGGCTCGTCCAGAGTGCCTTCGTCGAGCTGGCGGCGGATCGTTTGCGGGTGGGCGGGGTGCTGCGCATGGCCACCGACTGGCAGCCGTATGCAGACGAAATGCTCGCGACGCTGGGCGCGAGCGCGAAGCTGCGGAACCTCGCCGCGGACGGAGCCTTCATACCGAGGCCGGCCGAGCGCGTCCCCACGCGCTTCGAGAAACGCGGCGAGCGCCTCGGACATGAAGTTTGGGACCTTGCGTTCAGCCGGATCTGACGGAACGCTCACTTTTCGAGCTGGCCGACTCGCGCGTGTTCGGGGTCGATCCCACGCGGCGCACGGTGTTAGAAGAACGCGCGCCGCACTCCGTCGATCACGAACTGCACGGCAAGCGCTCCAAGGATGACGCCCAGCAGCCGGCCCGCTACATTGGCTCCGGTTACTCCGATCACGCGCATCAGCGGTTCGGCGAGCCACATCATGACCAGCGAGATCGCCAGAACGAGCGCCGCCGCCACCAGCAGGCCCAGGAACAATACTGTCTGGCTCGCGATATGGACGGGCCCGAACCACAACAGGATGGTCGCGAGCGCGCCGGGGCCCGCGATGAACGGAAAAGCGATAGGAAACACGGAGATGTCCGCGCGCCGCCGGCTCTCGGCCGCCTCGTTACTCGACGTCCGCGTGCCGGACTCCCGTGCAAACACCATTTCGAGCGCCAACAGGAACAGCAGCAGGCCGCCGAAAATGCGAAAAGCCTCGAGGCTGATGCCCATGAGCCGCAGAAACGGGGCGCCCCCGAGAGCAAACAGAAGCAGGATCGCGGCGGCAACCAGGACAGCCTTCAGGGCCATCCACCGCTTGTAGCGCCAGGTAGCGCCGTGCGTGAGGCCGTCGAACAGCGGGATGAGCGAGACCGGTTCCACCACCACGAAAAAGACGACAAAAAATTTCAGCGGCTGCTCGAGCATTGATGCCCTGTGGGAGCGTAAGAAGGTCTTGAAAGCGTCACACGCGAGGCGCAACATCAATCCGCGTCAGGAGCCCGTCCGCTCGGACGACCTCCTGCGCTCGCGGGCCGAGCATAACAGCTCCATGGACCCGCCAAGCGGCGTCACGCGTTCATGAGGAACGCGCGCTCTCGAAAGCACGAAGGATTGCGCTTGATGGAGGTTTGCAAGATGACGACTCCTCATCCGGGTATCGGCGACTGGTATCGCCTGCATGGCGGCGAGTCGTTCGAAGTCGTCGCCGTAGACGAAGACGACGGCACGATCGACATCCAGTACTTCGACGGGACGCTCGAAGAGATGGACACGGAAGATTGGGAATCGCAGTGGGCCGATGGTGCGCTCGAGGCCGCCGAAGCGCCTGAGGACTGGAGCGGCTCGGTCGACATCGAACGTGCCGACGAAGACGGCCGCAGCTCGGAACCGATCGGTGAGGATCGTGAGCTGCGCGCGAGCTCCCTCGAAGGCATCGACCTCTTCGAGTAGCCTTTTTGACTCATTGGCCTGTCTCTGCGAGCGCGAGCGCATCCACGCCGTCGGCCAGCATCACGAATCCGTCCTCCAGTGCGAGCGGCACGGGGCGAAGAGAGCGGCCGGCACAAGGACCTGCGACGCAGTAGCCCGTCAGCTTGTCGAACAACGCACCATGTGACGAGCAGAGGATCAGCGCATGGTCGGGCGTTAGAAACCGGTGCGGCCGCAGGTTGAGCGGATGTCCCGCGTGTGGACAGTGGTTGACATAGCCGCACACCTCATTGCCAACTCGCACCACGAGGCCGCGCAGCGGCCAATCCCCTGTGCCGATGGTGAAGCCCCGCGTGCCGGGGTCCTCGATGTCACTGAAACGGCAGATCACGCGTTCGACATCAACCGTCGCCCGGGTCATGCGGGCTTCCGGTCCAGCGCGTTGATTTTATCTCGCGCGATCCAAACCATGGCCAGTCCCGGCAGCGCGATCAGAAAGCTCACGACATAGTAGCTGAACCAACCGCCGTGGTCGGCCACCCAGCCCGCCGGATAGCCGAGGCTATACCGTGGCAACAAGGCGATCGATGACAGCAGCGCGTACTGAAAGGCGCTGAAGCGCAGATCGCATAACGCCATGATCAACGCCACGAGCGCGATATTCCCCATGGCGCCGGCCACGTGCTCGATCACGACGGCCGCGACCATGATGGGGTAACTCTTGCCGACAGCTGCGAGGGCGCAGTAAAGCAGGTTGCTCACCGCCTGCGACACCCCGAAAATCAACATCGAGCGCAGCAGACCCAGGCGCACCATCAGAACACCGCCAAGGATGGCCCCGCCGATCGCGCTCGCCGTAAACAACGCCTTCACGATGAGCGCTATTTCCGTCTTGGAAAAGCCGGTATCCATCATGAACGGCGTGAACAGCTTCATCGCAAACGCATCGCCGAGCTTGAACAGCAGGACCACCGCGATGAGAACGAGCGCGCTGCGGCTGCCGAGCAACTCCCGTAACGGGGTAACGACCGACTCGCGCAGCGAGCGTGGCGGCTGCTCGCCATACTGTGGTGCCGGCGCGAGCCAGGTGCCGAGACAGAACAGGATCATGATGCCGGCCAGCAGCAGGAACGCCTGCCGCCAGCCCAGATAGTCCGCGATGATGAGCGCGACCGCCGAAGCGAGCCACGCTGCAGTCCGGTAGCCGAGATTGGTGGCGGCCGCCGCGGGCCCGCGCTCCTCGGGGAGGGAGACGTCGGTCCGCCAGGCATCGAAGGCAATGTCCTGCGTCGCGGAGAAAAATACGATGGCGACGGCACAGACCGTGATCGGTGTCAGCGAAACCGCCGGGTTCTGCAACGCGAACAACGCGATCGCGCACGCAAGCGCGATCTGCATGGCGAATATCCAACCGCGCCGGCGATCCAGAATCGGCAGTGGATACCGATCGATCCACGGCGCCCACAAGAACTTCAACAGGTAAGGCAGCGCTACGTACGACATCACGCCGATGGCGGTATTGGTCGCGCCCGAGTCCTTCAGCCAGGCTTGCAGGGCGCTTTCGGTGATCTGATTCGGATAGCCGGACGCCGCGCCCAGCACCATGACCGCGAGCATTTTCGGGCTCGCCAGCACGTCGCGCAGGCGTGGCTTCACCGGGACGACCGCCCGAAAGACGGGATGAAGCCCGCGCGACAGCTGAATTTCTTCGCCAGGAACCCGGGGTGGACCGACCTCGAGAAGCGCTGTGGCCAATGGGCGGCGGCGCAGCGGCAGCCAGGGACGTTGACGGTGAGGATGTGCATCAGGCAATGATATGACATGCACGAATACCAGCTCACCTTCATCGACCTCGCCCTCGCACGGGACGCCTTGCGTTTCGGCCGCTTCACACTCAAGTCCGGCCGGGAGAGCCCCTACTTCTTCAACGCCGGCCTGTTCAGCGACGGGGCGGCAGCGGCTATGCTCGGCCGCTGCTACGCGGCGGCCATTGCCCGTTCCGGCATCGAGTTCGACATGATCTTCGGACCGGCTTACAAGGGCATTCCCCTCGCGACCGCCACCGTGATCGCCCTGTCCGAACACCACGGCCGCAACGTGCCTTACGCATTCAACCGCAAGGAATCCAAGGACCACGGCGAGGGTGGCAAGGTCGTCGGCAGCCCGCTGCGTGGCCGGGTACTCATCATCGATGACGTGATCACTGCCGGCACCGCAGTGCGAGAGTCACTCGACATCATTCAAAGCGCCGGCGCGCAGCCGGTTGCTGTGGCTCTCGCTCTCGACCGCCAGGAGCGAGGTCAGGGCTCGCTCACCGCCGTGCAAGAGGTTGAGAAAGAGCACGGCCTGCAGTGTGTGAGCATCGTCACACTTGCCGACCTCATAGAAGCCCTGTCGCGGCCCGCGGACGGGCCAGTACGTATTTCTGCAGAGCAGCTCACATCGTTGCGGGCTTACAGAGAGCGGTATGGTGCGGGTTGACGCTTGCCAGCCGCGCAGGCTCGGTCAGAATACGGCGTTCGAACACTATAAGAGGGTGGGGTGGTATGTCGACGCAAGCGCCGCGTCCGGTCTTGAGTCTGCTGCTCGTGTTCTCAGGGCTGGTGGCGGCCGGTGGGGATGGCGCCACGGCAGCCGGTAGCAACAGTGACAAAAACATTGCCTATCGCTGGGTCGATGAACAGGGCATCGTCCATTACGGCGACCGGGTTCCACCGCAGTACGCGGAGAAGGAGCGCTCGGTCCTCAACAGCCAGGGCGTGGTGGTCGGCCATCTCGACGCGCAGAAGACTCCCGAGCAGATCGCCTCCGAGACCCGTGTGCATGACGAGGCGTTCAAGCGGAAGCAGCACGACAGCTTCCTCGTCACGACCTATACGTCGGTAACAGACATCGAGGCTTTACGTGACGTGCGGCTAGACCAGTTGCAAGGGCAGCAGGTGGCCGCCGAGCAGTACGTCGATAACCTTCACTCGCGCCTCACAACGCTGCAGACCCGCGCCAGACTGTTTAGACCCTACGCTGCACTTCCGAATGCTCGCAAGATGCCCGACGATCTCGCCGAGGATCTCGTCCGCACGCTCAATGAGTTACGTACGCAGAGCGGCGTGCTGGTCGCGAAGGGTGAAGAAGTAGCGACCCTGAGAGCACAATTTCAGACGGACATCGAGCGCTATCGCGAGCTGCATGACGGACACAACCGCCACTGATCCGTTGCGGCCTTTCAGTGACTGCCGGAGTGACCGAAACCGCCGGCTCCGCGCGCGGTAGTTGTGAAGTCCTCGACGACCTGGAGCTCGACTTGCACGACCGGGACGACGACGAGCTGCGCGATGCGCTCACCGGGCTGGATCGTGAAGGGCTCGCGACCGCGGTTCCAGCAGGACACCATGAGCTGCCCCTGATAGTCCGAGTCGATCAATCCCACCAGGTTCCCCAACACGATGCCGTGCTTATGGCCGAGACCCGAGCGCGGCAGAATGATTGCGGCGAGGCGTGGGTCCTCCACATAGATCGCCAGCCCGGTCGGTATGAGTTCCGCGCGGCCCGCCTCCAGCACGAGGGCAGCATCGAGGCACGCCCGCAAATCCAGACCGGCGGAGCCGCCAGTCGCATACGCCGGCAGCGGAAATTCCTTGCCGATGCGCGCGTCGAGTATCCGCACCTTGAGCGGACGGCGAGTGGCCTGATCCATGTCTATGCCAGAGCCGTGTCGCGCTGGCCCGCGCCCGCGCGCGCGGCATCGAAGGACTCGGCGATGAGACCTACGAGCTCTCGAGCGAGCATCAGCTTCGAGGCTTTCCCCAGCTCATGCCGTGCATTGCGCCAGAGCACGATCAGCTGGTTGTCCTCGCAGTCGAAAGCCTTGTCGTGACCCACTTCGTTCGCGGCAATCATGTCGAGATTCTTCTTCAGCAGTTTGAGCCGTGCATTCTGCTCCACGGATTCTGTCTCGGCAGCAAAACCTACGACAAACGGCCGCTTCGGACGCGCCGCCACGGTGGCGAGCACATCGGAAGTGCGCTCCATGCACAGATCCAGGGTATCAGACGTCTTTTTGATCTTCTGGTTCGCCGGACGCGCGGGCCTGTAGTCCGCTACGGCAGCGGTCGAAATGAATATATCGATCCCCTCCACCTCGCGCAGCACGGTAGCCAACATATCCGCGGCGCTTTCCACATCGACCCGCCGTACACCGGGCGGTGTCGGCAAGCTGACCGGCCCACTGACGAGGATGACTTCCGCGCCCGCTTCACGAGCGGCTTGAGCGACAGCAAATCCCATCTTCCCCGAACTTCGGTTACTGATGAAGCGCACAGGATCGATTCGTTCGCGCGTGGGACCCGCCGTGATGAGCACCCGCCGGCCTTGTAACGGACCGCCGCCAATCAACAGCGTGGCGACACGATCGACCAGCTCGAGTGGCTCGAGCATCCGACCCTCGCCAACCTCGCCGCACGCCTGATCTCCTTCGCCGGGTCCGAATAGTTGGATGCCGCGCTGCTGGAGTGTCGCGACGTTCGCGCGCGTCGCGGGATTAGCCCACATGATGCGATTCATCGCGGGGGCCACGCCGATCGGGGCCTCCGTCGCGAGACACAAGGTTGCAAGCAAATCATCCGCCTGCCCGGTGGCCAGGCGCGCGAGAAAGTCCGCGCTGGCCGGCGCGATCAGGACGACCTCCGCCCAACGCGCTAGCTCGATGTGCCCCATGGCCGCTTCCGCAGCGGCATCCCACAGATCGGTCCGCACCGCGCGGCCCGAAACCGCCTGAAAAGTCGTAGCGGTCACGAACTCGCGTGCCGCCGCCGTCATCACGACCTGAACTTCCGCTCCGCGTTCCCGCAGCCGCCGGACGAGGTCCGGGCTCTTGTAGGCCGCAATGCCGCCAGTCACGCCGAGCAGGATCCGTTTACCTTGCATGGGGGGTCTCGTTCCGCAGATAACCGATTATCGGGCGCCGCTCCCCAGCTGCGCAAACGACAGAAAGGAATAATGGGATATCCGGCGATTCGCACCCGTTTTACCCCCTCCGCGCCGCCCGGGTCTGCCGTCACACTGGCGCCGGGGTGATCTCAAGGACGCGCGACGATGAACGAACGGGAAGTCACTTCGAGAATCGTGCCCATCCGCGATTGGCCGAGGGCCGAGAGGCCCCGCGAAAAGCTGCTCGACCGCGGCCCGCAGGCTCTTTCCGATGCCGAACTGCTGGCAGTGCTGCTGGGATCGGGGACGAAAGGCCGGTCCGCAGTCGAGGTCGCCCGCCGGCACATCGCCGCCTTCGGCTCATTACGTGAGCTTCTCACCGCGGATCGGCCCAAGTGGACGGATAAGAAGGGCGTCGGGCCGGCGCGCTACGCCACCCTTCAGGCCGCGCTGGAGCTGGCCAGGCGGCACCTTCGCGAGACGATGCGGATCGGTCCCGCCCTCGCCGGGCCGGACGCCACACGAAACTTCCTGCTGGCGCAGCTCCGCGACCGCCCGTACGAGGTTTTCTGCTGCCTATACCTGGACAACCGGCATCGGCTCATTGCATTCGAGGAACTGTTCAGAGGCACCATCGACGGCGCGAACGTCCATACGCGGGAGGTACTTCGCCAGACCCTGCTGCACAATGCCTCGGCCCTCATCCTCGCCCATAACCACCCGTCTGGCATCATGGAGCCGAGCCCCGCCGACGAATTCATCACCCGGCGGCTGAAGGACGCGCTGGCGCTCATGGACGTGCGCGTCCTGGACCACTTCATCGTCGGGGACGGCAGCTGCTTCTCGTTCTCGGAGCATGGGCTGCTGTAGCCGGCTAAGTCTTGTGATCCCCCCTGAGCA
Source organism: Gammaproteobacteria bacterium (assembly GCA_028293765.1). Classification (GTDB taxonomy): domain Bacteria; phylum Pseudomonadota; class Gammaproteobacteria; order Steroidobacterales; family Steroidobacteraceae; genus 13-2-20CM-66-19. The sequence continues at coordinate 32,436 of JAQGOG010000158.1, forward strand.
CTGGTATAAAGTTCGGCTCCAGCAAGATGGGTGAGACCCTCTTGCTCCCAAGTTACTGAATTCTCTGAAGGTTGTTCGTATGTCCCGCGTTTGCGAAATCACTGGCAAAAAGCCGGCCGTCGGTAACCGCGTCTCGCACGCCAATAACAAGAAGCGCCGCCGCTTCCTGCCGAACCTGCATCGGCAACGGTTCTGGGTCGAGACCGAGAAGCGCTGGGTATCGCTGCGCGTGTCCGCGAACGGCCTGCGCACCATCGAAAAGAAGGGCATCGACAAGATCGTTGCCGAGCTGCGCACCCAGGGCGTGAAGATCTAGGCCTCGAGGCCTGGGAAGGAAGAATCATGCGCGAAAAGATCAAGCTGCTGTCCTCGGCCGGAACCGGCCATTTCTATGTGACCACCAAGAACAAGCGTCTGCACCCCGATAAGCTCGAGGTGAAGAAGTTCGATCCGGTAGCCCGCAAGCACGTCAACTTCAAAGAGACGAAGATCAAGTAGGTCGTGCGACCGGCGCGCGCAACGGCGCGCTCCCGCCTGCTCGAATCGCAAAGCCCCGGGACCGCCCGGGGCTTTTTGCTTTGCGCGCGCCAACTCCGTAGCCTTCTCATTCCATGCCCGAGCTTCCCGAAGTCGAAACAACACGCCGGGGGATTGAACCGCATGCCGTGGGGCGCCGGATCGTCGCCCTCGCCGTTCACGAGCCGCGGCTGCGTTGGCGTGTACGGGACGACATGCCAGGTCTGGTGGCCGGCCAGCGCGTCCTGCATACGAAGAGACGCGCGAAGTATCTCTTGATCGAGCTCGAGTCCGGCACGTTGCTGCTGCACTTGGGCATGTCAGGCAGCCTGCGCGTGTTACCTGCCGAGACGCCCCTTCTGACGCACGACCACTTCGACCTCGTGCTCGACTCCGGAAGCACGCTGCGATTCAACGACCCGCGACGCTTCGGGAGCCTTCACTACACGACGGGAGATCCCCACGAGCATCCCCTGCTCGCGACTCTCGCGCCGGAGCCTCTCGATGCGGCGTTCAACGGGGACTACCTCTGGCGCACGACGCGGCGCCGGCGGGTGACCATCAAGCAATTGTTGATGAACAGCAAACTCGTCGTCGGAGTCGGGAACATCTACGCGAGCGAGGCTTTGTTCCGCGCGAAGGTCAGACCCCGACGGCAGGCGCGGAGTCTTTCCCGTGTCGAGGTCGCGCGATTGGCGCGAGCGGTGCGTACCGTACTGGCCATGGCAATTCGCGTCGGCGGCACGACGTTGCGTGACTATGTCGGCGCCGACGGCGTACCGGGGTATTTCAAGCAAAAGCTACACGTCTACGAGCGCGCCGGCCAGCCGTGCCGGAAGTGCGGCACCCTCGTGCGCCAGCTCACGCAAGGGCAGCGCTCGACGTATTATTGCCCCACCTGTCAGAAGTGAACGGAATGAGTGAGCTCATCGTCGCCCATTTATCGGGAATCGACGCGAACCTGGGCGGGCTGATCCGCGCAGTGGGCGCTTATGGTCTCGTGACTGAGACCAATGGCCAGCCCTTTCAGGCGCTTGCGCAGGCGATCGCGCACCAGCAGTTGAATGGCATCGCCGCGCGAACGATCCTGACGCGGTTCGTAAACGCCTGCGGGGCTGGCGCATTTCCAACGCCGGAAGCCGTGTTGGCGGCGCCGAAAGAAACACTGCGCGCGGTGGGCTTCTCTTTCTCGAAGATCGCCGCGCTCAAGGATCTGGCGACGAAGACGGTCGCAGGCCTCGTCCCCGATCGCAACACGCTCATGGACCTCGAGGACGCCGAGATCATCGCTCGACTCACGGAAGTCCGCGGCATCGGCCGGTGGACCGTCGAGATGCTGCTCATGTTCCAGTTAGGCCGTCCGGACATCCTGCCGGTTGATGACTTCGGCGTGCGCGCCGGATTTCAATTCACCAATGGGTTGCGCAAGATGCCGGCGCCGAAGGTGCTGGCCGCCTACGGCGAGCGCTGGGGACCGCATCGAACGGCAGCAGCATGGTATCTGTGGCGGGCGGTCGAGCTGAAGCGCGCCGGGACGCTACCCGCGCCCCAGGAGCGCATTCGGCTGCCGCGTATGCTCCGGCTGCGTCGGGCGGCGCGCACTGTCGATGCTCAAATCGAGACAACGAGGCGTCGCGAGCCAGGCCTGAAGCCGCCGCGAGTCGCCAGGAAGAGCTCGAAGAAAACAGCGTCGGCAACCGCGCGACGTACCAACACGGTAGTCAGGAAAGCAGACTCAAAGCGCGGGCGTAAGTAATGCTGAGCAGGAGCTGGTCCGCGCGCGCCTGCATGTCGGCGGGCCGCTCGCTGCCGTCCAGGTCGTAGCACACCTTGAGCCGGTCCGCGTCCAACTCGTAAATCGCCAGCATCGTGCGCCCGGCGTTGGGGCCTTCGCGCCCCACGATGTCCATACTCTGCGGGAAGGCCGCCTCGTCCACGAGGTACTCGCCCTTGTCGACGATGTTATTGGAGCGGTCGACGATGCTGTAGCCACCGGCATCGAGGACCAGGTATTTGACGCGCAGCTCGTGTACGACGAGTTCTCTGCCGCCGACGCTCGCGGCGACCGGCACCCATGCACCTTCCAGTCCGCGCTGCACCCCGGTATTGATGGCCGAACCCCCAAGGGCTGTTCAAACGCGCCGATGCTTCTTCAGCTCGGCTTCCACGATAGGGTCGACGAACTCGCGCACATCCCCGCCCAGAACGGCGATCTCACGGACCAGTGTCGAAGAGATGAACGTGAACTGCTCCTGCGGCGTCAGGAAAACCGTCTCGATCTCACGCGCCAGGTGGCGGCTCATGTTCGCGAGCTGGAACTCGAACTCGAAATCGGACATCGCCCGCAGACCGCGCACGACGACCGCGACCTTATGCTTACGCGCGAACTCCACCGTGAGGCCCGAATAGCCCAGCACCTCCACGTTCGGCAAGTCGTGCAGCACGCGGCGCGCCAGGTCCACGCGAACCTCCAGGGGAAACAGCGGTGCCTTGTTGGGGTTGGCGGCGATGGCGACGATCACACGATCGAAGAGGCTCGCCGCGCGGCGCACGAGGTCCTGGTGGCCATTCGTTATCGGATCGAAAGTGCCTGGATACAGTGCACTGCGGTTCATTCGACTGCGGCTCCATTCAATTGGCTGAAAGCGGCTTGCGGCCCCTTCAGCAGCCAGCCTGCGGGCTGTTTCGACAACGGGCTAGGCACCCCCGGCAAAAGGCGTGACTTTTGCCTGGCCCATTATGGGACCGCGAGCATGCCGGTTCACGTTGTAGGCTCGCGTAACTTAAGCTCGGGTCAGCAGATGATACCCGACCTCGCCGGCCTGCTTTGACTTCGTGGCGGCCCACCTTTCCGGTAGTGGCGGCAAACCGGCCCGGGCGGCACATTCGACATAGATCAGGGCGCCGGGAGCAAGCCATACCCCCCTCTCGAGGGCGCCGGCGGCCGCGGTCAGAAAATCGGAATCGAACGGCGGGTCGAGAAATACGATGTCGAAGGGGCCGCCCGTTCCGGCCAGGAAACGCACTGCATCCCCCTGCTCGACCTGCGCGCCGCTTGCGCCCCACTCGGAGAGGCGGGCACGCAGTTCACGCACCGCGGCAGCGTCCCGCTCGACGAAGGTGACATGAGCGGCGCCCCGTGAGAGAGACTCGAGACCGAGCGCACCGCTGCCGGCAAAAAGATCGAGGCAACGCGCTCCTGACACCCGCGTTCCGAGCCAGTTGAACAACGTCTCGCGCACACGGTCCGGCGTGGGACGGATCTCGGGCGACGGCGGAAACCGTAGCTTCCTCCCACGCCACATTCCGCCGATGATTCTCAGCAGGCGCGCCTGCGCAGCGCGATGCGGCCTGGCGGCGGCGCGCCTGCCGGATTTTTCAGTGTGAACCAAGAGTTGCATCTTTCGGCGGGCGGCTTGCCACCGTTCTCACCGTAAGCGTACCCTACCTTCCAGCTACCAGAAGCACCTAAAAGCACCGGCACGAGGGGTCGTGACCAGGTGTGGTCTCATCAAGGAGCTCGGGAGATATGGATAAACTCTTTGTGGCCGCAGCGATGGCGGCTGCGCTGCTCGTGAGTGGCTGCTCTGGATCGGGCTACGGCACCGTAGGCCCGACCAACACGACGAGCGGCAACGGTAACCCGGCAGGCGCAACGCCGGTCCCGCCGCCAGCGAGTACTACGGCACTCTTTCAGCCGCTGCAGGGCATTCTGCCGTACCCAACCGACCTTTATTTCGCCGGCTCGACGGATGGCACGCTGAATATCCAGCCGCCCAACGCGCTCATGCCGAACCAGGCGGCCATCAACACGCTGGATGGCTTCTCGACGACCGCGGTCATCCGCGCTGGTTTCGGCGGAGCGCTCAATCCTGCCTCGTTCACCGCGAGCTCCGTGATCGTAGTGCAGGTCACGATCGACAACACCACGAAAGCCACGACGGGTGTTGTGCAGCCTCTCGTGTTCGGCACCGACTACACGGTCGGCGTGGGTCCCGAAGCAGGCGTCGGCAGCAGTATTCTCGAGATCCGGCCGGCGCACCCGCTCGTGCCGAGTACGGGCACGACCGACAACGGCTACCTCGTAATACTCACGAGCGGCATCACCGACGCGTCCGGCAAAGCGGCCACACCCGACATGGACTATGGGAACATCAAAGCCGCGCAGCCGACCTGCACCAGCATCGCGAATTCCTCGCTCAACGGCATCTGCAAGCTGACCGGCGCTCACCTGCAGATCGCGCAGGCCCTCGGCATCAACCCGGCCAACGTCGTGCTGTCTTTCAGTTTCACGACGCAAGCGACGACGGACACGATGGCGGTCATAACGCATACGGCGACAGCGCAGCCGATGACCGTGCACAACACCGGGCTCACGACGGCGCAGGCAAACCCGCTGCTGAAGGGTCATGCGAACATCTACGTCGGTACGCTGAGCATTCCGTACTACCTGACCCGTACGGCTCCCCTCACCGGCTACTGGCAGGGCAATCCGTCGCCGCTGGATGCCAGCAGCCGATTTCTGACACGGTTCAATCCGGTGCCCGTCCCTACGGAAACGCTGTTGGTTCCGGTGCTCGTCACGGTGCCGAATGCAGCTTCCCCTGCCGCGGGCGCGAAGCCCTCGAGCGGCTGGCCGGTGCTGATTTTCGAACATGGCATTACGCGCAATCGCACGGACATGCTCGCTGTTGCCGACTCGTTCGCTGACAATGGATTCGTCGTAGTCGCGATCGATCTGCCGCTACACGGGCTTACCGATCGGACGAATCCGCTCTATGCGTCTGGAGCCAACCCCCTGTACGCCGGCCTCGGCCTCCCAGCGAGCGGCTCGATCGAGCGCACATTCGATCTGGACGTGGTGAACAACACGACAGGCGCGACCGGACCGGATGGCAAGATCGATCAATCGGGCGCGAGCTTCATCAATCTCACGAGCGTTCTGACGTCACGCGACAATCTGCGTGAGTCCGCGGCGGATCTGATCACTCTGACCCGCTCGCTGCCCAATCTGAACCTGGATGCCGATCCTGCTGGCGACATCGATCCCACGAACATCCACTATCTCGGTCACTCGCTTGGGGCGATCGTGGGAGGCGTATACCTTGGCGCGACCGGCAGCGCGGAAGTTCGCACGGCGACGCTGGCAATGCCCGGCGGCGGTATCGCCGCGCTCCTGCGCGACTCGCCGACGTTCGGTCCGCGAATCCTGGCGGGGCTTCAGGCTCAGGGGTTGGCGCCGGGGTCCACTCTCCTCGAGGAGTTCTTCCGTGACGCACAGACGGCTGTCGATTCCGGCGACCCCTTGAACTACATTGCCACGGCGGCCAAGAACCACCCGATCCACGTAATCCAGGTCGTCGGAGGAGGCACCTCGTTGCCGGATCAAGTCGTGCCCAACTCAGCCACAGCGCGCCTGATCCTGGCCGGCGGGCTGACGAGGATTCCCGCGCCCGCCGCGCCGGGGCCCGTTGTGAGCGGCACCGGCACACCGCCGGGACATCGCGCCTATGTGAATTTCCTCGTGGGCGACCATGGGTCAATCATCGATCCCACGGCGAGCCCGGCTGCGACGAGGGAAATGCAGGGTGAGGCGATTACGTTCACCGGCGTGCCCATTCCGGCCTTATTGCCGCCCAGTACGCCCGGAACCGTCATTCTGATCGGCAATCCAACCATCATTCAGCCTTAGCGCCGCATCCCGGCGCGCGGCTTGCTGAGCAATGAGGGGCGGCCAGGCGGCCGCCTTCTCTTTTGGCCGCTACAATAGACGGCTAGCGGATCACCCTATGTTCAGACGCGGACCTAAAGACCCCACCCAGAAGCCGGAAGAACGCCAGGGCTTTTTCAAGCGCCTGCGCAGCCGGCTCAATCGCGGCAATTCCTGGCTTACCTACGATCTGGCGGAGCTGTTCCGCGGACGCAAGATCGATGCGCAGGCCCTGGAGGAGCTGGAGACTCGCCTGCTAAGCGCGGATGTCGGCGTCGAGGCGACGGAGCACATCCTGGCCGGCCTGCAGAAGCGGGTAGCGCGCAACGAGCTTGCGGACGTCGAGGCGCTGATCGCCGCGTTGCGCGCTGCCATCGCGGAGATTCTGGCTCCCTGCGCGAAGCCGCTGGTTATCGATGAGCAACGCAAACCGTTCGTGATCCTGGTCGTCGGGGTCAACGGCTCGGGCAAGACCACCACGATCGGGAAGCTCGCCCGCCGCCTCACCGACGAGGGCCGTGAAGTCATGCTCGCCGCGGGCGACACTTTTCGGGCGGCGGCGATCGAACAGCTCAATGTCTGGGCCGAGCGCTCGGGGGCCGCCTTCGCCGCACAGCAGGCAGGCGCCGATCCCGGAGCGGTGGTCTTCGACGCACTCCAGTCCGCACGCTCGCGCGGGACCGGAGTGCTGCTGGCGGATACCGCCGGCCGCCTGCATAGCCAAGCGCACCTGATGGAAGAACTCAAGAAGGTCAAGCGCGTCATCCAGCGTGTCGACCCGTCGGCGCCGCACGAAGTGCTGCTCGTCCTCGATGCCAACCAGGGACAGAACGCGCTCTCGCAAGCCATACAGTTCCACGAGGCCGTCGGCGTCACCGGCCTCGTGCTGACGAAGCTCGATGGCACGGCGAAAGGCGGCATCGTGATCGCCATCGCACGCAGGCTCGGGCTGCCGATCCGCTTCATCGGCATTGGCGAGCAGCCGGAGGATTTCGGCGAGTTCGACGCCCAGGCTTTTGCGACAGCCCTGGTGCAGGGGCCGCGCGAATCCTCGGGCGAGACTGTTCCCGGTCCGTCGACCGGATGAGCATCCCATGATCGCCTTCGAGCGAGTGAGCAAGCGCTATCCCAACGGACGCGAGGCGCTCTCCAACGTCACATTCAATATCAACACCGGGGAGATGGTCTTCCTCACGGGCCGCTCCGGCGCCGGCAAGAGCACCGTGCTCAAGCTCATCGCGCTACTGGAGCGCCCCTCGCGGGGCACACTCCTGGTCAACGGTAAGAACACGAGCACGCTAAAGACCCGGCACATTCCCGCTTTTCGGCGCGGGATCGGCGTCGTGTTCCAGGATCACAAGCTGCTCGCCGACCGGCCCGTGTTCGACAACGTCGCGCTGCCGCTCGTCGTGGCCGCCACACCGCTGAAGGAAATCGACAAGCGGGTGCGCGCCGCCCTCGACCAGGTCGGATTGCTCGGCAAGGAGCGCATGCTGCCGTTCGAGCTCTCCGTCGGCGAACAGCAGAGAGTCGGCATCGCCAGAGCCGTCATCACCAAGCCACCGCTGCTGATTGCGGATGAGCCGACCGGCAATCTCGACCCGGATCTCGCGCTCGAAGTCATGCGCCTGTTCAGGCGGTTCCAGGACGTGGGGGTTACCGTCGTCGTCGCGACTCACGACCTGCACATAGTGCGCGAATTCGGCCAGCGGGAGATCGTGCTCGACAACGGCCAGGTGCAGGGTGAGGCCGCCGACTCGCTACCGAGCGTGGTGGCCACCCGATGAGCCTCGGCGTGGCCGGCGCCCGGCACATGCAGGCCTTTCTGGGTTCGCTCGGCCGCCTCGCGCGCAATCCGTTCGCTACGATCCTGACATTGCTGGTGATAGGGCTGGCGCTGGCTTTGCCGGCGGCACTACAGATCTTCGTCACGAATGCGCAGGCAGCAACGGGCGATTTCGCGAATGCCGTCGACCTGTCCGTGTACCTGAAGACCGACGTACCGCTCGCGAAAGCCGAGCAGCTGGCACGCAGCGCCCGGGAACGCGCGGCGGTAGCCGAAGTGACCCTCATTCCGGCAGACAAGGCGCTCGAAGAGTTCCGGACCTACTCGGGCTTCGGTGTGGCCTTGGAGGCGCTCAAGGAGAATCCTCTTCCGCACGTCCTGCATGTTCGCCCGCGCGAAGCAGCCAGCTCCACGGCGGCGTTGGAGTCCTTACGCCGTTACTTCGCGGCGTGGCCCGAAGTCGATATCGTGCAGATCGATTCGGAATGGGTCATGCGCTTCAACGCGATTCTGGAAGTGCTGCGGCGGCTGCTCGTGATCGCAGCAGCGTTGCTCGGAGCGGGAGTTCTCGCGGTCATCGGCAACACGATCCGGCTCGAGATCCTCAATCGGCGCGCGGAAATCGAAGTGACCAAGCTCGTGGGCGGATCGAACGGATTCGTGCGCAGGCCGTTCCTGTATACCGGCGTACTCTACGGCTTCGGAGGTGCGGTGTTGGCGTGGCTCATCGTAGAAGCCGCGGTCGCAGTGCTCGGCCAGCCGGTCGCAACGCTGGCGCAACTTTATGGGAGCCGCTACATCCTCCAGGGGCCGACGGGAGATGACATCGGCTCGCTTCTGGCCGCGGGAACCGTGCTCGGTTGGCTGGGGGCGTGGATCTCGGCGGCCCGCCATCTGCGTAGCATAGAGCCGCGGGCATAGGAGCGGGTCTGACTGATTTCCTGAACGGCGAGGAGCCCGCGGAGCCAATAGTGGTTCCCCATACCGAGCTGTCCGAGGACGCGCTACGAAGTGTGGTGGAGTCCTTCGTGCTGCGCGAAGGCACCGAATACGGAGAGAAGGACTTCTCGCTCGATCAAAAGCTCGCGCATGTCATTCGACAGCTCGAGCGGGGCGAGGCGCAGATCGTGTTCGATCCGGAATCTGAGACCATCGATATCGTGGTCGTCTCGAAGGCTGGCGGCCGGCGACTCGCGCGGAACGTCGACTGACGACGCGTCGGGACGAATCAGGTTTTGCCGGCCACCGCGGAGGAGGCGCTCTCGAGCAGCTTCGCTTCCATCCACTTCCTGATCCGGGTGGCATCGGCCACGCGGGTGCGCTTCCCAAACGAATTCAGCAGCACGATCACGACGGTGCGGCCTTCGATCACCGTCTGCATCACCAGGCAGCGGCCCGCCTCGCTGATGTAGCCGGTTTTCTGCACGACGATGTTCCAGGTCGGGTTCGATACCAGCGAGTTCGTGTTGTGGAATCCGACCATGCGGCGGCCGATGCGCACGTCGTAACCCGGATCGATGGAATATTCGCGGATCGTGGGGTTTTCCGAAGCGGCCATCACCAGCTTGGACAGGTCCTCGGGGCTCGCCACGTTCTCGCTCGACAATCCGGTCGGCTCGATGAAGTGAGAGCTGCTCATGCCGAGCGCCTCGGCTTTCGCGTTCATGGCCGGCATGAACGCCTTCAGTCCGCCCGGATAATTGCGCGCCAGGGCATGGGCGGCGCGATTTTCCGACGACATGAGGGCCAGGTGAAAGAGATCGCCGCGGGTCAGCTGCGTGCCGACGGTCAGACGCGAAAACGCGCCCTTGCCGATGGCCACGTCGTCCGCGGTGATGTCGATCACCTCATCCATCGGCTGCTTCGCTTCTTCGACCACGAGGGTCGTCAGCAGCTTCGTGATCGAGGCGATGGGCATCGCGACATCGGCGTGCCGCGAATACAGGACGGAGGAATGGGTCGCATCGAGGATGAATGCGGCGCTGGATCGCAGCCCGGGCTCTTCCAGGGAGAGCGATGCTCGATGCGCATGGGCGCGAGCATGATGTCGTACCGGCGCGGACGCGGTGTGCGAGGAATGCGCTGCATGGGCGCCGGTGCTGGCGAGCAGCAGAGCGGTCGCTGCCAGCATTAATGTTTTACCCCGATTCATCGAATCCCTGATCCTTCCCGACATCGATGGCTGGTGTGAGATTCAGTGTAGCAAAGCACGGCACGTATCGGAATGTCGTGATGAAGTGCTCACCGGCGCAAACGACGGATGGGCGCCACCCTACAAAGTCGATTGCCGTCATGGAACTTATGTCGCCTACCCGCAGATATCGGCAGCGCGGCGGCACTATTGAGTCGCTTTATCGCTGCGCACACCGGACAGCTGCCAGCGTTGAATGCCTCCCGAGGCCGTGGTCCGTGGGGCGCTGATCCTGTTCCCGCAGGGTGACCTCGAAAAGAGTGCCGCCACCAAGCCCCCGGCCACCGCCCGGGAACCACATTAAGTCGTACTATTTTGAGTTACTCGCAGGGTGGGAGCCGAAGCTTGGGCGTTCTGGCGATTAAGCCGCTCCCGTGAGGATGGGGCGCCACGGGATAGCCTTTGTGCTTGGGTCCGCAGAAGCCGGCAGATCCCCCTCTCCAGGCCGACGCGCAAGCGCCTCTCTCGGGCCTATGTTTCCGCGTTGCCTGCTTCGCTCTTTCGGGTGATGTCCTCGAGCGCGGAAGCAACCAGTGCGGTATCAGCGCGTTCTTGCATGGCCGATGCCTGAGGATCGTGGCGGTCCTTGACCATTGGCAGGTCCCGTCTCAATTCCTCGAGTAAATGGATCACTTTCGTGACCTTCTGTTCTGTGAGCAGATTCACCTGCAAATCCAGTTCCGCTCGCTGCTGTTCGAACTTGGTTTGGCGATTCTGAGCAATCAAAACGACTGTCGTGGTCAGCAGGGCCACGAACGTCAATAGTCCTTCGAGCCAGGCGAAAGGCGGGGGGTCGAAGGGCACGAAAGGCAGGAATGCGGCGCCTGAATTCACGATGATCCACAGTACGACGAACGATAGGAGTCCCAACAAGTACAGCGGGCGTGCCACGAACCGACTCACTCGCTCCAGACGTCGCTGGAAGGGGGTAACGGTCCCCCATTCGCGTTTTCGGAGCGCCACGACGCTCTCGATGTTTTGGCTGATGTGGTCTGACAGTGACCCAGCCTCGGGATGTGGCGGTTCGACGGGGAGGCTTGGCTGGTTATGGGTTTCGGTCATGCAGGAGGCCAAACTTTTCAGGAGTGAGAACTCGTCCTCTTTCGGGAGGCCGTGAGACACCAGGCCCGGTCGGAACGCCATCGCCATGGCCGCTGCGCATTCTGCAGCGGGAGCCTCGGACGTGGTCAGAAATTCGGCTTCAATCCGTGCCACGCTGGAGTCCTCGCCCGAAAAGGGGTCGACCTTCTGTCGGCATCCCATAGTCGCGCATTTCCCTACGAACGCGCCCGATTTGCAGGAGTGACCGAGTTCTGGGGCGAGCGTCTGCTGCCTTCTCGCAAAGGCACGCGCTGGGGCGACGTACTGCTGATTTTGGTGGTGTATCGACTGCTGTCGCCCGGCAGCGAATGGCGCTTGCATCGTGAGTGGTACGGGCGCAGTGCTCTGGCGGACCTGTTGGGGACGGACCGCGTGATCGATGAGCATGTGCTCTACGACTGTCACGATCTGCTGCTCGAGCACAAGACGGCACTGTTTGATCATCTGGTGGGGCGCTGGCGCGATTTGTTCAACGTCAGCTTCGATGTCTTGCTGTACGACCTGACGTCCACCTACTTTGAGATCGATCCGCCCTTGGACGAACAGAGTAAACGTCAGTTCGGTTACTCGCGCGACCACCGCCCTGAGGCCCCTTTCTTGAGGTCACCCCGAGCTAGGCGAAGCCCGCTGCCGCGAAATTGCGGGCGGGATCGCGCTGCCAGTGATAAACCATTTGTCGAGCGGTGGCGCGGGCGAGACCGTGTCCCTGGAGTCTGGATATCAGGTGAAGACTCATGTCGATTCCCGCTGCGATGCCAGCGGACGTTACCACTCGTCCCTGATCGATCCACGCTTGATCATCCACGACTTCGACGCTTGGAAACTCACTCCGCAGATCCGCAATGTCCTCCCAGTGCGTTGTAGCCTTAAGGCCGCCTAGAATCCCTGCTTGGGCAAGCAAGAAAGCGCCAGTACAGACGGAGGTGACGAGTTGTGCTGACTCGGCGTTCCGTTTGATCCATTCGATCGTTTTGGGGCTCGATCGGGGTTGATCTACGATTCCACCTGGGATGAGCAGCAATTCGATCGGCGGATGGTCGTCGAATCCGTAATGCGGTGTTACCAGGAGGTCGTATCGAGCCGACACGACGTCCGACGTCTCAGCGACGAAGAATGCCCTAAAGAGGACTTCCTGTATTTTGCGATCACGCTGCGCGACTCGAGTTGCAACAGAAAAGGCCTCGAATGGACCGGTGAAATCGAGAATTTCGACACCTGGAAAAATGAGAATCCCTATGTTCACGTCGTTCCTCCGAGTGGGCGACCTATGTGAAAACATACAGCATTCCCACATGGCGGAAAGGACAACGAAGCCGCATTTTCAGCAACTCACGCAAGGAGCCGAAAGCCGCAATGTGCGCGCGAGCCAGCTCCACGGCGGTATGCCCTGGCGTTCCGGACCCCAGCAGCACCGCCAGCAACTCGGCGTCCGAGAGGGCCTGAGCGCCTTGGTCGGGCAACTTCTCGCGGGGCCTTTCGGCCCGGGGCCATTCGGGAATGGTCAAAGTTCTGGGAATGACTTCCTGTACGTTCATCAGCGTTGTCCTTGAATCCGCGGGTCCACTGGCCTGATTGCCAGTGTGACGGCAGGCCCAGCCCCGGGGGAGAGGGTAAAACAGGTGCGAATCGCCGGATATTCGACTATCCCTGCCGCCGCTCGCACGCGATAAAGACGTCCCGCCCTGCGTGCACTCAAGACGTGCAGCGGGACGCACATACGCACCGACACACACCGCAAAAAGATCGTCTCCTGATTTTTCCCCCTGCCCCTACAGGAAGTTAGCTTTGGCACGCGCGTTGCTTCACCCGTATGCCACAACCGGCAGGAGGTAACGCAATGGCGCCCCGCTTCACAACTCAGCCAGACCCGTCACATCGGCACACGGCCGCCTCGAAGGGCGCCTGTTACTGCGGAACAGTCCAGTACGCCATCGACGGCGCGCTCGAAACCCATGCGCAGTGCGATTGCGCGACGTGCAGTCAGCGCCCCGCCTCGTCCTTCGCCACAGTGATGGCCGCACCGGCGAGCGGATTCCGGTGGCTGCAGGGTGAGGAGTGGATCAGCTCTTACGACTCGCCCACGTTGCAGCGGTCGTTCTGCCGCTGGTGTGGCTCGGCGTTGCCCCTGGCCGTACAGGGCACGGGCCTGGTGTTCTGCCCGGCGGATACGCTGGGCAGCGTGCAGCGGATCGACCTGCCTTACCGCGCCGATGCGGAAGTCGCGGAAAACCAGGGTGCGCGCGCCGTGGCATAGCCAAAAGCCACGGGATCGGGCTCGATAACGCACGCCGGGGGGCGGAAAAGAGCCTGCGGGGCCTCGCGGCCGGCGTCCGTAGGAGGATAATCGGTGTTCCAGGGCACTCGACATGAGTACGGCATGGAACTCGCCTCGATCACCGATCCGAAACTGCTCGATGTGCTGGCCGAGCTCAGACGCCGGGAGCCCATTTTCCAGCGCCCGGAATTCGGCACGACCCGGGCCGACTTCGAGAGCATGACCACCCCGGACTTCTGGGAAATAGGCGCCTCCGGAAACCGTTATAGCCGCCAACACGTGCTGGACGAGCTCGAGCGGCGGCACGCGCAGCCCGCCGAAGAAGCTTGGGAAACAGCCGATTTTCGGTGTCAGGAGCTGGCCCCCGACATCTATCTGCTCACCTACACGCTGCGGCAGGGTGAGCGAAAGACCCGCCGGGCGACGATCTGGCAGCGGACGTCCGACGGTTGGAAGGTAGTGTTCCATCAGGGGACACTCATGAACGGTCCCTGACGCAGCGGCGCCAGCTGCCGACGCCCCAGTCTAGTGATAGCCCTCGCCGGGCCGCACCTTCCCGCGGAACGTGTAATACACGAACACGGTGTAACCGAGGATGATTGGGATCAGCACCGACATGCCGATCAGGATAAATGCTTGCGATTCCGGCGCGGCAGCGGCTTGCCACAGCGTGATGTTGGGGGGCACCAGATAAGGCAACGTCGAGATGACGAGACCGATGAACGCGACGACGAACAAGCCGACTGCGCTGTAGAAGGCAACTGTGGGGCGCCGTCCGGAAAGGCCTCGGTAGCACGAGACCGCCAGGAACACCGTCAACAGCGGCACGGGCGAGAGATACAGTATGTTGGGCCAACTGAACCATCGCCTGGCGATGCGTTCGAACTCGAGTGGCGTCCAGACGCTTACGAGCACGATGAAAGCCATGAAGACGACGAAAAGCGGACGCGCATAGCGCCGGGCCTGCTGCTCGACCCCGCCTGCCGTCTTCATGACGAGCCAACACGCTCCCAGCAGCGCATAGCCCTCGACCAAGCCGACGCCGCACATGAGGCTGAACGGACTCAGCCAGTCGAGAACTCCCCCGCCGAAATGATCGCCTGTGACCCGGATCCCGCGTATCAGGCCGCCCAGCATGAGTCCCTGGCAGAAGGCTGCCACCGCGGAGCCCGCGGCGAAGGCGATATCCCACTTACGATGGTGCGGCTTCGCAATCCAGCGAAATTCGAATGCGACGCCGCGGAATACGAGCGCGAGCAGCATGGCGATCAGGGGGGCGTACAGCGCGGGCATGATGACGGCGTACGCGAACGGAAAGGCCACCAACAGCCCGGTACCCCCGAGCACCAGCCAGGTCTCGTTGCCGTCCCAGAACGGCGCGACGGAGTTCATCATCTGATCGCGCTGCGCCTCCTGCGGAAAATAGGGAAACAGAATGCCCACTCCCAGATCGAAGCCGTCGAGAATCACGTACATCGCGACCGCAAAACCGATGACGGCTGCGCTGATCACCGGCAACCAGTACATCATTCCGGTCGAGTACTCAGGACTCATGGCCGCGGCGCCTCCAAGCGGGACTCGCGGGTGGCGCTATCCGCAGCCGACAAAGGACGGTTGGGCAATCCCCCCGGCAGAGCGGTCGCCATCAAGGCGGCACCCTTGGGCCCGCTCCAGATGAGCTTGTGGATGTAGTAGATCCCGATGGAGAACACTACGAAGTAGACCAACACGAACAGCACGAGTGACGTAGCCACCGTTGCCGCACTCACGGGCGATAACGCCTGGTCCGTGCGGAGGATTCTGTAAGCGACGTAAGGCTGGCGCCCGCTCTCGGTCGTAAGCCAGCCCGCCAGAATCGCAATAAACCCCAGCGGCCAGGTGCGTGCAACGATATGCAGGTACCAATAGGCATTGAAAAGCTTCTTTCGCCACCACAACACGGCACCGGTGAGACCCAGCACGATCAGTGCCAGGCCGATCGCAACCATGAGGCGAAACGCGAAGAATATAGAGGCCACGGGCGGACGCCGGTCGCGCGGAAAATCCTTGAGGCCGGCATAACGGCCATCCCATTTGTGGGTGAGGATCAGGCTTCCCAGCCGCGGAATGGCGATCTGCGCGCGGTTGGTCTCGTTGACCTCATCGGGAAGAGCGAACAGCACCAGATCCGCGGGACCGTTGTCTTCCCAATGCGCTTCGATCGCCGCGATCTTGGCCGGTTGATGCTCGAGAGTGTTGAGTCCGTGCTGGTCGCCCAGGAGCAGCTGCAAGGGGCCGAGAATGGCGATCATTCCGATGCCCATCCGCATCATCGTGCGCCCTTCCGTCTCGAACTCCCGCCGAATGAGGTACCTCGCCCCCGCGGCAAGCACGACGACCGAAGTCGTGAGGTACGCGGCAGTCATCATATGCGCGAATCGGTAGGGAAAGCTCGGGTTGAAGATCACCCTGAGCCAGTCGACCGGATAGGCGATGCCGTCCCGCAGAACGTAGCCATCCGGCGTGTGCATCCAGCTATTGGCGGCGAGAATCCAGAACCCCGAGATGGCGGTGCCGGCAGCTACCAGAATGGCGGCGGTCACGTGCAGCCAGGGAGCCACCCGCTGCCATCCGAAGAGCATCACCCCGAGAAACGTAGCCTCGAGAAAGAACGCGGTCAGAACTTCGTAGCCGATCAGCGGTCCGATTACATTGCCGGCGACCTCGGAGAAACGAGCCCAGTTCGTGCCAAACTGGTAGGAGAGCGGAATCCCCGAAACGACGCCCATCGCGAACGAAACGGCGAAGATCTTCGTCCAAAAGCGCGCGAGGCGGTGGAAATGATCCTGGCCGGTGCGTCGCCACATGATCAGCAGCGTCGCCACGAAGGCGGACAGCCCGATCGAGAAGGCCGGGAAGATGATGTGGAAGCTGATCGTGAAGGCAAACTGCAGTCGGGCGAGCAGCAGGGAGTTCAGTTCCACTTCGTAGCTCCTGGCGGATGGGAAGTGGGGCTCGGGCAGGCCGATTCTTCACATCTTTGCCTGGGCGTCCATTGATTTAGGTCATCTGGACAGCCGAATGGCCGCCCTGACACCGGCGCGGCGACCGTCCTGCTGGAACTTCTATTACGGCGGGCCGTTGCCCCTCTCGTAAGAGAGATTCCCCGGGCGCTTGAAGAGGTTCAAGCTATTGTTCAACAAGGGGAATTGGCGTGCTCCAGGCGGAACTTCCGCGCCTCTTAGCACTCCAATACCACGAGTGCTAATATGGCCGCCCAAACGATGGGAGATTTCATGACCGCAGGTACCGCATTGGTCGCCCGAAACGGTGACCTCGCCTTGGCCGGTCCCTTGGGAAGCCTGGATGCTTACTTGGACCGCGTGGGCCGAATTCCAGTTCTGACTCGTGAAGAGGAGCGCGAGCTCGCCGAGGGCTTCCGTTTCCGCGAGGATCTGGGTGCCGCTCGACAGCTGGTCTTGTCGCACCTTCGATTCGTCGTTCACATCGCCCGCGGTTACAGCGGGTACGGGTTGCCCGTGGGCGACCTTATCCAGGAGGGTAACGTCGGCCTCATGAAGGCCGTCAAGCGATTCGATCCGTCACAGAACGTGCGGCTCGTGTCGTTTGCTGTCCATTGGATCCGCGCCGAAATCCACGAGTACGTGCTGCGTAACTGGCGGCTCGTGAAGATCGCCACGACCAAGGCCCAGCGCAAGCTGTTCTTCAACCTTCGCCGGATGAAGAAGAACCTCACGTGGCTCTCGGCTGAAGAGACCGCGGCGGTTGCTCGTGACCTGGGCGTAAGCCCGAGCGAAGTCACGGAGATGGAAAAGCGGCTGGCTGCGCGTGACATGTCGTTCGATCCGACGCCGGAGTCGGATGACGAGGAAGTCTATAGCCCCGCTTCGTACCTCCCCGCCACGGATGCCGATCCCGCGGAGAAGGTCGAAAACGCGGAGTGGGAAGACGATTCCTCGGATCGCTTGCGCGGAGCGCTGGACCGGCTGGATGACCGGAGCCGCGACATTCTTCAGCGCCGCTGGATGACGGACGACAAGGCTACGCTGCACGACCTCGCCGACAAGTACGGCGTCTCGGCGGAGCGTATCCGGCAGATCGAGTCCAACGCGCTCGGCAAGCTGCGCGGAATGATGGGCTCGGAGGCTGCCGCCGCGGCCTGATAGAGCATCGGGCATTTGCTGAGGTGAGAGACCGGGACGAGCCCGGCGTTCGTGAGGACGCCGGGCTTTTTCTTTGCGCGCGCTAAACATCTGGTTGCGCAGCCCTCAGCCCTGCGTGATCGGCTCCAGGGTCAATTCCACGCGCCGATTGGCCTGACGACCTTCCGGAGTGCTGTTGGGAGTGATCGGATGACCCTCCCCGGCCCCGACAGCCATGACGCGCTGACTGTCGACACCCTGTGACTCGAGGTATTGCGCGACCGAGTTCGCGCGCCGTTCCGAAAGCGCCTGGTTGTAGGTGCTCGAGCCGGTATTGTCCGTGTGACCTGCGATCTCGACGATCGTCTTGTCGTACTGCTTGAGCACGAGGGTGACGGAGTTCAATACCTTGTAGAAGTTGGATTGCAGCTCCGCGCTGTCGGTATTGAACGTGATATTGCCTGGCATCTTGAGTGTAATGTCATTACCGTTGCGGACCACGCTCACTCCGGTGCCTTGCAGCTGAGTACGCAGTTTCCCTTCCTGCCGATCCATGTAGTTGCCGGCGGCACCGCCCGCCAGGGCACCGATACCGGCCCCGATGAGAGCATTCTTACGGTGCTGCCGCGCGTCACCGCCGGTCAACATGCCGGCAACGGCGCCGGCAAGCGCGCCGATTCCCGCGCCGGCGGTCGTTTTAGTGACTTGCCGCTCCCCGGTGTAGGGATTAGATGTATAGCACCCGGAGAGCAGCGCGGCGGTCACCGCCAGCACACCGTATTTTCGACATAAGCCATTGAACCGCATAAGGTCCTCCCTGAGATTTGGGACGGCCAAGTTATAGTCCGTCCGCTGAACTAACGATGAACGTGGAACTCGGCCGGGAAACTCGCCAGCGGTGCCGTGTCGACGACTTGCGGCACAGGCCGCGCCGGCGTAGCGTTGGCGGTGCAGCAGAAGCGCTGTTGGATCACACGATGCGAACCGTGACCGACTGGCTCGGCGAGTATGGCGCGAGCCACGCGAACCCGACCAATAAACTCATGCACTGGTTGTGCGTGCCCCCGATCGTGTTGTCGGTGTTCGGACTCCTTTGGTCGCTTCCGGTCCCCGAGGTCTTCGCGGACCTCTCGCCCTGGATGAATTGGGCGACGCTCGCAGCGGCGGCGGCACTCACCTATTACCTGGCCCTCTCGCCGGCGCTGGCGGCTGGAGTGCTGATCGCTTTCATACTTCTCCTGCTGCTTACCCAGTGGCTCACGAATCTACCGTGGCCCCTCTGGCTGAGCTCGCTGGCGATATTCGTGATCGCCTGGGTCGGGCAATTCTTCGGCCACGCCGTCGAGGGGAAACGGCCGTCTTTTTTCAAGGACGTGCAATTTCTCTTGATAGGTCCGCTGTGGCTGGTCGCCGCAGCTTACCGCCAGCTCGGCTTACCGTACTAAATCCGGTGTCTCAAAACATGAGCACGGGTTCGGCTGCGGCATCACGCACGGCTGCCGCGACACGCTCGTGGACGCTCTTGTCGAGCGGATCGGGAACGAGCTCATCCGGTCGAGCCGACTGCGCGATGGCATCCGCCGCCGCCATCAACATCTGGTCAGTGAACCGCGTGACGCGCGCGCTCAGGGCACCTTTGAACAATCCCGGGAACGCGAGGACGTTGTTGATTCCCTTGCCGTCGGCGGCAAACGCGGCCCCACGCTCTCGTGCCACGAACGGCTCGATCTCGGGATCCGGATTCGATAGCGCGAGAATGACCTGGCCCGGCCGCACCCACTCAGGCTTGATCAAACCCTTCACGCCGGTGGTGGCAATCACGATATCGGCGCGCTGCATGATCGACTCCAGCGACGCGCCCTCGCCGCCCAGTGCCTCCAAGCGCGCGATGGCATCGGCGCTCCGGTCTACACCGAGTACTCGCTCAACACCGTAAGCGCGCAGCAAACGTACGATACCTGTACCGGCTGCGCCCAGACCAATTTGCCCAACGACACTGTCGCGCAGACTTCGTCCCGCATGACGTGCGGCGTTGATGAGCGCCGCGAGCGCGACGACGGCCGTCCCGTGCTGATCATCATGGAGCACGGGCTTCTGCAACCGCGCCTGCAGCTTCTGCTCGATTTCGAAGCACTCGGGAGCCGCGAAGTCTTCGAGCTGGATCGCACCGAACGACATCTCGATAGCGACGATCGTCTCGACTACTCGATCAGCCGCTGTGTCCTTCAGCAGGATGGGCACGCCACTGATGCCGACGAGATCCGCAAACAGCGCGGCCTTGCCTTCCATCACGGGAAGACCCGCCAGCGCGCCGATGTTTCCGAGACCCAGCACGGCCGTGCCGTTTGTCACGATCGCAACCGTGTTGTCGATTGCCGTAAAGTCGTGCGCAGTACGTGGATCGTCTTTGATCGCGAGGCATACACGCGCGACGCCAGGTGTGTAGATGTCGCGCAGTACCTGCAGTGTATTGATGGGAATGCTCGCAACCGTTCTGATCTTGCCGCCGCGATGCCGATTGAAGACTCGATCCGACTTACCGACGAAACGCGCTGTCGGCAATTGCCCGATCCGGTCGTACAGGCTGCGATCCGCCTCCTCGTCCATCTCGAGCGTGATCTCCCACAGCGTCCTGCCCTGATCGCGCCGCAGAGCGGTCAGATGCTCGATCGTGAGCCCCGCATCGGCGATCACCTGGAGCACTTTCGCGAGACTCCCCGGCTGGTGAATGGTTTCGACGATGAGTATCTCGGGAATCTTCATGGAGACGACGCGTCCTTCTTAACTTAGCTTCGCTGCAGCACTACCCAGCGTGGCCTTAGGATACGATAACGGGCTTCAAACGGGAGAGACCCAATGCGCGCAGTCGTTCTTCACGGCTACGGCGAGCCGGATGTCCTGAAGTTCGAAGATCGCCCAGAGCCTGTGTCGCGCGACACGGACATTCTCATCGAGGTGCACGCAACCTCGGTCAATCCCGTGGACACCAAGGTCCGCAAGACCGGCGGCGGCGCGGCGCGCGCGCTTCCGCTAATCCTCGGCTACGACGTAAGCGGTGTCGTCGTGCGCTGTGGCTCACGCGTCACGCAATGGAAAGCTGGCGATGAAGTCTTCGCCGCGCCCAATCTCTTCCGAGACGGCGCAAACGCCGAATATGTCGCCATCGATGCCCGCAGCGCTGCGCGCAAACCCGTAAGTGTCGACCACGCAATGGCTGCGGCTCTGCCGCTCGTGTGCCAAACGGCATGGGAAGCTCTTCACCTTCGCGCCCGCATCCAGCCGGGGCAAACGGTTCTGATCCATGCAGGCGCCGGCGGGGTCGGACACATTGCGATACAACTCGCCAAGCTCCACGGCTGCGGCGTGATCACCACGGCCGGCCGAGACGAGTCGATTGCTTTCTGCCGTGATGTGCTGCGTGTTGACGAAGTCATCGACTACCGGACGACCGACTTCGCGGAGCGTGCCAGGGAACTCACCAACGGGAAAGGCATACCCGTAGTGCTCGACACGGTAGGCGGCGAGGTCTTCCTTAAAAGTCTCGACTGCGCCTCGGTCAACGGCCAGATCGTGACCATAGTCGGATCCAACACCGCCGATCGCGGCCGCGGACTGCTGTACCGGAACGTGACGCTCCACTACGAATTCATGGGCATCCCGACCGCGCAGGAAATCGAGCCGGAGCTCCCGGGCCAGATCCTGGCAGGTATCGCAAATCTGGTGGACTCGGGTCTGCTGAAGCCGCATGTCAGCCACCGTTTCCCACTCGAGCGGGTCGCCGACGGCCATCGCCAAGTCGAAACCGGACACACGATCGGCAAAACGGCCATCCTCGTTCGCCCCTGACGGTCACGCCGGGGCCGCCGCCGGTTGGACGCGGCTGCGTATCTTTAAGCGGTCCGCAGCGTATCCAGCCGTCCCTCCGCGCCGCGCACATCTCAGGCCACACCGCTGGCTCCGCCGGCTGGTTTATCATCCCGCCCCTTCCAGGAGAGCGTCCGTGGCCAAACCTTCCACTCTCGACCCGTTGGATCTCTTCGATGTGCGCGGCGCCCTGACCGAAGAGGAGCGGATGGTGCAGGACTCGGTCGCCCGGCTGGTCGACGAGAAGGTGCTGCCGATCATCCAGAAGTGCTTCGAGGAGCACCGCTTCCCTCGGGAGCTGGTCCCGGAGCT
>JAQGOG010000164.1 GCA_028293765.1 Gammaproteobacteria bacterium
CATAGACGAAAGTGCCGTCCGGGACGCTGGCTCCAAGTTGGGCGGCTCCAGTCTGGAGCGCATCCAGGCGTTGTGCGCTGGACCTGCTTGCGGCATCGCGGGTGTCGACGGCGCGCGCCAAGTCAGCCCTTTGAAGCGGCGTAATCGCGATCCGTGGTGATCCATTCGCATCCGCATTCAATCGCCAGTGCTGCGAACTGAACCGCCGCCCTCTGTTTCATCAAGACCAGCCGTTCGCCGCCTGAATCGCACGCAGGCGACCTGAGAGTTCGGCGGCAAAGTGGTATGCAGTTAACAGGACGTGGCCTGGAGCGTAGCTAACAGTCCCGCTACCGACTATTCTGGCCGGCAATGCCCAATCTAGGGATGGAGAACATTTCAATAATGAACGCAACAAATCGTTCCAGACGTTCCGTCTGGGGGGCCGGCGGAGTGGCGGCGATCGCGCTGAGCTTCGGGGGCTGCGCGACAACGTCAACCCCCCAGAAGCAAGTCCAGATGCCGGTCTCATCTGCACAACAGGCGACAGCGCAGCAACAGGCGGCGCTTGTCACCGTCAAAACTCTGAAGCGCAAGGTCGCAATCGGTCGCTTCACGAACGAGACGCGCTACGGCAAGACCTTTCAGGTCGACGCGAACAACGACCCGCTGGGCAAACAGGCCTCGGACATGCTGTCCACGCGGCTGGTCGCTTCGCAGAAATTCCTCGTTTTTGAGCGGCCCGACCTGGACAAGGTCGCAGCCGAGCAATCGATCTCCCGTGCTTCGGGGCTGGTGGGGGTTGACGCTCTCATTATCGGATCGGTGACGGAATTCGGTCGAAGCACGACCGGAAAGTCAGGATTTCTGAGTGCAACCAAGGTGCAAACGGCCCATGCGAAGGTTGAAATTCGGATGGTCGACGTTCGCACCGGCTATGTGTTTTTCACGGCTAGCGGCGCGGGCGATGCAAGTACTGAATCGGGTGAGATCGCCGGCTTTGGCAGTAAAGCAGATTACGACGCCTCACTGAATGACCGCGCGATTGGTGCGGCGATCTCCGATGTCCAAAGTGCGCTCGTTTCGAAGCTCGACGAGCGCCCCTGGCGAACCGTGATTCTCAAAGTGGACGGGAGACAGTTATTCATCTCGGGTGGCGCGCGACAAGGCCTAAAGGCCGGCGACAGTCTTGCTGTATTGCAGCAAGGGCAGCAAGTCAAAAGCGATCAGACGGGTTTCGATATCACGCTGCCGGCGAAACGGGTCGGGCAGGTCCGCGTGGTCAGTTTCTTTGGCGACAATGAGACCAACGAGGGGTCGGTTGCTGAGATCGTTTCGGGCGATTTCACCGACGCGCAAAAGAGTGGTTTGTATATCAGTGAGGCGAAGGAATAACTGCCGTGAAAATACTAACGACTTTGGTGGCAGCCACGATGCTGTCGGCTTGCTCTCTGCCACGGACCACGGTTCACAGTGGCTCATCACAGCCTAACTTGATTGTGAAGGGAGCCCCGAAAGGCTCGACACTGTTCGTCGATGATTTGCAGATTGGCTCGGCTACGAAATACGACGGACATCCGAATGTACTCGCGGTGCTCGAAGGCACGCACAGAGTCGAGATACGCCAAGGCGGAAGCGTGCTTTACAGCGAGAAGACATTCGTCGGTGTTGGTGAGACCCATACCGTTCTGGTCATTGCAGGAACTGCCCAATGAACCTGCGTCTCTTGTCAGGGATGATTTTGCTTGGCGCAGCCGCCGCCGGATGCCAGACGGCGTCGCAGAAGTATGACTGGGGGAATTACGATCCCTCTCTGTACGCGTACTATAAAGATCCCACGAAGGTCGGAGAGCTAACCGCTTCGCTGGAAGCCGTCATCAAGGCTTCGGAATCCAAACACGCCGTGGTTCCGCCAGGCATCTACGCCGAGTATGGCTACTTGCAGTTACAGCAGGGCAAAAGCCAGGACGCGGTTCAGTCATTCAAACAGGAAGAGGCGCACTGGCCCGAGTCGAAAGTATTCATGGAGCACATGATTCGAGTTTCCGCGACGCCAGCTGCCACCTCTTCGAGCAGGAGCACTGGACAATGACAGCTTCGTGGAAGTTTCTGCTCATCGGAGCGATCGCCGCGCTCACCGGCTGCGTCAACGCGCCCAAGAAAGCTGACTATACGCAATTTCGGACAGAGAGCCCACGCTCGATTCTCGTCGTACCAGTCATCAATAAGAGCGTTGACGTGAATGCGCCTGACTATTTTCTCTCGACCATTGCCCAGCCGCTGGCCGAGCGGGGTTACTACGTATTCCCCTTGAATATGGTCAAGTCGGTCATGGCCGATGATGGGCTGAGTGACGCCAATTTGGTCCATTCCGGCGACCCCCGGCGCCTGGGTGAGCTCTTCGGCGCCGATGCCGTGATGTATATTTCGATAGAGCGCTGGGACGCCAAGTACGTGGTGTTGGCCACGACCGTGACGGTCGAGCTGACTTACATTATCAAGAGCACGCATACGGGCGAGCAGATCTGGTCAAATCATCAACAGATCGTTTACAACCCTCAGTCTCAAAACGGTGGTGGATTGGTTGGCTTGCTCGCGAATGCTGTTGTAGCAGCGATAGCGAAGGCCGCTCCGAATTACATGCCGTTGGCGCGCCAGGCAAACGCTCAAGCGATCGACTTCAAGGGCACGGGACTGCCGGCTGGTCCTTACGATGGGTTGTTCGGGAAGGATAAGTCTGACTACTAGTGCCAGTACGGGTGGCGCACCCAGGCCGTGGGGGTCAGTCGCAGCAGAGCGATTGGAAACATCGTCATCCATAACAGGATTCCGTTCACTCTGACTGACGCCACCAGGCACAGATGATGTTCAGGCAGTCGCTGGCAGCGGTTGCAAGTCGTCCTGTGAAGGGGCGACGTCGGGTAACCCGGCGACGCTGAGCTCATCCCTGAGGATCGGGCGCGCGCTCTGGCACGCGGGACAGCGGTGCAAGCCTACGAGGCAGCGCAGTTGGAGCGCATCGCTCTTATCACATCGATACCGAGAATGCCGAGCCACGAGCCTTCCACTTCCGCTGGCGGGGCCAAAGCTCTACCGGTTCAGTTCGTATACACACATGTTGACGGCAGATGCCAGGTTCAGAGATTCGATCGCACCGCTTCCGGCGATCGTAAACGGGTGTGCATTGAGGGCGGTGAGTTGCTCGCGGGGCAGGCCGCGGGCTTCGTTGCCGAACAGGTAACAATCGAACGTCTTGAAACCTGGGGACGACAGCAGCCCGCCTTGCATATCGAGGCAGGCAATGCGCTCAAAGCGCTCGCGCAGGGCTGGCAATTCCACGTCCAGCTCGATCGGCACATGAAAGATCGCGCCCATGCTGGCGCGTACTACTTTTGGATTATACGGGTCAACGCTGTCGGGGCTGAGCAGGCACCGCAGTTTTCCGAACCAGGCCAGCGTGCGCAGAATCGTCCCAAGATTGCCCGGGTCCTGAATTTCGTGCAGATAGATTGTATGCTCACCGCTGCGTGGCGGAGCTGGCACCAACATCGGCACCACGGCGACGATTCCCTGCGGCGTTTTGGTATCTGCTACACCTGCCATCTGCAGACCACTGATCAAGTGCTTTGCAAAGGGCGTCTGCCAGTGCTCGTATTCGCTGGTCACGTACAGCTCGCAGCCGCGCAACAGCGGATTGCGCAGCGCTGCCTTTTGCAATTCCAGCACCGGATGTTCGCCTTCGACCAGAAAGTACCCGAATTCCTCCCGGTACCTCTTCTGACGCAGCTTTTTGACGTCGTCGAGCTTCATTGATCCGCCGCGCTGCTGCCCGTTGCAGAGTTCAGCATGGATTTTGCCACCGCCTCGGCGACTTTGATCCCATCGACTCCCGCGGACAGAATACCGCCGGCATAGCCGGCGCCTTCGCCGGCGGGATACAGGCCGCGCACATTGAGACTCTGCAATGTCTCGTGGTCGCGCGTAACGCGCACCGGAGACGAGGTGCGGGTTTCGATGCCGGTGAGTACAGCGTCGTTGCGATCGAACCCGCGAATCTGCCTGCCGAATGCAGGCAGTGCCTCGCGAATCGCCTCGATCGCGTAGTTCGGCAGCAAGGTCGTCAGATCGCCCAGACGGACTCCGGGTTTGTACGAGGGCTCGACCTCGCCTAACTCGGTGGAGGGTACGCCTCGAACGAAGTTCCCCACCAACTGTCCTGGGGCGCAATAATCGCTGCCGCCCAATTCGTAGGCGCACGATTCGAGGCGCTCCTGCAGCTCAATGCCGGCCAGCGGGCCGTCCGGGAAGTCCTGTTCCGGCGTGATTCCCACGACGATGCCGGCATTGGCATTGCGCTCCTTGCGGGAGTACTGGCTCATGCCGTTAGTGACCACGCGTTGTGGTTCGGACGTCGCCGCGACGACAGTGCCCCCGGGGCACATGCAGAAGCTGTAGACAGACCGACCGTTTTTCGCGTGATGTACCAACTTGTAGTCGGCGGCACCCAGGTCCGGATGCCCGGCATATTTGCCCAGACGAGCCGTGTCGATCAGGGATTGGGGATGCTCGATGCGGAAACCGACGGAGAAGGGCTTGGCCTCAATGAACACGCCGCGGCGATGAAGCATGCGGACGGTATCGCGGGAGCTGTGGCCAAGCGCGAGCACGACGTGGCGGCTGCTAATCGTTTCGCCGCTAGCGAGCACCACACCTTTGAGACGGCCGCCGTCGAGCAGCAGATCGGCTACTCTGCTTTCAAATCGCACCTCGCCACCGAGAGCGATGATCTCCTCGCGCATCGTCGAGACGACCCCGGTGAGACGAAAGGTACCGATGTGCGGTTTGCTGACGTACATGATTTCTTCGGGAGCGCCGGCCCGGACAAACTCCTGCATCACCTTGCGGCCGTAGAACTTCGGGTCCTTGATCTGGCTGTAGAGCTTGCCATCCGAAAACAGACCGGCGCCGCCCTCGCCAAATTGCACATTTGATTCCGGCGTCAGCGTCTTTTTGCGCCACAAGGCCCAGGTATCCGCGGTACGGCGGCGCACATCCCGGCCACGCTCCAGCACGATGGGCTTGAATCCCATTTGTGCGAGCAATAGCGCCGCAAAGAGTCCGCACGGTCCGAAGCCCACGATCACGGGGCGCTCGTTCAGACTCGCCGGCGCGTGCGCCACCGGATAGTAGTTCGTATCGGGCGCCGGACGCACATGGGGGTCGCGGGCCAGGCGATCCAGAATCGCCGCTTCGTCGCGCGCCGCCAGATCGATGATGTAGACAAACGTGATGCTGCTGTTCTTCTTGCGCGCATCGTAGCTACGCTTGAAGACGGTGAAATCCAGCAGATCGGCGGGGCTGATTTTCAGCCGTCTGAGGATTGCGCTACGCAGGGCGTGCGTGTCGGAATCGAGCGGCAGCGAGAGTTCGGTGATGCGAATCACTAGGTATCCTGGCCGGTCACTCCCGGCAGAGGAAGAGAAGATATAATGCGAATTATAGCGCCGCTTCGGGCTCTCCCAAAGATCCGATTCCCCGTCCAGGTTTTTCGATGGCACGAACCAAAAGCAGCGGCAACTGGCTGCGAGAGCACGTCGAGGATCCCTACGTCAAACAGGCGCAGAGGGACGGCTACCGCTCGCGCGCCAGCTACAAACTGCTCCAGTTGAATGAGAAGGACAAACTGATTCGACCGGGCATGCTGATCGTGGACCTGGGTTCCGCCCCCGGCGGCTGGTCGCAGGTCGCCGGACGTCTCGTCGGCGATAAGGGCACGGTAGTGGCCACCGACATCCTGCCGATGGACCCCGTTAAGAATGTCGATTTCATTCAGGGCGACTTTACGGAAGAGGCCGTGCTCAACCAGATTCTCGCCCTCCTCGAGGGCCGCAAGCCCGACCTCATCCTCTGCGACATCGCCCCGAATATCACGGGCATCGATGTTGCCGACCAGGCGTCCTCCATGTATCTGGTCGAGCTCGCACTCGATATGACCCGACAAGTCCTCAAACTCAAGGGCGACTTCGTTGCCAAGGTATTTCAGGGTGCAGGCTCGGACGCCTATCTGAAAGAGTTGCGTACCTGTTTTGAGAAAGTCCTGATCCGCAAGCCGGCTGCATCGCGCGCCAGATCTCGGGAGGTTTATGTCGTAGCGAAGGGATTCAAGGGGGCCGCGGCCGCAAAGACCTGACGCTTTCGAGTCCCTCGTCGTAGAGTGTCGTAAGTATCTTGCGGCCCGACAATCTTTCCACGACATGATCCGCGCCGAATCCGATAGTCCGCCGCTGACCCACCGCGCGGTCCTCGCCATTGCCGTGCCGGTCATGCTCTCGAACGTCTCGACGCCGCTCATCGGCATCGTGGACACGGCCATCGTCGGGCGCTATCCCAATCCGGTTTATATCGGAGCGGTCGCAGTGGGCTCGCTCATCTTTACGTTCGTTTTCTGGGCGTTTGGCTTTCTGCGCATGGGTACCACAGGGCTTACCGCGCAAGCGCTCGGAGCGCGGGACAATGATGAGCTGGCGGCGGGGCTTGGGCGATCGCTCCTCGTCGCGCTCGCGGCGGGGGCGGGCCTGCTCCTGTTGCAGTGGCCGATCCGTGAAATTGCATTCTCCCTGCTCGGGGCTAGCTCGGACGTGGAGCGCCTCGCCCGCGGCTACTTTGACGTGCGGATCTGGGCGGCGCCGGCGACCCTGGCGAACTATGCGTTGCTTGGATGGTTTATCGGTCTTGGGCGTACCGACATCGGTCTTGCGCTGCAGCTGATTCTCAACCTCACGAATATGGCGCTCGACATGTTCTTTGTCCTGGGATTGGGTTGGGATGTCCGCGGGGTCGCCTTTGGCACCCTGCTCGCGGAATATATAGCCGCGGGTGCGGGAGTGCTGATCGCTGCCCGGCATCTGAATAGCATTGCAGGACGCTGGTCGCTCCATCGTATCCTCGCGCCGGCGCAGCTGAGGCGAACCTTTGGCGTGAACAGCGACATCATGGTTCGGTCGCTAGCGCTGATCGCAGTGTTCGTGTGGTTCACATCTCAGGGAGCGCGGCAGGGCAATGTGATTCTTGCGGCGAACTCGATACTGATGCAGTTCATCGCGGCCTCTGCGTTCTTTCTCGACGGGCTCGCCTTTGCTGCCGAAGCGTTGGTTGGTCGCGCAGTCGGTGCGGCACAGCGCAAGGGGCTTACCGCTGCGGCTCGAGTGACGACACTTTGGGCAGCTGGCGTTGCCGTATTCCTGACCTTGGTGCTGGCTGTGTTTGGAACCCGCTTCATCGACATGCTCACAGTCGATGCCACGGCGAGGGCTGCCGCGCGCGTCTACTTGCCTTGGGCCGCGGCGGCTCCGCTCTTGGGTGTGTGGGCATTCCAGCTCGACGGAATCTTCATCGGTGCCACCCGCACAGCCGATATGCGAAATGCGATGCTGGTTTCCCTTGTGATCTTTATCGCGGCCTGGTGGCTGCTCACGCCCCTAGGAAATCTGGGATTGTGGGCTGCATTCTACGTCCACTATGTTGCGCGCACAGGCTCTCTGCTTTACTACTATCCAGCCCTTGTGCGCTCGGTATCCGCTCACGCCACAGCCTGACGGCGGAAGCGTTAGGCCGAATTTTCGACGAGCGTTGTGACCTCAGAAAGCCATGCGGCGCGTTGCTGAGCGGTGCTCCCCGACACAGGCGCGTACATGCGCCTCATGACGTTGCTGATGCCGCACAGACCGAAAACGCAGTTCTTCCAGAGCGTTTCAAGTGGATCGCCGAACGCTGTGGCCTCGCGCTCGGCTGACGTATTGGACGTATTTACGACTATTGCTAGCCGGGCTCGCAGAAGACCGACAGGAACCCCTTCGAACCCAACTCCAGGGGGATAGCCGTATGCAGTGTTTAGCCGAAACACCCGGTCTATCCATCCCTTGAGAATGGCCGGAGGCTGCCCCCACCAATTGGGGTGGAATACGAGGATCAGATCGGCGCGAGCCAACTCTAAGCAGTGCTGCTCAACAAGTACGTTCGACGAACCCACGTTACCGTCCTCGCCGGTTGGCTGAACCGGGTCGAAGTGCTCGGCATATAGATCGTGATACGCGATCTCGTAGCCTCGAGCGACAAGCACCCGCTCCGCGGCGGACGCCATCGCGTGACTCAGGCTATTCGGGCTCGGATTGGCGACGACGATCAGGGCGAGCATATCTGCGGCCTCGTGCTTTTGGAACCAGGGTATGCGGCTCGCGCGAGCGCGCGCCCGTCGGAAGGGCTATCCTTGCATCAATCACATTGCCGCGAGTCTGCGTATGACAACGATCTCTCCGCGCCGCAAACTCGTCACGTTGATCAATGTCTTCACTGTCGAGCCTGCGAATCAGCGGCAACTCCTTGAACTGTTGGCCCGTGCGACCGAGACGTCCGTACGCCATGCGCCAGGCTTTATTTCTGCCAGCCTGCATCGAGGTCTCGATGGAACAAAGGTCACCATGTACGCTCAATGGCGCAGTGTCGAAGACTACCAGGCGATGCGCGAGAATCCAGCGCCGTTGCCCTATTTGCAGCAGGCGCTCGCAATCGCAAAGTTCGATCCCGGAATGTATGAAGTCGTCGAAACCTACTCCGGAACTGCATCAGAACCCTGACCCTTCCATTGCGGGTGGCTACCAGTGATGAAGCTAAGACTTTCGGCGCTACTGCTCTGTGCCGTCGGGATGATGCCCGCGGCACATGCAAAGACTCCAGGTGAAGTCGATATCGGGCGGGCTGTTCGGGAAGCGACGCTGCAGGGCCTCAATGGCCCATCGAGAAAGCTGTCCGAATTCCATGGCAGGCCGCTGATCATCAATGTCTGGGCCAGTTGGTGCAGTCCATGTAGAGAGGAAATGGCGTCCCTGGAGAGGCTCGCATGGCTCGAGCTGGCCCGACACTTCAACGTCATCGGCATCTCGACGGACGACGATCCCGCGCAAGCCGGAGCATGGCTGAAGGAATCCAACGCAACGATCAGCCAGTTCATCGATACCCGATTGCAGATGGAGAACATGCTGGGTGCCTCGCGCCTTCCCCTGACTGTGCTTGTCGACGCCGACGGCCGGGTGGTCGACAAGATCTATGGCGCCCGCGAGTGGGACAGCCGGGAATCCTTGCAACTGATCCGCAAGGCCTTCCGAATTCCAGAAGCGCGCACGGCTGGTGGGGCACTGCACGGGTCCTCCGCAGTGTCGTCCGGGCCCGCGAGCTGGGAGATGGCCGGAGGTACGGATCGGCCAGAAGCGGAGCTTTCGCGTGTCGTGAGCGCGTCCTTGATAGCGGTCACTGCATCGCTGCGGCGATAAAGGGCGGCCGCGTCTTCCTGCACTACCAGCCCCTCGCTGCTTCGGCGAGAAGCTGATGAGTAATACGAACCCGGTCGACAGCGAGGGTCGCCTTGCAACGCGCTACGTAGATGGACACCTGAGACTTGGCTCTGATGTTCTGGCTGATCAACTGGCCCGTTTGCAGCATGTCAGTGCAAAGGCACTCGGGGACCACCGCCAGCCCCGTTCCCGCGACGGCGGCATCAGCCGCCGCTTGGTAATCCGGGACGATCGCGGAGGGGAGGTCGGGATTCGATCCGAATGCGGCACGCCAGAAGCTGGCAAGCGCAGGCATCGGTCCTTGGATTTCGATCAGTGGTAATCCCTTCGGCGCTGCCGACTTCGGAAGTCGCTCGCGCCAACGCGGCGCACACACCAGTATCAGCGGGCCCTCGTACAGCAGGTCGTAGTCGATGGCCTTGTGCGGAATTCGCGCCGGCGTCACAGCAAGATCCAACTCCTGGTCGGCCAAGGCCTTCACCAGCGAGGGCGGTGGTGCTGACCGCAAGTCGAGACGGATACCGTATTTCGGCAAGGGCTCGAGCCCCGAGAGGAGCAGCTTTGTGAAGCCGCTGGTCGATCCCACATGAATGGTGCCTGCCAGCCCCTCATTCTTTCCGCCCGAGATTCCCACGACGGCTTCCAGCGCATCCAGGTGCGATCCCACTTGGCGCTCCAATTCGTTGGCGGCAGGCGTCGCAGCCAGTCCGCGCGGCAAGCGCTCAAACAGTTTGCAGCCCACGCGGCTCTCGAGCACCTTGATGTGTCGCGATACTGCGGGCTGAGTCAGATGGAGCGCGTCCGCAGCTCTCGAGATGGAGTTGTGCCGGTACACGCTGAGAAAGCTTCGGAGGTAGAGCAGATGAGACATACAAATATTTATGGGAGGGTAGCCAATACATGATTTGAGTTGAGTCTATGTCTGCCGCAAAGTGCGCGCAATACACCCAATCAGGTGCTGCCATGCCTCTGCCGCCATCCACTATTCCTATGTTTCCCGACCTCCAAGGCAAGATCGCCATCGTGACTGGCGGCTCGCGTGGAATCGGGGCAGAGACCTGCCTCGCACTGGCGAGGAACGGGGTCAAGGTCGCGATCAACGGCCGTGATGAGACGGCGATTCAGGCGACCATGGAGGCCATCCGTGCGATCCACGGTGAAGCCATTGCTGCGCCAGCTGATTGCGCCCAGCTGTCTTCGGTCGAAGCGATGCGGGACCGCGTCCATGTCGAGCTTGGCGCCCCTGACTTTGTCGTGGCGTTTGCCGGGGGCGGCACCGGACGGCCGAAGCCGTTCGAGCACATCACGGAGGAGGACTGGCGCTCGAGCATCGACAACAACCTGGCGTCCACGTTCTTCACCCTCAAATGCTTTCTGCCCGCAATGACCAAGCGCTGTTCCGGAAGCATCGTGAACATGGCCTCGGCGGGTGGCAGGGTGGCTGCGGGCGCTCCTGCCGGCTATGGCGCTGCCAAGGCCGGTGTGATCATGCTCACGCGTCACCTGGCGCACGAGGTAGGCAAGTACGGCGTCCGGGTCAACTGTGTTTCGCCGTCGGCGGTTCTGGCGGAGCGAACTCGGCAGGCAATCTCGGACGAACAGGAGAAACAGATGCTTGCTGCCTTCCCACTGGGTCGACTGGGTCATCCACGGGATGTTGCCGCCGCGACGCTCTTTCTCCTGTCCTCAGCTTCTTCTTGGATCACTGGCGTGACCCTGGATGTGACCGGCGGCCGCGTCATGTCATGAAGGCCATGAGCCCGCGCGAACCTGACGGTCCGCTCTGCCGACTTGCGAACGGCAGCAACGGGTGGTCGATAGCGCCATTTCGCCGCCGGTGCGGTGAACGGCGCCATCCGGCCAATTGCCGTCATTACGTAGCATCAGCGCACCGGCCCAACAGCGACATCGAACTAAAGCAGCGTACGTCCTGCTGTCGGCTTT
>JAQGOG010000150.1 GCA_028293765.1 Gammaproteobacteria bacterium
AGGCCGTCCCTGGTGATCCTGACGGGATACATGACACCGCCATAGGAGACGAATTGCCAGGTATCGCCGCTCCGAACGCCCTTTTCCGTGACCGGGTCCGTGGCAACGTCGAACATGTGTCCGGTGCGCTTGCGACTCGTCGCATGCCCGGTATCGTCGAGGCGCACGTTGAGCAACGTCCCGTCAGCACAGATGCTGAAGAACGACCGCGGCCCGGTCGGATAGATGAGAGCGCAACCGGCCGTCTCGATCTCTCCAACGAGCTTGCGGCTGCGAGCATCCACGACAGTGATCGATTGCGCGGGCGTGAAGTTGTAGATGAGCAGGAAGCGACCGTCGTCGGTCAACTCGGAATCCGCCATCATCGGCATGTTCGACGAGCGCTTCGCCGGGATCGCGATTTCCCCGATCGGTGCGAGATGTACGGGGTCGTACAGAGTCACGACATCCGTACGCGTGCCACGCGTGCCCCGGGAAAAGTACGTTTCCGGGGAGAAAATCACCCTGCCGTCCTTCGCCGGGACGAGGCGCCCGAAACTGAAGCCGGTGCTGAGCATTCCGAGGAAGCGGCCGCTATCACCGTCGACCAGCAGAGCCTGCCCGTCCGGCATGTGCGGGAAGACGAAGTCATTGACCCAGATCCAATGGGGCGATGCCGGTGCCGGCAGCGACGTGACGGTGCCCAGTGGATCCGCGGCCAGAGGCGCGGCACCCCTGACAGGCGCTTGCATCGCCAACATGAGGGCAACAGTGGCAACCCCGGGGCGCACGATGAGTCTCATAGTTTCTTGTTGCGACGGCACGTGGAGCACTAAGTGTGCCAGCGTGCCGCCCTGCCGTCACGAACAATGGGTCGCGGCCACGGGAGCCCGCCTGACTCGTGGGCGCCGTGGCGAGGTATTGCAGATGGCGCTTGGCCGCAGCGGTCGGGCGAATTAAGCTGGGGGCCGATTGGCGCAGGTGCCGGCCTGACGGCCGTTTTTCCCTGCAGCGAGGTCTCCATGCCGATGCTGGCGAAAGTCGACGAATTCGTCGCGAAACATCTTCCGAATGCGCAGGCCGTGAGCACCGCGGACTCGCTGGACGAGGCGCGGGAGGTCGTCGGC
Source organism: Gammaproteobacteria bacterium (assembly GCA_028293765.1). Taxonomy (GTDB): domain Bacteria; phylum Pseudomonadota; class Gammaproteobacteria; order Steroidobacterales; family Steroidobacteraceae; genus 13-2-20CM-66-19. Next base: position 1,107 of record JAQGOG010000150.1, read on the forward strand.
AGGAACATCTACCCGCATCGGTTGCGAGTCGTCGCGCCAACCGGTCCGAGCCTGATGTGTCTCACCTCCGCGCTGGACCTTGGCGAGTGTGCACTGGGGTACGTGCAGTACGGGTATGACGTTGACATCGATCCGGGTGTCATAACGGAATACCTGCTCGTGAAGTCGACTGTTTCCGGGCAGGGCCGCGTGACATGCGGCGACCACACCGTCATCTCGACTCCCCGCTCGATCATTATGACTTCGACGACGGAGCGCACCAGCATCCTGATGACGGCACAATGCCGACATCTGACAGCGAGAATCTGTCGCGAGGCGCTGGCAGAGCGCATCACGGAAAAACTCGGGCGGCGGCTCACCGCACCCCTGCGATTCGGCCTCGAAGTGGCATCCGATTCCGACTTCGGACGCGGCTGGCACCAACTCCTCAGCCACATCTGTCACCTGTCCGCGAGCGCTCCTACGGTGCTCGCTTCCGAGGACGTGCGCAGGCAGTACTCGCGCACGATGATCGAAATGTTGATCCATTCCGCCCCTCACAACTATTCACTGGCGTTGGAAGAAGCGATCACGCAGCCCATCCCGTGGCACGTTCGGCGCGCCCGCGACTACGTCCACAACCACATCGCCGAGATCAGATCCGTGGCCGACATAGCGGCCTCGATAGGCATCACGACGCGCACGCTGCAGAGTGGCTTCCGCAAGGCATTCAACGTGAGTCCCGCGGAATATGTGCGGCGAACGCGCATAGAAGCGCTGCACCAGGCACTGCTCGCCGCCGATTCGGGACAGAGCGTGACCGACCTGATGCAGGCCGTCGGCATCGTCAATTTCGGGCGCTACGCGCACTACTACCGCGAACAGGTCGGTGTGGTGCCCTCCGTCACTCTGAAGCGAAGCATGTAAGCGCGTCGGGCCCGAGGAGACGGCCGCGCGCGCCAGAGCCGGGCACCGCCGCCCGTTGCGCAGTCGCAACGGTCAGATTGCAGTGCAATGAAGGATTATTTTCCGATGCTGTACGCTGGTTTCGCGTGCTGGGTCGCGTGCCGGCCACGCAAACCACTACGATCCGGGTGGCTACTCGTCGGCACGCCCGCGACGTGCTGACCACAGGGAGGGGGACCACAAGAAGGCAAGCGGCCGCTCGAGGCCGCGCACTGGAGAAATCTCAATGCGTCGAAGCATAACGAGCGGTCCGGCACTGGCTCTCACGATCCTCGCCGCGACGGCAGGCCTGCCGGCGGCCTGGGCCCAGCAGGCTGCCGACACCGGCGCCGGGGACAAGCTGGCCGAGATCGTCGTCACCGCCCAGAAGCGCGAACAGAACCTGCAGGACGTCGGCGCATCCGTCACGGCCTTCGACGCGAACGCTCTGGCGCGGCTCGGCCTCCACGATGTCACGGATATCGTGGGCCAGGTACCGGGATTGCAGTTCAACCAGTTCGGCGCAACCGTCACCATCTATAACCTGCGCGGCATTTCGCAGAACGATTTCAGCGACCACCAGGAAGCGCCCGTAGCGGTCTACAACGACGACGCGTACGTCGCGTCCACCGGCGCACTTGCCGGCACGCTCTTCGATCTGCAACGCGTCGAAGTCCTGCGCGGCCCGCAGGGAACTCTGTTCGGCCGAAACGCGACCGGCGGCCTCATCCAGTACGTCAGCAACAAGCCCACCGATCAGCCGCAGGGCTACGCCGAAGTCACCTTCGGCAACTTCGGCCAGATCGATTCGGAAGGCGCGCTCGGCGGACCCATCACCGACACGATCTCGACCCGGGCATCCTTCGCGACCTCGCACCACGATGGCTATATCTCGAACCGCATCGGGCCGCCAATCGACGACCAGAAGCAGTACGCCGCCCGCCTGCAGTTCCGGATCAAGTCCTCCGAGAAGAGCGAGATCCTGATCAAGCTCCACGCCCTCACGAACGACAACGAGACGGCGGGCAACTATTCCTGGGCGGCTTCGGCACCGGATGAAACCGGCCGCGGCGTCTTCGTGCCCGGCGGCACGGACTTCTTCGGCTACAGGAACCCGAGCGCCGATCCCTTCAACCAGGCCGAGGACCGGCGCGGCATCTTCAACCGCACGATGTGGGGCGCCACAGTGCACGGCGTCTACAACTTCGACGCCTTCACGCTGACGTCGGTCACCGACTACCTGCGCGTGCAGAAACGTTACGGCGAAGACTCCGACGTGTCGCCGAATCCGATCTTCAACTACGACGTGCTGTACCACTTCCAACAGTTCTCGGAAGAGGTACGCCTGAACGGCAACGTCGGCGGATTCCGCTGGGTTGGCGGCCTGTACTACCTCAACTATCGCAGTACCGACACGGGCACCACCACCCTCATCGAGCCGATCGGTGTGGGCCGGGCCAACTTCACGTTGCGCAACAGCAGCCCTTCCGTGTTTGCCCAGATAGAATACGACCTGACCGACAAGTGGACCCTGATCGGCGGAGCCCGTTACACGTCGGACGACAAGAGCTTCGACGACACCTACGTCTGCGTCAACTGCCCGCAAACACTCCATTATGTCTCGCCTGACTATCCCGGTGCGAAGCGGACGTTTCACATCCCAACAGGCAAGGTCGAGGTCGATTTCAAGCCCATGCAGCAGATGCTGCTATATGGCAGCGTCAACCGCGGCGCGAAAGGCGGCGGCTGGTCCGCTCCCACCTCCGGCCCGGTCGACCCGGCCACCCTGCCCTATAACCAGGAAAAGCTCACCAGCTACGAAGTCGGCTTCAAGTCCACCTTCTGGGACAACAAGGCCCGCCTGAACGGCGCGCTGTTCTACTACGACTACAAGGACTACCAGGGATTCTTCCTGAACGTCGCGACGCAGGTCGTCGAGAACGTCAATGCGAAGGAGAAAGGCGGCGAGCTCGAATTCGCGGTGCTGCCGGTCCATGGCTTGAATCTGCAGCTCGGCGTATCCCACCTCGAAACGATGGTCCCCCGGACACCGACACCCGCGGGCGGCCTGGTGCCAACGCAAATGCCGCAGGCGCCGCATTGGAGCTTCAATGCCGTCGCCCGCTACGAGTGGCCGATGTTCGGCGGCATGCTGTCCGCTGAGGCGGACGCGAAATGGAACAGCTACCAGTACCTCGAACTCATCAATGCCGCGGTCGACCTGCAGCCTTCCTACGCCGTGACCAACGCACGGCTGGGATTCGCGACCGGGGACGGCCATTGGGACTTCTCGGCGTTCGTGAAGAATCTGGCCGACACCCGCTATCGCATCTACAACCTGGATCTCTCGGGCTTCATCGGCGTCAACCAGGGTGTCTACGGTCCCCCGCGCCTCTATGGGGCCAGCTTCCGCTACCGCTGGGGCTCTTGACGGCGCAAGATCGTAATGCCACACGCCTGTTGCCGCGGCTCATGACTGGAGAAAACGGATGACGAGTTACACCTTGACGATTGGCGGCAAGCCCGCCCCGACCGCAACGACGTTCAACGTTTTGAATCCCGCCGATGAGACCGTGGTGGCGGCGTGTCCGCAGGGCACGATCGAGCTGATCGACGCAGCAGTTGTCGCGGCCCGGCGCGCTTTCCACACGTGGTCGGCGGTACCCGATGCCGAACGTGTCGCGAAACTCAACGCGGTGGCGGATCTGATCGAAAAAAATCATCAGGAGCTCGCCGAGCTCATCACCCGTGAGCAAGGCAAGACACAGAGCGGCCCCGGGGCCAATCTGGAGATCGGTGGAGCGGCGGCGTGGACCCGCGTGACGGCGAGCCTGAAACTCACCGACGAGACGATCCAGGACGACAAGGCGGGAAAGATCGTTTCCCACCGCAAGCCGGTCGGCGTCGTCGGCTCCATCACCCCCTGGAACTGGCCGCTGCTGATTGCCGTGTGGCACGTGATGCCGGCCATCCGTGTCGGCTGTACGGTCGTCATCAAGCCCTCGCCGTTTACTCCGCTCTCGACGCTGCGGCTCGTCGAGTTGATGAACCAGGTCCTGCCCCCCGGCGTCATCAACGTCGTCACCGGCGGCCCGGAGGTCGGGACTCACCTCGCCACCCATCCCGGCATCGACAAGATCGTGTTCACCGGCTCGATCGCGACGGGCAAGAAAGTCATGGGCGGTGCCGCCCAGACACTCAAGCGCATGACGCTCGAGCTGGGCGGCAACGACGCCGGCATAGTGTTGCCCGGGACGAATATCGACCCGCTGCTGGAGAAGCTTTTCTGGGGCTGCTTCATCAACGCAGGCCAGACCTGCGCGGCCCTGAAGAGGCTCTACGTACACGAGGATCAATACGAGGAGGTCGTGCGCAAATTCGCCGAGTACTGCGCGAAGATCCCGGTCGGTAACGGGCTGGATCCGCAGAATCTGATCGGGCCGGTCTCGAACCGGATGCAGTTGGATAAAGTCACCGCCTACGTCGCTGATGCACGCGCGCAGGGTGCCCGCATCGTCCTGGGTGGCGAGAAGCCCGCCGGACCGGGGTTCTTCTATCCGCTGACGGTCATCGCGGACACCACCGACGATATGCGCGTAGTGAAGGAAGAGCAGTTCGGGCCGGTCATTCCCATTGTGAAGTACAAAACCGTCGAGGAAGCGATCACGCGAGCCAACTCCCTCGAAGTCGGCCTTGGCGGCTCGATCTGGGGCAACGACGCGCAGGAGGCCACCGAACTCGCCAGCCGGCTCGAATGCGGCACAGCCTGGGTAAACCAGCACGGCACGTTGCATCCGATGGCGCCCTTCGGCGGCGTGAAATGCTCCGGTATCGGCGTGGAGTTCAATGTCGACGGCCTGAAGGAATACACGACCGTTCAGGTAGTGAACGTCGCCCTGTAAAGCGCGCGTGCCGGCCGCCACGGCGGGAGACTCATGGGTCAATCGATTACGATCGAGGGCACAGGCGCTGCCAGCAACGCGCGCGTGCGTCTCATCGCGGCTATTCTCGTGGGTGTGATCGGGCCGGAAGTCTTCATCGTTCAACCCGGCTTCGTGCAGGGGCTGGTGCAGAACCTGGGCTTCGACGACCAAAGCGCCGGCTACGCCGCTTCGATCGAAGTGTGGGGCATCACCGCCACCACGCTGGTCATGACTTTCTTCTCCCACCGTTTCAACTGGCGCAAGGTCATCACGGGGTCCCTGCTCCTCGTGGCGGTCGCGAACGCGTTGTGCATCGGGGTGCACTCCAGGGAACTGTTCGTGGCGTTGAGGTTCGTCGCTGGAGCCGGCGCGGGAAGCCTGATCTCGCTGAGCTTCACCACGGTAGGGCTGACCGAGAACCCGGACAGGAACTTCGGTTATCTGATCATGTGGGTGCTGTTATACGGCGCCGTCGTGCTGTACCTCATGCCCGCCGCGTACGCTTTCTCCGGGATGACGGGTGTGCTCGCGTTTTTCGCGGCATTTCCACTGGTGGCGTTGCCGTTCGTCAAGTTGCTGCCGGCGGGCGGCGAAGCGGCGGCCACCGTTGAAGTCGACGCGGTCGACCTGCCTGCCCTGTTGAAGGCACTCGCCCTGCTGGCCATGTTCGCCTACTTCGTTGCGCAGGGGGTGGCCTGGGCTTACCTGTTTCTGATCGGCACTGCCGGCGGCCTGACGGAGCAGCAGGTGGCGACCGGCCTCACCCTGTCGCAAGTGGCGGGCGTGGCCGGGGCCCTGTTGCCCGCGATCGCCGGTCATCGCTTCGGCCGCTGGCGGCCCTTGACGATCGGCATCGCCGGCGGCGCGTTCTGCCTGGTATTCCTGAGCGGGCGATTTCAATTCCTGCCTTTCACGCTTTGGGTCTGCCTGTACAACTTCTTCTGGAACATGACCCATCCATTCCTGCTCGGCTCGATGGCGAGCTTCGATCGGCGCGGACGGGTCGTCGTCCTTGCGGTAGCGGCGCAGATGTCAGGCCTGGCACTCGGACCCGCGCTGGCGGCAAGTGTCATCGCCCCGGGGCAATATGCGAGCGTGAATTACATCGCTATAGCCATGTTCGCCTTGAGCTGGGTGTGCATCCTGCCGCCCGTATTGATTCAACAGCAGCGCGCCCGGTCGCGCCAACTCGGATGGGGAGCGTCATGATCGGAAACCTCAAGGGTAAAGTCGCCATTGTCACGGGCGGTGGGCAAGGGATTGGCGAGGGTATCGCGCGCCGCTTCGCGCAAGCAGGTGCCAGCGTGCTCATCGCCACGCGTACGGCGAAAAATGGGCAGGCCGTTGCCGACTCAATCGTGAGCCAAGGCGGTGTCGCAAGCCTTCTGCAGACCGACATCGGCAATCATGAGGAAGCGAAGCGCGCCGTCGCGCATGCCGCACAGAAGTATGGGCGTCTCGATATTGTCGTTCACAATGCGGGCATCTATCCCGTCATCTCGATCGAGCAGTTATCCGACGATGACCTCGATCGCACGCTTGCAGTGAACCTGAAGGCGGGTTTCTGGCTGATCCAGGCGGCGTTGCCTCACTTGCGCAAGCAAGGTGGCGGCAGGTTCCTTTTCACATCATCCGTGACCGGCCCGAACGTTGCCATGCCCGGAACGGCACATTATGCCGCCTCGAAGAGCGGAATGAACGGCCTGATCCGCACAGCCGCTCTCGAGTTCGCGCGTGAGAACATTACGGTTAACGGCGTCGAGCCCGGCTACATTCTGACACCTGCAATGGCCGCGCTCGGATCCGAAGCCGAGATTGCGGAAATGGCGAAATGCATTCCGCTCGGCAAGCTCGGTGCGCCGCTCGACGTCGCGAACGCCATGTTATTCCTCGCCTCGGACGAAGCGGCGTATATCACCGGACAGACGATCGTAGTGGACGGTGGATCGACGCTACCCGAGAGTCCGGTGGTGCTGGACGCTTACTACAGCAGCCTGAAGCAGCAGTAACGCCCAAGGAGCATTCGGCATGAGCACACAATCCCTGTTGGAACGCCGCTTTCGCGTTCTGGGAAAACACTCTCCCCTCTTTTACGACAAGCCGCTCCAGCTGGTCCGCGGCGAAGGGGTGTGGCTCTACGACGCCGAAGGTAAGCGTTACCTCGACGCCTACAACAACGTACCACATGTGGGCCATTGCCATCCGCGCGTGGTCGATGCCTTGTGCCGGCAAGCGCACGCGCTCAACACGCATACGCGATACCTCGACGATACGGTCGTCACTTATGCCGAACGTCTCCTCTCGACGTTCGACAAATCGCTGTCCAACGTTTTCTTCTGCTGCACCGGCACCGAGGCAAACGAGCTCGCGCTGCGCATCGCGCGCGAGTGCACAGGAGGCCAGGGGATCATCTCGACCGCGCACGCCTATCACGGCAATTCAGCGGCCGTTGCGCAGATCAGCACGCTGTTCACGCCGCCCGAAAAGCGCGGGCCTTTCATTCGAACCATCCCCGTACTCGATCCTTATCGCGAGCGCCGCGGCCGGGACGATGAGACTCTGTCTACAGCCTATGCGCAAGACGTGCAGAAGGCCGTAGACGACTTCGCCCGCAACGGCGTGAAGTTCGCCGGACTGCTGATCTGCACGGCCTTCTCCAGCGAGGGTTTGCCGACTGTCCCGCGGGGTTACCTCGCCAAGGTCGTTAAAATCGTTCACGACGCCGGCGGAGTATTCATTGCGGACGAAGTGCAGGCGGGTTTCGGGCGCTTCGGCTCCCACATGTGGGGCCATCAGGTTCTGGGCGCCACACCCGACATCGTCACGATGGGCAAGCCCATGGGTAACGGCCATCCCCTGGCGGGGGTTGTGGCGCGAGCGGACCTCGTGGAACAGTTCACGAGCCAGAACATGTACTTCAACACCTTCGGCGGCAACGCCGTCTCCGCGGCGGTCGGTCTCGCCGTGCTCGATGTTTTGCAGGAAGAGCGGCTGCTCGAAAACGCCCGCATCGTGGGCGAGTACGTCATCGCCGGTTTGCGCAAGCTGCAGACGAAGCATGCACTCATCGGCGACGTGCGCGGGGCCGGGCTCTTTTTCGCTGTCGAGATAGTGCGCGACCGAACGACTCAGGAGCCCGCCCCAGCGGAAACCAAACGGATCGTCAATGGCATGCGCGAGCGCGGTGTATTGATCAGCCGCATCGGCATTCACGACAACATCCTGAAGATCCGCCCACCGATGCCCTTCAGCACCGGGAATGCGGACCTGCTTCTGAAAACCCTCGATGACCTCATGACGAGCCTTTAGCATGAGCGTGTTCAGCGCGTTCTCGGAGCTCTCGCCCGTTGAACAGGCCGCCCGCCTGCATCAACTGGCGCTGGCCGCCGTGTCCCTCTGGCCGCTCGACTGCGTGCGCATCGAGGCGATCAAAGTGCGGGAGAACGCGGTTTACGCCGTGCACACTGCGGACAGTCGACGAGTGGTTCTGCGAGTCCACCGCCTGGGGTACCACTCAGACGAGGCGCTGCGCTCCGAGTTAACGTGGATGCAGGCGCTGGCGGAGCACGGCATAGAGGTTCCGCGGGCGATCCCGTCACGGGCCGGCAAGCCTTTCGAGCTGATCGAGTTCGAAGGCGTTCCGGGACCGCGTCAGGTAGACCTCTTCGAGTGGATCGAAGGGCGCCAGCTGGGGTCGGTCGAGCAGGGAATGTCCGCGCAGTTTCAGTGGATCGAGCAGATTTACGGCACCATCGGCGAGCTCGCCGCACGGATGCACAACCAATCCTGCAGTTGGCAGCCGCCTGCAGAGTTCGAGCGACACTCCTGGTGCGGCGAAGGACTGACCGGTGCGGCTCCCCTCTGGGGCCGATTCTGGGAGCTGGAAGCCCTGACCACCCGACAGCGCGCGCTATTCGAGCATTTGCGCGCCCGGATCAGCCGGAGCCTCGCGGACTTCGGCACGACATCGGACCGCTTCGGCTTGATCCACGCCGATCTCGTGCCGGAAAACATACTCGTCGAGGGCAAGCGCCTGCGCATCATCGACTTCGACGATGCCGGTTTCGGCTGGCACATGTTCGAGATCGCGACGTCGCTTTATTTCATCAGGCGCGAGAGCTTCTACGAGGTCGCCCGGGAAGCGCTCATTGCCGGCTATCGCCGTCACCGGCCGCTGCCGGACGAGCACTTACGCCTGCTGCCGATGTTTCTCGCCGCGCGCGGCACCACGTATCTGGGTTGGGTTCACACGCGCAAGGGCGAAGCGACCGCACGCGAATTGACACCGCAGCTCATCGAGCTGGCGGTTGCGGCGGCGGACGACTATCTTGGGGCGGCCTGAAAGCGCACACTCAGTAGGACGCCGCATCACAATTTCTGCCGCATGAGCTTCACAGGCGGCGCTAGTTGAACCGCACGTATTCGCACTCGACCGGCTGACCGTTGATACCGGCCGATGGCGGTGAGATCCAGTTCGCGAATTTTCCCGGCTCGACCACTCGTCCCATCAGCGACTGCACGAAGCCTCGATCCTCCGCGGTCGGAAGCCATTCGCGCACGTGCGCTTCCCACCCGGCGGCGGTCACAACCCGGCCCTGCGGAGAAATCCTGACTCCCGCGAGCGGCCCGATCTGGCGGTTGAACGCCTTGTGCGGCACTACGAGGCGAAACTCGACGCCACGCTTATCGAGCGCCACGTTCCAGGCTTCGACTCCCGCAATGGAGTCCGCGACGAAGTCATCGCGCAGCCGCTCGTTGAGCGCATTCAACGCTGGCGCGTCCCGCCCGACGAGCTCCCCGGTGGAGACGTCGAGAATCGGATAGGTAGCCTCCTTCAAAACATGATCGTCCGCGATGCGCTCCTCACGGAATCGGCCCTTCAGTCCGGTCGTGTAAAAGGTCGCAGCGTTCGAGGACAGGTCGGAACCGAACAGGTCGACCGTCACGCTCGAGTGAAAATTCAAGTAACGCTGGATTGTTGGCAGATCGATCACGCCGCAGGCCCTGAGGCGGGCGGGGTCGTCCGTCCGTTCGCGGACCATCATTTCGGCGGTACGCTCGATGATGCGCCGAATGCCGTTTCGGCCGACGAACATGTGGTGACCTTCTTCCGTGAGCATGAAGCGCGTCGTGCGCGCTAACGGGTCGAACGCGGACTCGGTCAGCGCGGAGAGCTGGAACTTCCCGTCCCGGTCCGTGAAGAAAGTGAACATGAAAAACGACAGCCAATCGGGCGTTCGCTCATTGAACGCGCCGAGGATGCGCGGATTGTCCGCATCGCCAGAGCGGCGTCCCAACAGTGCTTCGGCCTCCTCGCGCCCGTCACGGCCGAAGTAGCGGTGCAGCAGATACACCATGGCCCACAGGTGTCGCCCCTCCTCGACGTTCACCTGGAAGAGATTGCGCAGGTCGTACATCGAGGGACAGGTCAGCCCAAGGTGGCGCTGCTGCTCAACTGAGGCCGGCTCCGTATCGCCTTGGGTCACGATGATGCGACGCAAGTTGCTGCGGTACTCACCCGGCACTTCCTGCCAGGCCGGCTCGCCGCGATGCGCGCCGAAGGAGATCTTGCGGTCCGGCGTCGCCGGGTTGAGAAAGATCCCCCAGCGATAGTCGGGCATTTTCACATAGCCGAATTGCGCCCACCCCGCCTGGTCGACGCTGGTCGCCGTGCGCAGGTAGACATCGAAGCCATTGGAGCCCTCGGGACCCATTTCGCGCCACCAGCTCAGGAATTCCGGCTGCCAATGCTCGAGCGCCCGCTGCAGGACCTTGTCGCCCGCGAGCTCCACGTTGTTGGGAATCTTCTGGTCGTAATCGATATTCATCGCAAGCCCCACAGCGCGCGCTAGACGCGTTCCCAGTTGAATCGAGCCTTGTTGCCGCTGCCGAACACCTTCAGGGCGCCCGCCTCGCCCACGGCATTCGGCCGGATGAAGATCCAGTTCTGCCAGGCGGACAGCCGCCCGAAAATGCGCGTTTCCATCGTCTCGGCGGCGCCGAATCGCAGGCTGGCCTCCATTCCCGTGAGGGCATCCGGCGAGAGGCTGCTGCGCTCCTCGACGGCGATGCGGATCTCATCGGCCCAGTCGAGCGCATCCGGCGCAGCCGTGATGAGACCCAACTCCAAGGCGGCTTCGGTACTCAGCGATCGACCCACTGTCTCGCGCGCCCGTGCAATCGGTTGCACCTCTGCGTAGAAGCGCGAATCGATGCGGCTGCGGCGGGCCACGGTTTCGTACGCGCCGAAGTTCAGCGGCGACAAGGCAACGCGCGGGGCATCCGCGCGCTCGGGCGCCGATAGCATATAACTACGATCGGCGGCGAGAGCGAGCTCCAGCAACGTGCCGGCAAAACACGAGCCGCTATCGATCACCGCAAACAAGGTGCGCGAGCTGACATCGAGGCGGGCGAGGGTCCGCCGAAGCATTCCGACCGTCTCGCGCACGAACCAGTTGCCGGCATGCACGGCTAGCGCCTCATCGACTGCCAGCACCCTCTCACTGTCGCCGCGGGTCTTCAAGATCCACGTGCCGATCTCGAGGTCGTTACTTCTCAGCATCAGTATTGCGTCATCCAGCTCGCGCGCCATTGCCAGCGGCCACCAATCAACGCCCGCCGCAAGGATGGCTGCGAGATCGCCGCGTTGCGCCGTTGCAGGAGCATTCACAGTGAGAGTCGCCGTGCGCGCGGTGGCATCGATCTGCACATTGACGTGCCGGTAGTGGTATCCGCCCTCATCGATGCGCCGTGCAAGCGGCGTCAGCTCTATGCCGGGCGTGCCTTGCGGCCGATCGCTCAACTCTGCCAGCTCGAGCGCACGGCGGCGTACCGCGCCCGCGAATTGTTGTGGCTTGGCGAAGTCGTCGATCAACCGCCATTCTTTGGCCCGCGGCGCGCGCACGCCTTCGGTGACAGTACAAAAGATGTCGGCGTAATCGCGGCGCACTTTACGCTTGTCAGTGAGGCGAGTCAGTCCGCCGGTCCCCGGCAGCACGCCCAACAGAGGTACCTCGGGCAGGCTCACCGCCGCGGAACGATCATCGATCAACAGAATCTCATCGCAAGCGAGCGCCAGCTCGTAACCACCCCCCGCGGTCGTTCCGTTGCACGCGGCGAGAAACTTCAACCCCGAGTGCCGGCTCGAGTCCTCCATGCCGTTGCGCGTTTCGTTCGTGAACTTGCAGAAGTTGACCTTCCAGGCGTGCGAGGACAGACCGAGCATGAAGATGTTGGCGCCCGAGCAGAAAATGCGGTCTTTGGCGCTGGTCAGTACGATAGTGCGCACGTCGGGGTGCTCGAAACGAATGCGCTGGAGCGCATCATAAAGCTCGATGTCCACGCCCAGGTCATAGGAGTTGAGCTTGAGCTTGTAGCCGGGACGCAAACCTCCGTCCTCGTTCACGTCCATCGTCAATGTGGCCACCGGCCCGTCGAATGACAGCTTCCAGTGACGATAACGATCCGGATGAGCGTCAAATGTGACCCGTTGTCGGGGTTGCTCTGGCAGCGATACCGCGGCATGCGCCATGAGTTCGGCTCCTGTTGAATCGGATCAATGAATCAGCCGGCGGCGACCGCTTGCTGGAGTACAGCGAAACTCTTCTCGACAGAGCCCCCGGAGGTGTCCACCACCGCGTCCGCCTTGCCGTACAGTGTTTCGCGCGCCGCCAGGATATTGCGCAGATCCTCCATTGCTTCCACATGGCCTGCCATCGGCCGCATGTCGCCCTGCGCGACGACACGCGCCATATGTTCCTCGGGCGCGGCCTTGATCCAGACCGTATAGCAGTTCAACAGCAGCAGGTTGTAGGTATCCGGCTCGGAAACGATACCGCCACCGACGGTGAGCACCATGTCCTGCTGGCTGTTGATCACCCGCTCGAGGCAGCGGCGCTCGATGCGTCGATAGCCTGCCTGCCCGTAGAGCAGAAACACTTCGGACAAACTGATGCCCGCCTCGCGCTCGATCTCCTTATCGAGTTCCACCAGCGGACGACGCAACGCCTTGGCAAGCGCGGCACCGAGGGTCGTCTTGCCTGCCCCGCGCAGACCAACCAATGTGATGCGCTTTCTGCGCACCGCTAATTCCTGCCCGAAGTCCTGCGTCAGGCGGCGCAGAACCTCTTCGAGCCGTTGGGGCGGCAGGCTGCCGAGAAATCGACGGATCAGCCGTTGCTCGGCGGCAGGTTCGGCGGAATCGACCAGGTCGCTCAATTGCACGCCGAGCGCTACAGCGACCCTGCGCAGCAGAATGATGGATGCATTTCCCTCGCCTCCTTCCAGCTGCGCGAGGTATCGCTCCGAGACCGCCGCGGTCCGGGACAGCACCTTGCGCGCCATACCGCGCTGCTCACGCGCTTCGCGCACACGGCGCCCCAGATTCGCCAGGAAGCTCGGATCGGACTCACCAATCGCGATCGGGCCCTCGGTTCCAACGGCGGATGGGCCTCGAGGTTCGGTATCGGCATCCACGCGTGCAGAAGCAGTTTTCATGATCTGCGTTATAGCGCATGCTATATGAGCGTGCAAGCACTATACAGCACCTCATGTCCCGCTCGTTGGGCGCGTGTCCCGGACCCCTGATGATCTATACTTCTTTACGGCACATCATTGTGCGATATAGAGTGCCAACCGTCCAGCAGTCGCTTCGCACCCTTGCTGCTCCCGGCCAGGGCGATTGAGTTCACCAGGACCTGAAGCGCTCGGAGTCGAAAGGGGGATGCGTTCCATGTTTCGCTTAAGCTCGGCAGACCAGAGTGTCAGCCCGCCGGTCATCGACATTCCGCGCGAATACAACGCCGCGCACGACCTTCTCGAGCGCCATCGGCGAGCTGGCCGTCTCGGCAAGCTTGCCTACATCGACGACCGCGGCAGCTACACCTACAGGGAACTGCTGGAACGCGTGGATCGTTGCGGTAATGCGCTCGTGGGGTTGGGGCTGCAACCCGAGCAGCGGATTCTGCTGTGCCTGCAGGACACAATCGACTTTCCAACCGCGTTCCTCGGCGCCATTAAGGCCGGCATCGTTCCCGTCGCGGTCAACACGCTGCTCAAGACCGCCGACTATGAATACATGCTTCGGGACAGTCGCGCCTGCGCGCTGATCGTGTCGGCGCCGTTGCTGCCCCAGTTCGCACCTCTTGTAGAGCGGATGCCGCGCCTGAAGCACATCATCGTCTCACAAGGCGACACCGGTGAATTCCACTCGTTCGAGACGCTGCTTGAGCGCGCGGGCCATGCGTTCGAGCCCGCTGCAACGTCCTGCGATGACCCGTGCTTTTGGCTCTACTCGTCGGGCTCGACCGGTGCGCCGAAGGGCACGATTCACGCTCATGCGAGCCTGGTGCAGACCGCAGAACTGTATGCGCGTCCGATTTTGGGCATCCGCGAAGAGGACGTAGTCTTCTCCGCTCCCAAACTGTTCTTCGCCTATGGACTGGGCAATGGGCTGACCTTTCCGCTGGCGGTTGGAGCGACTGCCGTACTGATGGCCGAACGCCCTACTCCCGAGTCCGTGTTTGCGCGGCTGCGGCGGCATCGACCCACTATCTTTGGCGGCGTACCGACACTTTACGCTTCGATGCTCTGCGCAGCTTTGCCGGCACGCGGTGAGTTGCAATTGCGCACCTGCATATCGGCAGGCGAAGCATTGCCGCGGGACATCGGCGAGCGCTGGACGCGGCATTTCGGCGTCGACATTCTCGACGGCATCGGCTCGACGGAGATGCTGCACATTTTTCTGTCCAACCGCCCGGGCGAGGTGTGCTACGGCACCACCGGCTCCGCGGTACCCGGTTATGAGCTGCGCCTGGTCGATGACGACGGCCGGCCTGCGCCGCCCGGACAGATCGGTGAGCTGCAGATCGCGGGCCCGACGTGCGCGCTGGGGTATTGGAACAATCGTGAGCAGACACGCCAGACATTCCAGGGTCCCTGGGCACGTAGCGGTGACAAATACTCCGTCGATGAGAACGGCCGCTACGTTTACGCCGGCCGCAGCGACGACATGTTGAAAGTCAGTGGTATGTACGTTTCGCCCGTCGAAGTCGAAGCCGCCCTGATCTCGCATCCGGCGGTGCTGGAAGCGGCCGTGATCGGCGAACAGGACGGCGACGGACTCACCAAGCCGCTCGCATGCGTCGTTCTCAAGCAGATCGGATCCTCGATCGCAGGGCTGGACGAGGAGCTCAAGCAGCACGTCAAGGCGCTCCTGGCGCCACACAAATATCCGCGCTGGATCGAATTCGTGGCCGAGCTGCCGAAGACCGCGACTGGGAAGATCCAGCGCTTCAAGTTGCGAGCGCTGCACGCGCAACGGTCCGAAACCCTCCCGTCCACGACCCCGCGCTGAGAGTGCTTATGCCTTGCGTGACTATTGGCTCCGGGCGCATCGAGTACGAACGTATCGCTTGCGGCGACTCCCGGGCGCCAACGTTCGTGATGCTCCATGAAGGACTCGGCTCCGTGGCCATGTGGCGGGATTTTCCAACGCAGCTCGCGAGCGCCACACGCAGCAACGTCGTCGTCTACTCCCGACACGGCTATGGCCGCTCTGCGCCGCTGCGAACGCCGCACGCGGTGAGTTACATGCACGACGAAGCGCTCGTTGCCCTGCCCCAATTTCTCGATGCCCTGCAGATCGAGAATCCCATTCTCCTTGGCCACAGCGATGGCGGCTCGATCGCCCTCATCCATGCCGGCGGCAGTGGCCGGGAAGTCGCCGGCATCGTCGTACTTGCGCCCCACGTTTTCGTCGAAGACCTCTCCATATCGAGCATTGCTGCGGCAAAGGTTGCCTACGAGACCACCAGTTTGCGCGAGCGCTTGGCGCGTTATCACGACGATGTAGACGGAATGTTCCGGGGCTGGAATGACATTTGGCTGCACCCCGAATTTCGCTTGTGGAATATCGAGGGATACCTGCCGCGGATCACCTGTCCCGTCCTCGCCATGCAAGGAGATGACGACGAGTACGGTTCGATTGAACAGATCCACCGCATCGCGCGTGCCGTGCGGGACGTGGAATGGCTGAGTCTCGCGAATTGCAGACATTCGCCGCATCGGGATCAGCCCGAACAAGTTCTCGCAACGCTTACGCGTTGGATGGAGCATCGTTATGCAGCGGGAGCCGCGCGCTGCTCAGCGCTCGCGCCATTTGGAGAGCGAGCATGAGTGTCTTAGAGCATCCGGAATCAAAGATCGTCTCGCCCCTCTCGTCCCTCTCACCCTTCGCGCCGCCCCGCGCCTACGACTCCAGCGGCAGCACCTTCGAAGCGCCCAGCAACGGGTCGCTGAACGAGATGACATCCCCGGCTTTCTTTCCTGGAACGGGGAACAGCCGCGCCGAGAGCGCCTTCTTCAGGCGCACTGCCAGTATCGCCACGTCGCCAACGATGCGGGCCAACTCCTCAGGAGATGTGTCACCCGGCAGAGGCACGACGTCGAGCCCGGTGCCGCAGACAGTCGAGTAGAGAAGTAGTTTCGCGAGGCTTACCCGCCCTTCCGCAGCGCGTGCAGCCAGCACCGGGTCTTCGAGGATGGGCAGCATCAATCCCGAGTAGCCGCAGGTTTCGACGTCGAGCGACTTGATCGCCCCTGTGACGGCGGCGCAAGCCTGGAGCGTCGAGGCGTCCCCAAACTTCCGTCCCGTCAGGGCCTCGAGCGCTCGACCGATGCTGCTATCCCCGCTAGGTGCCGGTGACGAGTCGATGCCAAGGTAACGGCGTTGGCCGTCTTGCGCGACCGCCCGTGCGAGTTGCTCGACTGGGCGAAATTCCGCGTTCAGAAGAGCCCGAAGCCGTTCCGATGCCTCGGTGGGATCTCCGCCCGCGGCAAACGCATCGGCTACGAGATTCGCCGATTCGAGCCCGACGGCGAGCGACGACGTCCCTTCGTGATGCGAGACGGGGAAGAACGGCGTGCCCGCCGGAACGTTCGCCGCCGCTGCGAAACGGAAATTACCCACGCCATCTGGCGCCGCGTCGACCAGCGCCGAGGTCACGAGAGCGGCCATGCGAACGGCCTCGACATGGACTCCGCGTGCCGGACTTGCGACGCTGACACTGAAGTTAGTCGCACGCGTTTCGCGTATGAGTTGCTTTGCCCAGGACCCCAGCGAAGGGTCAACCTGCCCGGTCGCGAATACAGGACCGATGTTGAGCAGGGCTCCCCGGGCGGAGACGAGGCGATCCAGTGCCACGATCCTTGGCAGCGCCTCCGCCCGCTCTCGCGGGGAGCCGTCGCGAAGGAGCGAACTCACCGCAATCCGGATGGTCTGAACCTCGTAGCCCGCCTCCACGAACCTCCGTCGAGCGGCAGCCAGGAAATCGAGCGTTGATTCGATTGCACCGGGATCCGTGAAACTGGCGATTGGCGTGCCGGCGGTCAGCGTCCGTACGCGAAAGCGCCTTGGCCCCCGTGACGGCGCCGGCGCACCCTTTGATTCAGTCACCGCGGCGATTGCCTGACCACCAACCGCAACGCCGGCGAGCACCGCCAGTGCATCGCGTCGCGAAATACCGGTTATCTCCTTGCGTGACGAAGTGTCTTTAGCCATATCGATGGATCATACCCTGGGTTATGGAAGTGATCGCCGGCCTACTCGGATGCCGCGACCGTCGCCTCTCCGTGGGCGCGATAGACCACTCCGCCCTTCATCACGAAGCTGACGTGTTCGAATTGCCCGGCATCCTGCAGCGGATCGCCGGGAACGGCAACGATGTCGGCATACCGCCCCTTCTGCACCGATCCGATCGTATCGGCAACACCGAGCAGATCCGCCGCATTGCGCGTGGCCGCCAGCACAGCTTGCATCGGGCTCATCCCGTTGTGGATGAGAAGCCCGAACTCCATGGCGTGATCGCCCTCGCCGATATCCGTGCCATACGCGATTTTCACGCCTGAGCGGACCGCCAGCGGCAGGTTCTGCTTCGGCAGCAGGTCGTTATGCAACTCCTTCGGCGCCGTCCCGGGAGTCAGCAATTCGGGATGGTCGCGGGCGGCGGCGTAGAAAACCTCATAGACGGTCAGGGTCGGAACGAGGTAAGTCCCGTGAGCCTTCATCAGCGCAAACGTGTGCGCCGTCGCGAACGAACCGTGCTCCACCGAATCCACACCCGCGAGCACCGCGTTCTCGATGGCACCCGCCGGATATATATGCGCGGCGACTTTCATGCCCAGCGAGTGCGCTGTGTCGACCGCCACCCGCATTTCCTCGTTGGTCATCAGTTGCTGGCGGGGATCGTCGCCGGTGGAGGCAATACCGCCTGAGGGCATGAGTTTGATCAGATCCGCGCCCCGACGCTTGTGCTCGCGAACGCGTTGCCTGGCTTCCTCGGGCGTGTCGACCCGTCCGTTGTCCCAACCGGAATGCCCGAGTTGCGCATCGAGGCCACTGCGTGGATCGGCATGCCCCGCAGTGGGACCCAACGGCTCGAGGGCGACAAACAGTCTCGGACCGGAAACCTTGCCCGCCGCGATGGCATCGCGGAGCGAAACCGTGTCGTCGCCGCCGCCGGCATCCCGGGCGGTAGTAAAGCCCTGCTGCAACATCTGTCTGGCGAACACCGCGCCATCGAAAGCCCGGTCGATGTCCGTATGCGTCATCCGGTCTTCCGTGGCATTCATGCGGCTCGGCAACTTCGCGGCGACGTGCACGTGGCAATCGATGAATCCGGGAAGCACGGTCGCTCCCGACAGATCGATGACCTCCGCCCCCGCGGCCGTTTTGAAACCGGACTCCACCGACACGATCTTCTCGTCATGCACGAAAATCGAGACCTGCTTTTGCGGGACCTCGGAAACTCCGTCAAGGAGCGTACCCGCGTGTATGACTACGTCTTTGGCCGCGGCGGCTTCGCTTATCACTGCGGCAGCTAAGCAGACCACGACTCGCACTAACACATGCTGCATCACTGATCAGGTCCATCCGTTGCTTGGAATCGGCAAACGCCAGTGTACTGGAATTCCACCCGCATCAAGCGCGTGACGCGGCCCGCAGCTGGCGCAGGAAAGCGCTGAAGACTTTCAAGGGCACCGGCAGTTGCCGCCGGCCGGAATAGTACAGATAGTAACTGTGGTGGCCGGGAGACCAGTCGGCCAGCAACGGCACCAGCCGGCCCGCGGCGAGGTGGGACGCGACGTAGGACTCGATCGTGTAGCCGACGCCGATACCGTCCAGCGCGGCGCGCACTGCCAGGTCCATGGTGTTTACTATCAGCGAGCCGTTCACCGCCATTTCGATCTTGCTCTTGCCTTTCGCAAACTCCCACGCGAACAACTGGTCATTGATGCGCAGACCGATGCAATTGTGCCGCTGCAGGTCCTGCGGCGCCTTGGGCGCCGGGTGCTGTTGCAGATACTCGGGCGCGGCGATGGCGATGAGGCGTGAAGGCTCGCTGACGCGGACGATCTGCATGTCTTTGGCAACGCGCCGGCCGACGCGGATACCGGCATCGAAGCGCCCGCTGACGATGTCGCCATGGCCGTCATCCACAGTGATATCGAGCGCAATCGCAGGATAAGCGGCGAGGAACGCCTTGATCACCGGCGCGAGAACAATCTGCGCGGGGACGCTCGAGACATTCAGACGCAGGGTGCCGGTGGGGGTATCGCGGAATTCGTTCAGATCCTCGACCGCGGCGCCGAGCTCCATGATGGCGGGCCGGATGCGGGCCAGCAGTTTTTCACCCGCATCGGTCAATGAGACGCTGCGAGTGGTGCGGTTCAGCAGCCGCATACCGAGCCGCTCCTCGAGCGAGCGGATGGTCTGGCTGATGGTCGACGCGGCGATGCCCAGGTGCGCCGCGGCCCGGGCAAAATTAGTGCGCTCGGCGACCGCGACGAAGGCATTGAGCTCGGCAAACTGGGCCCGGTTCATTGTGTGGCTGTGCAAAGCAATCTATTCACATTGTCCAGTATTATACCCGGCCCGACAAACCGCTATATCTGGCTGCTGCATTTTCGCCCCGGGGATCATTTTTGAAGCCGCAATCCGAGCAATCCGCCGCTGCCGCACCCAACACCTGGCTGGGGAGGCACCGCAGACTCCTGCTGATCGGCGGACCGGTCATCCTGGCGGTGGTCGGGATCATTGCCTATCTGACCGGCGGTCGCTACGCATCGACGGACGACGCCTATCTCCAGGCCGCACGGGTGGAGATCAGCAGCAACGTGGCGGGTCGCGTGATCGAAGTCGACGTGCACGACAACCAGCCCGTTCATGCCGGGGATGTGCTGTTCCAGATCGACCCCCGCCCGTTTCAGATCGCGATCCAGGACGCCGAGGCGCAACTCGCGGGCGCGCGCCTCAGGATGCAGGGGCTCGAAGCGTCCTATCGCCAGCGCCAGGCGGACGAAAAAGCCACACGGAACACGATCGCCTACCGTCAGGACGATTATGACCGCAAGAAAAAGCTCGCCGCGGACGGCATCACCTCGCGCGCCCAGCTCGACCAGGCAGCGCATGATCTCGATGTAGCACGCCAGGAGCTCGCGGCGGCGACTCAGCAATCCGCCAGCGCTCTCGCCGACCTCGGCGGCGATACCTCCGCGCCGCTCGAGAGCCGCCCCGCCGTGCGCCAGGCCCAAGCCGCACTGGATCGCGCCAGGCTCAACGATTCCTACACGACGATACGCGCGCCGCTCGACGGCATCGTCACCAAAGTCGAACAATTGCAGGTCGGCAACTACATCAATGCGGTCACCCCGCAATTTGCGCTGGTCTCGCGGCAAGACATGTGGGTGGAAGCCAATTTCAAGGAAACCGACCTGGCGCACATGCGCCCCGGCCAGCGGGCGACACTCTCGGTCGACGCCTTCCCCGGCATCACCTTCACCGGCAAGGTTCAGAGCACCAGCCCCGGCACGGGGTCGAGCTTTTCGCTGCTGCCGCCGGAGAACTCTTCCGGCAACTGGGTCAAGGTCGTGCAACGCCTGCCCGTGCGGCTCTCGATCGATGCGGGACAGGCCGCTGTCCCGCTCGCAGCGGGCATGAGCGTCATGGCGACGGTCGATACCCAACATCACCGTTCACTGGCCTTCTGGAAATAGAAGATGGCGGATCCGCTCGAGGACGATGCTCTGCAGGACGCGGTGAGGCCCGCCGGCGTCGATGCGACCGAACCGAGCGTCATGCCCACCGAGCCCCGTTGGGTGCCGGTGCCCAACCGCGGCCTCATCACCATTTCCGTGATGTTGGCGACCATCATGCAGGCACTCGATACCACTATCGCCAACGTTGCCCTGCCCCGCGTGCAAGGTACGCTGTCGGCAACGCAGGACGAGATGGGATGGGTGTTGACGTCCTATATCGTTGCAGCCGCCATTACGATCCCACTCGCGGGATGGCTCGCGAGCGAATTCGGGCGCCGTAAGATCTTTCTGCTCTCGATCGTTCTGTTCACCATTGCCTCCGCCCTCTGCGGTCTCGCGACCTCGTTGCCGCAGATCGTGTTGTTCCGGTTCCTGCAGGGAGTGGGCGGAGCGGCGCTCGTGCCGTTGTCGCAGGCGGTCCTGTTCGACATCAATCGTCCCAAGGATTTCGGCCGCGCCATGTCGATCTGGGGGATCGGCGTGACGCTCGGTCCCATTCTGGGACCCGCGCTGGGCGGCTGGCTGACCGACAACTACAGCTGGCGCTGGGTGTTTTTCATCAATGTGCCGGTGGGGGTGCTCACCTACTTCGGACTTCTGGCGACCCTGCCCGAGAGCCGCAATGCAAAGTCGTCGCAATTCGATTTCTTCGGCTTCACGACCCTGAGCCTGGGGATCGCCTCCCTGCAGCTGCTGCTGGACCGGGGACAGCAACTCGACTGGTTCTCTTCCCCGGAAATCATAGCCGAGGCGAGCGTCGGCGGAACCGCCTTCTACCTGTTCCTCGTGCACATGTTTTCCAGCCAGCGCCCGTTCCTCAACCCCGCGCTGTTCAAGGATCGCAACTTCGTCGCCTCCAACGTCTTCATTCTCATGATCGGCGTGGTGCTGTTCGCCACCCTGGCGCTGCTGCCGCCGATGTTACAGAACCAGCTGCAGTACCCGGTGATTCTGACCGGGCTGGTCACCATGCCGCGCGGCATCGGTACACTGCTCGGCATGGTCCTCGTCGGACGCCTGGTCGCGCGCTTCGATGCGCGCCTCGTGATGGCGGTGGGGCTCGTGGCTACGGCCTACTCGCTGTGGGAGATGACACAATTTTCCTTAATTATGAGTGCCTGGCCCATCATCATCTCCGGGATCATTCAAGGCCTCGGTGTCGGGCTGGTTTACGTCCCCCTTTCGATGGTCGCCTTCGCCACCCTGCCGGCCGCGTTACGCAACGAAGGCACGTCTTTTTTCAATCTGCTGCGCAATGTCGGCAGCTCGATAGGTATTTCCGTAGTGATGTTCCTCCTGACGCAGAACACGCAACGCGTGCACGCCTCCCTCGCCGAACACATCACACCGTTCAACACGGCGTCCAATCCGGCCGCCGCACATATCGATGTCACCACTACGAAGGGATTGCTGGCGCTGAACGGCATGATCACCAACCAGAGCGCCATGATCGGTTATCTCGATGATTTCAAGCTCATGATGGTGCTGACAGTGCTGACCATCCCATTCCTGCTCATGATCAGGAACGTAAAGCCCGCGCCCGGCGCTGCGCCCGTGGTGTCTGAATGAACCGCGCCGGGCGGTTGGCTTTGCCGTGTTCCCTCATGCTGTGCGCCTGCACGGTGGGCCCGAATTTCAAGCCGCCCGAAGCGCCTGCCGCACAGGCGTATGCGGCTCCTGGCGATGCACCGCCGCCGTCCGACCAGCGTGTTACGTTGGGAGCGCGGATCGAAGGGGACTGGTGGGCGCAGTTCCATTCGCCCACGCTCGATCAGCTCATCAAGCTGGCGCTCGCCGACAATCAGGATATAGCCGCCGCGCAAGCGCGCGTGGCACAGGCACAGGAGGATGTGAACGCAGCCAGAGGCGCCCTGCTGCCCTCCCTCTCCTTCGGTACGAGCGTGGGGCGGCAGAAATACGGCGCCGCGCTGTTCGGGCCGCTCAATTTCGTCATCCCGCCGTTTACCTACTACACGGTCGGCCCGAGCATCAACGCGCCGCTGGATCTGTTTGGCGGCAACAAGCGCATGCTCGAGCAAAGAGCGGCTTACAACGAGTATCGGACTCATGAGCTGAACGCGGCGTATCTGTCTCTGACGGCGAATGTCGCGGCACAGGCGTTGGCCGTAGCCTCCGCGCGCGCACAGCTCGGCGTGCTACAGGACATCATCGCGGATGATCAGCGAAACGTCGGTCTGGTGCAGACCGCGCTCGACAACGGCTCTGCCACCCGCACGCAACTGCTGAGCGCGCAGAGCCAGCTGGCGACCGATCGGACGTTACTGCCGGAGCTTCATCAGGAGGAAAGTACGGCGCTCCATGCGCTCGCGATCCTGGTGGGCAAACAGCCGGCGCAGTGGTCGCCACCCGACATCACACTGAATGATTTCGTCCTGCCGGGGGAAATTCCAGCAAGCCTCCCCTCGGAGCTCGTCCGTCGCCGCCCGGATATCCTCGCCGCTGAAGCGCAGCTGCATGCGGCGAGCGCCGCCATCGGCGTGGCGACGGCCAATCTGTATCCCAACATCAATCTCACCGGCACTGTGGGTCAACAGGCTTTGACGCCGGGGGGTCTGTTCGACGGCGTGGCCCTTGCGTGGAGCGTGGCGGCCAATGTTACGCAGCCCTTATATAACGGTGGGCGCCTCAAAGCCGAACGTCGAGCGGCGATCGACGGGTACCAGGCCGCGCTCGCTGACTACCGCCAGGTAGTTCTGCGCTCCTGCGGCGAAGTGGCCGACCGTCTTCAGGCGCTCTCGAACGATGAAGATCAGTTCACTTCCCAGACTATCGCCGCACAAACGGCAGCCGCCTCGCGGGACCTGGCTCGTCGCAGTTACTCGGTCGGCAACTCCGGCATCCTCGACGTGCTCGACGCCGAGCGTTTCACTGCACAGGCGCAACTTGGACTCGCGCGCGCGCGAGCCCAACGACTGCTGGACACCGCCCGCCTTTACATGGCCCTCGGCGGCACGCCGATCGCAACGAAATAATCGTCAGACTTTTGCGAACACTCCGGTCACGAGCATTTTGTGCTCGGCTTCATCCATGAGCTCCACCCTGTTTCGACCCCTCACTTTCGCCTCGTAGAGTGCTTGATCCGCCAGTTGCAGTGCGCCGCGGGGATTTCGCTCCAAGGTCGGCTCCACGACCGCGACACCCACACTGATCGTCACCCCCCTGGCGGTCCGGGACCCGCGGTGCTCGATGGCCAACTCCGCCACCGCGCGGCGTATTCGCTCCGCAATATCCTTCGCCTGATTCCCGTCGACATCGTAGAGGATTACCGCAAACTCCTCGCCCCCATAGCGCGTCAGGACATCGAGGGGACGGCGAACCAATCTCTGTGCGGACTGTGCGACCCGACGCAAGGCCTGATCGCCCGCCTGGTGTCCATAGCGGTCGTTGTACGCCTTGAAATGATCGACATCGATCAGCAGGATCGCCAGGGCCCGGCGATCCTCGAGCGCCTGCTGCCAGAGCCTGACGAGATATTCGTCGAATACACGGCGATTTTTTGTTCCGGTCAAGGCGTCGTGCTGCGCGAGCTCCTCTACGAGGTGGCTTTCGAGAAAGGCAGTGCGCGACCACTGCTCTAGGTGCCGACCGGCAATGGTGCATGCGATCAGACCCATGAGCAGGAACGCATCGCAACGCAGCGCAACCGGGAGTGCCAGGTCGAAGCAGCTGGCGCAGATGATGAAGCAAGCCACGGTCGCAACGCCGGAAACGAATGCCGTAGCGAAGCGCAACCCGTGAAAGAAAAACGGGCCCATCAACACCATCGGCAGGAGCATCAGCATTTCCGACTCGCCGCGCGCGGCGGCTGCGGCGACGTGAACCGCCACTATCGAATTCCTGACCGGCACGATGATACGCGCCCACTGCAGATACAAACGCTCGTACGAAGTGCTCCAGGCGATCGACGCCAGGACGATCGAACTTGAGATGACCGGGCCGAAGTCGATCAGCAAGACACTGTTCCAGGAGCTTACGACGCCTTGCTCGGCGCCACGCAGGACCGCCAGTAATGCGCCGAGCACGCAAACCACCCGGATGAGGGTACGGCTGTGCCGCAGGTGGGTACGGACGTACTCCGCTTCCAGTTTCGGGCTGAAGCGCAGATTCGGCGAGCCGCGTTGCAGCTCGACCGCATAGGGTGAGTCTGGAAAAGCACTCAGGTTCAGTCGGGACACAGTGATCATTGCGTCACGATAAGTGCTATCGAGTCCTTCCGATGTGACCCGGTCCGAGACTACATCAAGAAAGCGGCGGGCCCGCCACGCTCGAGGCGTTTCCACCGATTGCGGACGTCACACCTGGAAGGCGCCGAGACCTCAGCGTTCCACTGGATGCTGATTTAATGAGAACCAGTTGGCTGCGGCCGACGCCTGTCCCGGGATAGGCGCTCGTGGCGCCCGCCCGGAATAATCCTCAGAGCTTGGCCCGGTACTCGGTTTGCACGGGCCGGATTTTCTTGTCGGTGCCGAAGAAGGCATGCTTCGACATGTCTGCCGAATACCGGCTCGCCTCCGGATGGCGGCCAAGGGCCTCTGCCAGCGCACGGATGTGATGCGGTCCGGCGCCACAACACACGCCGAGATAGCGAATGCCGAGCTCGAAGGCTTCGCGTCCAAAGTCGCCCATTTCGGAGCGCGTGCACACGAACGGGTCCAGTCCGGTTGGAAACGCCCGCGCGTTGTCACAACAGCGATCGGTCAAGGACATGAAGGAAGGCTGCTGGCGGGTCGTGCGATAAGGCACCGGTAGCGCCCCCACGACGCATTTTACGGCGCGGCGGATTTTCTTGAGGATGGGCATCATCGTCGCCGGTCCGCGGTGACAATTGAGCCCCACGACCTCCGCGCCCGCCGCCTCCAGGCGTTGGCAGGTCTCGACCGGACTCCAGCCCTCCCGCATATTCTCTTCGCGATGCACCGAGAACGTCACGACCGCCGGCACCTTGGAATACTTTTTGATGGCCTCGAGCGCCATCAACGCCTCGCCACCCCAGGAAAACGTCTCGGCCACGATGTAATCGACGCCGGCGTCCGCGGCCCAGCCGACCTGCTCCGCGAAGATCCGTTCGACCTCCTTGAGCGCTTTGCCATCCGTCGGATCGTAGATGTTGGTATTGCAGATGTCGCCGGCGAACAGAGTGCCCGTGCGGCGGGCGACTTTCTTCGCGATCCTGAGCGCGGTGCGATTCATCGGGACGAGATCCTTCTCGCGGCCGATGACCCGCAGCTTCTCGCGATGAACGTAGTACGTCAGCGCCTGGGTTACGTCAGATCCCGCGCGCACGAAGTCCATGTGCAGTTGTTCAACGACCTCCGGGTGCTCGGCGAGCACGACGGGAACGAACGCGCCGGCCTGGAGATAGCCGCGGCGTTCGAGCTCGAACACGTAGCCTTCGGCGCAGATCACCGGGCCGGCCGCCAGACGCCGCATCAATCCGGGCTCCTTCTCCTTGCCCGGGGCGGGCGCCGCTTTCGCGTTTACCGAACGACTCACCGCCGAAGATTTCATCATTTGGGTCTCCTCAAGACTCGTCGCTTAACCACGCATCCGACTGCCGTTGGGATCGAAAGCCGCGGCGGCCTGACGCTCGGCCTTGCGGCGCTCACCGATGATCTCGATCTCGAAACCGACACTCGCATCGGCAAGGGCTGCCGGAATGTAGCCCAGTGCGAGCGAGCGTTGCACGCTGTGGCCGTACGCGCCGGAGGTCACCCAGCCGACGACCTTGCCGTCGTGCCAGATGGGCTCGTCGCCGATGGCATCGGTATCCCCAGCCTCTACCGCGAATGCGGTGAGCCGTAGCGCGCCGCCTCCTTCCTTCTCTTCAATCGCAGCCGAGCGGCCGATGAAATCACCCTTGTTCAGATCGACGAAGCGTCCGAGACCCGCCTCGTACGGACCGTAGATCGGACGGTATTCCCGTGCCCAGGTGCCGAAGCTTTTTTCGATTCGCAGGGTATTCAGGGCGCGGGCACCGAAGGGCTTCATGCCGTGCGGGCGCCCCGCCGTGACGAGGAGGTCGTAGAGTGCACGCTGATAGTCGGTGGTCACCCAGATCTCATAGCCGAGATCGCCGGTGAAGGAGATGCGGCCGACCAGCGCGGGGACCATGCCGATGTCCATTCGTTTGAACGCCAGGAACGGGAATGCCTCGCGCGACAAATCCTCGCGCACCAGACTCTGCAGCAGGGCGCGCGACCCTGGTCCGGCGACGGACAATCCCACATACTCCATCGCGCAGGGGCGTAACGAGACGCCGGATGGTGGCAGGTGCCGCTCGAACCAACGAAGGTAATAGGTTTCCGCGGCATAGGTGCCGATGAGGAAGACGCGATCTCGCGCCACACGGCACATGGTGAAGTCGCCAATGAGCTTGCCTCGCCCATTCAGCATCGGGGTCAAGGCAATGCGCCCGACGTTCGGCACACGGTTCGCCATCATGCGCGACAGCCACTCCTCCGTGCCGGGTCCCGAGATCTCAAATTTTCCGTAGTTGGAGATTTCCAGTAGACCAACTGCATCGCGCACCGTCTTGCACTCGGCCGCGACGTACGGGTGCGCGCTCGAGCGGCGAAACGTGACGTCCTCCTGTGCTTGCGCGGCGGTCGGCGCAAACCATAGCGGGTATTCCAGTCCGCAATAGTCGCCAAACACCGCGTGCTCACTTTGCAGCCGATCGTAGATCGGTGTAGTGCGTAACGGACGGGCCGCAGGAAGCTCCTCGTTGGGGAAGCGGATACGGAAGCGGCGGGAGTAATTCTCGCGCACCTTGGCGTTGGTGTAGGCGAGTGTCGTCCAGTCGCCGTAACGCGAAACGTCCATGCCCCAGACGTCAGCGCCCGGATCGCCGTCGACCATCCAATGGGACAGCGCGAGACCCACACCGCCTCCCTGGCTGAACCCTGCCATGACGCCGCAGGCGACCCAGAAGTTGCGCAGTCCCTTCACGGGCCCCACGAGCGGATTGCCATCCGGCGCGAAGGTGAAGGGACCGTTGACGACCTTCCTGATTCCGACCTCGCCCAGCGCCGGGAAATGTTCGAAGCCTACCTCGAGACTCGGCGCAATCCGTTCCAGGTCGTTCGGCAGCAGATTCTGCCCAAAATCCCAGGGCGTGGAGACCTCGGACCAGGGCACGCCGGCACGCTCGTAAGTGCCCATGAGCATGCCGCCCCGCTCTTCGCGTAGATAGATCTCGCCCTCGAAGTCGATGCAATGAAGCTGCTCTTTCTGAGCTTTCAGCGCGGGAATTTCCTCCGTGATGAGGTACTGATGCTCCATGGCCAGGACCGGCAACTCGAGGCCCACCATTCGACCGACTTCGCGCGCCCACAGGCCGCCCGCATTCACGACATGCTCGGCGTGCACGTTGCCGTGATCGGTGATGACATCCCATGATCCATCACTGCGCGGTTTGAGGTCGACGACGCGCGTATGCCGCACGATCTCGGCACCGCCGATCTGCGCCGATTTCGCGTAGGCGTGGGTGACGCCGTATGGATCGACGTGGCCCTCGATAGGATCGAACATGGCGCCGACAAAGTGTTTCTTCTCCATCAGCGGAAACAGCTTCGCCGCTTCCTCGACCGAGATGATCTCGAGGTCCATGCCGAGATAGCGGCCGCGCGCTTGCGCCATCCTCAGCCAGTCGAGCCGCTCACGAGTGCCGGCTAGCATGATGCCTCCCGTGATGTGCACTCCGCAGGACTGCCCTGAGATCCGCTCGATCTCCTCGTACAACTTGATCGTGTACTGCTGCAGTTTGGCGATGTTGGGGTCACCATTGACGGTGTGCATGCCTCCGGCAGCGTGCCAGGTGGAACCCGAAGTCAACTCCTCGCGCTCGATCAACAGCACGTCACTCCAACCGGCCTTCGTCAGGTGATAAAGAACACTGGCGCCCACGACTCCGCCGCCAATCACCACGACTCGCGCAGCGCTCTTCATGGCTTCTTCTCCGGACCGCGGCAGCCGCCCGACGCTTCACTCATTGGATACGGCCAGCTGTAGGGGCGAGCCGGGAACAGCGGAGCGAGTGCTGCCAAACCGCTCGATCAGCCAGGAACGAAACAGGGCAATGGCGGTGTCGCTCAGTCCTTCCGGATGCGTGATCAGATAGTAGCCATAGCCATCGTCGAGCGTGACCTCGAACGGTTTCACGAGCCGGCCAGCGCGGATCTCATCGCCAAACAGGTTGGTATCGACCAGGGCGATCCCCTGGCCGCTGAGCGCGTATTGCACCGCGAGCACCGCCGTGTCGAACACCAGGCCGCGCTCGATGTGCACGGAGCCGAGCCCCGCCTGGCGCATGAACTCCGACCAGACGTGATGTCGCGGCAGGTCGGCAATGCGGACATGAACGATCTCATTCGCCTCGATGAAGGCGCCGAGATCCTTGCCCTGGTGAAGGGCCGCGATGTTGGGGTGACACAGGATACTCAAGCGCACCGGCCACAATAGATCCGTAACGAGATCCGTCACGGTAGGCTTGGAGTACACGACCGCCACGTCGACATCGCCAAGCGGCGGTCCGACGCCGTATGGGCTGATGAGGTCGATGTCCACTTCGGTGCTCGCCCCCCGGAAGTCGCGCAGGATCGGCACCGCGAGCTGCACCGCGAAACTCGGCGGCATCTGCACTCGCAGGGTACGTTGGGTCGGCGCCCCATCGTTGCGAATGTCATCGAGCGCATACTCCAGCCGGTCGAAGGACTTCACGACGGCCGGTAGTAAGTGTTGGCCGGCCTTCGTCAGCATCAGAGCGTGCGGCTTCCGATCGAAAAGCTGCACGCCGGTGAGGCGTTCGAGTGCGATGACATGCCGGGACAGCGCGCTCTGCGAGATCAGCAGTGCGTTGGCCGCCGCAGTGAAGCTGCCGTGTTTTGCCACGCCCTCAAAGGCGCGCAATGCATTCAAGGGCAGCCAGCGTCGATCGATCGTCTTCTTACCCATAGACAGGTTCCTGGAGCCGCGCGCGGTGACCTCGCTTGTCGATACTAGACCCTAGCCTCACGCCAAGGCGACCCCCGATTCCAATGCCTTTTTTCGATGTAGCTAATCAATTTCTCGGCTTGGACGCCGCGGTCGATTATGAAACCCTGACAGGCGCCGCATGCAGACCGATTCTTCCCCCGAGCGCCAAGCCTCATGCCTACCCCTAGTACCGGTCGCTCTCGTCAGGATTGGGAGCAGCTCGCCGCGACTGTGCGGCATGAGGGTCGCGCTTTCATCGGCGGTAGGCTCGTTGCCCCCCTTGCGGGCCGCACGTTCGAGGACGTAAGCCCGATAGACGGCCGCGTCGTGACCGAAGTAGCCAGATGCGACCCGACCGATGTCGACGCGGCGGTACAAGCGGCGCGAGCGGCCTTCGACGCCGGCAGCTGGCGGCATACCGATCCGAAGACTCGCAAGGACGTCCTGCATCGCTTCGCTCAGCTCATCCGGGACGATACCGACCGGCTGGCGTTGCTGGAGACCCTGGACGTGGGCAAGCCCATCGTCGACTCCGTGAACGTCGATGTGCCCTTCGCGGCGGACTGCATCGCTTATTACGCGGAGTACGCCGACAAACTGTACGACGAGGTGGCGCCCACCGCACCCCATGAGCTTGCATTGGTCCGGCGCGAGCCGCTTGGCGTGGTCGCTGCCATCGTGCCGTGGAACTACCCGCTGATCATCAGCGCATGGAAGCTGGCGCCGGCCCTGCTTGCGGGCAACTCGGTCGTCTTGAAACCCGCCGAACAGTCCCCGCTCAGCGCGATCCGCCTGGGAGAGCTGGGTAGCGAGGCCGGACTCCCGCCCGGCGTGCTGAACATCGTACCCGGCTTCGGTGAGGAGGCAGGCAAGGCCCTCGCGCTGCACGACGACGTCGACATGGTGAGCTTCACGGGCTCGACGGAGGTAGGCAAGTTGATGCTGCGCTACGCCGGCGACTCCAATCTCAAGCGGGTCGCCCTCGAATGCGGCGGCAAGAGCCCGCACGTCGTCATGGCAGATGCGGATATCGAGTCCGCCGCGGCCGGCATTGCCTGGGGTATCTACTACAACCAGGGCGAGACCTGCCACGCCGGATCGCGCGTGATCGTTCACGCCAGTATCAAGGATGCCCTCGTTGCTGCCATCGCCCGTATCGCCGCCACAATTACCCTCGGGCATCCTCTTGATCCGGGAACACGGATGGGCGCGCTCATCGACGCCGGTCACATGACACGCGTATTGGGATATATCGACAGCGGAGTTTCCGAAGGCGCACGGATCGCGCTCGGAGGCCGACGCGCGCACGAAGAATTCGGGGGCTACTACGTCGAGGCGACTATCCTCGATGACGTAAGTCCCCACATGCGGGTCGCGCGCGAGGAAATCTTCGGCCCGGTACTGACGGTCATGACCTTCCTCGAGGAGCGGGAGGCGGTGCAGCTCGCCAACGATTCGAATTACGGACTTGCCGCCGCGGTGTGGACCGCTGACATGAATGTAGCGCACCGCCTCTCCGCGGCGCTTCGCGCGGGTACGGTCTGGGTCAACACCTTCGACCGCTCCTCTCTCGCTACACCGTTCGGCGGCTTCAAGCAATCCGGCTTCGGACGCGACCGGTCCCACCACGCGATCGACAAATACTCCGATCTGA
This sequence comes from Gammaproteobacteria bacterium, assembly GCA_028293765.1. Taxonomy (GTDB): domain Bacteria; phylum Pseudomonadota; class Gammaproteobacteria; order Steroidobacterales; family Steroidobacteraceae; genus 13-2-20CM-66-19. The sequence continues at coordinate 32,697 of JAQGOG010000150.1, forward strand.
AGACCATCTGGACGGCCTACCGATGAGCGCACGCTTGCGAGGAACCCATGTCGCCCGCCCGTGAACACCGCATTGCCGCGATCGGGATCACCCACCACCGGTTGCCGCTGGAGCCGGCGTTCCACGCGAGCTGGGATACCAAGCCGCGAGTGCACTTCGATGCGACGGTCGTGCGGGTCACGACGGACACGGGGCTCGTCGGCTACGGTTCGGGCGATCGAATGCTCGGCTTCGAGGGCCACGAGAAACTCTTCATCGGGCACGATCCGCTGGCGCTCGAGCGGCACTATCGCGTGCTGTCGCACATCGATTTTCACTACGGCCGCTGCTGGCCGCTGGATCTGGCGTTGTGGGATCTCGCCGGCAAGATCATGGGGCAGCCTTGCTGGAAGCTGCTCGGCGGATTGTCGAACCGCATACGCGCTTACGCATCCTCGGGCACCTTGCGCGATCCGGGTGCCATGGCCGAAAGCGCCGAAAGCTATCTCGAACAGGGGTTCCCGGCTCTGAAATTGCGCTTTCACCGGAGCGACTGGCACGACGATGTCAGGGCGCTCGAGGCCGTGCGCGCGCGGGTTGGGCAGAAGCTCGAGCTGCTCGTCGATTGCAACCAGGGCTGGCGCCTGCCGTGGGATACGGAATCCTCATGGAGTCTCAAGGATGCGCTCGCGGTCGCCCGGGAGCTCGAGCGTCTGGGTGTGTACTGGATGGAGGAGCCGTTGCATCGGGGTGACCATGCCGGAATGCGGGCGTTGCGTGAGGCGACCGATGTCCGGATCGCCGCCGGTGAGATGACACGCCAACTCCATGAATTGCGGGACCTCATAACGGGCGGCTGCGTCGATGTTCTGCAGCCCGATGTGGCGCTCGTTGGCGGCATTACGGGTCTGCGGCGCATTGCGATCATGGCGCAGGAACACAACCTCATCTTCACACCCCATACCTGGACGAACGGCATGGGCGTCACGGCCAACGCGCACCTGGTCGCCGGGATGGTCGACGCGCCGTTCCTCGAGTTTCCCTACGATCCGCCGGAGTGGGCCTTGAGTCGCCGGGACTTCATGATGGCGGAGCCGCTCCGAGCCGATCGCGACGGCTGGCTGAACCTGAGCTCCAAGCCCGGGATGGGCTACGCCCTCGATGAGGCCGCACTGGCCGCGACGCTTTTGCCCTGATCCTCCTTTCGTAGGGGCTCACAGCGGCTGAGGTCAGCTGCCGGCAGGCGCCACTGCTGGCGCTCTGTCGCTCAGGAACGGGATGGCCGCCAGAGCAACGAGCGCAGCAAGCATGACATACCATGCGGGAGCAAATACCGAACCACCCGGCCGCCGCGTGAACCACGTGAGGATCATGGGCGCGAATCCGCCGAATATCGTGAACGCGCCGTTGTAAACGAGCGACGTCCCGGTCGAACGGACGCCGGTGGGAAAGATCTCGGCCAACCCGGCCGGCGCAACGCCGACGAAGCTGGCCACCAGCACGCAGAAGGCGGTCATGACGCCTATCAGGACCCCAGTGCTCGGAAAGGCCCGTAACAACATGAACAGCGGCAGGACGCACACCAACAGCGCCAGGGCGCTGAGCGTCAGCAGCCTGCGCCTGCCGATTCGATCGGACGCCGCGCCGAATGCAACACAGCCAGCGACGAACGCAACGTTGGCGACGAGAGATGCACCGAACGCCTGGCGTGCAGTGAAGCCAAACGTAATCTGCACGTAAACCGGCACGTAAACGATCAGAACGTAGACCGCAACGGCCCACAGAACGGCGACGCCAAAACCGACTAGCAGCTCGCGGCGGTGGTTCGTGAACGTCTCAAGCAATGGCGACTTCCTGGTCGGGCTGTCCCGGCGGCGTCGCTCGACCTCGGCTTCGAAACTCTGCGTCTCGTGTAGCGTCCGGCGCAGAAACAAACCCGCCGGCAGGATGAGGAGCCCGAAAAGGAAGGGAATCCGCCAGCCCCACGCCTCGACCGAGCTGGGCGGCAAAAACGTCGTGACCGAAAAAGCGGCCAAGGCGCCTAGAATGTTCGACATTCCCATGCTCGCCTCGAGCCACGACGTCACCACACCGCGGTGTTGCGGAGCTGCGTTTTCCAGGAGGAAGGCCGTCGCTCCCCCTACTTCGCCGCCGGCCGAAAAACCCTGTAGTACGCGGCCGAACAGCAGCAGCAACGGAGCCCCGATACCGATCGTCGCGTAGGCGGGAGCGAGAGCGATCGTGCCGGTTCCCGCCGCCATGAGCAGGATGGTCAATGTGAGAGCCGCCTTCCTCCCGGCCCGATCGCCGTAGTTCCCGATGAGGACCGCGCCGATCGGCCGAACGACGAACCCGAGCCCGAAAGCCAGAAACGCCTTGAGCAGATTGAGCGACTGATCCTCGCCCGGGAAGAAATTTCTGGCGACATACGCGGCGAACAGCGCGTACACAGTGAAGTCGTACCATTCGAGCATGTTGCCGACGGACGCTGCAACGATAGCGCGGGTCTTTCCCGCCAGCATCGCCGTAGGCGCCCCCTCGAGCGCTGCAGGCGCCGTTAGAGACTCTTCGCGCAGCGTCACCGCCTGGCGCCCGAAGGGTCGTACGAGCTAGAGCGTCGGATGCACGGGACTGAAGACAGGGACCAGAAAGTAGTCTCTGGCCAATACGCCATAGCCGGGAAACACGAAGTGACCGTTGCCTTCGAGCAGCTCATGTTTGTTCTCGCGGTAATAGCGGGGAATGTCGTACCAAGGCATGGCCGGCTGCAAGTGGTGCGCGACGTGCAAGTTGTTATACAAGAACAACAGTCCGAAGACCGCGTTTGATTCGACCGATGCCGTGCGCTGCGGGTGGACCGGCGCCGCGCGATGCTCGGTGAATGCCCGCAACAGTCCGAGGCTCATGCCCGGGTACGCGACCAGCAGGACGTATTGCCACCACGGGAATGCACAAACACCCGCGATGAACCAGAAGAGCCCGCCAACAGCCACGACATGCACGCCCCAATGCGGCAGATGGCTGCGATCACCGTTCCAGGCCCGGACAAACTCCCGGATCGCTAGAATCCGTAGCCGCAGCAGCGGCCCGAGCACGAGACGGCCGACGAGCGTCTGGTTGAATATCAGCACACGACGTTGGAAGGCGCCCATCCGCGCCCAGTCGGCCTGCCTGACGTAATAGGATTCGGTGTCGACCCCCGGGACCGTGAGATCAGGGTCGCGGTGGTGCGTGCGGTGGCTCTTGCGATACAGCGGAAACGGAAACCACAGTCCCAGCGGCGGAAACACGACCGCGAAGCTCAGCCAGCGCGGCACCCCTCTAAACGAGTGGATGGCCTCGTGTTGCAGCGAAAAATGCCACGCGGTCAGGTACGCGCCAACTACCAGGATCACCCACCACGGCAGCAGTGCGTGATACCACACCAGCGCGAACCAGGCCGAATAGAGGACGATCGCCACGAGCCACGTGGGTCCGTCGACCTGCCGAAATTTCCGTGCCAGGGATTCCATGGGGCCCCCGCCCTCAGACCGGTGAAAGACCGGGCGAAAGAGCGGCGAATACGGGATGCGCGACGGCGGCAAACGGGCGTTCGCGCCAGTAGGCGGTTACCGCATCGAAGCGCTCCCGCAGGAGGCCATAGGATGCCGGATCGGGGCGCACGAACCGTTCCAGTTCCAGACTCTGCAACAGGGGTTTCATGGAGAGGTTGTTATGCGCTTCCAAGAACGTTGTTTCAAGGGAGTGCGGCCCGGGCCGGGTTGCCACGATGGGCGGAATCGCCGTCGGGGCGGTTTGAGCGACCACACGCACTCGGGACGTCAACTCCGGGCGGTACTTGCGGAGCAGGCGCAAGGCGAAGGAATCTATCGGCGCCACGTCTGCCAAGCCATCGGCTACGGCAGTCAGCGCTCGTAACGGTGTGACCTGCGGAGCGATCACCTCCTTGTAGAGCGGCCGCTGCGCCGCCGCCCGCAGAGAGGAAGCCTCCATCAAGTAATACAGGGCTGCGACGCAGCCGGATTGGGAATCGGGCGTCGTGAATGCCATCCGGCCGCCAAACGTCTCCTCCAGCACCTGAAAGCTGCTATCCGCGCGGACGACGAACTCGCTCCAGTAGCGCGGCTGGCCGCCGAATTCGGGCGGCGCCGGCACGGGTGCCGCTATGAGCGCCGGCCGGGGCTCGGAGCGTGCAAACGGCAATCCGCACATGAAAACCGCGCCCAGGTCCTGTCTGCGCCACAGCTCGCCGATAGGCATCGGTTCGGGATGATCGACGACGGTCAGGGCCATCGCCGCCTGCGCCGCGGCAGCATCCAGCAGCTGCCGCCAAAGCTCGGCGACGGCTGGCGTGACGCAGTACATGCGGGCGTTCGCGATCATCTGTCGCTGGCGTGCGAACGCTGGGCGTTCCGGTCACTGCCGTTGCCGGGTTCACTGCCATCGCTCACATAGAAGCTTCTCACGGAATGGCTGCGGATGAATGTGGCGGCGAGCTCATGTATGGGGCGCGTCGAGTTGGGATCGGCGCCCTCCTTGAATGGCAAGGTATCGCGGAAGGCCAGCCACACCGCGGTTGTAACAGGCCCGAAGCTGCGCGCCGGACTCTGCGCCTTGCGCATATCGAGCCAGTAACAGCCGCTCAACAGGTCTTCGGACAACAGCTCGATCGTGTCGTCGGTAGCAAGGCGCGCCCGCGTGACCTTCAGACGCGTCTGCGACTGCAGATCCTCTACTGACTGGATCAGAGCATTGCCCTCCGGCGCGACCGGAACGGCCAATCCTTGGATTTCCTGCATCAGAGATGACGCGGCCAGGCCGCTCCCCTGCGCGCTACCAAAGCGTCCGGGCTCCCCGTCAACATACTCCTTCGGCGGGATGCCGGTAAAAAACGTGTTGCTGAAGCGGTTGATCCGCTGCGCAACGGCGGCATCCATGTTGGCAAGCGCAATGGTAAACGCCTCGATGTCGTTGGCCAGCGGATAAGGGTCCCAGTTGGCATCGGACAGAATGAAACCGTGCAGGCCGTGGCTGCGCGGACCACCCTTCACGTAGAATTGCCGCATTTGCGGCGTGTCCAGCTCCCACGAGTCGCTGGGAGAGGCGCCGAGTCTGACCGCGGGATTATGGTCCGATGAGTTGATCTGCAGCAGCAGGCCGTCCCGCAGCTGCGCCCAGGACTGCCACGCCGAGCCGGTCCGGATGGACGAAGCGCGCAGGCTTTCGGGATCCTGGATGATCCGGCTCGGATCGTCGTCGAACAGGTAACTCCCCCTGAGCATGTCGAGAATGCGCGCAGCGTTCCAGTTCAGCCACTTGAAGGGCCTGTTGGCCTGCACGGGCGTCGACAGCGGCGTGAGGCTGCTGTTCATGCCGTTCAGGTCAATCGCGTAGATGAGATCGGACCAGGCGAGCGCGTAACGGGCGTCGTTGACGAGGAGCGCCGTCTGGCCGGTCGAATAAGCGTTCGAACTCTCCAGCGCGCTGTCATCGGCCGCGAACGGCGCAAGCGGTTTGAGTCCGGCGCGCGCGAGCGCCGCCGCGGCCGCAACGCGCTCGCCGTTGTAGTACGCCTCGCCCGCTCCGACCATAATGGCCGCGACGTTGGTGAGCGGCCCCAGATCGCCTTCGCCGACCGTGCCTCGCGATTGCACCACCGGGGTGATCCGGTCATTGAGCAAGTCCAGCAGCATTTGCGTGAGCGGGGGGCTGGCCGCCTCATAGGTCATCGTGTTCGCGCGAATGACCAGCATGGCGCGGACGATCTCCTCATCGCTAATTTCGGGACCCACGCCCGCACGAGCGCCCCGCCGAAAGATCGCCAGCTGTCGCTCCTCCAGCGCAGCCTTGTTTTCGGGCGCCAGCGCATCGCCGGCGAAAATGACCTTTTGGCGGCCAGCGCCGGAGCCGCGATTGAACCAGTAAACGGGCACGCCTTCCGCGGCCGCTTCGAGCAGCAGGCCGTAGGCATCCGCCGAGCGCTGCCGCGCCTCCGGGCTGAGAGCGACCTTCGCACCGAACCGCGCGACCTCGATAACCTGTTCTATCGTCAAGTCGTGTCCCGTCAGCACGATCGTCTTCTGCGCGAGACTGGGTGTAATCGCGTTGTAAGGCACGGGCGCTGCCGCGGCAGATGTGCCGGCCAACATCGCAATAGTTGCACACAACGCGGCCCACGGCCGTTGCCTGCGTACGATCGACTGTGCGCTGCGGGTCATGGCGTCGAGTCGAGGAAGCGATTGACGACCTCCGCCACCCCCCGCGGGTCCTCCCAGAAAGGATTGTGGCCGAGGCCGGCGAAGACTTTCACCTTGGCGGCGGGTAATGCCTCACGCAACGTCTGGCGACCCTCTTCCTCCATGATCGGATCCGCACTGCCCCAGATGAGCAGTACCGGTGCAGTCAGGCGCGGCAGACCGCGCTGCAGGTCATCGAAGCGCGTACCCTGATCGAGAACCGCAAGCCACACCGTGAGCGGAATCGCAGCGGAGTCACGGCGCTGGCGCCGGATGAAATCGGGATCTACAGGCGTCGGCGAGTCCCACCAGGCGATCATGAAAGGCGAATCCGGGTCGATCGGCTCATGGAGCTTACGGATCTCGGCTGCGTAATCGAACGCCGGTTTCTTCGCCGGCGCGCACGGCCGCGGACCGCCCGTCGAGGAGATGAGTACGACGCGTCCCGTGCGCTCCGGCCACTCCTCCGCGAACGCCTGCGTGATGAAGCTGCCCAGTGAATGCCCGACAATATCGGCCTTCGCGATGTGCAGCGAGTCGAGCAGCAGCTTGATGTCGTAAGCGAAGTCGATACGCGTGTAACAGCACTCGGGCTTGGCGGATTGACCGTGACCCCGGATGTCGACCAGGATGAGCCTATCCTGCTTTGACAGATACGGCACGAGCGGGACCCAGTCGCGCGCGTTGTCGGTGTAGCCGTGAATGAGAACCACCGGGCGGCCGTCCGGCCTGCCCATGTCGATGTAGGCAAGCAGCTGGCCGTTCGGCAGCAGGGTCGTCTTCTTCAGTGCGTCGAACTGGTTTAGGTCGATCTTGAGAGGGGGTGGCGCGTGCAGGGGTGCATTCGCGGCGGCACTACCGACAGCGGCAGCGCAAAGGAAGACAATCAACGCGAGGCCCCGACGACCGGCCGCGGAGCGAAGTGCGGCCGCCTCAGGGCAACCGCGGAAAGCGTGCCATACCTTCAAGATCGTTGAGCTCCTGGTCGTTGCGGATATACAGGCGGCTGGCGTCACGGATCGGCTGGAAGTCCCACGGCCGATGGCGGCCCTGCCGAAGCGCCCCATAGACGAAATGACGCCGCTGCTGACTAGCTAGAACCTCTTCGTGCAGCGACGGCAGCGTCCAACGCCGCGCGACCTCCGCTCGATACTCTGCCACGAGCGCCGCGTGGCCCGCGTTCGCAGCGAGGTTCACCCGCTCGTCGGGGTCGCAAGAGAGGTCATAAAGTTGGTCGGGATCGACTGGCGAATGCACGAACTTGTAGCGCGACCGACGGATCATGACAATCGGCGCGATGGCACCCTCCGCCAGATACTCGCCGATCGCTTCGTCGTGCCCCGCGCCGCTCTCGAGTGCGGGCAGCAGGCTTCGGCCGCCAATCGGTGCCGCATACGCCGGCGGCGCACCGTGATGGGCGAGCTCCGCGAACGTCGGCAGCAGATCCAGAAGCGACGCCGATCCCGACACGCGGCGCGGCGCGAACCGCCCGGGCGCATGCACGATGAGCGGGATCCGGCAGGCGGCCTCGAAGAAGCTCATCTTGTACCAGAGACCGCGCTCGCCGAGCATGTCGCCGTGGTCGGCGAGCACCACGACGACGGTGTTGGAATGCAGTGCGGCCTGCTGCAGGGTCGCTACTAGCGAGCCGATCTGGTCATCGACATACGACACGGCGCCGTAATACGCCCGGCGTGCCGAGCGCACCTGCGACTCGGTTGGACGCACGAGCCCGAGGCCGATGACGTGACGAAGTCGACTCGAATGGGGGTCTTCGCTGCCGGCAAGGTCACCCACGCGCGGCATGTCGATCTCATCGTCACGATAGCGATTCCAGTAGGCATCGGGAATGACATAGGGGTCGTGAGGATGCGTCATCGACACGACGAGGCAGAACGGGCGGCGATCCCTGCCGCGCGCGATGTCGAAAAGTTTCTGGCGCGCGGCGGCGACCACCTCGTCGTCGAAATCGATCTGATTCGTGCGCGTACACGCGCCGGATTGTGTGACCGAATCCATCGTGTGGTACCAGCCGGGACGCTCGTCGAAGCGCGTCCAGTCCGGGGTCCAGCCAAAATCGGCCGGGTAGATGTCGGTCGTCAGCCGCTCCTCGAACCCGTGCAACTGGTCCGGCCCGCAGAAGTGCATCTTGCCGCTCAGCGCCGTCTGATAGCCGGCAGCGCGCAGGTAGTGAGCGAAGGTCGGCACCTGCGCAGGGAACTCGGCCGCGTTATCGTAGGCGCCGATCTTCGAGGGCAACTGCCCTGCCATGAATGAAAACCGTGACGGCGCGCACAGAGGGCTGTTGCAGTAAAACGAATCGAACACGACGCCCTCCTCCGCCAACGCGTCGATGTGCGGCGTGCGGGCAACCGAGCCGCCATAGGCCCGCAGCGCGCGCGCGGTCAACTGATCGGCCATCAGGATCAGCAGGTTTGGGCGGTCAGTCATCCGATCTCCGTGTCGTTGCGGCTCAGCGGCTCGCGGCCAGCGCCGCCGCGAGCGGACCCAGCCAGGGCTCGAAGTGGCGCCATTGATCCAGTCCTTCCTTGAAGATGGGCCGCCGCACCTGCTCCGAGCTCGCGGTGCGCACGCTGCGCTCGGTCTTGTAGAACTCCACGCACTGCGGCTCGAAGTCCAGGCCGCAGAACTCCAGCAGCCGCCGGACATTGCCCTCGAGATCGGCTACGACGGCCTCGTGCTGCACTCGCAGGATCCTGCCGGGAAGCACCGCGTCCCAGTGGTCCATCAGAGTCACGTAGCTGCGGTAATACCGGCCGATGTCTTCGAGGCTGTACGTGAATTCCTGGCCGTTGGCGAACAGCTGTTTGAAGTTGCTGAAACAGCAGGCCATGGGTTCGCGGCGCGCGTCGATGATCTTCGCGTTGGGCAGGATGAGGTGGATCAGCCCGAGGTGCCGGAAATTGTTCGGCATCTTGTCGATGAAGAACGGTTTGCCGGTGCGGTACACCTGTGTATCGGCGAGGTATTTCTCGCCGAACCGCTGGAACTGCTCCGCGGTGAGCTCGCTCAGCACCGCGGGATAGCGCGGCTGCGCGTCGTTCGGCTCGCGACCCTGCAGCTGCTGCACGCGCCGCGGGATATCCGCCAGCTCCATCGTGCCTTCCACTTGCGAGTGCGAAGCCAGGATCTGCTCGATGAGCGTCGAGCCGGCTCGCGGCAGTCCGACGATGAAAATAGCATCGGGCCGACTGCAGCCGAAGCCGCTGCGCTCTGCGAAAAACTCACGCGTGCCGACGGACGCCTGCAGTCGCGCATTGCGCTCAATCAACTCCGGCCGATAACGGATCTCGCCCTTCTTGAGCAGGTTGCCCCGCTCGTAGTAGCGGAAAGACTCGGCGTATTCGCCCCGGTCCTCGAAAGCCTTGCCGAGGGCGAAACACAGGTGATACCGGTCGACCAGCGCGGTCGACGCCGCGATCTCCTCGGCGCGCATCCGCCCTATTTCCGCGTCCGCGAAGCGATACGTCTTGAGGTTCGCGAGACTCCAGTAAGCGTCCCCGAAGCTCGGACGAGCCGCTGCGGCGGCTCGATATGAGTCGATCGCGTCCGACTGCCGCCCCAGTGTCTTTAGCGCGTGCGCGATCGACAGATGGAGGTCTTCCTTGGCGGGCGTCTCAGCCAGCAGTTCGTGGAAAATCCGCAGCGCAGCTTCGTGATCCCCAAGCCCAACATAGGCATTGCCGAGGATGGTACGAAAGGCCCGATTGTCCGGCTCGATGGCGCGCAGCTTGCGGATTTCTTCGATCGCCTGCTGGTGCTTGTGCCGTTTCGACAGCACGACGGCATATTCGTAGCGCGCGGCGTGATAATCCTCGGCAAACACCAGCACACTCTCGAGCAGAAACTCGGCGTCGTCGAGGATGTCGAGCTTCATCCCGATCTGTGCAAGCAGCCGCATCGCTTCGATGTGGTCGCCGTGCTGTTGGAGAAACTGTCGCACCAGGCTTTCCGCCGCGTGCGTCTCGCCCTCCGCGAAGAGACTCGTGGCGGTAACGATCGCCGTCGGCAGAGTTGCCACGTGCTTCGCGAAGCGGTCGGCAGAGTCAGCCTCCGCGTGCCGGCCGGCGGCCCGGCATAGATCGGCCAATCCTCTCCAGCTCGCCGGGAGCGCTCCATTCAAGGACACAGCGCGCTGATAGGCTTCGATCGCTGCCGCTGGCCGGCCCACCGCCCGCAAACAATGGCCGCGCTCCTGGTACAGGCGGCCGTAATCCGGATGCACCTGCTCGAAGCGAGCCAGCGTGGCGAGCGCGTCGGCCATGCGACCGAGGTAGCGCTGACTGACGGCGGTCAGGTAAAGAACATCCCGGTTCTCGGGAACTTGCGTAAGGAGCGCCTCGGCTGCCGCGAGGGACGCGGCGAATTGACGCTCTTTCAGCAGTTCCCGGGTGCGAAGCACCTGCGCCTCGATAGGGGATACGGACGGATTCGGTTCCGCTTGAGCCACCCTCGGTAATCGTGATGCCACTGGGGCCTGCTGCGCCACCGGGATTGTTCCCCGGTGGCGCTAGCTTACACTTCAGTGCCTACTTTTCCTGGAACCTGTACCCGAACTGCAGGCTCACCGTCCTGGGACGGGTGATGGTATTCATCTTGACGAACTGGTTGTAGTTCGAAAACAGATCGCCGCGTACATCGGTGAGGTTCGACGCATACAGCTGCACGTTCCACGCGTCCTTCGACACACCGACGGATGCATCGTACGTGGTGAAACCCGGCTGGTCATAACGCGTCGGCGTAACCTGATCGACTTCGGTTTGTATGCCGTCGGTCGTCGACCAAGAGTGCGCCCGATGCGTGGCGGCAACCTGCAGGAACGTCTGATAGTCGGCAACGACAGGAAAGTCGTACCGGGCGCGCACATTCGCCTGAAAGGGAGGCGATTGCGCGAGCGGATCGTTCTTCGTTCCGAACGGGTTGCCGTACGGAGTCCCGTTCGGCTTGAGAACCTGTGACCAGTTGATGGGGTGGCCGTTGACGTCGTTGAGCGAGACTTCCTTGTACAGCCAGCTGTGGTTCCATGACGCCGCAGCGGTCAGCGTCAGTCCGCGAGTCACGCGGCCCACGATCTCGGTCTCGAGGCCCTTGACGTGATATTGGGGCCCATTCGTCGAAAACGTCAGATTGCCCAGCAGGCCCGGGTTGAAGAGCCCGATCTGCACATCCTTCCAATCCTCGTAGTACACCGCGCCGTTGAACTGAATACGATGATCCACCCATTCGGTCTTCCAGCCGATCTCGTTGTTGACCAGAGTGTCCGGCTGGAATCCGATCGGAGTCTGGAAGGTTTTCACCAACGGCGAAGTGGCGGGTGCCACGAACCCCGAAGCGCGGTTGAAGCCACCGGGACGGAAGCCCTGCGACCATGTGTAGTACACCAGCGCGTCCCTGGTCACCTTCCAGCTCAGATTGACGCGACTGCGGAAGCCCGTGTAGCGCTTGCTGAGACCCACCGACGAGTCGGAGTACGCACTGTTTCCGGCAGGCACTTTCAACGTATTGAGATTCGTGCCGCCGACGCAGGGATCAGCGGTCGTGGCAGGCGTGCTCGCCCCTTCGTAGATGCCACCCGGGCGGCAGCCAAAACTGCCTTGCACCACCCCGGTTTGGAAAGTGTCCATCCGGTAATAGCGCGTACCCACGGTCGCGGTCAGTGTCTTGGGAATGATTTCGAAGTCGGTCGATGCGAACGCCGCCTTCTGGGAATAGCCACGCGTGACATCGTCGTAGAAGGCATCGCCCGGATTGCGCACATTGGGATTGTTCGCGGTCCCGCCCGCTACCGGTTGCAGCGGCGCAAAGCCGGTTTCCGGGGCCCTGTAGAACCAGTCCGACTCGTTGTGAATGCCGAACTGTTCCCAGAACAGACCGCCGATCGCGCGCCACCGCCAGTCATCGGGGGTGCTCAAGCGGAACTCGTGACTCTGGTGCCTGTTCACCTCATGCACTTTGTACGTCGAAGCCGGCGAAAAACACTGTCCAGGGCTATTCGTGGTCTTGACGTTCTTGCCCGTGACGGGGTCCTTTGCAAAGGGTGATCCCGGCAGGTTGCATTGATAGTAGTCCGCATACACGCCGCGCGCGTAGTTGGTGTAATCGGCGACCTGATCGACCGTACGGACCAGATAGCCGCCCGTATAGACAGCCTTGAGCTGCCCGATCCGGCCACTGAGCGTCCACGCCGTGTTGGTGAATTTGTCCTTGTCGATGTTGGGCTGGAAGAGCGTCACGGATAGCGGGGGCAACGCCTGCCCGTCCGAGCCGTTCGGCATCTCCGCGAAGACGCCGTCCGCTTCCATGTTCTGATACGACTGTGTGACGAGGGCGTTCCAGTCGTCGTTGATCTCCCAGAGAACCGAGGCGCGAATCCCCTTGTATGTCACGGGGTTGATGTTGCTGCCGGCAAACTTGTCGTTATTGATCACGTTGCTGGGCGGCACTACGCCATTGAAATATCCCTGGATGCCACGATCGCTCGGCAAGCGGGTGAAGGTGCTGGCAACGTTGTCGATGTAGCCGCCGCGCGACTCGTTATAGATCACTGCGCGCGCCGCGAGCTTGTCACGAATCAGCGGAAGGTTGAGGGTCGCGTCGAGGTTGCTGCTCGGATCACCGTGAGCAGTGGTTCCGTAGCCGGCGTTGAAATTCGCCTCGGTGGTGTTGAGCTTCGGCTTGTTCGTGATATAGCGAATCACGCCCGCCTGCGCCCCGGCGCCAAACAGCGTCCCTTGCGGGCCTTCGAGCACTTCGACGCGCTCGAGATCCGCCGCGTAGATGTCGAGATTGCGGCCCGGCAGCTGCGCGGACTGTTCATCCAGATAGACCGCGACGTTGGGAAAGCTACCCGTGGCGCCCGTGGACTGGTTGCCGTCTTCGGTGGTGGCGAGACCGCGCATGTAGATCTGGCTCTGGCCCGGGCCGTGACTGGCCGCGGACACGTTCGGCAGGAACTTCAAATAGTCTTCGAAGGTTGTGATGTTCAGCTGCGTCAGCGTTTCGCTGGTCAGCGCGGTGATCATGATCGGAACGTTCTGCGCGCTCTCCTCACGGCGCTGCGCCGTCACGATGACTTCGTTGATCCCCATGCCCGTCGTATCCGACGCGGCCGTGTCGCTCCCGGCAGGAGCCGCGGCACTGGCGGCGCCGGCGTGCGCGCCCAGGATGGCGGCGACCGCGCAAGACACTTTCTGGTTCGCTTTCAAGCTGCTCTCCCCGATAGTTGAGTACTCTTTTCGGAAAACCGCCTCAGCCTGTCCGCCCCCTCGCTCGATAAGGGCGCATGCGCGCCCTGACGCGCGGCCGACTCCCCTGACAAGTCACATGCCCGCGTCTCTCGCCCACCGTACACGGCTTTGGTCTGAACACCCCTCGCCGTTGCGTTTGTGCAACGGCGGCGCTCCGCTGGCGCCACTCCCCGCCCGAGATTTTCACAATCGGCCGCCCGGTACAAGTCACGAATTTGGATCGGGCCATCGAAAAATGTCATGCCCCGTCGAATGAGCAGCGCCGCCTGCTGTGCTGCAAGATGACCCGACACGCACTCGAAAGTCGATGTGTAGTTACGACGTCACGGCATCACGAAACCGACACCTACGGATAAACAGCAGGAGGATCGGAGCCCCGGATGAGATCCACCGCGGCAGCAATGTCGGCTGCCAGCGGCCGGTCATCGGCGTATGGCGGCAGCCGCTCGCGCACTATGCGGTAGGCGCGGTCGGTTGCCGGAGCACGGCGCAGCGAGGGATCCTGGAAGTCGTAGGCCTGGGCCGCCGCGAGAAGCTCGATGGCGAGCACCGTTGAGAAGTTCTCGATGATCTCTATCGCCTTGAGGGCGCTCGCGGTCGCGTGCGGGATTTCATCCTCCTGCAGCGCTGAGCTCACCCCGCCGTCCAGACTCGACGGCGCCGCCAGGCGGCGATTTTCCGAAGTCAGGGCTAACGCGGTGTATTGAGCGATCATGAGACCGGACGAGACGCCGGGCCGCTGCGCAAGAAAGGCCGGCAACCCGCTGACGAGCGGATTCACCAGCCGATCGATGCGACGCTCGCAAGTTGCGGCAATCTTGGCAGCCGCTATCCCCAGGGTGTCCATCGCGAGGGCGAGCGCAGTGCCGATCGGGTGCGCCTGCGAATACACGACGGGATCCTTCAGGGTGCCCGACACGATCGGATTGTCCGTCACCGAGGCGAGCTCCCGATCGAGAACGGACTGCGTCGACTCGAGACACTCGCGTACGGCGCCGTGGACCTGCGGAACGGCCCGCAGACTCATGGCGTCCTGTGTATGGTGGACGGCGCGTTTCAGGATCTCGCTGCCCTCGAGCAGCTTCACCATCCGCGCTCCGGTCGAGGCAATTCCCTCGGACACCCGGAATTTCAAGGCCTCGGACGCGAATGAAACTGGTTGCAGGCCAATATTCTCGAATGTCATGGCCGCGATCACATCGGCCCAGTCGAGCAGATGATGCATCCTGCGCAGCGCCACGCACGCCGGGCCGGTGCTGCAGGGGGTGCCGTTGACGAGGCTGAGACCCTCTTTCGCCTCCAGCTCCAGTGCGGCAACGCCGAGCCGCCGCAGCGCCTGCGCGCCCGTCATGACGCCCTCGCCAGCATCCACCGACCCGCCGCCCATCAGAACCAGGGAAACGTGCGCCATATGGGTGAGGTAGCCGATCGAGCCGGAACGGGGCACGATGGGGATGAGATCCTCATTCAGCAGGGCGACCAGGGTCTCGACTACAACCGGACGCACACCGGAACCCCCATGTGCGAAGTTATTCACCGCACTGGCCATGATCGCCCGCGTCTCGGGCACCGGCAGCGCACGGCCGACACCGCAGGCGTGACTCATGATGATATTCCGCGACAGCAGACGCTGCCGGGGCTCGTCGATGAGCACGTTGGCCAGGGCTCCCACGCCGGTGTTGACCCCATAACAGACCATCCGCCGCTCGGCGATGACGCCTACCAGGGCTCTGGCATGCGCGATGCGTGCGAGCGCCGCCGCTGACAGCGACACCCGCGCCCCTGCCGCGATGTCCGCAACACCTTGCCAGGTCAGCGGCGCGCCTATAACTTGGTCCGTCATGACAATGTCCATAATCTCCAACGTGTCGGCAGAAGTCTAGAACGACACATGGCAGCCCGGCCCGCACGGCAGCTCATTCCGATCCGCTGGCGCGTGTTCGCGTTTCTGTTCGGGTTCGGATTCCTGGCCTACCTGCAGCAAAAGAGCCTGACCATCGCCGCCGCGCGCATGATTCCCGAGCTCGGCTTCAGCCAGATGCAGATCGGCTGGCTCGAGCAGGTGTTCGTGCTCGGGTACGGGCTGTTCCAACTGCCGGCCGGCGTGCTCGGCCAGCGACTGGGCGCCCGCCGGACGCTGGCCGTGGCGGGCCTGTTGGCATTCGCCGCCATGGCATTTACGGCGCTCGCTCCGCAACTGCTGAGCGGTAATCCGCTGTTTGTCGTGCTGCTCGCTCTGCAGCTCCTGCTTGGCGTTTCACAGGCGGCCATCTTCCCCGTCTCGGCCGGTGTATTCGAAGCATGGTTTCCGCCGCATCGCTGGGCGCTCGTACAAGGCCTGCAGACGATGGGCCTCGGACTCGGCGCCGCTGCCACTCCCCCGCTGATAGCATCGCTGATGGCCGTCGTCGGTTGGGAGAAGGCGCTTTTATGGACGAGCATGCCGGCGCTCGCTCTCATCGTGGCGTGGGCCTGGTACGGTCGCGACAGCCCGCGTGCGCACCCATCCGTCAGTACGGAGGAACTCGCCCTTCTGCACGAAACAGCGAACGACGTAGATCAGCGCGTCGCTGTCGGCCACCTGCGCGGCATATTGCTCGATCGCAATGTACTGGCGCTGGCTGCGTCGTACTTCTGCATGAACTACGTTTTTTATCTGCTCTCCAACTGGTGTTTTCTCTACCTGGTCCAGGAGCGCCACTTCTCGGTGCTCGAAAGCGGCTGGCTGGCCACCGCGCCCCCGCTTGCGGCCGCCATCGGGGCCGGTGTCGGCGGCGTCATCGCCAGCGCCTTGTTTCAGCGCTATGGCAGCCGGCGCGGACTGCGGTTGATCCCGCTGTGCAGCCTGCCGCTGGCCGCCGTGCTGTTGCTCCTCGCGGTACATGCCGGCAATCCATATTGGGCCGTTGTCGCACTCGCCCTGTGCTTTGGTTGCATCGAGATCACGGAAGGATCCTACTGGGCCACTGCGATGACCATAGGCCGCGGCAACACCATGGCGGTTGGGGCCGTGATGAATACCGGCGGCAATCTCGGAGGAATCGTCGGGATTCCTATCATCGCCTACCTCTCGGGGCACGGCGCGTGGAACTCGGCGTTTCTGATTGGCAGCGGATTTGCGCTCGCGAGCGCTCTTGCGTGGCTGATCATCGACGCGAGTCGTGCTGCTGGAGAGCACGGACCGCAACCGCAGCCAATTCCTGGCTTGACGACGCAGTAGCTCCGGCGTTCTTCGGGTCCGGCCGCTATCTCGCGATGGCCTGATAGACGAGAGTCTGGAACTCGCTGACGAATCGCGAATCCGTCGGTGTGTATTGAGTGAACAGCAGCGCGATCAGGGCCTCTTTTGGGTCGATGACGACCGACGTGCTCGCGTATCCGCCCCAGCCGAACTGGCCCTTCGAACCGAGATTGCCGAGCTGTGCCGGGTCCACGAGCACGGAGACACCGAGGCCATAGCGGATGCCGTCGGCCCAACTCGCGGTCCCGGGAGGCAGATTGTCGGAGGTCATGAGCTCGACAGTCTTGGTTCCGAGGATTCGGGTCCCGTGCAACTCGCCTCCATTCAGGAGCATTTGCGAGAACAGCAGGTAGTCGCGCGGGGTCGAGGCCAGACTCGAGCCGCCAAACGGATGGTCCGTGAAGTGGGCATACGTATCGTTGCGTGTGCTGTCGGCGTGGAGAGCGCCGGCGCCGTCGAGGCTGTAGCTCGTCGCGTAACGGGCCGCCCGGCCGGCGGGAACACCGAAGACCGTGTCTTTCATTCCCAGCGGCTCGAAAAGGGTCTTGCGGCAATAATCGTCGAACCGCATGCCGGAGAAATACTCGACCAGGTACGCGAGCACGTCGTGCGAGAAGCTGTAGACCCAGCGCTCGCCTGGCTGGTACAGCAGCGGCATCGTCGCCAGTTTGTCCACGAGCGCCTGCAGAGAGTCCAGCTTGTCGTACTCGATCCCGGCTGCCCGGTAGGCCAGGTCCACGGGAGTGTCGGAGAAATATCCGTAAGTGAAACCGGCCGTGTGCCGGAACACGTCCTGAATGGTTATCTTCCGTTTGGGCTCCTGCAGGATCATCCTGCCGTCGGAGTCCAGTCCTGCGAAGACCTTGACGTCACGAAACGCCGGGATGTATTTCTCGAGGGGATCCGTCAGCTGGAACTTCCCCTGCTCGTAGAGCGTAAGCAGGGCAACGCTCGTGACCGGCTTGGTCATGGAGTAGAGACGGAACATCGCGTCGGCGCGCAATGGTTTCGCGGTGTCGATGTCGGCCGCTCCATGGGCTTTCTGGTAAACGATCTTCCCACCCCTGGCGATCAGGACGAGTGCGCCCGCTTTGCGCTTCTGGGCAATCTCAGCGTCCAGGAAAGCATCGAGGCGTTGGAGACGCTCGGCCGAAAATCCCAGCCTCTGCGGTGAAGTCGTCTGCGCCTGCTGGGCGTACCCGTCGGTACCGAGGCAGGCGGCTGCGAATGCGACCACCAGCAGCGCGCGCCTCATCGTGGCACCACCCAAATACGTTCCGCGGCCGAAACCGCGAGCAACTTCTGACATGCGCGCCTCCAATCTCTTCATGGAGTCGCGAAATCGGCC
This sequence comes from Gammaproteobacteria bacterium, assembly GCA_028293765.1. Classification (GTDB taxonomy): domain Bacteria; phylum Pseudomonadota; class Gammaproteobacteria; order Steroidobacterales; family Steroidobacteraceae; genus 13-2-20CM-66-19. The sequence goes on from JAQGOG010000150.1 coordinate 50,769, forward strand.
GCGGTCTCCCGGATCCAGGTGAGCAGGTGCTCCGCGTATACGCGATCGACTATGAGGAGCGTCTCCTCGGGCCGCACGCAAAGTGCGAGCACGGTAACATCGGCGAGGCGGCTACGGCGGCCCTCGCCGATTTTCGGTGCCGAGGCACTTCCGCCGAGCCGCGCGAGCAGATCGAACACTCGCTCGCCGCACACTCGCAACACGCGGAATCCACCGCTCTGATCCACGACGCAGCCCTCTCCCGCATCCGCGAGTGCGGCTACTACGTTCGAGAAGCGCTCGCCGTCGACGCCGAGCAAGAGAGTTTCGGTAGGGCTGCGCCACGCAAGAGTGAATGCGCCAGCCCCCCACGAGGCCGGACCCATCGCCGCCTGCAACACTCCGGGCAACGCCATCCCGACGACAGAGCGAACGGCGGCCGCGAAAACTCCATCCGCATTGAAATAGCGTAGCGACGCAATATGCACCGCCAGATCCACACTCACGCGCAGACCGTCCGCTTCGATCGTCGCCTCGCGAGTCAGAGTATCAGCCATGCACACGTTTCCCGGCAGGATCGATGAACGGCGGCTTGACGACATCCGCCTCGATCGTGGTGCCCAGATGATGAACGCGAACCCGTTCGCCGGTTCGCTGCGATCCGCGTGTCAGCATCGCGAGCGCAACCGGGCGACCGAGCTCGGGGCTCAGGTAGCTCGAAGTAACATGGCCCTCCGTCAGCGCGGGTGGCGGGCTCGCGGCGATTTGCGCGCCTACGGGCAGCAGCGTTTTCCCATCCGCGGGAGTCAGTCCCACGAGTTGCAAGCGATCCGGGTCGGTGGCCGCGGGCCGCAAAAGTGAGCGGCGGCCGACGAATTCAGCGGCCTTGCGGTCCATGGCACGCGCGAACCCGATGTCTCCGGGTAGCGTCGTACCGTCCGTATCGGTGCCGATGTGAATGTAACCTTTCTCCACACGCATCACCTGAAGCGCCTCGACCCCATAGAGCGCGGCGCCATAGCGATCGGCGTACGCCCACAGCCGCTCCAACAGGGCGCTCGCATGATCGGCGGGGAGGTTGACTTCATAGCCGAGCTCACCGCTGAAGCTCGCGCGCAGCACTCGAAGAGGCACGCCGTCGAGCGCGCTCTCGCGCAAAGTCATGTGTTTCATTGAATCAGGCGCCAGCGCCGGATCGAAGCCCGCCGCAGCCAGCCAGTCCCACGCGCGCGGGCCCGCGACCGTGACGTTGGCCCAACGTGAGGTCACCGGAGTGACCGCCACCTTGAAATCCACGTATTCGCATTGCAGCCACTCCTCGAAGGAGGCCGCGGTCCGATCCACACCGGCGCTCGACGTGTTGAGCCAGTAGTGCTGCTCACCCAAGCGCGCAACGATGCCGTCATCCATGACGGTTCCGTTCTCGTTAAGCAACAGTCCGTAGCGGGCCTGACCCACGGCGAGCGTGGACATCGTGCCCACATACATAAGGTCGAGAAAACGCGCCGCATCGGGGCCGAACACTTCGAGCTTGCCAAGCGGCGAGCCATCGAAGAGCCCCGCGGTCTTGCGGACGATAGCCGTCTCGCGTTGCGCAGCCGCTTCCAGGGATTCACCCGCAAGCGGGTAGGCGGCCGGGCGACGCCAGTCGCCGAAGTCCTCGAACCACGCGCCATGGGCTTCGTGCCACGCGTGTGCCGGCAGATGCTTGCGAGGCCTGTACAGTGCGCCAACGCGCCGCCCGGCAATCAACCCAAGCGTCACAGGGGAGAAAGGCGGGCGAAACCGTGTCGTACCCACCTGCGCAGGCTCGCGCTCGGTGCATTCGCCCATCGCGACCAGTGCGTTGATGTTGCTGGTCTTACCCTGATCGGTGCCCATGCCGGTCGTGGTATAGCGTTTGAGATGCTCCACCGAGCGGTAATTTTCCCGCGCCGCCAGCGCCACATCGTCCAGTGTCACGTCGTTCTGCAGATCGACGAACTGTTTACCCGGCGTGCCCGGGACATGCGTACCTGGCAACGATCGGCCCGCGCCGCTCACCCCTCGGCCCATCGTCCCGCGTACTCGTTCATCGCTTGCTCCGCCAATCGGCGCCGGAGGCGGCGCGAGGCCGCGAGCAAGCGCGTTGCCAACCTCTGCCGCGTGGTCCGCTGCAGCCCCTCGCGAAAACACCCCGGCGCACGCCCCTACACTTGCCATCCCCGGGGCCGGGCCATCGGGTACGAACATTGCCGACTCGTCCAGCCACCGCAGTTTGCCGCCGGCCTGCGAATGCAAATGAACGGTCGGTGCGTGACCGCCCGCGCTCAGAATCAGGTCGCATTGCAGCCGCTCGGGTTTTCCCCCGAGCGGAATAACTGTGCAACCTCTCACCGCGCGAGTGCCGGAAACCGACCCGATAGCGGCGCCGGCGATCGCGCGCACACCGTCACACGAATCCGCGCGGATCATGGCCGGCGGTCGCCGATCCACCACCGCCAGCACGTTGACACCGACGTCGCGCAACGATTTCGCGACGGCGTAGGCAGAATCGCTGTTGGCCGCGATGACGACCCGCTGACCGCAGGCCACACCAAAGGCATGCGCGTATTTTTCGGCAGCGCCCGCCAACATCACGCCCGGGCGATCGTTGTCCGGAAACACCATCGGGCGCTCGAAGGCACCAGTCGCGGCGATCACGGCGCGAGCGCGTATCTTCCACAGCCGCTCTCTCAGCACACCGCCCGAGGCAGCATCACTGCCGTCAGGCATGATGGTTTCGCATGCACAGACCAGATTGTGATCGTAGATGCCGAATGCCATGGTCCGGGAGTGCAAGCGGACGCCGAGCCGCCGCGCCTTTTCCAGGAGCTCTGTAGCTTCGACATCCCCACGCCAGCCCAGTGCTCCGCCGGGGATAGCCCCGCTTGCGAGCAGTGTTGTTTTGGCTCCGGCTTGCGCCGCGGCCACCGCGGCACTCAGCCCCGCGACGCCACCCCCGACGATCAGCACGTCGGTTTCCGCAGCGACCTCTTCATAGCGATCGGGATCGCTCTGCCCAGAACCGCGCCCGAGCCCGGCCATCCGCCGGATGGTGGGTTCGAACAGATGCCAGCTAGGCCACTTGAAGGTTTTGTAATAGAAGCCGGCCGGCAGCAGCGCCGCGAACCCACCGATGAGGGCCGCAAGATCCCAACCGACGCTCGGCCAGCAGTTCACGCTCTGCGCAACCAGATTCTCATGGATCGGGATGAGTGTCGCCCGCACATTCGCAGTCCGGCGCGCACCACGACCCACGTCTACCAGCCCGGTAGGCTCTTCGATTCCGCAGGAATAGATGCCGCGTGGCCGATGCAGTTTGAAGCTCCGACCGACGAGCCGGACGTCGTTTGCCAGCAGCGCGGCGGCCAGTGTGTCGCCCTGAAATCCGGTGAGGCGTACCCCGTTGAAAGTGAAAGTTACGCGGCGGGATCGGTCGATCCACGCACCCGCAGGGGCTTTCAGGCGTTGGGCGCTCATGCTGTCGATCCCTGTTCAGCCCAACTTCGGCGGCGCATCGGTGACGGCATACACCGAGAGCACCTCGTGTGTCACGGTATGCCGGGCCACGTTGAACCATTGTCCGCAACCCTGCACGTGGCGCCACCTTTCGCGATGCACCCCTTTGGGATTGTCGCGAAAGAAAAGATACTCGCCCCAGACCTGGTCGCTCGCCGCCAGACCCGGCCGCGCAATGTGGCTGCTGCCTCCACAGGCGAATTCGTTTTCATCCCGCGGGCCGCACCAGGGACAGTTGAGTTGCATCATGGGTATCAGTGCGCAATGCCTGAGGCGGCGGCTTCATCCACGAAGCGGCCGGTGATGAATCGCTGCAGCTGAAAGGGCTCCGCCAGCTCGTGATTCGCGCCGGTCGCGAGCACATGCGCCAGCGTCCAGCCGCCGACCGGAATCGCCTTGAATCCGCCGGTACCCCAGCCGCAATTGATGTAGAGCCCGGGCACCGGAGTAGGTCCGATGATAGGGCTCGAGTCGTGGACCACATCGACGATGCCGGCCCACTGACGCAACAGGCGCAAGCGGCCGAACGAGGGAAACAGCGCGAGCGTCGCCGCGAGCACGCCCTGCGTCACTGCAAAGCTGCCGCGCTGGGCGTACGAGGGGAAGAGATCGAGGCCCGCGCCGATCACCATCTCACCCTTGTCCGACTGGCTCACGTAGGCCCCCGCGCCCGGCGACAGGATCACCGTATCGAGCAAGGGCTTGATGGGTTCCGTGACCATTGCCTGCAGCGCATAACTGGTCACCGGAAGCCTGAAGCCCGCGAGCTTTGCGAGCACCGAACTGTGTCCGGCCGCGGCGATGCCGACTCGATCCGCCAGGATGCGCCCGCCGCTCGTGTCGAGTCCCAGGACGCGGCCATCCGCGCGCTTGACGAAGCCCGTGACCTCGCAATTCTGGATGATGTCCACGCCGAGTGCCGACGCGGCACGGGCGTAGCCCCAGGCCACGGCGTCGTGCCGCGCCGTGCCCGCTCGTCTTTGCGCCAAACCACCCAGCACCGGGAAACGCGCCTGCAGTGACATGTCCAGTGCCGGCGCAAGCGTTCCAACCTGTTCACGGGTCAGCAACTCGGCGGCAATGCCATTCATCTGCATGGCATTGACCCAGCGGGACATCGAATCCAGATCGTGGCGGCTGTGCGCTAGGGCGACGAGCCCGCGCTGGCTCAGCATGATGTTGAAATTCAACGCTCGGGACAACCCTTCGTAGAGCTTCAGCGAGAAGTCGTAGAGGCGCGCGCTCTGCGGATAAAGGTAGTTCGAGCGGACGATTGTGGTGTTGCGCCCGGTGTTACCGCCACCTATCCAGCCGCGCTCGATGACAGCAACGTTGGAAATACCATGATTCTTCGCGAGATAGTACGCCGTCGCCAGTCCGTGCCCTCCCCCGCCAACGATCAGGACGTCGTAAGTTCGCTTTGGAGTGGGAGTACGCCACGCAGGCAACCAGTGCCGGTGTCCCGATAGCGCACCGCGTAACAGCGACCAGACTGAGTAGTTCACGCTACAACGTTACCTGTCCAACGCATCGCGTTCAATCGTTAGAGACCTCTCGTGCGAAACGGATTGGCGCGCGCCCCACATACGCGGCCGGTATGCCAATTTGCAAGCTGCTATGCAAATAACAGATTGCCGCGACGCACCGCGGGGCGTGCGGATTGCGAGGGCAACGGCTATTCTCGACCGTGCCGCTGAAGACACCCATCGTCCGAGGAAACACAGATGTCCGCCGCCGCGCCCCTTCGAGACCCGCCGCCACTGCATGGCGTTCCGCTTCGCGAGCACGTCGGCCTGCTACTCGACTCGCGCAGGCGCGGCTATGCGTTGCCGGGCGCGTTCTTCCGGGACGAGGCGTTGTTTGCGGCGGACCTCGAGCTCATTTTCGGCCGGCACTGGCTGTTCGTGGCATCCGAGCCGGAGCTACCCGAGGGCGGCGATTACCGGACGTACGACATCGGTCCCTACCCGATTTTTCTGCTCCGACGCGATGACGGCTCGATCGTGGCCTTCCACAACACGTGCCGCCATCGCGGCACGCGCATTCTGCAGCAGCCCGCGGGCGTGGTCGGGGCCAATCTGGTATGCCCGTACCATCGCTGGGTCTACGACGAGGCGGGCCGGTTGATCGGCTGCGGCGCCTCCGAACTGAGTGCGCCGATGATGGGCCTGCGGCTCAAACCAGTGCACGTGAAACGGTTGGCCGGCCTGATTTTCGTCTGTCTCGCCACCGACCCGCCGGAGGATTTCGACGCCATGGCGGCACAGATGGAGCCGTATCTGGCTCCGCACGCCGTGCCGCGAACCCGGGTCGCAAAACAGATCGATCTCATCGAGCAGGCGAACTGGAAGCTGACGATCGAGAACAACCGCGAGTGTTTCCACTGCGCGGGGCACCCGGAGCTGAGCCGGTCGTTGTTCGATTTCTTCGGCGAGATTCACGAGGAGTCGCTGTCGGCTGAAGAGCGTGCGGCCTATCAATGCTTCCAGACAGCGCGGCAGGACGCAATGGCCGGCTGGCAGCGCGCCGGGCTCCCCTGGCAACTCATCGAAAAGCTGCACGGCCGGCCGACCGGATTTCGCACCGATCGGCTCGTTCTCAACGGGGCCGGCGAATCCATGACGCTGGACACTCGCAGTGCCTCGAGCCGGCTGCTGGGGAAGTTCACCGACGCACGCCTCGGGTCGCTGCACTTTCATGTCCAGCCGAACGCCTGGTTCCATTTCCTGGCCGATCACGTGGTCACCTTCGCGACTCTGCCGCTCGCTGCGGGCCGCACCCTGGTGCGCACTACGTGGCTGGTCGACGCCGAGGCGCAAGAGGGACGGGACTACGATCTGGATAATCTGACACGCATCTGGGTCGAGACCAACAGGCAGGACGCGACACTGGTCGAAGAAGCTCAGCGCGGCGTAGCGAGCCCCGCATACGAGCCCGGCCCGCTCGTCGCCAGCGAATTCATGGTCGGCATGTTTCATAGCTGGTACGAAGAGCGCCTGCGCGCGGCCCTGGACCTGTGATGCTGTCAGCTGGGTACCGATGACGGAGTATGACTACATCGTCGTCGGGGCCGGTTCCGCGGGCTGCGTCCTCGCCAATCGCCTGACCGGGAATGGCCGGCATCGCGTCCTGCTGTTGGAAGCAGGCGGCTCCGATCGAAGTCCCTGGATCCGGGTCCCTGTGGGGTACGCACGCACCTTCACGGATCCGCGCTACAACTGGATGTACGAGACCGAGCCGGATCCGGCCTTGGCCAACCGTGTCGCCTACTGTCCCCGGGGCAAAGTCCTGGGGGGATCCAGCTCGATCAACGCCATGGTTTATGTACGCGGGCAAGCAGCGGACTACGACGACTGGTCCGCGGCGGGTAACAGCGGCTGGAGCTGGCAGGAGGTGCTCCCCTATTTCAAGAAACTCGAGGATCACGCGTGGGGTGCGTCTGAATTCCACGGCGCCGGCGGCCCCGTCTACGTAGACGACGTGTCGGCAAGAGTGCACCCACTGTGCGCCACCTTCATTGCGGCATGCGGTAATGTCGGCATCCCCTACACCTCCGATTTCAACGGAGCCGATACTGAGGGCGCCGGCATCTGGCCAGTCACGATCAAGAACGGCGTTCGCGTCTCCGCATCCAGCGCCTACCTGCGACCCGCACTGCGGCGTCACAACCTCGATTTGAAATTACGGGCCCAGGCCACGCGCGTTCTATTCGGCGGCTCGCGGGCCACCGGTGTGGAGTTTCTCCAGTCGGGCACGACTCAGACGGCGCGGGCACGTCGGGAAGTGATCCTGTCGGCCGGCGCAATCAACTCACCGCAGCTCCTTGAGCTGTCGGGCATCGGTGCTGCCGAGCTCCTGCAACACCTGGAGCTCCCCGTGCGGTCAGACCTGCCCGCGGTCGGGCAAGGCCTTCAGGACCATCACTGTGTCTCCTACTTCTACCGTTCCAAAGTACCCACGCTGAACGATGAGCTGGCGCCTCTGTCGGGCAAGATCAAGGCCGCCCTGCGGTACGCGCTGGGGTATGGCGGTCCATTGTCGATGAGCGTCAATCAGGCTGGTGCCTTCGTCCGGACTCGCGCGGATCTGACACGCCCCAACCTGCACCTGTATTTCAATCCGGCCAGCTACGCCACCACCACGACGGGCCCACGACGCAAGCTCCTGAACCCCGACCCCTACTCCGGCTTCCTGATCTCGTTCAACAGCTGCAGGCCAACTAGCCGCGGTGCCGTGCATGTGCGCTCTCCCAACCCGCTCACGAGCCCCACAATTATCCCGAATGCTCTTTCGACCCCGGAAGACGTACAGGACGTTTACGCGGGCGCCCACCTGCTGCGCAGGATAGCGGGCGCGCAACCCCTGGCCGGTGTGATCGAAGCGGAACTCCACCCGGGAGCGCTCATTCAATCCGACAGCGACGTGCTAGAGGATTTCCGCCAGCGGGCCGGCTCCGTATTTCATGCGTGCGGGACCTGTGCCATGGGCCCGGACGCGCAGCATTCCGTAGTCGATTCCCGTTTGAAGGTGCACGGCATCGACGGCCTGCGTGTCGTGGATGCTTCAGTGTTTCCCACGGTCACCTCCGGCAACACGAACGCACCGACCCTCATGGTCGCTGAAAGGGCCGCAGATCTGATCCTGGAGGATGGCGAGCGACTGTAGACACACTTCGATTGGCCACACTGGCGCGTGAGATTCGCGGAAAGGTTCGCAAATGAGTGGATCGCAGTTCAATCCAGCCTCCGACGCCGCCCCGCTGCGGCTCAACTCCGTCGCCAGTGGGATTTCCGCCGCGCAGCGCTGGTACGTCCTGCTGATGATGTGCCTCGTGTATTCGCTGAGCATCGCCGATCGCTATGTCATCTCCACCGTGCTGGAACCGATCCGCCTCGAGCTGCACCTGTCGGATTCGGGAATCGGCTTCCTGACGGGCGTCTCGCTCGCGCTCTTTTACGTCTCCTTCGGCTTCCCACTCTCGTGGCTCACCGACCGCAGCAGCCGGCGCAACATCATTGCCGCCTCGCTAGTGGCCTGGTCCGCCATGACGGTGTGCTGTGGACTGGCGCGCAACTACTGGCAATTGCTGTGGTCGCGCGTCGGAGTCGGCATCGGTGAAGCCGGCGGCACGCCCGGCGCCAACTCGATCATTTCCGATTATTTTCCGGCCCTCCGGCGGCCGATGGCGCTCACGATCTTCTCACTGGGAGCACCGATCGGCGCCTGGCTGGGCGCGGACATCGCCGGCTCGGTCGCCGACCACTACGGCTGGCGCTCGGTGTTTCTGGCGCTCGGAGTTCCGGGTGTCGTAGCCGGAATCCTCGTATTACTGACGATCAAAGAACCGCGCTGCGGCCGGCTCGATGCCCGTGATGACGGTCCGGCGCCGACGCTGCCGCAGACTCTGCGTTTCCTATGGCAACAGCGCTCGGCGGTGCACGTCATGGCTGGCAGTGCCGTCACAGCCCTGTGGGGCTGGGGCCTGATGTGGTGGACCCCAACTTTTCTGATCCGGAACTATGCGCTGACGCCCGGAGAGGCCGGCGGCATCACGGGGCCGATCCATCTCATCGGGGGTGCGGCGGCGACCGTCTTCACGGGCTGGATCATGGCCCGACCGGCGATGTCGGACCCCCGTCGCATCGTCCGCGTGCTGGGCGTCGGCGTCGGTATCTCGACCCTGGTTTCGGGTGTCATTTACGCGACGCACTCGCTGGCGCTGACGAAAGCGCTCTTCTGGATTTTCATTCCGTCGATCTATTTCTACATCGGACCCTGTTTCGGGCTGCTCAACAACCTGGCGCAACCGCGCATGCGCGCGATCTTTTGCGCGATGACGCTGTTCGTGGCGAATGTCGGCAACCTGGTCATCGCGCCGCAGGCCGTCGGGATGCTGAGCGACTGGTTCGCACCGGGTCACATCGCGAATGGCGCGTCGCTGCGGCTCGCACTGTTGTGTCTGGTGCCGACCGGATTCTGGGCGACGGCCCACTATTTCTGGTCCGTCCGCGATCTACTGCGGGATCAGGAGCGTGCGACGGGCATCCGCATCCAGGAGGCGGACCCGATCCGGTAGGCGCATGTAGGCCTTCGCATAAGGTATATCATGCGAATGTCTGGGCCCCTGCGTTGCGCCACCCGTAGCCACCGTACCTTGCCGAGTATCATCACCACAACGTGGCCGCTGCTCCTCGGCATGGGTGTCCTGATGCTGGGCGCGGGCCTGCAGGGAACACTCCTGGGGCTACGAGCCACGCTAGAAGGATTCCCCGCACCGGTCACTGGCGTCATTATGTCCTGCTATTACGTGGGATATCTCGTGGGGACCACGGCGGCGCCGCGACTGCTCCGGCAAGTCGGCCATGTGCGCGTTTTCGCCGCCCTTGCAGCCTGCGCCTCGGCGGCGGTTCTCATCCAGGCCTGTTTCATTCATCCATTGCCGTGGGCCGCCATGCGCCTGCTCACTGGAGTGTGTTTCGCCGGAATTTACGTCGTCGCTGAAAGCTGGCTCAACGATCGGGCAGGCCCGGGGAGCCGCGGCAGGTTGTTCGCGGTTTACATGCTCGTTCTATACGTTGGTCTCGGCACAGCGCAGTTCCTGCTGGTCCTGGCGGACCCCAGCACACCCACCCCGTTCATGCTGGTCTCGGTCCTGATCTGCCTGTCCATCGTTCCCATCGTCGTTTCCGCGCAGCAGACACCGGAAGTCGCCGTACCGCGCAAGGTGCATTATCGCGAGCTGTACCGCGATTCGCCCCTAGGTGTGGTGGCGGTCAGCGTGTCAGGAATGATTTCCTCGATCATCTTCTCGATGGGTCCGGTGTACGCTCGGCTCAGCGGCTTGGGAACCAGCGCGGTTGCCACTTTCATGGCCGTCAGCATTCTCGCAGCGGTGCTGACGCAGTATCCCGTCGGTCGGTTGTCGGATCGCATGGATCGCCGGACGGTGATTGCCGGCGTTTGTACACTTGCCACTATCGTTGCGGGCAGTATCGCTGCATTCGGCGAGATGCCTCGTGCGGCACTCCTGGCACTTGCGGCTGTCTTCAGCGGATTGGTTCTCACGCTCTACTCACTCGCCGTCTCCCACGTCAACGATAAGCTCGAACCCGCTCAGATGGTCGCCGCGAGCAGTGCTCTGCTGCTATTGAATGGTTCCGCGGCGGCGCTCGGGCCGGTGCTCGCGGGTAGCCTGATCGCCGCTTTCGGCCCACCGGCCTATTTCGCCACACTCGCGACGCTCACCGGCGGGCTGACAGTCTACGATCTATGGCGGAAGGCGCGACGCAAGCCGGTATCCCCTGCCCAGAAAGGTCCGTTCGTCAACGCGCAGCCACAGGGCATGACAGGCCAGATCGTGGGAGCGCCGGGGGACGCACTGGAGCGACCGCGGGCAGATGAATCAGCTGCCGGCAAAGCGATCGGCTGACCCGGCAGCGCCCACACTGCGGCCGCGACGCTGGGTGGCCGCCCGCCCACTCAGGTGTTCTGGACACTGCGCTTGGAAGTTCGCTGCGGGTCCCATACCCTGCAGCCCACCATGGGCATGAGAAAATAATGGGGCCGCTCCTAACGCTTGAAGTGCACGCGGTGATGCGCGCTGCCGTGTACGCTGGTGCGGCTACGGTCGAGTCCTCGCTGGACCTCGACCGCTCGACAGCGACCATCGAGGTGGCCGTTGCCGGATGGAGCTGGGAAGGCCAGCGCTATCCCTGGCTGGAGAGCTGCAAGGATAGAACCATTTACTACTGGTCCGGCACGACATTCCTGCCAGCCGCGCGCTTCACCACGTCATTGATCAAGCTCGTGCCCACAGAATGGGGGCCGCCCACTTTTGAAATCGATGGCATCAAGATGCTGCCCACCGCGAAAGTCTCGCCATATGCGGACGCGGAGCGCAAGGTTGGCTTGATCCATCCACGTGGCAAGGTAGTTCTGGATACGTGCGGCGGCCTCGGCTATTTCGCCGCCTGGTGCCTGAAGGGGAAAGCCGCGGAGGTGCTGTCTTACGAGAAGAATCCGGATGTCATCTGGCTGCGCGGCCTCAACCCTTGGTCGCCGGCGACCGGCAGCGGATTGAAGTTGGTCCAGGGAGATATTGCCGAACGGATCGCAACGCTGCCCGACGCCTCGGTCGAGGGGATTCTGCATGACCCGCCCCGCTTCGGCAGCGCCGGAGAGTTGTACTCGCAAGTCTTTTACGACCACATGGCCCGGGTCCTCAAACGTAGAGGCAGGCTATTCCACTACACCGGCACGCCGAACAAGCTCACGAGCGGCCGGGACGTGCCCAACGAGGTGGCGAATCGCCTGCGGCGCGCGGGATTCGTCGCCGAATTGAACGGCGATGGCGTGCTGGCGGTGAAGAAATAATCGTCCCGAACCGCCGGCGCCACGGTCGGGCCTGCCACCGGACGCCACGGCCAGTGCCGCGCGACCGACAGAGTGCCTACGAATTAATTGATTCCGCCTTGCGTGCGCGTCGTCTCGGAACCCATCACGTCCAGCAACGCAGTAATGTCGACTCGCGCCTCGCGAAGGGCCGCGGCTGCCTTGGGATTCGTCACCTGTTCGACTCCACCCAGTACTTCGGTGACCCACACCGTGCCTTTGCGCGGATCACGCGAATTGCCCGCGAACATGTTCATGAGGTCATCGACCCGCCGCGCGGCAGGTTCCAGCTTGTCACGGTCGAGTCGGTCTTCTCTGTAGTGCACGAGAGCGTCGCGTGCCTGCGCGAGGCTCGCACGAAGGGTACGAAGATGCGCAAGGATGTTCGAATGCGCTGCACGCGACAAGGTGAAATCGGCGGCCATGAATGCTTCCCGGCTCGCACGGAGCCACGCCGCCATTCTACGCGAGACCGCGAGTACACATGGGCGGAAGTGCACAATGAGCTTCGAGCTCACGCCCCCGTTCCACCCGGCCGAGCCCGATAGCCCAGCCTGCTCGCTGCCGTTTGCACTTTCTGCTGCGATGCGCGGGAGACGGCACCGCCGCGAAGACTGCCAGGAATGGCAATACCATCCGGGTGTGCACTGACCGTGTGATACCGGGTAGTCGTTTCGGGAGGTGTTCATGGAACCGCGGCATTCCGCGCCTTCCAGGCAGCCTGCCTCGATCATGAAACTGGCGGGCGCCACCTATCGCATCGAGCTACAACAGGAAGCAGATTCCGCTCCCGCGCTTTGGCAGCGCGTACCGCGTTGATGTCACGGTCGAGCTTGCGCCGCGAAGCTCATCGGACTAGTCGCGCTCGAGGTCGCATGTGGGATGAACTCGTCAGTGTCGAGTTTGACTGCAGTCCCCGAGTCAACATCTCAGCGCGAAAATTTCTCAACGGGAGCTTACTCCCACGCCCGCTCGATTGATGGAATCACCTGACGCGCGGCGTGGATTCGAGAATCGAGACTCCGGTCTCGGTAGGAATCACTCGGTTGAGACTGAAGCCCGCCTTTTGCAGCAGGCTCGCGTATTCAGCGTCGGTGCGCTCTCGACCGCCCGTCAACGCGAGCATGAAGACGTCCATCCACACGGCTGGGTGCGCCCCGATCGGCCCGGGCTGCGGGTTCTCAGGCATGACCGCTTCGATCACCAGGAGCTTGGCATCACGAGGCGCCGCACGGCGCACCGCCGCAAAGATGGCTGCAGCCTGAGCATCCGCCCAATCGTGGATCACGTTCATCAGTATATAGGCATCGCACGTCGGCAATGGATCCGCGAAGAAGTCGCCCGCCCGGACCGTCAGCCTTTCGGAGTTGAGTGTGGAAGTAGCGGCCACGACCTGCGGCAGGTCGAACAGGATCCCTGCTGCCCGCGGGGTGGCGCGCAGAATCGCTTTCAGCAGGTGACCCATGCCGCCGCCGATATCCGCGATCACCCGAAAGCGCGAGAAGTCGTATGCGCGCAGCAGGCCGGCAGTATCCGCATTCGCCTTCGAGGTCATACCTTCTTCGAAGAGCACCGCCTCCCTGGGGTGGGCAGCCAAATAGGCGAACAGGCCGCCCGGGGCGAGTGTCGCAGCCGCAGGCCGGCCGCTGCGTAAGGTGTCGTGGAGGCTTGCGAAGACTTTTCGGCTTATCGTGCCGATGCGGATGAATGCGCGCTGCGAACGCGGGTGGTCGGAGCGCAACACGCGCGACAGATCGGTATGGGCGAAGCGGCCATCCTGCTCTCGAAACATGCCGTGCCCGGCCATGAGCCGCAGCACGCGACGGAGTGCGTCTGGGTTTGCTCCGACTCCTACGGCCAGGGCCTCGGCGGTCTGCGGCACTTCGTCGAGCAAGTCGGCGACGCCGAGCTCCGCTATCGCGCGCATGGCGTCGGACAGCGCCCCCCCGTAGAAGTGTTGGAGCGTCTGCCAGACCGGGTCTGTTGGTGGCATTTCATTGAATCCAATTCCAGAATGAACGCGACAACGTCGCGGGTGCGAGCCCCATACGGACTACCGCGGCCGAGCGGCTACCCTCCGACTTCGTTCGGCACAATTCAAGAGCATTCGCTGCGCAATACGATCTGCGCGATGCCCAACGGATTGCGGCGCGATACTGCGAGCGTGTGGACGACGGCGCGACCGAGGGCTGCGCGGCCGCACTCGCCGCGGCAAAATGCCAGACGCCCGCAACTCCTTGGAGTAGAGTCGTTGTGCGCGCTTACGACCGAAGCTTGGGGGAAGCAGTCATGAATGAGCACGTCTACAAGACAATCGAGATCACCGGCTCATCGCAGAAAGGCACCGATGACGCCGTTCGCGTCGCAATCGAAAAAGCGGCGCAAACGGTGCACAACCTGCGGTGGTTCAAGGTGGCCGAGACGCGCGGCTGCGTAGAGAACGGAAAGATTAGCTACTGGCAGGTCACGCTGGACGTTGCCTTTACCCTTGAGTAATTGGGGCGTACCTACAGTCGCGTATCAAACAGAGTCGAGTACGGCACTCGCCGCCATCGGGTGGCGTCGGCGAGAGGTGGCGGGCGCGGGTGCCCCCGGGCGACGCATTGCGGTATGCTGAAGCGTCACGGCAAGGCCATTCGCGCCGGAAGAGGACCATCGAGATGTTGAAGACCCTGCTCCAAGCCAAACTGCAGCGGGTGAATGTCGCCTGTGCGGAGCTGCACTATGAGGGATCACGCAGTATGGACGACATCTATAACATCAAGAGGCGCACTGACGTGCCATCGCCGCCCGCTTCGCACGTCAGTATATGAGCGACTCATACGGCACCGTGTTCCTGATCGACGACGACGCGGGAGTACGCGACTCGCTCGGCCTGTTACTTTCGCTCAAGGGCATTCACACGCAGTTGTTCGCCAGCGCCGAGTCATTCCTCGGCGCGTATCGCCCGGACTGGCATGGCTGCGTCCTCACGGATCTGCGGATGCCAGGAATGTCCGGTCTCGAACTGCAGTCCGCCCTGCTGCGGCAGCAGATCGATTTGCCGGTCGTAGTCCTTACGGCGCACGGTGACATCACGACGGTGCGTGCAACGCTGAAGAATGGTGCGCTCGACTTCCTCGAAAAGCCCGTCGAGGACGACATACTTCTGGAAGTCCTCCAGAATGCGTTGCGAATCGATCGCGAGCGGCGAGTCTCCGCGACCGCACGTGCCGCCGCTTCGGGACGTCTGGCGCGCCTGACCGCCCGCGAACGGGAGATTCTAGGACTCCTCGCAAGCGGGCGGCAGAACGTCGACATCGCCTCTGAGCTGGGCATCAGTCCGCGAACTGTCGAGGTTCACAAGGCACGCATTATGGAAAAGCTCGATTGCCGCTCGCTCGCGGACCTGATCCGAGTGAGCCTCACCACGGAATGACCTCGCGGCCGCGACATTCACGCAATTCATGCGTAACATGCTGGCAAACCCGGTAAAAAAACCGAGGAGGACAGTTGGGGGAACCGGCCTGGGTCGCCTGGCAGAGGCTGATAGTGATTCTGCTGGCCGTCGCCCTGGCGCCAACGCGCCTGCCGGCCGCGGAAATGGACATGGCGAGGGATTCCTCATTGCTGGTCTTCCCGAGCGTCCAAGGCGTGGAGCGTTTCGACGCGGATCGGTCGGCGGATTCCGGTTCGCATGGCGAAGCGATTGCCGACGTTCTGTATACGCTTAGCCGCGGCCGGCTACGGTTTCTCAGCGAGCTGGAATTCTCCAATGAGTACGCGGGAATCGACCGCCTGCAACTCGGTTGGGAGCCGGTTCCGGACTCCTACATCTGGCTCGGTAAATTTCACGAACCGTCGAGTTCCTGGAATTTCGAGCACGACCACGGCCATTATCTGCAAACGGCAATCTCGACTCCGGCCATCGAGACACCGGCTGGCGACCGTTGGGGTGAGGATGCCGGGGTGTTGCCGGAGAATGTCACGGGGATGCTCGTGGACTCGACTGACTCCATCGGGGAGTCGGCCGCAGTGCAACTCTCACTCGCGGTCGGGGTAACCGCGAACCCCGTCCAGACCAGCGACCGCTCCTATTGGATCACACCGATCAGCCGGGGCAGGCACCGCGTAGGGTGGAACGCCCGTCTCGGCCTGCTCCCGGATTACACGCGCAACAACAGCTTCGGACTGGTCGCCTCCCAGCACAAACTCGACACGGCGGGGCTGGCGGAGGAGGGCCTCCTCGATGCCCGAAACGTCGCTGAAACCATATACGGGGCCTACGTGGACGGTGACTGGGGTGCGTGGAGTCTTCATGCCACCATTTACCATATCGACTTCAATATGCGCGCGTCGCCGCACCCGCGAGTTGAAAACATGGTCGCGGGATATGCACAACTCGAGCGTCGCTTCGTCGGCCGGTATACCGCGTTCACCCGCTTCGAGAATTCCGCGCGCGCAGACGATTCCGACTTCATCCAGGCCCTGCAGAAGCGCTTCGAGCTTCGCCGCGCCCTGCTGGGCATACGTTGGGATTTTGCCCGGCACCAGGCGTTCACGGTGGAGCTGGCGCGCGCCGCAACCGCTACCGACCGATTTTCCAAAATCAAATTGCAGTGGAGTGCAGTGATCCAATAACCGCCCGGCAGACGCCCACCACGGCGCAGGGGAGAAGAACTGCGCGGCTTTCGCGAGCGGACATCGGCAGCAGAACAAAATGCACCCGTCGCTATCATTGTCACGCCGTTCCACCGTGAAGCGCTTTCCTTCGGTTCTGGTCATCGTCTTGATCGCCGTAGCCGCGTCTGCCGCGCATGCGGACTCCGTCGTGCTGATCGTCAGCGCCGCGAGCCCGATTCAGCAACTTGGATCCGTCGAGCTGCGTAAGGCCTTCATGGGGTTCGACGTCGTCGCAGCCGGCATGTCACTGAGGGCAGTGCGCAATCGAAGCGATCCGCGCCTCGACAAGATCTTCCTGCAGAACATCGTGGATTTGTCGGAGCTGGTCTACGAACGGCAAATCCTGTCCCGAAAGGTACAGAAAGCCGCCGCGTTACCGACAGAATTCGTCGACAACAGCCAGTTGCTCGACGCAGTCGCTCGCAATCCCGGAACGATTGGCTACGCCTGGGCGACGTCGGTGGCGAAGCGCTCAGACGTGCGCGTACTGCGAATATTATGGCGCGACTGAGCTTCGGTCTCGAACAGCGTGCCCTGCTGGCGGTCGGAGTGATTCACCTGCTGGCACTGCCGATTGTGACTGCAGTGTTGCTGCTAGTGGCGCAAGAGGCGCTGACGAGCAGTTTCGTGCAGCGCGTGCGGACTCTCGCCAGAGGAGTCGCCGACGGAATCGAGCTGCCGTCCGTGCTGGAGAATGCACAACAGACGGGCAACCTGCTCGATTCCGTCATCCTGACAGGTGAAGGCGTCTATGCGGAGCTGCTCGACAAGGGCCGCCGCACCGTGAGTGCACTCAACCGCCCCACAATCGCCTATGCGGGTCATCAGGACCTGGAGTTCTTCGAGCGCTCCGACGCTACCTACTTCATCGTTCTGCCGATCGACAAGCCGGGACACGCGGCCGAAGTGCGCCTGGGCTTCGATAAGCGCCCGACGCTGGACGCCATTGCACGCATACGCTGGAACATCGTGAAAGTGCTCGTCGCCTACGCCGCCTTGTCGCTCGGGCTTACCGTGGCATTTGCGCGTCATCTGACCCGCCCGCTCGCGATGCTGCGACGCTCGGCGCGGCAGGTTGCAGGCGGCGACTACGAACGACGGCTATCGGCCGACACCAGCATACCGGAAGTGCTGGAGCTGGCTGCCGATCTCGAGACGATGCGCGGCGAACTGGTCGGAGTCAACGCGAAGCTGCGAACCGAGATGACTGAGCGGCAAAGGGCCGAGTCGCAACGCACGGCGCTGGAGATTGAACTGCGCCGCCGCCAGCGGCTGGAAACGATAGGCCGGCTGACCGGCGGCGTTGCTCACGAAATCAACAACTCGCTCGTGCCCATCCTGGTGTTTGCCCAGATCGTCTTCGACGCCCTGCCCGTGGACAGCCCCTCTCGGGAGCATGTGTCGGGAATCCTGCGGTCGGCGCGCCGCAGCAAGGAAGTCATCAAGAAAATGCTGACCTTCAGCCGTCAGCTGGACACGGGCGAGCTCGAACTCCTCGACCTGAGTGAACCGGTGTCTGAGGTGGTCCGCCTGTTCGGTGAATTGGCCCCACCCGGCGTCTCAGTGGTCAAACGATTTGCAACCCACTGTGCGCCGGTCATGGCCGATGCCACTTTGATCAACCTGCTGATGATGAATCTCTGTACGAATGCGTTGCAGGCCATGCACGCGACCGGGGGCACGCTGACCGTCACGCTCGCGCAGCGTTCGGCCCCCGGCGGCGGTTCAGGGAACGCCACCAGTATCTATATGGAGCTGGGTGTTCAGGACACGGGACACGGGATGGACACGGCAACACTGGAGCGAATTTTTGAGCCCTTCTTCACTACCAGAGATCCCGGTGAGGGCACCGGTTTGGGACTCGCCGTGGTTCACGGGATCGCCGCGAGCCTCGGGGCCACTGTGCTGGTCGATTCCAGACCCGGAGCGGGCACACAATTCAAAGTAGTGTTTCCGATCGTGGCAGGGCAGCCTGTTGCGCATCCAGCCGACGCTCCTGCCGTTGGCTGAGACGGCGGGCTGCGTCGCGGTCGCCCGCTGGGGGCCGCCATGAGCATATACACAGCCATGATGGATTGCCCTTCAGCCTTTATGTTTCGGCAGAATGGGCAACAGTGAGCCACGGGCCATCCCTACGCCTGCGACGCGCCCTCTGCCTTGCCGACAGCGTGCGCCTGCGACCCCACAAACACCAGCGCCACAGCAGACACTCCCTCGCCTGTGGCCGATTGGGAACGCCGTGTTGCGTCGCGGTTACGAGTTGCTGCGAAGCCGACGGGTACATACATTGCTGCCCCTAGAGCGCACAAACCCCTTCCACGCACAGTATGGGATCGTCGTGAAGAAGACGGATGTTGTCACGCTGGGTGTACTGTCACTTCTCGGGATCGCGATGCCCGCCTTGGCTCAGTACGAAGGGCCAAGCTGGATACATTCGGTAGACACCTATTATTCCCATACCCTCCAGTACCATCCGTTCCGGGTTCAAGTAGCTGGAGGGGGAACCATCACCCAGAGAGCGATCGAGAATGACCTCAGCAATGGCTGGAATGTCGGGGCGGGATTGACGTGGTATCCGACTTCTCACCTGCCCCTAGGGCTGCGCCTCGACGGGATCTATAACCAGTTCAGTCCCCGGGGTGCCCTGCTCGATCAGGCGACGGCCCGATATCAAACCCGGGTCGACAGTGGAACCATCAGAATGTGGGGCGGCGATGTCGACCTGGAGATCGATTTCCACCTCGGAGCAAGCGTCAGGTTGTACTTGGTCGGAGGTGGCGGGTGGTACCGACAGCAGACCACCTACCGGCAGCAAGTTGCCGGCGCCACTGGCTGCGATTGGTGGCGCTGCGGCGCCGGATCCGGAAACGTGGACGCCATCGTGGCGCGCGACATGAGCAAGTGGCATTTCGCGCGCAACGTCGGGCTCGGAATGGAGTTTGCGCTCGGGGAACGCGCCTCATTCTTTGTGGATGCCCGCTACATGCAGCTCGATCCGAGAAGGCAGAAGTCGGACTTCCTGCCGATCAGGGCGGGCCTGCGTTTCTGACGGCGCCCAGTTGCTCGCCCGCCTGCGCGGCACGCATGACTACCGGCCGCCAATTCCTCGCGCGCTTCTGCAGGAACACGCCGCCGTTGCAAAAGTTGCCAACAGATTTCGGAACCTTCACCAGTCCTTGATTGCCGGCGAACCGCTGAGGTACGGCCAGAGCATTCCCGCTGGCTGCGTCGACAACATGCGTCCCGATCAGTCTGCCGGAAGCAGCGGTGTTCGCTAGCGCTTTTCGAAAATCATCACAGCGTCGATGGGCTCGCCCTTCACAGTCGTCCCCTTCGTCGTGACCGTCAGCGTCTTGCCGTCTTTGGAGACCGTGCGCGTCGCAAAAATGACCGCTTTGCCGGCCCTCTTCTGCGTGGATTGGGTTGTGAAGTCGTCGATCCGCTGCAGCGAGATCAGGTCGCCGCCGGAGGAGCCGGCGATCGGGTAGTCCTTACCATCGTATCGCGCGGTATACCTTACGAGCGTCGGCTTTCCCGCGGCATCTATCCCTTTGGCCGTGAGCTTCTCGGCATCGCCGACCCGCTCGTACGTACGTATCTGCCCGTTGGGGCCTGGTTGAGGCTTGAAGGTGGACTTCGCTCGATCGAGCTGCCACGTACCCAGCAGCGGACTGACCCCTTCAGCGCCCAGGACGGTGTCGGGGAACACGGCCGCCAGCGCCGCGCCGAGAACGAAGATGCGCAGGAGTCGCTTCATCGAGATACTCCCCCTAATCGCCATCTATGCCGTCGCGTCTCGATCCAGGCACGATGAATATGCACCCCGCGAAGGACAGGTGCAACGCGCTGCTGACGCGCGCAGGTCAGCGCGCCGGCCGACTATTTTGTCTGTCTCACCTTCATGTTCCGTACGTAGGGGCCGGTGAGCCAAAAGGATCCGAGCTGCTTGTCGATCTTCACGGCATCCCCGGGCCGTAAACTCAAATCCCCGGACACCGCCTGAACCTGTTGCCAGGCCTGCCCGTTATCCAGGTGCAGAACCATCTCGTTTGGCGAGCGGTCTATGCTGACCACGCGTGCTGCGAGGTGGCGTGCTTCCTGCTCAGCGCTGTCCTGCTTGGTTGCCTTTTGCTCATCGCGCGGGCTCGGTCGATCATTTGTGGCCGGAGTCGGTGGGATGTTTGAGCTCGAATCGCCTTCTGGCTTGCCGGTCGGCGAATTCGTGAGAGGCTCGCGCTGGGTCGTGGCCCGTGGTGCCGGCTCCGGGAAGCGTGCGATCTCCCTGTCGTAGCACGCGAGCCGTCGGCCTGGGTCGGTTTCTGAGGCACATGAGCGTAAGCTGGCAGGCACCGACTCAGACCATGCAAATGAGGGGAGTCCGGACAGCGGTATTGCCCACGCCAGCAGCCCTACCCGCCATGATCGCGCCAAGACACGCTTCCGCGTTAGTTCAGACATCTGTCTCTCCGGTGAGCTTAAAGCTGCGGCCCGATCTTTCGACCAAATCCCGGGGCGTGCAGAATGCAAGCCTTCGACCAGGTCAGGAGATTAACAGGGAATGCAGCCCGGAACCTACCCTAGCGGACGAGCCGCTCGGCGAATTGAGAGCCGCCTGCCCACCGGCGCAACGCCGTCCGGCTGCCTGAGGAGGGAATGCGGGTGCCATGCCCCTCTCGCGTCAGCGCAGTGTGGGCTCGTAGATCAACACCACTCTCCCACACTTGAATTGTTTCGTCGACAAACGCCTGAGCGGGAAGCAGGATGTGATGGCGTATGCCACTCCGCTGTGCAGCGCACTGCTGTTGATCGCGTTGGGCTTGGAATCACCTACGCGTGGCTTACTCGTGGGAGCAGTGCTGATCGTCATTGCCGGCTTCTTCTCCCACGCGAAGTCGTTATGCTACCGCCCGCCAGGGCCGCCGCGGATCGTTAGCCACCCCGCTGCTCGTGCTTGGGTTGGCCGAATCTTGTAGTCTTTGCCCATCATGAATCGCTTTCTCGTCATTCTCGGTACCATGTTGATCGTCGCCGGCCTCGTCTGGCCCTGGCTCAAGCGTCTGCCACTCTTTCACCTGCCGGGCGACATCATCATAGACAGGCCTCATTTCAAGTTCTTCTTCCCGCTTACGACGATGCTGCTCCTCAGCGCCGTGATCTCACTGCTCGCATGGATCTTCCGCCGCTAAGATCAACGGGACGCGTCGAAGGCGGGCGTAGGGTTTTCCGGTGCGACGGACCGGCCCCGCCCCCTCCAACGACGCATCGAGAGGGCCCATCGATCGAACCACAGGTAAATCACGGGAGTCGCGTAAAGCGTCAACACCTGAGAGGCGATGAGCCCTCCAATGATCGCGATGCCGAGTGGAGTCCGCAGTTCCGCGCCTACGCCAGCGCCGACGGCCAGCGGCACGGCGCCGAACAACGCCGCCAGGGTCGTCATCATGATCGGCCGAAAACGCAAGAGGCAGCCCTGGCGAATAGCCTCGAGCGGGGCCAGCCCCTGACCGCGCTCCGCGGCCAGTGCGAAGTCGATCATCATGATCGCGTTCTTCTTGACGATGCCAATGAGCAGAATGATGCCGACCATCCCCATGATCGAGAGGTCCTGTCCGCATAACAGGAGCGCCAGCAACGCGCCCACGCCTGCGGACGGCAAGGTCGCGATGATCGTGAGTGGATGGACTGCGCTTTCGTAGAGAACGCCGAGTACGATGTAGACTGCAACGAGCGCGATGAAAATCAGCCAGGGCTGCGTGCGCAACGACTCCTGGAACGCCTGCGCGGTCCCCTGGAACGAAGCCGTCAGCGTGGAGGGCTTGCCCGACTGCTGCTCGACGGCTCGGATCGCATCCACGGCCTGCCCGAGGCTTACTCCCGAGGCGAGGTTGAATGACAGCGTGATCGCCGGGAACAGCGCCTGGTGATTGATTGAGATCGGTGCCAAGCCCTGCTCGACGCTCACCAGAACGCTCAGCGGCACGAGTTTGTTGGACATGGACGAACGGACGTACAGATGCTTGAGCGAGTCGGTCGAGAGCTGGAAGCGGGGATCGACTTCTTCGATGACGTGATACTGATTCAGCTGTGTGAACAGTGTCGCGATCTGGCGCTGTCCGAATGCGTCGTAGAGCGCATCGTCGATTGCCTGCACGGTAACGCCGAGCCTTGAGGCGGTGTCACGATCGATCCTGATGGTGGCGTTCGCGGCGAGCGATTGCGCATCGGAACTGACATCGCGCAGCTCCGGCATCTCCGCAAGCTTTTTCAACAGTATGCCAGACCAGTTGGTGAGTTCCGCGATGTCGCCATCCTGCAGCGTATATTGATATTGCGTGGCGGTTACGCGTCCCCCCATCTGGATGTCCTGCCGGATCTGCATGAAGAGTGTTACTCCTTCCACGGCAGCGGAGTGTTGCTTGAGGCGGCTCATCACCTTGGCGGCTGTCGAGCTCCGCTCATCCCGCGGCTTCAGATTGATATTGATGCGGGCCTGGCTCATCGTCGGATTGTTGCCAATCCAGTAGTCGGCGTTTTCGACGTCCGGGTCGGCCGATATGATGCGGCCGAGCGCCTGCATCCGGTTCGCCATCGCGTCGTAGGAGATGTCGGGCGCCGCCTGAACCGTGCCGGAGATGAATCCGGTATCGACAACGGGAAAGAACCCTTTGGGAGTCACGGCATAGAGGAATACCGAAAGAAGCAGCGTAGCGCCGGTCGCGAGCAACGTCATCACGGGATGCGCGAGTACACGGTCGAGCGTTCTGTCGTAAAAGCCCGCTACGGCCTCGAACATCCGCTCGGACCATTGATACACCCTCCCATGCTGTTCGTGGGGGCCATGGCGAATGAGCCATGCACACATCATCGGCGTCACGGTCAGCGAAATGATGCCCGACATGAGGATCACGACGGTGACCGTCACGGCGAACTCTCTGAAGAGTCGCCCGATGATGCCGCCCATCAGCAGTATCGGGATGAATACTGCAATGAGCGATACTGTCATCGACACGATGGTGAAACTCACTTCACGTGAGCCGTCGATTGCCGCCTGCAGCGGCGATTTGCCCGCCTCGAGGTGGCGCATGACGTTCTCTACCACGACGATCGCATCGTCGACGACGAATCCGACGGCAATGGTCATGCCCATCAGCGAGATGTTGTCCAGGCTATAGTCCAGCAGGTACATGACGCCGAACGCACTGACGAGCGATAGCGGTATCGCAACGCTCGGGATGACGGTGGCCCACACATTGCGCACGAAGAAGAAGATCACCAGGACCACGAGGACGATCGTGATCAACATCGTGATCTGAACGTCGCTTACCGCCGCTCGAATGGTTTGGGTGCGATCGCCTACGAGGACGAGCTTCGCCGCCGGCGGAAGCGACGCGGTCAGCTGGGGTAACCGCGCTTTGATCCGGTCGATCGTCTCGACGACGTTATAGCCGGTCTGCTTGTGGATATCGATGATGATGGCGCGCCGGCCCTGCAGCCACGCAGCCTGCTGCACGTCTTCGGGGGCGTCGATGACGGTTCCAAGGTCCTCCAGCCGGATCGGCCCGCCGTTCTTATAGGCGACAACGATCGACTTGTAGCCCCTGGCGGTCATCACCTGATCGGTGGCATCGAGAATGACGGCGCGGTGTGGGCCGGTGAGGCTGCCTTTGGGACCGTTGACTGTTTGGACGCCGATGATGTTTCGCACGTCATCCAGTGTCAGCCCGAGCTGCGCCACCTTGTCGGGCTCGAGTTGGATGCGCACCGCCGGCCGCTGCTGGCCGTGGAAGTCGACCAGGCCTACGCCGGGCATCTGTGAGACCTGCTGCGCGATGAAATCCTCGGCGTAGCGGTCGACTTCGGTCAGGGGCAAGGTGTCCGAAGTCAGTGCGAGCGTCAACACCGTAAGGTCGGCCGGATTGGTCTTTTTGTACGTCGGCGGGTTGGGAAGATTCTTCGGCAGCAGCCCGCCCGCTGCACTGATCGCGGTTTGCACATCCTGTGCGGCGCCATCGATCGAGCGGCTGAGATCGAACTGCAGTGTGATCTGCGAATTACCGAGCGAGCTCGAGGAGGTCATCTGAATGATGCCCGGAACGTTCGATAGCGAACGCTCGAGGGGTGTCGCCACAGAAGAGGCCATTGTGTCGGCGCTCGCTCCAGGCAGGTTAGCGGAAACCTGGATGGTCGGGAACTCGACCTGTGGGATAGGCGCGACGGGGAGCGAGAAGTAAGCATTGACGCCTACGAAGACGACACCCAGGGCCATGAGTATCGTGCCGACACGGCGGCGGATGAAGATCTCAGAAATATTCACGAGACGTGGGCCCGCAAGGCTATCCGACCGTTCCCCGGTAGGTCGGATGCAGCTTGCGACGCGCCCGCCTCGGACTCCCCTTCCTTTTTCGCCTCGACGTGGGTGCCAGGCGCGATGCGCGCCTGGCCGTCGAAGACGACAGTTTCGCCGAGGGCCAGCCCCGAGAGCACGGCGGTAAAGCCATCCACCGCCTTGCCGGTGGTCACCGGTCGCATTTCTACGGTGTTGTCGGCTTTAACTACATAAGCGTATTCGCCGCTCTGGCCACGCATTACCGCGCGCGTGGGAATTACAACGACGGCGTGCTCGGTCCGCACGAGAAGGCGCGCAGAGACCAGCGAGCCCGGCCACAGCGTCCGGGTGGAGTTGTCGAATATCGCCCGCAGACGCACCTGTCCCGTGGCGGAGTCGACCTGACTGTCGACAACCGAAAGCTCGCCCTCTGCGAGACTCCTGGAGCCGTCGCGCGTGTAGGCTATGACTGGCAGCTTTCCTTTCGACAGGCTTGCCAGAATGTCGGGAAGCTCGTCCTGCGGCATCGAGAAGATCACTGAAATGGGATGCATTTGCGTGACCGTTACGATGCCGGCCGCATCGCTGACGTGCACGATGGAGCCGGCATTTGCCAACCGCAGGCCGACACGTCCATCCATTGGGGAGACCAGCCGCGTGAACTCAAGCTGCAGTTTCGCTGAGTCGACCGCAGCTTGGTCGGCGCGCACCGTCGCTTCCAATGCCTGAACCTGTGCTTTGGCGGCCGCCATGGTCTGAACGGAGACGCCGCCGCTGTCGATGAGGGCGGCATAGCGTCCGACGTCGGCTCTGGCGTTAGTGAGCTGCGCTTGGTCCTTCGCGCGCGTAGCCTCGGCAAGGACCTGTTGTGCCTCGAAGGGACGCCGGTCGATCTGCGCGAGAAGCTCCCCGGCGCGCACTTCCTGGCCCTCCGTGAAGGCCACCTTATCCAGCTGGCCGTCGACGCGAACTTTGACCTCCACTACCCTCAATGGCTGCACCGTGCCGATACCGTAGAGCGCAACAGGAAGGTCCCGGGTCGTCGCGCTACCGACAACCACCGGCACCGCACGGGCATGTGCGCCTTTGGCGGCGGTCGCGGCTGCGTGATCGTGATCGAAGAGATAGCCGCCAAGGATCACAGCCGCGAGTGCCAGGGCGCCCAAGCGGAGCGCCCGCATCGGCCGCAGGATCAAATCAGTCTGCCCGGGACGTCGAGGTCGCATCCACAAACCTCGTCTACCCCGTTGCCGGAGGATCATCGTCGAGCGCGACGATGGCATCGATCTCGATCAGGGCCCCATAGTGGAGCGGACCCACAGGAATCACCGTACGTGCTGGGCGATGCTTGCCAAGGACTCGCGCGTACTCGACGTTAACAGCCTGCCAATGAGCGACGTCCGTGACGTAGAGGTTAACCTTGAGCAATTTGGAAAGATCGCTGCCGGCCGCGCGAGCAACCGTCGCGATGCTCTCCAAGGCACGGCGAGTTTGAGCGGTGATGTCTCCGGCGCTTTCCTCTGTCATGTGCGCCGTGCGCCCGAGTTGACCCGATATATACAGCAAGCCTGCGTACGCGATGCCGTGCGAATAGTGCCCGGCAGGGGACCCCATCTCTTTTGATTGCACCATATGCGGAACACCCACCCTCAACCTCACAAATCTCGATTGGCCGCCGCACGATTGATCTCAACCGTGTTCATGTCATCCGTTGGGTCGCGGTGGTCGACGCGGAAGTCGAGGTTCATCATGGCTACCGCCCGCCGACATTCCTCTTCTACCGGAGGCTGATAGGCAAGATAGGGAGCGGTGACGCCCTTAGGCCAATGAATTCATCCCAAGTAGGCATAACCCGCAGTTATGCGACAAAGAGTGTCTTGCCCGGGCGCCGGCCCTATCGCCTGCCCCATCGTCTGCCATGAGCAGCCACTCTGCCGCCCGCGCATAACCACGGCCTGTGACCGAACCGTTGGCATGCAACCTGTGAGCCGACGTCCAACGGCCCCATCGGAACATCAGCCTCCGTGTGGGCGTTCTAGTCATTCATTCGAAGCGCGGGAGGCCGTCATGGCGAAAAAATTCAAGCTCAGGATTCCTAAGCGCGTCGCTGGGGTGAAGATTCCAAGGATCGTGCGTAAGGGTCCGGTGGCGAAGTTTCTCAATTCTTCCGCGGGGCAACTGGTCCTCGCCGAAGCTCTGGTGGTGGTGGGCGGTGCGCTGGCCGCCGAAGCACGGGGTTCCGGTTCCGGCCCCGCTGAGCTCGGGCGCGAGCCACTCTCCGGCGTGTCGAAGGGCGGCGGTGAGAGGGCCGACACCCGGTCGGAATCGAGCATGCTGCCGTCTGCATTTAACGATGCGGTCCGTGCGTTCCGGACGAGCGTCGAGCAGCATCTATCGAAGGAACGCGACACAACCCAGGAGGGAGCGACGGCGGATACGGGAGAGGTCCAGAGCGAGTCTGCGCGTCCAAAAAAAAAGGCCGCCAGCTCTCCTATCGAGACGCCATCGATGCCACATTGATCAACGTGCCTGCAAGGAGCATACGGGAGCGCTCGCTCGGGCTCCTTGGCCGGTGGCTTCGTCGCCTGGCACGACGGCACTGGGAGCGAGAGCTTCGCGACTATTGGGATTCGCCTGAAGGCGCAGGAGCTCCGAGCTGGCGCGCTGCGGCGGCGCGCGATGGCCAGCAGGTGTTTCGCAGCCTCATCCAGATCAATTTCTTTCCGCGGCCCAGGTAGCGCGCTTTTGTCTCAAATCGAGCGGCGTGTTTGTACCCAACTTGAGACCTGGATGTTGTTGGCAGGGGTGCCTGGATCGGAGGGTACGGCGATTGCTGCTTAACGCGCCCCCCGAGCGGACCGAGGCAACAGGATATGGCCACATCCAGCACGACGACTGAGGCCACCCCGACTGGAACGACGGCCGGTCACGCTGCCGGCCACGCCCATGACAGCACACCGCACGGCTGGCGCCGTTGGGTCTACGCAACCAACCATAAAGACATCGGAACGATGTACCTGGTGTTCTCCCTGATAATGTGGATCGTCGGCGGCGCCTTCGCAATGCTGATCCGACTCGAGCTGTTCACGCCCGGCGTGCAATTCTTCGATCCGCAGCTGTTTAACTCCCTGACGACACTGCATGGTCTCACCATGATCTTCGGCGCGATCATGCCGGCCTGGACCGGGTTCGCGAACTGGATGGTCCCGCTGCAGATCGGCGCACCCGACATGGCGCTACCCCGCCTCAACAACTTCAGCTTCTGGATCCTGCCGTTCGCGTTCATTCTGCTGCTGTCGAGCTTCTTCGTGCCCGGCGGCCCCCCCGCAGGCGGCTGGACGATGTACCCGCCGCTCATGCTGCAGTTCGGCGCCTCATTTCCGATGACGATCTTTGCCATCCACATGATGGGAATTTCCTCGATTCTGGGCGCTATCAACGTCATCGTGACCATCATGAACCTGCGCGCCCCCGACATGAATCTGCTGCGCATGCCCCTGTTCGTCTGGTCATGGCTGATCACCGCGTATCTGTTGATTGCCGTCATGCCCGTGCTGGCCGGTGCGGTAACGATGGAACTCACCGACCACTTCCTCGGCACCACGTTTTTCACCGCCGCCGGCGGGGGCGACCCCGTGATGTACCAGCATATCTTCTGGTTCTTCGGGCATCCCGAGGTCTACATCATGATCCTGCCTGCCTTCGGCATCATCTCAGAGGTCGTCCCCACCTTCTCCCGGAAACCCATTTTCGGCTACGAGGCCATGGTCTATGCCATCGCCTCGATCGCGTTCCTGTCGTTCATCGTCTGGGCGCACCACATGTTCACGGTCGGGATGCCGCTCGCTGCGCAAATCTTTTTCATGCTCACGACAATGCTCATTGCCGTGCCAACCGGCGTCAAGGTCTTCAACTGGGTCGCGACCATGTGGGGCGGATCGCTGACATTCGAGCCCCCGATGCTGTTTGCGATTGCGTTTATCGTGCTGTTCTCCGTCGGCGGCTTCTCCGGCCTGATGCTCGCGATCGTGCCGGCCGACTACCAGTACCAGGACACGTATTTCGTCGTAGCTCACTTCCATTATGTCCTGGTCACCGGTTCCATCTTTGCCATGCAGGCAGCGGTTTACTACTGGCTGCCCAAATGGACCGGGCACATGTACGACCTGCGGCTCGCGCAATGGCATTTCTGGCTGTCGGCTATTTTCGTCAATGTGTTGTTCTTCCCACAACACTTCTTGGGACTGGCCGGCATGCCACGTCGTATTCCGGATTACGCCACGCAGTTCACCGATTGGAACATGATCTCGTCAATCGGCGGCTTCGTGTACGGGATCTCGCAACTCCTGTTTCCGTACATCATCTGGAAATCTGTGCGTGGTGGCGCGGAGGCTGGCAACAGAGCATGGGATGGCGCTCGCGGACTCGAGTGGGAGCTACCCTCGCCTCCTCCCCACCATTCCTGGGAGACACCGCCCTCTGCTGCGCTCGTGGCACGGGCGTCGGAGCACTGAACAGGCGGCAACGGTGCGCCGTGATCTCTGCTGAAAGCAGAGCAGGATAGTACAAGCACCACGATATGAAGACGCCGCCGCCCACTTGCACGGCATGATCCGGGAATGACCTGCTAATCCGGGCTGCTAATCCGGGCGTCATCTGGGTGGGCAATATTTCCAGTTCGCTGTTGAGGCGATCGTTCCGATCAAGGGGCCGCAGGGCCGCAACGTCGGCGTGCGCGCACAAGCCCACCTATATCTAGCCGAGATTTTTCCCGACACGATTGGTAAGCCGATCTTCAGCAAATGAGCGCCGGAGTGCGCGGCGCCGCCACGGCGCCGCGATGGCCCTGGTGCCTCACGAGCTCTACGAGCCTTGCCCGCGCTTCGAAGATGAGCCTTCGCTCTTCTGAGCGGACGCCTTGGGGCCTCCGTTCCCCTGGCTCCCCTGTTCGCTTCCCTGTGAGCTCGCCTGTTGGCCTGCCTGCTGACTCGTTTGCTGACCTGCGCGCTGACCGCCCATTGTTCCCGCTCCGGCCTGAACATCTATGCGGTGCGTGCGCTGCTGCTGGTCGCTCTTGGGGACGGTGACAGTGAGAACGCCGTTCTCGAAGCTTGCTCTCACCTGCTCGGAGTCTGCCGCGAACGGCAACTGCACAGTGCGCTGGAACGAGCCGTAAGCACGCTCCACGAAATGATAGTTTTCGTCCTCATCGCTCCGCTCGAGTCTTTTCTCGCCGCGGATCACCAGCATGTCGTCCGCGACGTCGACCTCGAGGTCATCCAGATCAACGCCCGGCAATTCGGCCGTGACCCGGATCTCGTTGTCAGTCTCGCTCACGTTGATCTGTGGGGTGATCAGAGCCGTTGCGACGGTGTCTGCCATAGTCGGCAACGCCGAGGGCTGCAGGAAGTCGTTGAAAAGTCGGTTGATGTCACGGTTGAGCGACATCAACGGGTTGAAGCCCGTGAGTCCGCTAGGCCGAGACCGCGACGGTGTCAAAGCATTACGCGCCATAGTGAATCTCCTCTTATCGTGCGTTCCCGATGTGGCTTGCGCGGCGGCGTCGCGCCTGAAGTCATCGTTGTCGTTGTAGCGCGTCGGCCTGGCATCGGACATGACCTGGATCAATGCAACGCGAATCCGCGATCAGGCGAGTCCCCGGGGAGCGCGCCAGGCGTCACACGAACTTGTCTTTTGAGGTTCACCATAGGCTTGGCCAGGTCTGTGCCAGGGGGCCCCGGTTGGAACCTGACCGAGACCGGCCCGTTGGCTTCAGGGAGGCGGCCGCGGTCACACGTGAAGGTCCACGAGGACTCTATGTCAGTTGCGAGAAGCATGGTAATCGCGACATTCTGGTTGGTGCTCGTTCCCGCCAGCTGTGCGACGACGCGCGGCGCGATCGTTAGAGCGGCTGACAGACTCGAGCGTAACGCCGATGCGTTTGACAGCGATACGCGCTACGCGCCGGATCCCACTTACTCGGTTACCGGCTACTTGCGCGGTGCCCGCGAGTTTGTCGAGCAGGCGCACGGCTTTCGCCGGATGGTAGACAGCGCTAGTGACCGAGAAGTTATTTTCGGGTTCGAGCATCTTTGGCGCAGCTATCGCGCGCTACGCGACGAGGTCTTTCGTTTGCATAGCCGTCAGGCCCGGGCTGATCTCCAGCCCGTAACGGAAGCGTTTGTCGACGTCCAGCGTATTGTCAAGAACGGGTATTCGTACGCCGACAGCTCTCTTTACGCTAGCGGCGGCTACCAGTTCGATCCGTACTACAACTGACGCATAAAGGACAGCCGCTGTAGGCCTGTAGCCGCTCGCCGGATCCAGCGCTGTGCCGCCTTCATGCGCTGACAGCGCTCGTGCTGGAAAGCCCACTATTGCGAGACCGGAACGTCATCGTGACACCGAAGACTTTCCCGGCTCGGACTGCTCGGGATCGATCAACGCGCTC
The DNA here is from genome assembly GCA_028293765.1 of Gammaproteobacteria bacterium. Classification (GTDB taxonomy): domain Bacteria; phylum Pseudomonadota; class Gammaproteobacteria; order Steroidobacterales; family Steroidobacteraceae; genus 13-2-20CM-66-19. Next base: position 82,118 of record JAQGOG010000150.1, read on the forward strand.
GGTGGGGTTGCTCAACAAGGCGAACTGCAGCCGCTCATCCGGCAGCGAGAGTGGCAATCCCACGTATGAGCGTAAGGAGAGTCCTGCGCTCTACATCGTCAGTGCATCGCCACAATAAGGTCTGAGTCAACTCTTCTGGATCGACCGCAGATACTCGCGGATCAGCCCGTTACCGCTGCGTGCAGCCTGTCGCAGTAGCGCACCAAATTTGGCCTCGAGGACAGCAAGGCCTTTAGCGGCGTCTCAATCTGGTAGAAATGGATATTCGCAAGAAAACCATAGATACCCGCGTCCGCGCTGTGCATTTTTGGGCCGAAGAAGAATGCGGCATAGCCGATCGAATCGGCGAGTGCCTGCAAATCGGCCAGACCTCGAGCATATACCTGTTCAGCCTCGAAGCGCCCGATGCCCTGGTAATGGTATCGCTCGAAGTTGTACCGTTGGGCCGCTTCCAGGCCGCTTTGCGACAACGTCGGATGCGTTCGAAGCAGCGCGTCGCGGAACAGCGGCCAAAAGCGCGGGTCGCGCCATCGCGAATATGACATGACCCAATAGAGGTCATCGAGGGTTCGGCGGACGAGAAGGCCCATCCGGCGTTGGTCGGCTGTCAGGTCGTCGTCGATGTCCAGCTGATATCGCCTGATCAGGTGGTCGATGATCGCGTCGCTATCGCCGACCGCCACACCGTCATCGCTGATATACGGCAGCTGTCCGCGCGGCGCCGCCGTCGCATCAAAGACGTGCTCGTGCCGGAAAGCCAAGCCGCAGAGCTTTAGAAAGGCGAAGACCTTCAAACCGTACGGGTTATTGTCAGCAACGCCGTAGAGCTCTGGGTAAGAAAACAGCGTCAGCATCCCGCGTCCTCGCCTTTCGATCCGGCTGGCGTGTGATTGCTAGGAAGAATTGACCTGTTGGCGTGGGGGACGAAGTATCGCTGCGTCGCGCACGGGATGCAATGCTAGATAGCGAATCCAAACCTGCCAACGGCTCTGGATCAGCTACAGGTCGAGTGTGAAGCGCTTTCTCGACCTAGTCTCTCGTGTATGGCGCAGCGTCATGGGACTGAGGCCCCCCTGCCTCTCGGACCTGAACGCACCTGCAGCCCCCGCCGCCGTTGAGCGAAGGCGACGACGGGATTCGGCCCGTTAAAAAAGCGCAGCCGGTGTCGGCATCAGTTTCCCGTCGACGCGACAACGCGGCCCACTCGCCACGATCTGACGAGCAACTCATACTGCCGTTGACGCTCCGGGACTAATCCAACTTCTTGACTCGCCTGTGCGCGTCCTCACGGATCCCGGTGGGCGATTGCGGATTCGGTGCAACTCTCACCACGCGGAGTCCCTGTGGACGTCATTCGACGATGCGCATGTCATACAGCGCGTCCGCATCGCGGACACCGGCGCAAGATATTTGGGTCCCGCTCAACTGTCCACCAAACCGGGGGGGAACCCTAACACCCGCATTTCGCGGGATTTGAGGGGTATCCGAAGAGCTGGATTTGATTGGTCGGAGCGCCGAGATTTGAACTCGGGTCCCCTTGCACCCCATGGAACTGAAATCGCCTGAAATCGTGTGAAACCGCCCGATATCGGTCCACACGTCTGGCACATACGGAGCGCAGCGTTGAAGTTTTCTTCTACTTGCGACGCAGAAACTCATGCC
>JAQGOG010000011.1 GCA_028293765.1 Gammaproteobacteria bacterium
CGGGCCTCGCGAGCTACACGATCAGCAATCTCTCGTCCGGAACCTGGTACTTCAGCATATCGGCCTACACGAAGACAGGAATCGAGAGCGACCTGTCGGATACCGTCAGCACGACATTCACCTAGGACCAAGCGCTTGCCGGCCGAGCAGTTCACGCAGTTGTTGCTGGCCCAGGCCGCAGGCGTTACCTACAGCGGCAAGCAGCTGGAATTGAAGGTCCCGTAGCCAACCAACGCGGATGTTGCGTCGCGCGCGCCGACGTCAACTGCCTGCCATTCCTGCGGCCGTCGGCAGGCAGTGAGTACGATAGCGCACAGACGCATGCTCAGCCGCTCGCGCATCATGCTGCTCAGAACTCAATGATTGAGACACCTTTTGGCTGCCTTGCAAGAAGTAACGGATGCTGAGAAGTTTGCTGATGCAGCCGTCGCCACCTGGCACGACGTGTGTGCCGCATTGTCTCCAATCATCGGCCTAGGCGGGGTCGCGGCCCTCTACCAACGTAGCTTGTCCCTGAGCGTCGCTGCGTATCCCTGGTTGGAGAATGTGAGCGACTACCCGCCACAGCCGGGCGATTTTGCCGCGCTGCGCAGTGAGTTGTCGCAGCAGACGAAAGCTGACGCTGTCGCCGCAAATGATGCGTTGCTGCACTCCCTCTCGCAACTTCTGACCAATCTGATCGGCGCATCGCTCACGGGACGGCTGCTACAAGCCGTTTGGGAAAAGCACGGCCATACCGTGCAGGACACCTCGCCATGATGAAGGACAAAGCCACAATCAATCGCCTCGGCACGCGTGTGCCCGGACTGGATGAGGTGCTCGGCGGCGGCCTGCCGGAGTTCTCGTTCAATCTCCTCGCAGGTCCTCCTGGCAGCGGCAAGACGACGTTGGCGCACCAGATAATGTTCTCGCTCGCCACACCCGAGCGCTCCGCACTCTACTTCACAGCGCTCGGCGAGCCGCCGCTGAAGATGCTGCGGTATCAGCAGCAGTTCGCATTCTTCGATAGCGAGCAGGTCAACCGCTCGATCCGCTTCATCAGCCTCGGCGACGACACCGCCGCCGGGGATCTCGGCAAGGTGCTGAGCCGAATCGCCCTTGAGGTCGAGGCACACTCGCCGGCGTTCGTCTTCATAGACTCATTCCGGTCGGTGATCCTCGCAAGTGGTGGCGCAGGCATCTCCTTCGTCAATTTGCAGGAGTTCATCCAGCAGCTGGGCATGTTGCTGACGAGCTGGCAGACAACGACCTTCCTGATCGGGGAATACGCTACCGAAACCGAGTCGAGCCCGATCTTCACGGTCGCCGACGGGCTGATCTGGTTGCGCCAGAGCGTGCACCGAAATTCCGTCGTACGCAAAATGGAGATCGTAAAAATGCGTGGGCAGGCCACGCTTCCGGGGCTTCACACGTTTCGCATCAGTGCCGAGGGCGTCAAGGTATTTGCGCCACCCGCCCTGCCGACCGAAAAGTCCCTGGCGCCGCTGCAGGCGCGCCTGCATATGGGCGTCCCCGGCCTTGACGAGATGATGGGCGGCGGCTTGCCGCGCGGTTACTCGTTGCTGGTCGCGGGCCCCTCCGGCTCGGGCAAGAGCATTCTGGCCTCGAGCTTTTTGGCCGAAGGCGCGCGTACCGGAGAGACCGGCGTCATTGCCGCCTTCGAGCAGCACCCGCACAAGGCACGCGGCCGTGTCGTGGCCGACCTCATCGACAGTGGCCGTATTGGCGTGATCGACACCCGGGCAACGACTCTTTCGGTCGACGAGATCGCAATGCTACTCATTGCGGAGATCCACCGCCTCAAGGCGAGCCGTGTCGTCATCGATTCGCTCTCGGGCTTCGAGCTGGCACTGGCGCCCACTTTCCGTGAGGACTATCGCGAGTCTCTGGCGCGCATGATGTCGGCGCTGGCCAGCACCGGGGTCACGGTGCTGATGACATCGGAGCTGGAAGATCGGTATTACGAGCTGGGCTTCAGTCCGTATGGGACGGCCTTTCTGACCGACTCGATCGTCATGCAGCGTTATGTCGAGATCGACAGTCGGCTGGAGCGGGTGATGGCAGTCGTGAAGATGCGTGCGAGTGCGCACTCGAATCAGCTGCACCTGTTCCACATCGATGACGACGGCATCAAAATCGGTGAGCGGCTCGCCGACCACTCAGGACTGCTGACCGGAGCCCCGACGCGGCATCAGAAGTTAGGTCGCGCAACGGTCAATGCTAACAATGGATGAGCGGAGAAATGGCGCCGAATCGCCCGGGAACGAGCGTCACACTCCCCGAAAAGTGGCCGCCGCAGCCCGGACGCTGGTGCTGCTAAACAAGCAGGCGGACGGCTTGCGCGCGGAACTGGCGCGATTGCGGCGGGAGCTGGCGGAGGCGCACCGGCGATTCAGCGGAACGCGGGCCGCTCAGCTCCGGGATGCCAACGAGCAGCTGGTGCTCTGCGCACTGCAGGCGGAAACCATCGCCGACACCGCTGTAACCGATCTCAGTGAGTTGACCCGCTCGAGCCAGCGCGATGCGCTGACTGACACGCCGAACCGCGCGCTGATGCTCGACCGGCTGGAAAGTGCCATAGCCTTTGCGCGCCGACATGCCACCCGTATCGCCCTGCTATTCGTCGACCTCGACGATTTCAAAGTGATCAACGACTCGCTGGGCCACCCGGTCGGGGATGAGGTGATAAAGCTCGCTGCGCGGCGTCTGGAGTCTGCCGTACGCGGTTCCGATACGGTCAGTCGCCACGGTGGCGATGAATTCCTGGTGCTGCTCGCCGAAGTAGTAGATGAGTCCAGCGCCGCCCGAGTAGCCATGAAGATAGCCGCGGCGCTGTCCGCACCCAGTATTGTGGGCGACCACATGATTCGCCTGTCCGCCAGCTTAGGGATTGCGGTCTATCCCGAGGACGGCGACGACGCGGAGACACTCATTAGGCGGGCTGACGCCGCCATGTACCGTGCGAAGAAGCGGGGCTCCGGCCGTTTCGCGCTTCACAGTGAGCAGCGCTCGAGCGGCAACGGCACGCGGGCCCTGACGGACGGTGCTCCGCAGGCGAGCTACGACCTGGACCTCGCTGGGCATGAGCCCCGCCTCCGGCATCTACGCGAGGCGAACGAGCAGTTGATCATCGCCGCACTGGCGGCGCAGGAGCTGGGGGTGCAGGCGCAAAAGGCGCAACACCGGCAGATGGAGTTACTGGCAATGGTCGCGCACGAGCTGCGCAACCCACTGGCCCCGATGCGCACCGTTGCCGATCTGATCAAGCACTCGCGTACCGATGATGCGCTTTCCGAGCACGTGCAGGTCATCATCAAGAGCCAGGTGGCTTATATGTCGAGGCTGATCGATGACCTGCTCGACGGATCACGTGCCCGCTCCGGTGTGTTCCGACTCGAACGTAGCACCCTCGATATGGTCGACATCCTGCGCGTGGCAGTGCAGACGTGCCGGCCGACAATGGAAGCGAGATTGCAGCGTTTCGCGGTGCAACTACCGACGCGCCCCGTGCACGTGAATGGCGACTCCGTGCGCTTGACCCAGATCTTCAGCAATCTGCTGGACAACGCGTCCAAGTACACGGGCGAGGGCGGAGCAATCGCACTCGGGGTAACCGTACTCGAGGGTTCGCTGGTTGTGACGGTTTCCGACAACGGCATAGGCATCACGCCGGAGGTGTTGCCCAGTATCTTCGATCTTTTCGTGCAGGAAACGCGCGCACTGCCCCTCCGCAACGGCGGCTTGGGCGTTGGGCTCGCAATCGTCCGCGACCTGGTGGAGGCACATGGAGGCACGGTCGTCGGCAGTAGCGCCGGGAGGGATTGCGGCAGCGAGTTTGTGGTCACCCTGCCGCTGGCAGGTGTGCAGGTACCGCCGCTGGTGGTTTGACACTTATCGAGCACTGTATCGAGGGACGCATATGAAACGGATTGAGCCGCGCTCGTGAGAGGCCCAACCAAGGCGCCCACCGGCATCGCCGGCCTTGATGAGATGACCGACGGAGGGTTGCCCCGCGGCCGTACAACACTCCTGGTCGGCGGCCCCGGCTCCGGCAAGACCATACTCGCGCTGCAGTTCCTCGTCCACGGCGCGCGGGATTGCAAGGAGCCCGGCATTTTCGTCGCTTTCGAGGAGACGCCGAAGCGCATCGTCGCCAATGCGGAAGGGTTCGGCTGGCGACTCGCGGAGTTGCAACGGAAAAGCCTGCTTTTCCTGGATGCCCAGCCGCTGCCTGACCTGGTGCACGCGGGAAATTTCGATCTCAGCGGCATGCTGGCGGTGCTGGAGGCCAAGATCGGGGCGATGAAGGCACGGCGTATCGTGTTCGACGCGTTGGATATCGTTCTAGCGTTGCTGCCTGACGCTGCGGCAATCAGGCGCGAGATGTACCGGCTGCATTCGTGGCTGGTGGCGCACGAACTGACGGGCCTCATCACCCTGAAGTCTGGCGCGGACGATGCGAGCGCTGTCAGGCACCCGTTCGGTTTCGTGCAATTCATGGTCGATTGCGCGGTCATTCTCAACCACAGCGTGGTGCTGGGCGTGTCGCAACGCAATATGCGCGTCCAAAAATATCGCGGTTCCGGCTTCCATGAAAACGAATCGCCCTTTCTCATCGGCAAAGACGGTTTTAACGTCGCGGTAGCGCGGACCCTGGGCAACTCAGACGCCAAGGTTAGCAACGAGCGCGTTTCCTCGGGTGTGAAGCGATTGGATACGATGCTGGGCGGCGGCTACTACCGTGCCTCGAGCGTGCTGATCACCGGGTTCGCCGGTACGGCCAAGACTACCTTGAGCGGTGCGTTCGCGGAGGCGGCCTGCCGGCGTGGCGAGCGCACTGTGTTCATCAGTTTTGATTCGGATGCGAACGAGGTGATCCGCAATCTGGCGTCTGTTGGAATCCGGCTGGATCGTTACGTGAAGAACGGGCGCCTGCAGATGATCTCCGCCCGTACCATCGTCGGCAGTGCGGAGACTTACCTGGTCCGTATCAAGACGCTGGTGAAAGAGCATCGAGCCCGTTGTCTGGTCATCGATCCGGTATCCGCACTATCCAAAGCGGGCAATGAGTTGACGGCGAACAGTGTGGCGGAGCGTCTCATCGACTGGTCGAAGGCGGGCCGCACCACCCTGGTCTGCACCCGGCTCCTCGATGAGACGTCCAATCAGTTCGAAGGGGCCTCGCCGCTGCAGGTCTCGCCGCTGCAGGTGTCGACGCTCGCGGACACGTGGATCCACCTCAACTACCTCGTGCAGGCCGGGGAGCGGAATCGGGGTTTGTCCATAATAAAGTCCCGCGGCACGGCGCACTCGAATCAGGTGCGCGAGTTGATCTTGTCCAGCGCGGGTGTGACTCTGGCCGATGCCTACACGGCCGGCGGAGAGGTGCTGATGGGCACGCTTCGCTGGCAGAAGGAAAACTCCGAGCGGCGCGCGCATGAGATCACCGAAGTTGCCGGGAAGCACAAGCGTGTGATGCTCGATGCGGAGGCGGCCGAGCTCGAGGTGCGAGTCAAGTCGCTGCAGGTGGAGCTCCTGGCGAAGCAGGTGGAAAAGACTTTGTTGGCACGCTCCACCGAGAGTCGCAAAGGCGAGCTGTCACAGGGCCGCAGCCGGATGCGGGAATTGCGCGGCGCCGACGCGGCGCTGCGTGGGCGCAAGTGAGTCCGCGATGAGCCGGCGCATCATGTTCAAGTTCCGCCTCTATGTCGCGGGCGACGCGCAGAATTCCGTGGACGCGATTGCGAACCTGACGGCCATCTGCCGGAAATACCTGCCAGACCGGTACGACATCGAAATCATGGATGTATTTCTCGTGCCGGCGCGGGCGCTGGCGGACGGAATCTTCCTGACGCCGACTCTGGTGAAGCTCGCGCCTGCCCCAATACGGAGAATCATCGGTAGCCTGAGTCACACGGCACTCGTGCTGCAGGCCTTGGGATTGGAGGCCTCCGCCGCATGAAGCCGGAACCAGTGCCTGTCGGGGAGGTGACTGAGGAGATCGCCGCGCTCATTGAGGTGTTGCACCAGACGGGGCAGCGCCTGGAGGAACTGACCGCTGGCGAAGTAGATACAGTGGCCGACCATCAGGGCCGGACGTTTTTGCTACGCCGGGCGCAGGAAAAGTTGCGCCACGCCGAGGCTTCCAAGCAGGCCGCCATTCTCAACGCATTGCCCGCGCATGTCGCGCTGCTCGGCAATCAAGGGGTGATCATTTCGGTCAACGATGCGTGGCGGGGATTCTCCAACGCGAGCGCGCCGCAGGACCCGGGACATGCAATCGGCTGCAATTATCTCGCGCTCTGCGACGGTGCTCAGGGAGATGGCGCGGTCGCGGCTCACGCGGTAGCGCAGGGCATCCGGTCGGTATTGTCGGGCGCAGCAGGCACCTTTTCCATCGACTACTCCCGCCGTTTGTCAACGGAGCAACGCTGCTTCGTGTTGACTGTAACGCCCCTGTCCGGTGAGCGCCCCAACGGCGCCGTGGTGATGCATCTGGACGTGACGGCGGAGAGACAGACCGAAGACAAGCTCCGCCGGCTCAATCGCGTCCACGCCGTGTTGAGCAGCATCAATTCCGTAATCATGCGCGTCGCGGATCGCGACGAGCTGTTCAGGGAGGCGTGCCGGATCGCAGTCGAGGCGGGGGCCTTCAAAACGGCATGGATCGGTGCGGTCGACCCGCAGACGCTGGACGGAAAGATCGTCAGCTGGTTTGGTGGCGAGGAAGCTTACGTCGCAAACCTGAGGCTCACTGGGCGCGATGGTACGCCTGATAGCGAGTGGCCGGCGTGCCGCGCCTTGCGACTGTTACAACCCGTCATCTGCAACGACATCGCGAACGACCCCTGTGTGACCGGGCTGCGCGATAATCTGCTCGGGAGGGGGCTCAGAGCAGTGGGGTTTTTTCCGCTGCCGCTGGCGGGCCGGCCGTCAGCCGTCATCGCGCTGTACGCAGGGGAGTCCCAATTCTTCGATGGCGAGGAAACCCAACTGCTGCTCGAGCTGGCCGGCAATATCTCGTTCGCGCTCGATCACCTCGAGAAAGCGGAAAAGCTGAACTACGTCGCCTACTACGATCCGCTCACGGGGTTGGCGAACCGCCGGCTGTTTCTCGAGCGCGTGACGCAGTACATGCGCAGCGCCACCGGCGCCGGGCACAAACTCGCGTTGTGCCTGCTCGATCTGGAGCGGTTCAAGAATATCAACGATACCTTTGGCCAGATGGCGGGGGACGGGCTCCTGCGGCAGATGACGGCCTGGCTGACGCACAACCTGGGGGAGACGAATCTTCTAGCGCGCGTTGGGGCGGACCAGTTCGCCGTGGTGCTGCCCGACATCACGCACGAAGAAGCCGTGGCGCGGCTGCTCGAGAAATCCCTGAAGATTTTTCTCGAGCATCCGTTTCAACTGAACGACAGCGTGTTCCGCGTGGCCGCCAAGGTCGGAGTCGCGCTTTTCCCGGATGACGGCAGCAGCGCGGATACTCTGTTCCGTAATGCCGAGGCCGCCTTGAAGAAGGCCAAGGCGAGCGGTGATCGATATCTCTTCTACGCGCAGAAAATGACGCAAACGGTGGCCGGCAGGCTGGTTCTCGACTATCAGCTGCGGCACGCACTCGACAATGAAGAGTTTGTGCTCCACTACCAGCCGAAGGTGAATCTTGCGAGCGGCAAGCTCACGGGCGCCGAGGCGTTGCTCCGCTGGAACGATCCGCAAACAGGTCTCGTGCCGCCGGGGCGCTTCATTTCCATTCTGGAAGAAACCGGGTTGATCTTCGAAGTGGGGCGCTGGGCGCTGCAGCAAGCCATCAGAGAGCACCTTCGCTGGCGTGACGCCGGCTTCCCAGGCGTGCGGATTGCGGTAAACGTGTCACCACTGCAACTGCGCAATCGGGGCTTCGTCGCCGAGATCGAGGCGGCTATCGGAATCGATCCGAGTGCGGCGGCTGGACTGGAGCTCGAGATCACCGAAAGCCTCATCATGGAGGACATCAAGCACACGATCGGCATGCTGCGGGCAATCCGCGCCTTGGGTGTGAGCATCGCCATTGACGACTTCGGCACCGGCTTCTCCTCGCTCAGTTACCTCGCCAAACTGCCTGCCGATACGGTGAAGATCGATCGGTCGTTTGTGACGGACATGAACGCCGGGCCGGAGGGGGTCGCGCTGATCTCCACGATCATCAATCTGGCGCATTCCCTGAAGCTCAAGGTGGTGGCGGAGGGCGTCGAGACCAACGAGCAGACGCGTGTGCTGCGATCACTGAACTGTGACGAGATGCAGGGCTTTCTATTGAGCAAGCCCGTGCCGCGCGATGTTTTCGCAACCCGATATCTGAGCCGCATGGGACGCGGCGATGAGTTCATCGCGCCTTGTGTGGCCCGCCATCAGGCGCACCGAATTTGAGAGTGGATCCCTCATCCCAATATCAGATCGGCACCCTTCTCGGCGACCATCACGACCGCGGCGTTGGTATTGCCCGCGACCAGGCGTGGAAATACCGAGGCGTCGACCACTCGCAGATTCTCTATCCCCCGCACCCGCAAGGCAGGATCGACGACCGCGAGCGGGTCCACACCCATTCTGCAGGTACTAGAGGGATGATGGACGCTACTGTGCTGGCCCGAATGTAGTCGGTCCACGTCGCCTCATCGTGCACCGTGGGGCCGGGCAAAATTTCAACGCCCTGCAGGCTGCTGAAGGCCGGTGTCGCGAGCTGCCGGCGTGCGAGCATGACTCCAGCAAGAAGAAGGCGCGTATCCTCGGGATCCTCGAGATAGTTCGGATCCACCGCTGGAGGCACGTGCGCATCCGGGGAGGCGAGCGAAACCCGGCCGCGGCTGTTGGGTCGAACGACAATCGGCCCACCCGTCGAAGTCGCGTGGGTGGCCGCGGAAATACACCATTCCATTGATGGAGCTGCAGCCACCCAACACGCGACCGCGCGGTATCGGGATCTGGCGGCCGTTGAGATGGCGCTGCGGCACTGATTTGTAGCCCCACCCGATGGCGGGATCGCCGATCGCGGCGGCGACCGCGGCAGGGACCCGGACCTTGAACCGCTTATCCGACGGCCCTGCCTCGATCAATCCGACCCGGATCGTGGGATCGGCCGAGAGCCGGTTGGCGAGCACACATCCCGCGGTGCCGGCCCCGACGATCAGGTAGTCAAACGTGGCGTCCGCGCCTGCGATCCCGTTCGCGGACATTGCCTAATTCGCCGCTGAAATGGCGATGTCCGACAGCCGTTGAAAGCGCTCTATGTTGTCATTACTTTCCATCACGCCGGCCGTCAGGCACACGAATGTCAGTTCGCGCTCCGGATCTACCCAGTAAAGCGCGCTGCCCGCGCCGTAGTTGCCGAAAGTGCCCGCGGAGGCCAGTGTACCGAACATGTGATGGCACAGGGCCGTTCCGCGCAGTGAGAAACCGAGCCCGAGGTAGGCGGGCGAGGGCTCCCAACCCCGGCGGTGCGCCAGCACCTTGTAGAGCTCGTTGGGTTTGTCGCCGGTCCAGTTACGGCGCGCCAGCGACAGTGTTGCCGGAGAGAGAATCCGGACATCGTCGAGGGTCCCGCCGCGCCGAAGCATCTCGGCAAAGCGGAACATGTCGGGCACCGTCGAGACCGCGCCGACCCACGGCATTTCGGCATGTTCCTCTTCGAAGGCCCCGTTGGGACCCAGGTTGCTGCTGCCCAGATGCTCGATGGCCGAATTGCCACGGAAGTCGGGCACCATGTGCCGCGACTTGAGGTCGGCGCGCACGCCGATGGAGGTACTGGACATGCCCAGCGGCCGGAGTAGCTCATCTTCGACGATGGCCCGGTAGCAGCGGCGTTTCGGATCGGTACGCCGCAGCGCCTCGCCGAGCAGGGCCTGATTGGCCATCGGGGAATACGCCGCTCGCTCGCCGGGGGGTTCGACCGAATGCACGTTCTTGCAGATGGCGGCGATGATCTCGTCGAGGCGATCGATGTACATGCCGGGCTTCGGCGTGAATACCATCGGCAGGCCCGAGCTGTGCGCGATGAGATGGAAAAACGTGATCTGCTCGCGCAGTCCGCCGGAGAATTCCGGGATCACCTCGACGACCCGCGTCGTGAGCGCCAGCTGTCCGAGCTCGCAGGCCCGCAGGAACAGAATGTTGGTGAGCGCTTTGGTAACCGAAAAGATGCTGAAAACGGAGTCCGGCGCGAGCGGCCTGGTTTTCTGCGCATCGCCGCTACCGAGCGCAGCCTGGAGGGCTATTTGTCCATGCCGCGCGACGATGATCACCGCGCCGTTGTATTTGCCGCACTGCACGTCCGCTTCGATGACGGCGTGCAAGTGAGCCAGTCGCCCCTCATTCAACCCTTCGCCGCTCATATTTCCCCCTCAACGATGTCAAAGATCGGTGTCAGGCGATGCGGCAGGAGGCCGTGCCGCCGTCACGCGGTAGAGCGTCCGAGGCCGCGTCCGCCGCCAGTAATCAGAACGACATGGCCAGCAAGATCGGCTGACATAGGCTTCTCCATAAGTGAGCGGGGTCAGGCGGGCGGTTTCTCGAAGAGCCTCATGACATACAGGCTGTCCATGTACTCGCGCAATGCGAATATCTTGCCGTCCTTGATCTCGATCGCCCACGCATAGCGATTCTCGTAAGGGCGGCCATCGCAGAGCGTGCCGACGCCTCTGGTTTCCGTGATCACCAGGGAGCCGTTCGAAGCGATCGTGTCGACCAGCACCTTGGGATCCCCGGGCTTGAACAGACCGCGCACCGGCGCCAGAAATCCGTCGACGATTGCCGACCGCCCCACATGACTTCCCTCACCCGGGACGCCGCGGACCATCGGCGTCCAGGTCGCGTCTTCATGCAGCAACGCACGCACGGCTTCGAGGTCTCCCGTGCTCAGCGTCGTGAAAAAATCCATTGCCAGGCGTTCATTCTGATTGTTGGCTTGCATTACGTGCTGTCTCCAGGTGCGGCAGCGGCGATTTCGCAGCCGCTCCAGCTCTCCACAACGCGTGCCAAGGACGTGCAATCGGTATCGAATCCATAGGTGTTACAGGTGATCGAGAGAAGCTGGCGCACGACGGAGCCCACCACCATCGGCACACCCAGCGCCTCGGCCTCGTCCAGGCACAGTCGCACGTCCTTGAAGGACAGTCCGGCGGAGAAGCCGAAGTCAAAGCCGCGCGTGAGGACGTGCTTCGGAAATTTGTCCTGCGTGGCGCTGTTGCGGCCGCTGGAGGTGTTCAGTACATCCAGCATGACGTTCGGATCGAGTCCCGCCTTGACGCCCATGGCCATTGCCTCGGAGGTGATCGCGATCGCGGTAGCAGACATGAGATTGTTGAGGAGTTTCAGGGTCTGCCCGAGACCGGGTTTCGCGCCGACAAAGAGCACCCGTCCCAGGTGCGCGAGCAATGGCTGCAACGTGTCGTAAGCCTTGCGAGGCCCGGAAGCCATTACAGTCAGCTTGCCCGCGCGCGCCCCGGCGACACCGCCGCTTACCGGCGCATCCAGCGATTCAATGCCGCGCGCGCCGAGCGCAGCCGCGAGTTCAACGGCAGCCGCCGCACCGGAGCTCGACAGATCGACGAAGTATCTAATCCTCAAACCCTGCAGCGCTCCGTCCGGGCCGATGATCGCGCGGCGTACGATGTCCGGAGTCGGCAGACTGGCCAACACCGTTGCGGCGTTGTTCGCGACGTCGAGGGCGGAGGTTGCAACGACTGCGCCGCGGGCGGCAAGGGGCTGGACGGCTTCTTCATTCGTGTCGAACACGACGAGACTGTAACCCGCATCCAGCAAACGCTCGGCCATTGGACGGCCCATTCGACCCGTGCCGATCAGGCCGATCCGCTCACCATTGCCATCCGCCATCACGCATACCCCCTCGAACCGCCGAAGCTTGCGACGAAACGCTAATCGGGGTTACCGTGCGTAGCGCCTGTCTTTAGATAGGTGAGTCCGCGTGGCCTGGGGGCGTCTCCTTGAGAATCGTGGCACGTGACCATTTCACTGCGGACCCCGTCGAGTCGCGTATGACCTCGTCGGTGCGTCTGGCGCGCACCCGGGCGCCGGCCCCTTCATCCGGGTCCGTCATACGCCGCTCTCTCGGCGAGTGGCTGGCCCGAATGCGGGAAGTGCCAACGACAGTCATCCAGGCGCCTGCTGGCTACGGGAAGACGACACTGCTCGCACAACTGCAGCAGGCGTTGCGTAACAGCGGGCTGGATGCGCGCTGGCTCTCCATAGTTTCGTCCGATCGCGACCCGGATTCGTTCCTGGCGGCGCTGGCTGCCAGTTGCGCAATGCCGGAGGTGCCGCATCCCGGATCGGCGGAGCGGCAGCTCACGCGCATCGCGAATTGGCTGGCTGGTGCGCAGACGCCGGGCTGTCTCCTGCTGGACGATGCGGATCGGCTCAGCCAATCGGCATCGGGTCAGCTGCTGCACGAGTTGATCGAATCCATTCCGCCCGGTTTTCACGTGATATGCACGGGCCGCGGCGCGCCCGAGCTGCCGAGTGCGCGGGAGCGCGGCTACGGCCGCCTGTTCGAGCTTGGCGCCCGCGATCTGAGCTTCGACGCAAACGACATCGTTGCACTGTTTACCACGATGGGAGTCGCGCCGCCCGCAGCGGCCGAGGTCGAACGTTTCCTGCGCCGTAGTGAAGGTTGGCCCATGATCGTGCGGCGTGAATCAACTGCCATTGCTTCCGGGACGCGCGCTGCCCAAGCCCTGGATCGACTAACGGGTAAGCGTCACGACATCGCCGCGTTCTTCGAGTCAGAGGTCCTGCGCGACGAGCGTAGCGAGATGATCTGCGTACTCGAGGCGGCCGCGGTGTCGGAGCAAACCAACGGTGCGATGGCCGCGGCCCTCACCGGCCTGGAGAACGCGCACGCGCTGCTGGATGAGGCATGCGAGCGTGGCTTGTTCGTGAGCGCAGTGGATGAAAGCAGGGTGTGGTACCGGCTCCATCGCCTTTTTGGTGAAGCGCTTCGCCAGCGCCTCGAGCGGCGTTCGCCGTCACAGGCCCAGGCGTTACACGGACGCGCGGCCGACTGGTACGAAGCTTCCGGAGGGTTGGTCGAAGCCGTAGATCATGCGATCCGCGGTGGAGATGCAGTACGCGCGGCGCGCATCTTCGAGACTCACAGTGAAGAGTTCTTCGAGACCGGACACGAGTCGGCCATCCTCACGGTTGCCAGCCGCATTCCCGCGGGGCTGCGGTTGCGGCATCCGCGGCTGCTGTTGACCATGAGCTGGCGCCTGCTGGCCGAGTGGCAATTCGAAAAGGCACGCACGCTGCTGGCGCGCGCGCAGACCCGGATCGATGAGATGGCGGCGAAGGGGGATTGCGAGGTCGGCGAGCTGGGCGAGCTGCGCCATCAGCTGTTGCATGGGCAAATCATGCAGGCGCAGTTCGAGGACGACCTGGGTTTCATCGAACGGCATACCGAGGGGTTGCTGCGCAGTCATCCGGGTACGTCGCCCTATGTGCGGGGGAGCTTGCATGCGGCGCTCCTGTTCGCGGCGCGCGAGCAGTTCCGGCTGGGTCGCATCGACTCGCTGGAGAGCCTGGCGCGCCAGCAGTATCAGGCGGTGAGCAGCCGCTATGTAACGATCTTCCTGGAAGGAATCATCGCCCCGGGCAATCTCATGCGAGGGCGTACGGAAGCTGCAGTCGCCACGCTGAGCGAGGCGCTGCGGACGGCTCTCGAGGTTGGCGGACCGACGCTCGCGTCCCTCGTGGCCCTGCCATTGGCGGAAGCTCATTACGATCGGGGAGAGCTGGAGGCAAGCCTTGCGCTTCTCGAGACTTATCTCCCCCATGCGCGGGAGATCGGCTTCGCCGATCAACTCGTCTCTGGGTGTACGACACGTGCGCGAATCGCGCGGCTGCGCGGCGAACGGGAAGTCTCGCTGCGAGTGCTGGAGGATGCGATCCAGTTCGCGAGCGAGCGCTCTTTCGAGAGGCTGTTGCTCGTGTTGGGCGCGGAGCACGTGGATATCCTTTGTCGACTGGGGGCGACCGCCGAGGCTGCGAGAGTGGCAGCAAAAATCGGCTTGCGGCGGCCGGCCGATTCGGTGATGCCGCGTCCACGGGTAACGCGGACGCGTGCGGCGCTAGCGTATGCATGGACATCTCTCGCGCTTACCCGCGGTCGCTTTGCCGACGCGATCAAGGTCGCCCGCAAGTGGCGCAATCTGACCGAGGCTGCGGGTGCGCTGCGCGATGCTTCGCGCTGGAGTGTCCGGCTGACCGTATTGCTACAACGGGCGGGCGACGAGATCGGTGCCCGCCGCGAATTGCATCGGGCCATCCTGGCCGCGGCGCCTGCCGGCCTCACACAGCCGTTCCTGGAGGAGATCGAGTCGTTGGGCACGTTGCTCGAACGCGCGACGAATCCGGATAAGCCCGGTGCTCGGACGGTTCCTGACAACAAGGCCGCCGCAGGCCTGGTAGAGCTGCTTGCAAGGGCAGCCAGCGAGCCAGCAAAAACATCGGCGGGTACGCCGCTACGAGCCGCACGCTCGAATGCTCGCCTTGCCGAAGGCAGCCTGTCCCCTCGCGAGATCGAGATCCTGACACTTGTCGGAGACGGCCTGAGCAATGCAGAGATCGGCCACCGTCTCAGCCTCGTCGAGGGCTCCGTGAAGTGGCACCTGCAACGGATCTACGACAAGATCGGCACGCGGCGTCGTTTGATAGCAGTGGATCGCGCGCGGCGCATGGGCGTGTTCCGTTAGCGACGTTCGTCCTTGTTCCGGGGCGGCAGATCGACGCGCACGATGTCTGTTAAGTCCTTGCCCGAGGTGGGGTAACGGGTCAGGACGGCGGGATCGTGGCCGGGAATGACATGATCGTCGCTGGCCGCCAAACGGCGGATCGTGCGATGCGCTTCGAGATAATCGGAAACGCTGTCGAGAATCGGAAACGGTCGGCCCTGCTCGAAGTTGGCATAGAAGTGGGCCGCGTCGGAGGCCAGAACGACCGGACCGCGAGCGGTCGTCACGCGAACGACCTGCAGACCAGGCGTGTGTCCTCCCACGCGATGCAAAGTGATTCCCGCGGCGATTTCGGCCTCACCGTCATGAAAGATGACCCGGTCGTCAAACACGCGACGGACCATGCGGACGACATCTTCCGCCTCAAATGGCGCGCGTAGCTGTGAATGCGTCATGCATCGCCCCGTGCAGTACCGCATCTCGGCATCCTGCAGGTGCATGCGCGCGTTGGGAAACAGAAGGTGGTTTCCCGCATGATCGTAGTGCATATGCGAAACGATCACGTCGGAGACGTCCGCGTGCATTACCCCGATGGCCCGCAAGCCGTCATCCACTGAACGTACCAGCGTGCGCTTCCGTTTGCGGGCCTGCTCCGCATCGAACCCGGTATCGACGACGAAGGTCCGTGTCGGGCCCACTATGGCCCAGACGTAGTAGTCGAGCGGCATCGGACCGTCGTGCGGGTCGCCACCCAGGAAGTTGAAGGTAGCGGTGCGCTCGAGGTGGGCGTACCGGACGGCGTGGATTTCGTAGTTGACGGTCACAGCCTGACTAAAGATAGGCTCTATGGAGCGGTATTGCCCTTAGCGTAGCCTCGCTCGCGCTGGGTGTCACTGGCCTTAAGGGGGCGCTGTTGGTCACTACTGCAGATATCGTTGCCGTCGGGTCGGGCCACAATGGCCTCGTAGCGGCGGCCTACCTGGCCGTAGCCGGCAAGAAAGTGGTCGTGCTCGAGCGCAACAGCTGGTTCGGAGGCGGCGTGGTGACGCGGGAGCTCACCCTGCCGGGATTCCGCCACGATCAACATTCGATGGCGCATATCTTCATCCAGGCAAACCCGCTCCTGCTCAACGACGACCTGAAGTTGAAGGCGCGCTACGGGCTGCGCTATGTCTTTCCGGAGCTGCCGATGATGTCCGTTTTCGAGGATGGCACGACGCTCGGCCTGTATCGCGACCGCGAGCGAACTTACGCGGAAATTGCCAGATTTTCGGCACGCGATGCCGAGACGTACCGCGAGATCTCCGAGCAGGCGCGCGCCTGGATGCCGATGTTGGCCGCCTCCCTGTTCGCGCCCCCGATTCCGCTGGGCGCCTCGTATGCGATGCTCGACCAGAGCCGCGAAGGCCGCGAGCTGTTCCGTATCATGAGCATGAGCAGTCACGATCTGCTCTGCGAACGCTTTGAAAACGACAAGGTGCGCATGCACTTCGCACGCATCGCCGGCGAGAATCTCGTGGCGCCCGATGAGAAAGGCACAGGTATCGGCACCTTTGCGTTCCTGGGCTTTTTGGAAACCTACGGATTCGGCGTACCGGTCGGCGGCAGCGGGGCGCTCACCAACGCGCTCATTGCATGCATCGAGGATCACGGCGGGCAGGTACTCGCGGATGCCAGCGTCGTGCGGATCAAAGTCGCGGGAGGACGAGCGACCGGCGCGGTTACGAGCGACGGACGCGTTTTCGAGGCGCGCGACGCCGTCATCGGCGCGGTTCATCCGCACCTGCTCGGCGGGATGATCGATGGGATCGATCCGATCGTGCGCAAGGCCGCGGAGGCTACGCATTTCTCGGAAGCCGCCTGCTTCACGGTTCACGCCGCATTGAATGCGCCATTGCGCTTCAAAGCGGGAGAGCACGTGAAGGCGGTGATGATCGAGCTCCTGCCCAATGAGTATGAAAAAGTGCGCAGGTCGTTTGACGATCTGCGCTACGGCCAGCTCTCGCAATATCCCTTGGTAGGTATCGGCTCTTTGACGATGTTCGATCCCACGCGGGCACCTGTCGGAAAAGCGATCGCGCACATCTGGGACTACGCTCCCTACAAGCGCAGCGACAGCCGTTCGTGGGACGATGAGAAGACCGGCTTCGCGCAACGTATGTTGGAGCACGTCGGACGATTCGTAGACAACGTTGGGCGCGATGACGTCATCGCCTATCACTGCGACAGCCCGGTCGATATGGAGCGCACGTCGCCGAGCTTTCTTCACGGGGATCTGCACGGAATTGCGACCAATGTCTATCAGTCGGGCTCGCACCGGCCAACGCCCGACCTCGGTCAATACGTCGTGCCGGGCCTGGACCGGTTCTATCTCGTGGGTCCGTTCCAACATCCGGGCGGTGGGGTTTTCGGCGCGGGCCGGGCAACGGCGCTGAAGATGTTCGACGAGCTGAAGCTGGATTTCGACAAACAGGGCCGGGTGCGGTGAGACTCTACTCGCAGGACAACACGGAGCTGATGCTCGTGACCTCTCTGGAACGGGAGGGCAATCAGCTCGTCATGAAGGGCAAGGTGTTCGGGTCGATGCCGATCACGGCGAAACTGCGTCCCGACGAGGCGCGGGCGGCTTTGAAGCTGCTGCGACCTGGGCTGGTGCTCTTTCTGCTGACTCTGCCTTTCCGCCGGACGAAGCAGCGATAGGACCCTGCCTGGCTTGGCCCGTCCGAAACCAAAGCGGACGCCAGCGGTCTTACATCGCGAGCTTGGCGGCTAAACCGGCCGTCGGCGCTGCCGGTCTGTCGGGAATGACAGACAGGGGCGTCGTCGCGGCGGCGTCTTTGCCGCCTCGTTCACCGAAAAATCACTCGAGATGTCCTAAAATGTCGACATGATGTCCCGATACAGTTTCCTGCTGGTGGCTGCGGCTCTCGCTCTGACGGGTGCGGTTGCCGCGTCTGCCGAGCCGGCGCCTTTCGATCTGGCCGGTCCCGTACTCGACGTAAGAGTCACCCACGGGACGCAGACCCTGCCGATTTCTCAGGTGCCGAATCTCGGGGCCGGCGATCGGCTGTGGATCAAGGCCGATTTCCCCGCGACGCAGTCCGCGCACTACCTGATGGTGGTGGCGTTCATGCGAGGCTCGACCAACCCGCCGCCGGCGAACTGGTTCTACCCCTGCGAAACCTGGAAACCCAAATGCGGGCAGGCCGGCCTGACCGTGTCCGTGCCTGAGGATGCTCAGCAGGTACTGGTATTCCTGGCTCCGGAGACCGGGGGCGATTTCAAGACGCTGGTCAGCGCCGTGCGTGGACGGCCGGGCGCGTTCGTGCGGGCATCACAGGACCTCAACCAGGCGACCCTCGACCGCTCGCGTCTCGAGGAGTATCTCCTGGCGATTCATGCGCTCAATGCAGCGGATCCGGCCAAGCTCAAGGAAGCCGCGCCGCTGCTCGCGCGCAGCCTCGCCATCAAGGTGGACGAGAAGTGTCTCGACCGGATCCCCGAGCTGCAGGCGCCCTGCCTGATGCAGGGGCAGGCATCGCTCATTCTGAATGACGGCCACAGCACTTCGATCGTCGAATCACTCACCACCGGCCCTGCCAGCGATCTGGCTATGGAGGCCAGCTTCACGCCGCAGCTCAGCTACGGGTACTACAGCCCGTACATCGCATCGGTGCTGGATATCGCGCGCATCTTCGAATCCTTCCGTTCCGCGCAGTATCAATACATTCCGGCGTTGGGATCGCGGCAGGGCGACCGGCTGGCCCTGACGATGAACACGCCGCCTTCATTTCACAATCCCAAGTCCGTGCTGGTCGTGGCGCTGCCGGCGGTGGAGCAGCAGCAGCTGCCGCCGCTGCATGCGGTGGATCCCAAGGAAATCTACTGTGCACGGAAGACTTCCCTGGTGTTGCCCGTGGAAGGCGCGCCCCTGGTGTTCTCCACCGGCTATGCGCATGACGTGACATTGAGCCTCGCCGGGAAAGACGGCAAGTCCATCGACCTGCCTGCCAAGGCCGACGCGGAGCAGGGCGGATTCGTGGTCGACACCTCCGCTCTGGGCACTGCCGTTCTGGGCGACAGCATTCACGGTTCATTACACGGCTACTGGGGCTTTGAAGAGTACAAGGGCCCCAGCTTTCAACTCGTGAATGCGCACGCGCAGACGTGGGAAGTCGCCTCCCGGGACGATGGAGCGCTCATCGTCGGCCGCGAGGGGACGTTGCACCTGCAGTCCGCCAGTGTCAGCTGTGTCGACAGCATCATGTTGAAGGACCCGGCCGGCAAGGAACTGACGGCCGAATGGAAGACGGTGAAACCCAATGAAGTGGAGATCAAACTCCCGCTGCAGGAGGCGAAGCCTGGCGCCCTGACATTGCTGGTCACGCAGTACGGCGCCGGTCAGGCGCAGCCCGTGCCGGTACACGCGTTCTCCGAGGCGGGTCACCTCGACAGTTTCGCGATTCATGCCGGCGATGCGCAGGGTATTTTGAAGGGCAGCCGCCTCGACACGGTGGCCAGCCTCGATTTGAAGGGTGTCGGGTTCGTACCCGGTACGTTGACCACCCGTCAGGGTGGCGATGAGCTGTCCATGGTGGCACAGGACGCGACGGCCGCCGCTGCCTTGAAGCAGGGGGACATCTTGAATGCCAAAGTCACGCTGCAGGATGGGCGCGTGCGCGCCCTCAACACATTGGTGGAAGCACCGCGCCCTAGCGTAACGCTGCTCGGCAAGAGCATGCAGCCCTCGTCCTCCAGCAGCAACAGCAACATCCAACTGACTGATCAGGACCAGCTCCCGCAGGATGCAAAGCTGACATTCTCCGTACGCACGCAGTCGCCCGCGGTATTTGCATTCGACGAGAAGATTGAAGTGGCGACCGCCGACGCGGCGTTTTCGGCGAGCCTCACCCTCAGTAACGGAGGGCTCACGCTCGTGGACTCGAAGGTTGCCGTGGCCACTCTCGATCCGGCCCGGGCTTTCGGCTCATCCGCTTTCGGGCCGCTGCAGTTCCGGGTGATCGCGAGCGGTGTGGCGGGCGACTGGCAGCGGCTGGCCACGCTGGTGCGGCTGCCGGTGCTGAAGGACCTGAAGTGCCCCGCGACGCTCGATCTGGCCTGCAAGCTGTCCGGCTCCAATCTGTTCCTGGTCGATTCCGTGTCCAACGACCCCAAGTTCGCTCATCCCGTACAGGTACCGGACGGCTTCCCGGGATATGCGCTGCCCGTGCCGCATCCCATCGACGGCAATCTGTACGTGAAGCTGCGTGACAATCCGTCGATAGTCAACTCGACCGCATTGGGCGCGCAGCAGCTGCCGCCACCTTCGAACGAGGAAGCCGATCGCGCGCCCGCCAGGCACGATGCGCATGCGGAGCCTGCCGAACCGGGGCCGAATTCCGGCGGTAAACAGGTCCCGGCGAGCGGCTCAACCAACAGCCCGACCGCGCAGCAAGCGGCTGGTCCACCCGCATCATCCGTGGTCGTGGCGCCGGTGCAGGATCGCCCGCCCATGGCGACGCAAGAGCACGCGCCGACCGGCTGAACCGTGTCGCAGTGGCGAAAGCCGGCTTGGTCGTAGCCGGAGCCGTTCGAGGTGACCGTGAGCATTCATTAGAGGCACTCATGAGCTTCAGGAACTGGATTCACACAGCGCGTCAACTGGGCGCTAGCGACCTGCACGTGGAAGCGGGCACTCCCCTGGTCGCCCGGGTCAGGGGAGAGCTCCTGCCGGTTGGAGAAGCGGCATCCGGTCCCTACCTCGCGCAGTTGGGACAAGAGTTGCTGGGCGCCGCAGCCTGGGCTGCCTTCAAGGCGCGCGGCTCCGCGGATCTTTCGATCGTCGTCGCGGGCACCCGCTGCCGAATCAACTTGTACAAGACGATTCGAGGCCTGGCCATTGCAATCCGGCTGCTTGCGCCAGCGGTGGGCGATCTGCGCGCGTGCAATCTGCACCCGGATCTGCGCAAGCTCGTCTCGGCAACCACCGGCCTCGTCATCGTGTCGGGACCCACGGGCTGCGGCAAATCCACGACGTTGGCGGCGTTGCTCGAAGAGGTGAATGCCTCACGCGCGCTCAACATCATCACTCTCGAGAGCCCGCTCGAGTACGTCTTTTCCAACCGTCGCTCCTTCATCCGGCAACGGGAGATTCCAACCCACTCGCCGAGCTTCGAGCAAGCGATTGTCGACGCTTTGCGTGAGAACCCCGACGTGCTCGTCATCAGCGAGATGCGCACGCCTGACGTGATGCGACTCACCCTCAACGCAGCGGAAACAGGGCACCTGGTGCTCGCCACCATGCACTCGGCCAATTGTGCGGAAGCCTTGAGCCGCATCTGCATGGCGTTTCCCGCGGAGATACAAAACAACATCCGCGCGCAACTCGCCGATAGCCTGGTCGGCGTCGTGTGTCAGCGTCTCGACTACCTGGACTCCGTGCAACTGCGCGTCCCGCGGTGCGAAGTGCTTCTGGCCAGCACCGGCGCCAAAGGAACGATCCGGTCGGGGCAGTTCGGTCAGATCACGAACGTGATCCAGTCCGGGGGCGAGGATGGCATGTGGACGTTCGACCGGTATCAGCGCTGGATCGAGCAGCAGAGGGAATGGACGCGGCCTCCGCCGCCAGCGGCTGTGCCCGACGAGCGCGAGATCCCGAAACCCGCTGCCAGGGGCGCTCCTGCGCCGCAGCCCCAAGCCGAGCCCGCCGACGGCCCGATCGAGATACCCGTCGAGGAAGACATGGACCTGGCCGAGCTCGCCGAGCTTGCCAGGCGCGTCGAACAGCGGACGCCCTGAAAGTCACCGGTTGCGCGCAGAAACGACAAAGGCCCAGACCGTGGTCTGAGACTTTGCGGGGGGTCCGTCGTGAGCTGAGCGAAGTTCAGGCGCCCGAGTACGTGTCCTTGAACGTCGAGTAGACTTTGTCCTGCGTCGTGATGAACTCGAGCAGGACCGGCTTGCCTTCCTTGGTTGCGGCAATTCCCTGCAGCAGGGCGTGAACCACCTGCGCGGGGTCCGTGACTCGCTCGCTGTAGCCGCCCAGGGCCTTGGCCCAGTCGGCGTAGTTTCCGGAGATGTCGGTGGAGTGGTACTTCTCCTTCGACACGGCCATCGGCTTGAATTCCATGGCCATCGAGTAGTTGTTGAACAGGATCGACATGATCGGAATCTGGCAGCGCACGGCCGTTTCGAAATCCATGCCGGTCATGCCGATCGCCGCGTCGCCCCACATGTTGATGCACAACTTGTCGGGATGGGCGAGCTTCGCGCCCAGCGCGAGACCCAGGCCGTACCCCAGCTGCGTCGACTTGCCCCAGCCGATGTAGCTCTGCGGAGCGGTGGACTGCCAGAACGGCGACAGCTCATCGCGCGGGCTGCCGGCGTCGTGAGTGATGATCGTGTTCGGGACGTCCGCGACCTGCATGAGGTCCCAGATCACGCGATAGGGCGACAGCGGCTTGGACTCGCTCGTGAGTCGCGGGGTCCATTCCGCCATCCAGGGATCGTTCTGTGAGCGGATTTGCTTGTGCACGTCCGCAGTAAGGCCGCGGGGCTTCTTGAGCCGCTCCTTGAGAGCCTGGTGCAACATGTCGAGCGCCAGCTTGGAGTCCCCCACGATCGGAAAATCCGTCGGGATGTTCTTGTTGACGTCCATGGCGTCGAGGGTGTTGTGCACGAACACCTTGTCCTTCGTCGGGAAGCGGATACCGAATCCCGTGGCGGTGAAACTCGCGCCGGCGCCGAACACGACGTCGGCATCCTGCACGTGTTGGAACACGGCCCTCGGCATGGCAACACCGCCCGAGCCGAGCGCGAGGGGGTGGTTCTCGGGGAACGAGCTCTTGCCTTCGAGGCTGGTCGTAACGGGGGCTTCCAGGATTTCAGCCACCGCTTTCAGTTCGGACCAGGCCTTGGCGTAATGCACGCCCTGGCCGGCGTAAATCAGCGGTCGCTTGGCCTCTATGAGGGCGGCAGCGGCCGCGTCGACGTCGGCGTGACTGGGCGCGGACAGCACGCGGCGCGTTTTCTTGTATTCGATGTTGCCCGGGACTTCAACGTTCCACATGTCCCCCGGTACTTCGATCAGACAAGGGCCGGGGCGGCCGTTGCGCGCCATCGTGAAGGCACGGCGTAGCGCCGGGACGATCATCTCCGGAGTGTTGATCGTCTCCGCCTGCTTGACGATGTGCTGATAATTGTGGACGGCGTTGAATCCAGGCCTGATGAACGCCTGGCCGCGCGCGGAAGCCCCGGGTATGACAATCAGAGGCACGCCTTCCGACCAAGCCTGCGCGACGGCGCCGAACGCGTTTTCGACTCCGGGACCTGCCTGACAGGCGAACACGCCGACCTTGTCCCCAGAGGACAAGCGGCTGATGGCGTCCGCCATGTGGATGCCGACGCGCTCCTGCCGGACGATGATCGGGCGGATGCCGGCGGCGGCGCACGATTCGGTCAAGGGGTTGAGCGGGTACGCGAGGAGAAACTCCACGCCTTCGCGCTTGAGAATCTCCGCTGTAGCTTGCGCAACATTCATCGGCCGCTCCTCAAAAAATCTGGTGGCAGGTTGGGGGGCACGGAGTATAGAGGGCCGCTATGAGGAACATGGGCGCGTGCGGTCGGGCGACCGTCAGAAGGACGAGTTGGTGCCGCAGGGAAGTCAGTCGGACGTCGCGTAGTCCTCGCGGAGCGAGGTAACGGAAGATAGAACTACTGTAGGATCATATTGTTATGAGACAAATGTCCTGTGGTTTCAAGCACGGCTCGCCAGCAGCGAGCGACGCAGGACGGCGGTGATCTCGGCCATGATCGAGATTGCGATCTCGGCGGGTGTTTGCGCGCCGATGGCGAGCCCGACAGGACCTCGGATGCGGGCAATGACGTCGGGCTCGAAGCCCGCCTCGCGCAGGCGCTCGATGCGCTTCGCGTGAGTCCGGCGCGAGCCGAGCGCCCCCACGTAGAAGGCATCTGATCGCAGTGCCGCTTCCAGCGCCGGATCGTCGATTTTGGGATCATGGGTCAGAGTCAGAATCGCGGTGCGCCGGTCGGGCTTGAGCGCGGGCATTGCCTCGTTGGGCCAGTCATTGGTCAGCGCGGTGTCCGGGAAGCGGGCGAGCGTGCCGAAAGCCGTGCGCGGATCGATCAGCGTGACGTCGTAGCCGGCAAGCTGCGCGAGCGGTATGAGCGCCTGTGCTATGTGAACCGCGCCGACCACGATCAACCGCAGCCTGGGATTCCAGACCTCGACGAACACAGGGCCGGTTGCCGTTTCGATCGTCCTGCTCTGATCGTCATCCAGCGCTTTTCGCACCTGCGCGAGATCCTGGAGCCCGAGGGCCAGCTCGCCTTCATTGGCGCCCGCCGTCACCAGCGATTGCGCGCCCGATGCGAGATCGGTGGCGAGCGCCGCCGCACCTGTGCGCCCGGCTATCAGCAGCCGCTCCAGCAGAGCCCGCTTCATGACAGCTTCTCCACGAAGATCTGCACCCGCCCGCCGCAGGCGAGTCCAACATCCCAGGCCTGTTCGTCGCTGACGCCGAATTCCAGCAGTTGCGGCTTGCCGGTGCGGATGATGTCGAGCGCGGTTTCGACCACGGCACCCTCGACACAACCTCCGGAGACCGAGCCGATCATGCGGCCCTGATCGTCGACGGCGAGCTTTGAGCCGACCGGCCGCGGCGAAGAGCCCCAGGTCGTTACGACGGTGGCAAGGGCAACGCCGCGTCCGTCGCGGTGCCATTCGGCCGCGGTGCTCAGGATCTGTTCGGAATTGCTCATGACGCGTGCTCTTTGAGGCCGCGGGATGCGCTTATACTAAACCCATCGCGTCGTTCACAAGGGGAGGGGGATTCATGAATAAGAGCATGGCCGTGTCCGTACTGATCGCTCTCGCGGGTCCGTGGTGCGCGCACGCCGCGCCACCGAAGCCGCTGAACGTGACCGAATCCGTCGAGATCAAGGCGCCTGTCGACAGGGTGTGGGCGGTTGCCAAGGACTTCGACAGCCTGAACAAATGGCATCCCGGCTTCTCGAAGGACGAGCTGGTGAAAGGCACCGATAACGAGGTGGGTGCTGTCCGTAAGCTCACCATAAAAGACGGCCCGTCGTTCACGGAGGAGTTGCTCGCTTTCGACAACGCGACGCACACTTACCGTTACAAGATCGTCGAGTCCCCGCTGCCGCTGCGGGACTATGTCGCCACGTTCAGCGTGAAGCCGGGCAAGGACGGCACTACCAAGGTGACGTGGGTTGGTAAATTCAAGCGGAAGAACCCCGCGGCTAATCCGCCGGAAGACGAAAGTGACGCCGCGGCAGTCAAGCTCATCACGGGCGTTTTCCAAGGCGGGCTGGCGAATCTCAAGCACCTGTTGGAAGGCTGATCACAGTCGGCTCGACCGTTATTCCAGCTCCGGAAGGATGTGTAATCCGTTCTTGCCGATGGGCAAGTCGCGCACCCAACGTACGGCGGGTACCGGCAGCTTGCCGTGTAGATGTGGAAATATAGCGCCGCTGCGTGAAGCCTCCCATCGCAGCGCGTCGCCGAGCATCTCGACGTCGGCCGCCAGCACGACTAAACCCGACTGACCGGCACGATGCCGCCAGGCGCTTTCGGGCAACTGTGCCGCGGTGGAGAAATGCATGAAACCGTCGGCCAGGTCTTGCGAAGAACCCGCGTAGGCGCCGCAGGCAAGCGCCGCCTTCCATTCCTCGCGGCGGCACATGTGATAGACCAGTTGAGGCTTGGCAGCTGTCATGGTGCCTGGTCGTGCGTCTCGCCCGACAGCGGAGTGGCCCGCATGGATGGCCTGCGCTCGAACTCGTCAAACCAGGTTGCGAGCCGCGGCCGTTGCTCGCGAAAGGTCGGCAGGTCGCGGAACTCGAGCCAACTCAAAGCGGTCGCGAGGGCGATGTGACCGACATGGATCGGTGCGGCGACGTCCAACTCTCGATCCAGCCAGTCGTAACTCGCAATGAGCTTCGCGGTGTAGCCGTCCCGCAGCGGTGAGTACCGCAGCTCCGCCGGCCGACGGACTGTCTCCCAACGAATCGCTATGCCGGCATCGGCGAGTCCCTGGGCTACCGCCTGTATGCGCAGCGCCTGCCATCGGGCTTCGCTTTCCGGCGGGATCAACTTGCGTCTGCTGTGCAGGCTGTCGAGATACGCGCAGATGACGTCGGAATCGAAGATGGACGCCATTCCGGGGCGCACGAGAACCGGGACTTTACCGAGCGGATTCTCGGCGAAGACCGTCTCGTTGCGGCTCGTGGGGCTGGTTTCGTGATGCACCACCTGGATGCGCTCGGCGAGCCCCGCCTCGTGGGCGAACACCAGGACTTTGCGGGCATACGGCGAATGCGTCTGGTAGAGAAGCTTCATGTTCGAATGCTACCTGCCCGATCGGGCTCTTTGGCCACGATTGCGGCCGGCCGGCATGTTTATTTTTAGGCGCTTACCGGCAACTTCGTGAGCTGGCCTCATGTGCCCCGCCAGCGTGCGAAGGTGGCGGCTTGCCCCCTGATCGTGCCGTCCCGGTCGATGAGCTGCCGGATGACTCCATCCTCGATCCGGAAGCGTCGTCTCCGACGGGCCGGGAATAGCTCCCGGTCACCAGGCTAGAAGAATTCGGCGATGCCTCGCGCTCGCCTCCCAGGACGCCGGTTCAGTGATGCGAGCACATCGCGAGCAGCAGGATGATGGGAATGGGTACTCCCAGCAACCAAAGCAAAATTCCGCGGCCCATGGTCCTCTCCTTTTAGTTCTACAGAACAGGAGCAACGGCCGGATGAAATGAAGGTTCCGAGGCGCTGGAGAGAGCTTGTGTACCGCTATATGCTGTGATCAGGCCGGAACACGATACTTTCGGCGCTGCCTCGGTGGGTCGAATCGCTGGGCGTGAATACGCGCACCCCCTGGGCACACGGGATACTCGCCTACTTGTCCGGCGAGTTGGGCGGAGGTGTGTTGGAACGGACGCCCTGTTTCGGCCTGTAGCCCCGCGGCTGCACAGGCACTGCAAGTGCAACCGACTTAAGTCGAGTTCGCCGGCCTGCGCAGGCAAACAAACGCCGGCGACACAGAGCCGCCGGCGCATTCTGGATCAGCCGCTGTCAGGAGCAGCTATGAGTGCTGGCCACCTTTACGGCCGGCTTCACTGGCTTTTTCGCGGTCATTCGCGAAATTGCCGGGGTTGTCCTTGCCACTGGTTCCGCCCTGGCTGGCGCCGCCCTGCTTGCCGCTGCCGCTCTGCCCACCGCCAAGCTGGCCCTTGCGGTCATCCTTCTGCGTCTGTTGGTTCTCACCGGTCGGATTGTTCGTCGGCATAAGAAAACTCCTCACGAGATCGATCATTCGACACGCCTACGAGGCTACCGCGTTGAATTCGGGCGCAATGTCAGCGCGCCCAAATGATCTGGGTCAGCATCGGCCGACGTTGAGCTCGAGGTGCCGTTCGAGAGCCGCTAGCGCGGGCTCCACCTGGCGCGCTATCTGCTACGTGCGACGTGGTCACTCACAACTGCTTTACCCAGGAGAAATCTCATGGCTGTTGCAACTCGTCCGCTCGCACTGGTCACAGGCGCATCCAGTGGTATCGGCCTGGAACTGGCCCGGGAGTGCGCCCGGAACGGCTTCGATCTGGTGATCGGAGCGGATCGCCCCCTCGCTGCAGCCGCCGCGGAACTCGAGGCATTGGGCGCTTCGGTCCGGCCCGTGGAGGCCGATCTGGCGACGGCCGATGGCGTGGCACAGTTGTATGGCAGCCTGGCGGGGCGCCCGGTCGACGCGCTGCTGGCAAACGCGGGACATGGGTTGGGTAAGGGATTCCTTGATCAGGACTTCATGGAAATTACGCACGTGATCGACACGAACATCACGGGCACCCTTGCGCTGGTTCACCAGGTTGGCAGGGATATGCGGGCCCGCGGGGCGGGGCGCATTCTGATCACCGGCTCCATCGCGGGGTTTATGCCGGGCACCTTTCAAGCCGTTTACAACGGCACGAAGGCCTTCATTGATTCGTTCTCGTGGGCTCTCCGGAACGAGCTCAAGGACACGGGCGTAACCGTCACGTGTCTGATGCCCGGGGCCACCGAAACGGAGTTCTTCAAGCGCGCGGATATGATGGATACCAAGCTGGGTACGGATGAGAAGCAGGACGCGGCAGAGGTGGCGCGTGTTGGGTTCAAGGCCATGATGGACGGTGAGGGCGATGTCGTGGCGGGTTTGAAGAACAAGATCCAGTCGGCGATCGCGTCGGTGACTCCCTCGGCAGTGCTTGCCGAACAACATCGAAAGAAGGCGCAGCCGGGCACTGCAACCGAAACCGGACCTTAAGGCTGCTGCGGTATCTGGCGGTTCAGGCGCCTGAGAAATAATGGCAGCAGGTACCACAGTCCTGACAGCAGCACGAATGCGGCCAACGCTCCGATCAGTCCCATGCTGCCTGCTCCATATAGCCTGTTGAAGGCTACCCACACGTCCAAGGAGATGGCGCAGGCAAGCGGCAGCAGTGCCACTGTGATGAGCACTGAGCCTGCCGAATGCATGCGTGGGTCATCCCGCCCCCCGAAAGTGATGCGATGAACCGCAGCGGGGGCAATCAGCAGAACGACTGCGAGCGTGAGACACCCGAGGGCAATGAGGTGGGCAACACGGGCCGCCGACGGGAGTTCCCCGAACGCCTTCGTCATCATGACGCTGAGCTGAAAGCCCAGTAACGCCTGGGCGCCGGGCAGAATGACCCGTGCCTCCGTGAGCATCTGCTCGATCTTCGCGTGGAGAGGGGTATTCGTCCGCATCATGGGCTCCTCGACAACATGAACGGTCAAGGTCCGCCGCAGACCCAGGCCGAGGGCATACCACGCGCCGATGGCGAAGACGAATGTGACGACAGCCATCATCACACTCAGCGGCAGCCCAAATGGACGTTCGATGGCAACGAATACATCGCATCCGACGGCCCCGGCCAGCGGCAGCAAGGCAAGATTTGCATACCGTCTGGAGGTGCGACAGATCCGCGCGGTCGTCTCCCCCCGCTCCACGAGGCGATGTTGGCAGGGAACGGCGATCATCAGGCCCAACGCCAGCACCATGAGTGCCAGGCCGGCCGCATCGACGCTGCGGGCAGCGACCGTCAGAGCCGGGAAGCCGTCCTGAAACACTCCTTGAAACTGAAAGCCAAACAGCACCTGTGCACCGAGCATCTGCATGCGCAGCTCGTCGAGGGAGGTTTTCAGCGCTGCTTCCAGTTTCATTGGATGAGTGCGTCGCCGTAGCCACGTTGATGCGCTTCCTGCCTCCATGATTGTTGGCGACCCTGCCCGAGCGCCGTGTTCGAGCAAATGCTGTGCCTGAGCCATTCAATTCCCCGTTCAGTGAGTGCCTGGCCAAGCCTGGGCCCATGAGACAGACTGGGCCGATGAAGAAAGTGACTCCTGCCGATGCTTCGGGAATACCCCGCCATGGCGTGGCGCGCGTCATCTCCAAGCTGGGGATGGGCTCGCGCACCCAGGCTGCGCAATGGGTGCGTGAGGGGCGGGTACTGGTGAACGGCCGGGTGGTTCGGGACTCCGAGTTTCCGGTTCGACAGGGACTCGATCAGATCGACGTCGAGGGAAAGGTGCTCGAGGCAGCGGGGCGGCTGGTGCTGATGTTGAACAAGCCACGCGGCCTGGTCACGACGACGCACGATGAGCAGGGCCGCGACACTGTCTATAATTGCTTCGCGGGCGCGGCCTTGCCCTGGCTGGCCCCCGTGGGTCGTCTCGACAAGGCTAGTGAGGGTCTGCTGCTGTTCAGCAACGATCCTGCGTGGGCTGACGGGATCACCAGCCCGGAGTCAGGGCCGGACAAAACTTACCATGTACAGATCGACTGCCTGCCCGGCGCGGATTTGCTGGAGAAGCTCGTGCGGGGCGCGATGCTCGACGGCGAGCGCCTGACCGCCAAGTCAGCCCGTTGCCTGCGTACTGGCCAAAAGAACGCGTGGCTCGAAATTCTGTTGGATGAGGGTCGGAACCGGCAGATTCGCCGACTCCTTGCGGCCTTCGACGTGTCTGTATTGCGTCTGGTCCGCGTAGCGATAGGCCCGTTGCTACTGGGTGACCTGCCAAAAGGCCAGTGGCGGATGCTCACCGAGCACGAAATCGACACGCTCTGAAGGCGTCGGTAACAGCGCGGCATAACACCGACAACGGTCGGACCTAAGGAGAGTCGGTTCCGGTGCGCAGGACGAACAGAGCTGCGTGGTCTTCGGCATGCCCAGGGAAGCGATCCGCAGGGAGGCGGTCGACAGGATCGCTCTCGCTCGACGCCCTGCAGCGCGCCATCCTGCAGGCCTGAATCCCGGCACCGCGGCAGACGCACTGCGGCCGATGATGAAGCTGGCAGCGCCTGGAGCGAGCGCAGTCCGATCGCGCCCGTCCAGGGCGCGGACGCCGCCACGTTCATTCGCGTATTTGTCGGGTGGCATTGCTACGATGAGGGGTCATTCAAGGGGGAATCCATGCAGCTCAATTCTTTTTGGCTCGTTGCCGCTCTTCTGGCGGGTGCTGCCGCTCAGGCACAAACTCCGGCCCGGTCGCCCGAAGTGGAAGCCGCTCACGCGGCCGTTCACAAGGCCTGCGATGAGGATATCAAGACGCTCTGCGGCGACAAGAAAGGCCACGAGGCGATGATGTGCCTGCGTAGTACCCCCGACAAGGTCAGCGCTGGCTGCAAGGAAGCGATGTCGAAGCTGCCGAAGCCGACCGCTCCGGCGCACTAGGCGCTTCTTGGGGGCGCGCTGCCCGGCTAGGTCGGGGCGGCGCCAGCGCTCGATGGTGAATCGGAGCAGCACCCTCCAGCGAAGTGCGGAGCTTATATGTCGCTCCCCATCCAACGCCACGATGACGTCACGGCGGCTGTCCTCGACGTCATGGACCGCACGCGCGACCCGCGGCTGCGCGAGATCATGACATCGCTGGTCAAGCACCTGCACGGCTTCGTACGCGAGGTGCGTCTGACCGAAGCCGAGTTCCGCGAGGCGGCCGCGGTTGTCGCCGAGCTCGGGAAACTGACTACCGAGAACCATAACGAAGTCGTACTGATGGCGGGATCGCTCGGTGTCTCGACTCTCGTGTGTCTGCTCAACAACGGCGATCGAGGACAGACTGAGACGTCGCAGTCGCTGCTCGGCCCGTTCTGGCGATTGAACTCGCCGCGCGTGCCGAACGGTGGCTCGATCGTCCGTTGTGACACACCTGGCGCGCCCCTGTATGTGAGCGCTCGTGTGCAGGACAAGGCCGGCGAACCGGTCGTCGCCGCGGAGGTGGATGTTTGGCACGCCTCTCCGGTAGGGCTCTACGAGAATCAGGATCCGTCGCAAACCCACATGAACCTGCGCGGCAAGTTCATCACCGACGAGGCGGGGCGCTTCTGGTTCAGGAGCGTCAAGATGGTCGGATACCCCATACCCACCACGGGTGTCGTCGGGCGTCTCCTGCGGGCGCAGGGCCGCCATCCGTATCGCCCGGCACATCTGCACGCGCTCATTTTCAAGCCGGGATACAAGACGTTGATTTCGCAGGTTTACGATCCTACGGATCCGCACATCGACACGGATGTACAGTTCGGAGTGACCGAGGCGACGCTCGGTGACTTCGTGCTTCATAACGAGCCGCATCCGTTAGATGCCGTTGCGCCTTGGTACTCGCTCGATTACACCTACTTGATGGAGCCGGGAGAGGCCGTACTGCCACGGCCGCCGATCAAGTAGAAGGGAGCCCGCCGTGTTACGGCGCCCTCGAGGCCGCTGCTCTTGTCTTTTGGACCGTGCCGGTGTGAGTATCGCCCCCACGAGCCGCTGCCGGGTGCCGCAATGACGGTCAAGATGAAAATCGACTTCGTATCCGACGTGTCCTGCCCCTGGTGCGTCATTGGCCTGAAATCGCTCGAGGCCGCGCTGAAAAATGTGGGAGACGACGTGGCCGTCGAGTTGCACTTCCAACCCTTCGAGCTCAATCCGCAGATGGGTCCGGGCGGCCAGGATATCGTGGAGCACATCGTCGAGAAGTATGGGTCGTCGCCGGAGGACCTGGAGCGCAATCAGGAAATGATTCGTGCGCGGGGCGCAGACCTGGGCTTCGCGTTCGATATGAAAAAGCGTGGGCGTATCTACAATACGTTCGACGCCCACCGGCTGCTGCATTGGGCGCAAGGCCAGGGCAAACAGCCGGCGCTGAAGAATGCGCTGTTCAGTGCTTACTTCACGGAGGGCCGGGATCCGAGTGATCACGATGTCCTCGCGAGTGTCGCGCAAGCCGTTGGGCTCGATCCCAGGCGTGCAAAAGAGATTCTGGCCTCTGACGAATATGCGGCTGACGTCCGCGCGCGCGAGCAGTTCTATCTAAGCCACGGAATCAACGCGGTGCCGTCGGTGATCATCAACGACCGGCACCTGATTCAGGGCGGTCAACCGGCGGACGTTTTCGAGCGGGTGTTGCGGCAGTTGGCCGGCGAGGCGCCCGCGTCAGCGTGAGTGGTCTGCCAGTCTGGAAGCGGCGAGCCGCGCTGTCCGTGGTTGCGGTGGGTGTCGCCGCGGCCGGTGCCGTTGCGCTCCATGTCTATCTCACGCCCACGCCGCGGATCTTGCGTTTGGTGGATGGGACAGAAGTCTTCTATCTCTCCAACACCCGGGTCGAGCCGGCGGGTGCTTATCCGCGGAGCCGGGAAATCAGCATCGATGGCGATGCGTTCATCCGCGCTTCGGCCGGCGCACGACCTTTGATCGTGCGTTCGCGGTTGCTGCTGCTGACTGTCACCGGTCCCTCCGCGTTGCGCGTTACGGCTTACGCGAAGGAGTCGGGAGAGGAGGCGCAGGTGCTTTACGGCCAGGTTGAGGCGAAGAAAGCCTATCGATCCCCGCAGAGCGGGTCGGACACTCTGGTGGGGGGGCAGGAGGTGATGGTCAACGAGACCATCGACCTCCAGGAAAAGGAGACCACCAACCTCGCGCAGTTACGCTCGTGGAGCGCTGCTCTGGTCGCATCAGTCGAAATTCGTTGAGGCAGAGACCGACTCCACTCCGTGATCTCCTTTTGCCCGCAGCCGGCGTTGTTGACGAGAACGTCGATCGCGCCGATTGCGGCCCCGATGCCCGCGACGACCTCAGACACCGCCTTCTCGTTGGTCACATCAAGCATTCTGCCGAAGGAGCGGCCCGGCCGCAGGGGCTCGAACTCGGCCCGCGCGGCCTCATTCCGGACCGTGCCAACGACCCGGTGACCGGCCGCCAGCGCCTCCTTTGCCAAAGCCTGGCCCAGTCCGGAGCTGACTCCCGTGAAAAAATAGTCTTGGCGTCATGAGTGTTCCTTGCGCAGCTTGAACGAGACGGTGTGCATCGTAATGTCTATCGCGGAGTCCTTCGTAACCGGTGGCCACCGCACGACTGTCACGGCTGCGTGACAGCTTTCCGGGCAGTGCGTTTTCCCGGTAAGGGCGCTTGCGACTGCAGGCGATTCGCTGTCAAATCGATTCGCCCGCCGCTACCCCCGGTCCCACGGAGATTCCGTATGAATGCGAACGCCGAAGTGACCGCGCTCAATAGCAGAGTGCAACAATTCATCTCCCAGCCGCGCAAAGTCCTGATCGACGGCCGCTGGGTCGCCGCGCAGAGCGGTGAAAGTTTCGATGTGTTCAATCCTGCCACCGGCCAGCGCATCGCCCGGGCGGCCGCTTGTATGAAAGCCGACGTGGACGCTGCCGTAGCAGCGGCCCGCAAGGCGTTCGACCAGGGTCCGTGGCCGCGCATGTCGCCGTCCGAGCGCGGCAGGATCATCTGGAAAATTGGCGACCTGATCCTGGAAAACCTGGAGGAGTTGGCGCAACTGGAAGCCCTCGACAACGGCAAGCCGATCGTGGTCGCGCGGGCGGCGGATGTGCCGCTGGCGGCGGATCTGTTTCACTACATGGCCGGCTGGGCGACCAAAATCGAAGGCAACACCCTTTCGCTGTCGGTTCCCTACACACCCGGTGCCGAATATCACGCCTATACGCGCCGCGAGCCGATCGGTGTCGTCGCTCAGATCATCCCCTGGAATTTCCCGCTGCTGATGGCGGCCTGGAAGCTCGGGCCCGCGCTTGCCTCGGGCTGCACGATCATACTGAAGGTGGCCGAAGAGACGCCGCTGTCCGGTCTGCGGCTGGCGGAGTTGTGTCAGGAAGCGGGCCTTCCCAATGGCGTGCTGAACGTCCTCACCGGCTTCGGAGAGCCTTGCGGCGCGCCGCTTGCCGCGCATCCGCAGGTTGACAAGGTCGCGTTCACGGGTTCCACGGAAGTGGGCAAGCTCATCGTCAAGGCGGCCGCGAACGATCTGAAGAAAGTCACTCTCGAGCTCGGCGGCAAGTCCCCCAATATCATTCTCGAGGATGCGGATCTCGAGCTCGCCATTCCGGGGGCGGCGAATGCCATCTTCTTCAATCAGGGCCAGTGCTGCTGCGCCGGCTCGCGACTGTTCGTGCACGAGAATCACTATGACCGCGTCGTGGAGGGCATCACCGAATTCGCCAAGGGGATCCGGATCGGCCCCGGGCTGGATACGCGCACACAGATGGGTCCCCTCGTTTCGCAGACGCAGTTGGAGCGGGTCTCCGGGTATCTGCGCTCCGGCGCCGAGGAGGGCGCCAGGGCATTGTGCGGCGGCCAGCAGGTCGCAGGCACGGGATACTTCATCGAGCCCACGGTGTTGGTGAACACGTCGAACGACATGAAGGTGTACCGCGAGGAGATTTTTGGTCCGGTCGTCACCGCGAGCCCCTTCAAGAGCGTGGACGACGACGTGCTGAACCGCGCGAACGACACGATGTACGGCCTGGCCGCAGGGATCTATACGCGCGATCTGGGCAAGGCACATCGCCTCGCTGCCCGCCTGCGCGCCGGCACCGTCTGGATCAATTGCTACAACATTTTCGACGCGGCTATGCCGTTCGGCGGCTACAAGCAGTCGGGCTGGGGCCGCGAGATGGGTCACGACGCGCTCAATAACTATCTGGAGACGAAATCCGTGTGCGCAGGCTTGTCATGAGCAGCAAAGGAGCGAACCTCGATGCGGCTTTCATCGAGAGGCAGCGCCAGCACCTGACGCGGCTGCGCAAGTCGCTGTTGACGACCGCAAGGAACGAAGAGACGGACGAAACCGCCATAAATTCCGAGAGCACCGCGGGTGCACGGGAGTATGAGGATGACGCGCAGAAGCTGACGATGCTGGAGCTCGAGGGAACGCTGGTCGCCCGTGATGTGGAGCGTGCGGCACGCGTGAACCGGGCTCTGCAGAAGATAGAAGAGGGCACCTATGGGCTCTCGGACCTGAGCGGTCACCGCATTCCGCAGGAAAGGCTCGAAGCCGTCCCGGAGTCGATCTATACCGCCGCGGAACAGGAGGCGCGCGAGCGAAGTGGACAGCCGTAGACGTGCAGCCGTAGGCGTGGATGGCAATTGGCGTCGCCGGAACTAATGGAAAGGCGTGATAGGCGCGGTTTGCGGCGCTCACTATCCTGCTATTGCGAAAACTGCCGTGCGAAAACTGCCGCGAGGCAACCGGACAGGCCATTTTTAATGTTCCCAGCCGCCAGAATCAGGGTGCTCGTGGCACACGCCGATCCGCTGATATCGCTCGGGCTGGCGGCCGTTCTGAGCGAGCGATGCGACTTCGAAGCGACGCTCTGTGGCCCGGCGGCAACCGCGGCGTCGAACACGGCGAATCCGGCGCACTCGGCCGATGTAGTCGTCGCGGACTATGAATCCGGTTTGCGGCTGATTGCCGCCGCCGGCGCTGCCATTCCGCGTGTCGTGATCCTGACACATAGCGACAGTGAGGCAAGGATCTGCCACGCGTTGGAGCAGGGTGCATGCGGCTACCTGTTGCTCGGTTGCAGCCTGCGCGATCTCCTCGAGGGCCTGCGTTCGGCACATCAAGGGGATATCGCGGTCGGGCCGGTGGTCGCGAGCCGTATTGCGGAGCGGATGAAACGGCAGATGTTGACCGTACGGGAAGCTGACATTCTGCAGCAGATGATGCTGGGTCTGAGCAACAAGGCAATTGCCGCAAGGCTGGTCGTGGCGGTAGGGACTGTGAAGACGCACGTGAAATCCATACTTGGCAAGCTGAACGCTGCCAGCAGAACTGAGGCGGTCGCGATCGCGCAGCGCCGTGGGATTCTGCGCGAGGAGAGCGAGTGGCCGCTGCGTCCTACACGTGCCGGAAGCGCGAGAAGGGGACGGCCAGCTTGCCGGCCATCCTCACCAATTCGGCGAGCGACTCAGCCGCCATCTTGTGCATGATCTTGCTGCGATGAATCTGCAGGGTGGTTTCGCTTATGCCGAGCTCCGCCGCGGCCTGCTTGTTGAGAAGTCCGCTGACCACCAGAGGCAGAACTTCGCGCTCGCGCGGCGTCAAACAGGCGAATCGTTGCCGCAGCCGGTTCAGATCGGCTCTCTCGCGACGCGCTGCATCATCCTGCGCGAAGGCCGTATGGATCGCGGCCAGCAGGTTATCCCCGCTGAAGGGCTTTGTCAGGAAATCGACGGCACCCGCTTTGATCGCGCGTACGGACGACGGAATGTCGCCATGGCCCGTGATGAAGATGATGGGTGTGTGGTCGCCGCAGGCGATCCGTCGCTGCAACTCCAGCCCGTTGATGTCCGGGAGCTCGACGTCCAGAATCAGACAGGCCGGTAAATCCGGCTTCGAAAATTCGATGTATTCGGTAGCGGACCCGAAAGCCACCGCGCTCAGGCCCGCTGCCCCCAACAGCTCGCACAGCGCCTCGCGTATTCGATCGTCGTCGTCCACGATGAAGACGATGTGGTCGCTCGAGCTCATTTGGGTTCTCCCCGGCTCTTCTGCGGCTGCCCCGACCACACCCACGCACGGGGAGCGAATCGACGCTCATTCTAATCCGGATCGTCTTATCTAATCCGGATCGTCCTAATAGAAACCCGTGATAGGCAAAGGTCCGGTTGCTGTCTAGGCTGGCCCTCGCTCGCAACGCATGTTGGAAGCTTGACTGTGACTTGAGACGAGAGCGGTGTCGCTGCGTAAGCGGGATGCTCGCTGCGCCTGTCACGCCCCGACGATACCGCTTGTCCACGGCAGGAGCTTGAAGTCCGGTAATGGCAGCGCTGACCCCATCCGTCGTGGCGGTTGTCGATGACGACCCGCTGGTGCTCGAATCTCTGGAAGATCTGCTCGAATCGGCCGATCATACGGTGCGTCTGTTCGCCTCCGCCAGCGCGTTTCTCGAAAGTGGCCAACTTGCGGAAATCGACTGTGTGATCTCCGATATCGGCATGCCCGCGATCGACGGCTTCGAGCTGCGGCGGCTGGCCAAGGTCGCGCGCCCGGAACTGCCGGTCATTCTGATAACGGGCCGCGATGAGCTGGCCAATTCGCCGCGTTGCGCGTTCATCGCAGGGGCACGCGACATCTTTCAAAAACCCTTCAATGGGCAGGAACTGCTCGCGGCCGTCAGCAGGGCCGTGTGCCGTTCGCTGCGGAAAAAATGAGCCGCCGTGCGGTCCTGTCGTGAGTGGCGTGTCGTGACGGCGCTGTCAGGATACGAGCTCGAGACGCTGCGGAAAGGATTGGAGTTCGACTTGTATCGCGGCCGGCAGCCCGGCGATACCGCCCCGATCCTGGTGGTGGCCGCCGGCCCCACTCGACAGGCGCTCGCCAACATCAGGAAGCTGGAGCACGAATACTCGCTCGCGGACGAGCTCGATCCCACATTCGCGTTGCGCCCTCTGGCGCTGGCGCGGCACGCGGGACACGCAACCCTCGTCTTCGCGGATCCGGGCGGCAACCCACTCGATCGCCTTCTCGGGCAACCGCTGGAAATCACCCGCGTACTGCGCATTGCCGCTGCTCTTGCGGCTGCGCTGCGCCACGTTCACGAACGCGGTCTCATTCACAAGGACATCAAGCCGTCGAATGTGTTCGTCGACGCGGCCGACAATGTCCGGATCACCGGTTTTGGGATCGCATCCAGGCTGTTGCGCGAACGCCAGGCGCCCGGCTCGCCGGAGGTGATCGCGGGGACGCTGGCCTACATGGCTCCCGAACAGACCGGTCGCATGAATCGTTCAGTCGATGCCCGCAGCGATCTGTACTCGTTCGGTGTGACTCTTTACGAGATGCTGACCGGCGTGCTGCCATTCACCGCCGCCGATCCCATGGAGTTGATTCATTGTCACATCGCGGGCAAGCCGCTGCCGCCTGGAGATAGCGTGAGTGGCTTGCCCGAGCCGGTGCAGGCCATCGTCCTGAAGCTCCTGGCCAAGAACGCCGAGGATCGGTACCAGACCGCCGCGGGTGTCGAAGTCGACCTGCGGAGGTGTTTGGTCGGGTGGACGACCCACGGCGGTGTCGCCCCGTTTGCGCTTGGAGAGCACGACAGGCCGGATCGATTGCTGATACCTGAGAAGCTTTACGGGCGCGAGGCCGAGATCGAGCGCCTCGTCGCGGTGTTTGATCGGGTCGCGACTTGCGGGACCGCCGAGCTCGTGCTGGTGTCCGGCTACGCGGGCATCGGCAAATCCTCCATCGTCAACGAGTTGCACAAGGTGCTGGTCCCCCCGCGGGGACTCTTCGCGGCCGGCAAGTTCGATCAGTTTAGGCGCAACATCCCGTATGCCACGCTGGCCCAGGCGTTTCAGAGCCTGGTGCGGCAACTCCTCGGCAAGAGCGACGCGGAGCTGCGCCTCTGGCGCGACGAGCTGCGCGACGCATTGGGTCCGAGCGGCCAGCTCATGGTCACTCTGATTCCGGAAGTGGCGCTCATCATCGGTGAGCAGCCGCCGGTGGCGGGCCTGGAGCCGCAGGATGCGCAGGCCCGCTTTCACCTGGTGTTCCGCCGCTTCGTTCGAGTGTTTGCGCAGCCGGACCACCCGCTCGTGCTGTTTCTCGACGATCTGCAGTGGGTGGACACGGCAACCCTCGAGCTGATCGAGAGGCTCGTGATCGAGCCGGAGATGCGCAACCTGTTGCTGATCGGTGCCTACCGGGACAACGAAGTCAGTCCCGCGCACCCGCTCATGAGGGCGTTGGGGGTAATCCGCAGCGGCGGGGGGCGAGTCTCGCAGATCGTGCTCGCGCCTCTCGCGGTCGAGGATTTACGGCAGCTCATGGCGGATACCCTGCACGCGCAAGTCGAGCACGTGCACGCATTGGCCGCGCTGGTGCATGAAAAGACCGGCGGCAATCCGTTCTTCACGATCCAGTTCGTCGCCACACTGGCGGAAGAGGGATTGCTCGTGTTCGATCGCCACCGCGCCGAGTGGTGGTGGGAGATGGACCGGATTCGCGCCAAGGGCATCACTGACAACCTGGCGGACTTCATGGCAGCGAAGCTGAGCCGTCTGCCCAACAGGACGCAGACAGCGCTGGGCCAACTGGCTTGTCTGGGTAACGTCGCAGAGCTCGCCACTGTGGCCATGGCTCATGGAGCGCCCGAGGAGGAGATGCACACAGGTTTGCGGGACGCCGTGCAGACGGGCCTCGTCTTTCGGACGAATGGAACC
The DNA here is from genome assembly GCA_028293765.1 of Gammaproteobacteria bacterium. Taxonomy (GTDB): domain Bacteria; phylum Pseudomonadota; class Gammaproteobacteria; order Steroidobacterales; family Steroidobacteraceae; genus 13-2-20CM-66-19. Next base: position 39,281 of record JAQGOG010000011.1, read on the forward strand.
TACACGTTCGTCCACGATCGTGTTCGGGAGGCGGCCTATGCCCTGTTCCCGGAAGAGGAGCGCGTTGCGGCGCATCTGTGCCTCGGCAGGGTGCTCGTGTCGCGAACGGACCCAATGCTGCTCGATGAGAAGATCTTCGAGATCGTCGATCAGCTCAATCGCGGCGCCGCCCTGATCGATTCGCCGCAGGACCGTGAGCAGCTTGCCAGGCTGGATCTTCTGGCGGGTAAACGCGCCAAGACGTCCACGGCCTATGACTCGGCGCTCGCGTATTTCGCCATGGGTCGTGATTTGCTGCTGAGTGACCGGCGGGACGCGACGCACAGGCTGAGCTTCGAGTTGGAGTTACAAATGGCGGAATGCGAGTTCATGACGGGCGAGCTGACGACAGCCGAGGAACGGCTTCTGGCCCTGAGGGCGCACGCCGCGGACGTTGGTCAGCTGGCGGATGTCGTCTGCCTCGCGGTGCTGCTCTACTTCACGACCGGGCGCAGCGAGCGTGCCGCGCAGATCAGTTTCGAATTTCTCGAGCGTGTTGGCATAACCTGGTCGGCGCATCCTACGGACGAGGAAGTCGGGGAGGAATACCACCGCATGCTGCGCAAGCTCGAGCGCCGTCCGATCGAGACGCTCGTCGACTTGCCCGCCATGAGCGATCCGACGTGCCTCGCGACCATGAATGTGCTCACAGGGCTCTTCCCTGCGGCGTTTTATGTCGACCGGAATCTTCTCGAGCTCGTCCTGTTGCGTATGACGAATATCAGCCTGAAATGGGGCAACGGTGATGGTTCGAGCGTCGCCTACGCCGCACTCAACATGGTGCTCGGTCCCCGCTTCGGCGACTACCTGACAGCGTATCGCTTTGGGCAGTTGGCCTGCGATCTGGTGGACCGGCGCGGCCTGGATCGATTCAAAGCGCGCGTCTATTCGTGCGTGGGCTCATTTTCCATGCCTTGGACGCGGCCCCTGCCCGCGTGCCGCCCGTTGCTGAGGTTTGCCTTTGACGCGGGGAGTGCGATCGGGGATCTGGCCTTTGCCGCGTATACCTACAGGCATCTGATCACGAACCTGCTGGTCTCCGGCGAGCCGCTCGCCGCTGTGCAGCTCGAAGCCGAGGAGGCGCTGGCATTTGCACGCAAGGCCCGGCTTGGACTCGCTGCCGAGCATTTCATCGGGCAACTCCCCCTCATCCGGGCACTTCGTGGACTTGCGCCGGAGGCCGCGAGCGCCGCTGACCCCGCGTACAGCGATGCTTGGGGCGCGCCGCAGTTGGAGAAGCACCCGCACCTGGCGATGGCCGTATGCTTTCACTGGATCTTCGCGCTGCAGGAGTGTTTCTTCAGGCAGGACTACGCGGCTGGTATTGAGGCGGCGGACCGCGCGGGAACCCTTCTATGGTCGACGCGCTCCTGCTTCGAGGCAGCCGAATACCACTTCTACGGGGCGCTCACACGGGCGGCTGTCTGTGACTGCGCGCCCGAGGGGCAGCGTGAGCGGCACCTGGAAGCGCTTCATAATCACTACGGACAGATAACAGGCTGGGCGCAGAACTGCCCGGAGAACTTCGGCAACCGCGCGGCGTTGATCGGTGCCGAAATCGCGCGCCTGGACGGCCGTGACCTGGATGCCATGCGTCTGTACGAAGTCGCGGTCGCGTCGGCACGCGAGCGCCATGTCACACAGAACGAGGGCCTGGGAAATGAGCTCGCCGCGCGGTTTTACGCGGCGCGCGGCTTCGAGACGATCGCCGTTACCTATCGACGGAGTGCCCGGTCCTGCTACGTCCGGTGGGGCGCCACGGGAAAGGTGCGGCAACTCGATCGGCTCCATCCCGATCTGCAGGAGCCGCCGACGCTCCCGGGTCCCACCGTCACTTTTGGCGCTCCCGTCGACCATCTGGACGTCGGCACGATGTTCAAGGCATCGCAGGCACTGTCGGGTGAAATCGTGCTCGGCAAGTTGATCGAGACGCTGATGCGAATCACTGTGCAACACGCGGGTGCCGAGCGGGGCGTCCTCATCCTGATACGCGACGGCGAGCCACGGATCGCGGCCGAGGCCGCTACCTGTGAGGGCAAGGTAAATGTGACTCTTCGAGAGGAGACCGTATCGAGTCAGGACCTGCCGGAATCCGCGCTCCATTACGTGCTCAGGAGCCGGCAGAGCCTGATACTCGACGATGCGATGCTGAGCGATATCTGCTCCGGCGACGAATACGTGCAGCAGCGTCGCCCGAAGTCCGTCCTGTGCATCCCGATCATCAAGCAGGCCGGATTGGTTGGCGCGCTGTATCTGGAAAACAACCTGACGCGGCGCGCCTTCACTCCGGAGCGCATCACCGTGCTGGAATTTCTCGCCGCCCAGGCCGCGATCTCCCTGGAAAATGCGTGCCTGTACGCCGGCCTGCAGCGCAGTGAGGCATTCCTGGCCGAAGCGCAGCGGATGAGCAGCATCGGAAGCTGGAACTGGAAGATAGCGAGCGGCAGGGCTGTCTGGTCGGCGGAGCACTATCGCATCCTGGGTCGCGATCCGGGCCTCGAGCCTTTTCCGAGCTACCGGATGTTCATCGAAATCGTCCATCCGGAAGATCGAGCGGCTCTCGAGCAAAAGCTGCAGGCGGCCGTCCGTGAGCGCGCGCGGCTGGCAGTTGATTACCGGATCGTCCTCGCCGACGGAACGATCAAACACCTCCACAGTGTCGGCCGCCCGATCGTCGATGAATCCGGCGAGGTGCGTGACTACGTCGGAAGCACGATGGACGTGAGCGAACGCAAGCACGCCGAAGACGCGCTGCGCGATGCTCAGGCGGAGCTCGCGCACGTGGCGCGACTCACGACGATGGGCGAGCTCGCCGCATCGATCGCTCATGAAGTGAACCAACCGCTCGCGGCGATTGTGACGAATGCCGAATCCTGCCTGCTTTGGCTCGCGAAGGAGCGGCCGGATCTCGACAGGGTGCGCAAGGCCGCCGAGCGTATCGTCAGAACCGGACACCATGCGAGCGATGTCATAAAAAGCATCCGCGCGATGCTACGGAAAGGCTCGCCCGCGATGTCGCAGCTCGACCTCAACGGCGCGATCACGGATGTGCTGGACCTGATGCGCAATGAGTTGAGCCGGCACGAGGTGGCGCTCGAGACCGAGTTGTGCGCAGACCTCGAGCGCATCACGGGCGACCGTGTCCAGCTACAGCAGGTCATCGTGAACCTGGTCAAGAACGGCATCGAGGCGTTGAGTGGGGTACTGAATCGGGCGCGGCTCCTGCGGGTCACTACCACGCTCGACGCGAACGGTTGCGTCCTGACTGCCGTCGCGGATTCGGGCAAAGGCCTCGATGCGCCAACCATGAGCCGCATCTTCGAACCGTTCTTCACCACCCGGCGCGAGGGGATGGGCATGGGACTGTCGATCTGCCGCTCCATAGTCGAAGCCCACGGCGGTCGACTGTGGGCGTCGTGCCGGTCGCCCCATGGCAGTGTCTTTCAGTTCACGCTGCCGCCGCCGTCCGAGTCGCCGTTCCAGACCTGGAACGGCAATGCTCCAAGCTAACGCGCACTGACGAAAGCAGCGTGCGCAGCAAGCGTGCGCAGCAAGCGTGCGCAGCGCAGCCCCCATCTCATAGCGCTGACCTGAGCTTCACTCCCAACAGCGCTCCATCCGTTGACGCGCGGCGCCCGTTAATGGAAATATCGGATAGGCAAACTGTCTGCGCTGTGAATACACTCCAGAGCGAATCGATTGAGCTGCAACGTCACAGGAGATTTACGATGGTCACACTTGAAGACGCGCGCAAAATTATTTCCGCGGCAGAGAAGAAGGCGGGCGAGTTAGGTCAGCCGATGAATATCGCAGTGGCAGATACTGGCGGTAACCTGGTCGCGCACGTGCGTATGGACGGGGCGTGGCTCGGCAGCATCGATATTTCAATCAACAAGGCCTTCACCGCGCGCGCGTTCGATATCAGCACCCGGGATCTTGCGAAGTTTTCGCAGCCGGGCGGCCAGTTCTACGGCATCCACGCTTCCAACCACGGGCGCGTGATGATTTTTGCCGGCGGTGTGCCGGTCAAGCGCGCGGGCAAAGTCGTGGGCGCGGTCGGTGTCAGCGGCGGCACCGGCGAGCAGGACCAGGCGGTCGCGGAAGCGGGCGCGAAGGCGTTCGGATAACGGCGAGGAGCAACTAAGTCATGGCAAGCAATCGCGGCGTCGTGTATGTCGGGCCCGGCAAGGTGGAAGTTCGCAACATCGACTTTCCGAAGCTGGAGGATCCGCGGGGCAGGCGGGCTGAGCACGGAGTGATTCTGAAAGTAGTGAGCACCAATATCTGCGGCAGTGATCAGCACATGGTGCGCGGACGCACCACCGCCCCAGCAGGGCTCGTTCTCGGCCACGAGATTACCGGCGAGGTCATCGAAGTCGGGCGCGATGTGCAGTTCATCGGAATGGGCGACCTCGTCTCGGTGCCTTTCAATGTCGCATGCGGCCGCTGTCGCACGTGCAAGGAGCGCGACACGGGAGTCTGTCTGAACGTGAATCCGGCGCGTGCCGGAGGCGCGTACGGTTATGTCGATATGGGCGGTTGGGTCGGGGGGCAGGCGGAGTACGTCATGGTGCCTTATGCGGATTTCAACCTGCTGCGCTTTCCGGACAAGGGCCAGGCGATGGAAAAGATTCTCGATCTGACCTGCCTGACTGACATTCTGCCCACCGGGTATCACGGGTGCGTGTCGGCTGGTGTTACGACCGGAGCCACGGTGCTGATTGCCGGCGCGGGCCCAGTGGGATTGGCGGCGGCCGCCGCGGCGCTGCTGCTCGGGGCCGCGGTCGTCATGGTCTCAGACTTCAGCAAGGAGCGCCTCGAGCAGGCCCGTTCCTTCGGCTGTGAACCCATTGATCTGAATCAGGGCGCGCCGATCGCCGACCTGGTCGAGAAGGTTCTCGGCGTGCGCGAAGTGGACTGTGCGGTCGACTGTGTGGGTTTCGAGGCGAAGGGCAAGGGTGGCGAGGAACAGCCGGCAATCGTTCTCAACCAGCTCATGGAAGTGACTCGCGCGGCCGGCGCCATCGGCATTCCGGGGCTGTATGTGACAGATGATCCGGGCTCGAAGGACCCCGCGGCACGCAAGGGGAGCCTCAGTCTGCGCTTGGGGCTCGGCTGGGCCAAGTCGCACTCGTTCTTTACCGGCCAGACCCCGGTCATGAGATACAACCGCGGGCTGATGATGGCGGTGCTGCACGATCGCATACAAATCGCGAAGGCGGTCAACGCGACGGTCATTTCGCTCGATGAAGCGCCGCAGGGCTATGCGGACTTCGATCGGGGGGTCGCGCGGAAATTCGTCATCGATCCGCACGGACTGCTCAAGGCAAAGCACTGACAGTGCACCCAGACGCGACTGCGGCACCGGAACGCCGCAGTCGCGTTTGCCGCTTGTCATTCCTGCTCGGTTCCCCGCCGCGCGCTCCTGAGGACGACTGCCAGCGCTTCGGCCGCAATAGCTCGCGATGACCGCCTTAAGCCCCACTTGGATTGAATTTCGGGACGCGATATAACGGTGCCTGCGATTCGAGGGGACGTGGGGGCGCGCTCCGGGCACTGCTCACGGCTTTGGAGGTGATCCATGGCGGCGACGAGCGAGACCATCACGGGCCAGGGCGCGGTCGCGGCGAGCGACGGCAATGCCTACGGAAGACCCCCGCAGCATTCGAACGATCTGCTGACGAAAGTCGGTCCGGGCACGCCCTGCGGCGAGTTGCTCCGGCGTTACTGGCAGCCGATCGCTGCCTCCTCTGAGGTGCGCGATCTGCCGCGTAAAATAAGAGTCCTCGGCGAGGATCTCGTGCTGTTCCGGGACCGTGCGGGTCGTGCCGGTCTGTTGTATCCCCGCTGTATGCATCGGGGCACGTCGCTCCACTACGGCCGCATCGAAGCCGAAGGCATCCGCTGCTGCTATCACGGCTGGCTGTTCGATGTGCAGGGCCGGTGCCTGGAGCAACCGTGCGAGCCGGATGGTGGCCGCCATCGAGACGCCGCGCGTCAGCCCTGGTATCCGGTCGAAGAGCGTTACGGACTCGTGTTCGCGTATCTCGGGCCGCCTGACAGAAAACCCGTACTGCCTCGCTATGACAATCTCGAGAGTCTGACCTCAGACGAAGAGTTGTGGGTCGCCGTTGGAGGGTTCGGCTCGACGGGAGACGCGTCGCTATCCTTAGTGCCCTACAGCTGGATTCACATGAACGATAACGTGATGGACCCATTCCACGTGCTCGTTCTGCACACCACGTTCAGTGGCGTGCAGTTTCACCAGCAGTTCGCGGTGATGCCTAAGGTGGATTTCTTCTATGCCGACCACGGCGTCTGCTATTCGGCCGTGCGCAAGGTGGAGGGCGGTCAGGAGGTGGATCGCATTTCCACGTGGCTGATGCCTAACGTCATGAGCGTGCCGGACATCCAGTTCAAATCCGGCCAGTCCGCGATGATCTCGTGGGTCGTCCCCGTCGACGATTCGCACTACGTGCAGGCGATGGTCATGAAAATTCCGCGGGGCGCCCCGCGGGGCGGCATCCGCCTGAACGGCAAGACCTGGGGCGAGATGACCGAGGAAGAGCACCAGCGCTTTCCCGGGGATTTCGAAGCGCAGATGGGCCAGGGCCCGATTTCCCTGCATTCCGAGGAGCATCTCGTTACGAGCGATCGCGGCATAATGATGCAGCGACGGCTGCTCGAAAAGCAGATAGAGGTCGTCGCACGAGGCGGCAATCCGCTCGGCGTGACGTTTGACGCCGCCGAGGCACTCGTTAAAGTGCGTTCGGGAAATTTCACCCGGGCCGCATAGACTAGAAGGGGTCCGTCTTACCCGTGCTGAAATTCGTGATCTTGCCGGCACCCTCCATGGTCATCGCATCGATCACCTTGATCAGCTTGCCGATTTCCTGACCGATCGGGGCTGCGCCCTTCATGTTGGCCGCGTCGGCCTTGCTGGCTACGAAAATGGGCTGCACCAGCCCTACGACGACGCCCTTGGGCTTCATGGCGATCGAGAGCAGCACCATGTACTTGTTCAGCGCCGCTTTGCTCGCGCCGTAGTTCATTGCGATCGCGCCCGGCAGCGGCTGACCGAACGAGCCCGCGAGCGAGGTCACCGAAATGACCTTCTTTGTCTTCGAATGCTCGACGTTCGCCATGAAGGCTTGCGCGACACGCATGGGGCCCAATGCGTTCACGTCAAAGTCGCGTCTAGCGGCGTCGAAGTCGATCTTGTCGTAGGTCTCGCTTACCGCGGCCATATCCGCCGCGAACGTCGGTTCGACGGCCGCCGCGTTGTTCAACAAAACATCGATGGGCTGGTCGCGATACTTTTCCGCGACGCCGCGGATCATCGCCGTGTCCGTGACGTCCAGACGCTCGAGGGCGACCTGGGGATGTGAGGACGCGATTTCACTTAGCGCGGCAAGGCCCGGATCCCCGTTCGCGTGGCGCGACGTCGCGATGACGTTCCAGCCCCGGTCGGCGTACTGGCGCGCCAGCTCGAGCCCAATGCCTCGATTCGCCCCGGTGATGAGCACTGTCGGTGCGTCCTTCTTGAATGCGGCATCGGCGGCGTAGGGCAGGAGGATACAGACCGCGGTAATCAGAATCGATTTGAACATCGTCGCCATGGCTCCAGCGCTTGACCTTGAGCGGAGAATCTTACGGCAGAAAGCAGCCCGGCGGTGACCGGTTGGAGGACGGGCGCCGCGGTTTCGAACCCCATGATCGGCGGCAATCTCGTGGGGACTGCGCGTCTCAGTCGTGCGGGGGTTCCCAGGCCGTGTAGCCGGCGAGATTCCGGAACTGGATTCCCTTCAATTCCCGCAGTAGCGACTGAACGGCTTGCCCGAGACATTGCTGTCGATGGTGAGCTTTGCGGTACGGGACTGCGCTCCTTTGATACCCAGCAGCCGATCCAGCAATTCGTCCTTGCGCCAGGCCGAAGCGACGCTGCAATCCTGGGTAAATCCGATCGCCCGGTAGAACGGCAGCGATCTGTCCAGGTTCGCTACCATGGGACCGGCAAACGCGATACTCAGGACTGCGCCTTGCTCGTGTTCCGGCACCTGCCTCGCGGCTGCCTGCGCGGCCGCGCCAGGCGTCTGAGAGTATGCTGCGCCGCGACGCTGAACAGCGATGCACCGGCCACCGCCATGATCTTGATACTGGAGATTCTGGAAACTATTCGTTTGCTCACGTGTCCCCCTAACAGAATGAGCCCCCACTTTGAGCTCAGCGCCGACTGCTGTGCATCTGAATGGGTCGGCGCCCAATTTGCGCCGGTCAGCGGTACTTGCGTCAGAACGAGATTGTTGAGCCAGTCACTGCGCCGGTATGGCGCCCGTGCGTGGTTGCTGGTCGGCGCGGCGCTGTTGGCGAGTTGCGCGAGTGAGAAGCCCATGCCGGGGAACGCGCCGCCGGCGCTGACTCCGGCGCAGGGCCGGGCGCTTATCAATCGAGCGCTGCCGGCTGCAGTGCCGGACCGCGCGGGTTGGGTTACCGATCTGTATGCCGGCTTTGCCGCGCAGGCCATACAACCCACCCACGAAAATGTCTGCGCCGTGATTGCGGTCATCGAGCAGGAATCGGGGTTTCGCGTCAACCCGGCGGTGCCCGGGTTGCGGGCGATCGCCTGGCGGGAAATCGATAGCCGCGCCGAGCACGCCGGGGTGCCGCGGCTCATCGTGCACACGGCATTGCAACTGAAGTCCTCCACCGGGCGCAGCTATAGCGACCGGATCGATGCCGCGAAGACCGAAAAGGAGCTCAGCGATATCTTCGAGGACTTCATCGGCACAGTGCCCCTGGGCCGGAAGTTATTCTCGGGCTGGAACCCGGTGCGCACTCGCGGCCCGATGCAAGTCAATGTCGCCTTCGTCGAGCAGTCCGCCGCCGCGAAGTCGTACCCCTACCCGGTAAAGGTGAGTCTCGAGGATGAGCTGTTTACGCGCCGGGGAAGTTTGTATTTCGGCATAGCCCATCTCCTCGGGTACCCGGCCTCATACGACAGATACCTCTACCGCTTCGCCGACTTCAACGCGGGCCAGTACGCCAGCCGTAATGCCGCGTTCCAAAACGCCGTCAGCAGCGCCTCGGGCATCCCGCTGACACCGGACGGTGCGCTGCTGCCCCACGACAGCGGCGCGAAAGGCAGTACCGAGCTGGCGCTGGATACGCTGGCCGGGCGGTTGACTGTGGGCGCAAGCGCGATCCACAGCGCCCTCGAGCAGGCGAAAAGCAAAGACTTCGAACAAACGCCGCTATACCAACAGGTATTCACGCTCGCCGCAGCGGCGGACCGCCGGCCGCCCGCTGCGGCGCTGGTGCCGCGTATCAAGCTGCATGGCCCGAAAATCAGCCGCAATCTGACGACCGACTGGTACGCGCGTCGGGTCGACGAGCGTTTCAAACGCTGCCTGGACCGATAGTTTCCGGCATCGTCCGGCGCATGGCCCGATGTGTCCATCATGCCCGACGATCCAACGGGTAATACAAACATCCCGACGATCATGATCGGCGAGAAGGCGGCGGACATGATACGCGGACGCTGCCTCGCGCCGGAGGCACTCGATGCGCTTTGAACTGGCATCTACATTTTATGGTCGTGACGGTAGGCGGCAACAATCCTTTCGGACCCAACGAGGGCTTGTATGTCCACGCCTATGCGTTGCCGCCCGCGCAGACTGTAAGCGCTGCCGCGCCGTGAGCAGTTGAGCTGCTCTAGTTCGCAGTGGATCTAATTGCGACCGGAGACTTGTCGCTGACCGTGTCGCCGGCCGTGGGCGGACTTGCGCCCGGGCTCATCAGTTGCCGCAGTAGCGCTGCCGTTTCCGGATGCGGATCGGAGCTCCCACGTCCGGAGCTGCTGGCGCTGCCCATCGCGATATCGGCGGCTGTACGGCCGCGCACGTCTTTCGCTAACAGCTCGACGTGATGTGCCGCCAAGACCTTCACCACATCGTTCCAGCCCCAAGCTGCCGCCCCGTGCAGAGCGGTCTGCCCGTTGGCGTCACGGGCACTGATGTCTGCACCACCCGCCAGCAGCGCGTCCACTGCATCCACGGCCTGCGCTTCTGTTTTATAGCGACCCCGCGTATCGATATTAGTAGAGGCGTTGCCCGCCGCGGCCATGAGCGGCGTTATTCCGGCAGCAGTAGGCAGAGAGGGATTGGCGCCGTGCGCGAGCAATAGGCGCATTGCGGGCACGTCGCCCGCTTTCGCGGCCCGAATGAGGGGAGTGGCTCCAATGCTCAACAGCCCATCCCCACCGCGATCGTCACGAAGGGATCGATACGGCGGAAAAAGCTTCAGCTGCAGATTTGGATTGGCGCCGGCCTCGAGCAGCAGCTGGATGAGATCGAGGCTGGTGGTCGCATCCAGCGACGGTCGGTCGGCCCGGCCCCCCACTGGCAGTGTGTTCGCATCCACAGCCGCATACAGAGCCGACCGCCCCCATCGATCCCACTTGTCCACGACAGCGCCCTTCCTGACCAGGAGCGCGGCGACGTCGAAATTGAAATTGAGCGTCGCCATGAGCAGCGGGCTGACTCCATCAGGATCCGGCAGATCGAGATCGGCGCCCGTCTTCGCGAGTATTCGCGCACAGTCGACGCATCCCCTGCGAGCGGCGAAGAGCAGCGGTGTGAAGCCGCCCGAGGGGCGCTCTTGCATGCGTGGCTCTGAAGTGACTTGCCGCTCCCACTCGTTGACATCGGATCGAGCGTTCACCTGCGCGCCCTGTTTCACCAGCAAATCGACCATTGCCGGCTGATTTTCGGCGGCCGCCCACATCAGCGGTGTCTGCCCGCGCCAACCTTCGCAAGCATTCACATTCGCGCCGTGCCTGATGAGGCGGCGCGCGGACTCGACATTGCTCGTGCGGGCAATGATCATCAGTGCGGTCTGTCCGTCGATATTTGCTGACTCGGCGTCCGCGCCGGCTGCCAGCAGCCGCTGAATCACTCTTACGTTGCCGAGGACTGCGGCCTCCGACATCGGCGTTGCCCCGTAGTCGTTCTTGAAGTTGACCTTCGCTCCAGCAGCCAACAGGCGATCGATCAACTGTTCGTCGTTGTGGTACACCGCCCAATGCAGCGCGCTGGTGCCGTCCGCCGTTCGCTGGTTGACGTCCGGCCGCGGCTTCGTGCCAAGCATCGCGAGCACGGCAGTGGAATCGTTTCGACGAGCAGCTAGCACGAGCGGCGCGGGTGTTTCCACAGCCTCGACCACCACGTCCGCAGCACTTGCGCGCGTGGCGCCTGCGACACCCAGCGCCAGCGCTATCAGGACGGGCAGCATGCGCGGTTGTCGTTCTGCACGGGGCATGAATCTAGATCTCAGAGACGGATCCCGTACTGTCACCCACCTTGTCAATGGGCACTCCGGCACGCTGCAGCATCGTGAGCAGCACGTTTGCGAGCGGTGTGCGCTGCTCGAAATTGAGATGCTGTCCTCCTTTGACCTTGCCGTAGCCGCCGCCCAGCAGCGCCGTGGGCAGCGGATATTGGTTGTGCAGGTTGCTGTTGCTCATGTTACTGCCGTAGAGCAGGATCGAATGATCCAGCATGCTCCCGTCGCCGTCCGGCATTTTTCCGAGCTTGTCGATGAACTTGGCGAACACGCTCGTGTGATACCGCTGGATCTTGACCAGCCGCGCTTTTTTCGCCTCGTCGTTGGAGTGATGCGAGAGTGCGTGGAAGGCGTCCGGGACCCCGATGTGATTGTAGGTCTGCTCGCTGACTTCGGCCGCTAGCATGAAGGTCTGGATGCGCGTCAGGTTGCCCTGATAGGCGAGGGCGATGAGATCGAACATCAGATTCAACTGCTCGTCGAAATTCTCGGAAGTTGCGCCCGGCACCTCGGGAAGATTGAGCGCCGCTATGTCGCCACGCTGGGAGTTGTTCACACGCCGCTCGATTTCGCGCACGCTCTCCAGGTAATCGTTCAAAGTGGCGCGATCCTGCGGTCCGAGCGTGCGGCTCAGAGCAACGGTCTCGTTTGAAATCATGTCGAGCAGGCTCGTGGTTTGCCGCGTGAGGAAGCGCCGCTCTGCAGGAGAGTCGCCCTGGCCGAACAGGCGCAAGAAGAGCTGTCGAGGATTGCTCTCCACCGGCAGCGGCGTCGCTGGCGTGCTGAACGAAAGCGTTCCCGAGTAGCTGCATCCGTAGCCGCGCTCACAAGCGCTGCCGACGCCGTGCCCCTGAGCTGTGGCAACTTCGAGCGAGGGATAGGGGGTGTCCTGGCCGATGTACTTTGCCGCCAGCTGGTCGACGGTCGCAGCCATATTCGGCGTCGAGCTTTCCTTCGGATGTACGCACGATAGCCACGTCGCCGGGACGAGCGCGTGTACAGCCCGGCTCTCTCCGGGTTTGTTGCCTATGTTGCTGAGGATGGTCATCTGGCTGCGGAACGGTGCGAGCGGCTCGAGGATCGGGCTCATATCGAAGTTGCGACCCACCGCGGTGGGTGTCCACTTCTCCATGATGGCCCCGTGCGGGAAATAGAAGAATCCCAACCGCGGCTTCGGGGCGGCAGCGGTATTGGCTAGCGCCGTCGCGGCGGGAATCATCGCGTTCAGTAGCGGGAGGGAGACCGTGGCGCCCATCCCGCGAAGTACGGTGCGTCGGGAGAGATGCTTCTTGGTGATAAACACGGGTCAGCTCCTGGGTTGCAGGCTTTGCAGCGCCGCTTGCTTCGTGCCCAGCGGCGGCACTGCCGGCAGTTCGCTCAGTTGGAAGGCCTGACTGCCTACGATGCCCTTCACTATCGCTTCGAAACTATAATTCTCACGTGCCGAGTCGCGGACGATGGCGCGCACCATCGGCATGTCCTGGTAGCGCAGCCCGCGCCCCAACGCAAAGATCATCAGCTTTTCGGCCAGTGTTTGCACGAACTGCTCCGGCCGGGCCAGTAACGCCTGGCGAAGTTGGGCCGGACCCGTCACCTGCGTGCCGTTTGCGAGCTTGCCGCTCGAGTCGATGCGGGTGCCCGCGTCGCGGTCCCGGTCGCGCCAGCCGCCGATCACATCAAAACTCTCGAGGGCGAACCCCAGTGGGTCCATGACTCCGTGGCAGCCGAAGCACGCGGGGTTGGCGCGATGCCGCTCGAGCCGCTCACGCACGGTTTCCGCCTTCTTGCCGGGCTCGGTTTCCTTGAAGGCCTCTACGCCCGGAGGTGGAGAATTCGGCGGCGTGCCGGTGAGAGTCTCGAGGATCCAGGCGCCGCGCAGCACGGGGGAGGTGCGGTTGCCATAGGACGTGCTCATGAGCACCGCGCCTTTGCCCAACAAGCCCCACCTGTTGGGATCGGCCAGCCGGACAGGACGGAACTGCGCGCCGCGTATGTTCGCAACACCGTATTGGAGCGCCAGCCGTTCGTTGAGAAAGGTCTCATCCGAGCGCAGCAGATCGAGCACGCTGCGATCCTTGCGCAGGACACTCTTCAGGAAGAGCCGGATCTCCTCGCGGAAGCTGTCGCGGAGGTCGCGATCGAAGTCCGGGTATGCCACCGGATCGGGCTCGATACTGTCGATCTTGTTGACGTTCAGCCACTGGAACGCGAAGTTCGTGACGAGGGAGGCGGAGCGTGGATCGGCCAGCAGCCGATGGACCTGTGCTGAGAGAACCTGGCTGTCGTGCAGGCGACCGTTTGCCGCGAGAGCGATCAGCTCCGGATCCGGCCCTTCGCTCCATAAGAAAAACGACAGGCGCGACGCGAGCGCGAGGTCATCCAACGGCGCGATGGCGCCCGGTGAGCTGTTCGCCGGGACCGGCTCCGCGCGGAACAGGAATTTGGTGCTCGAGAGGATTGCGGTGAGCCCGCTTTCGATGCCCGCCTCGAAATCCCCCGATTCCCGGCCCATTGCGTAAAAGGCCAGCGCAGCGTTGAGATCCGCTTCGGTCACCGGGCGCCGGTACGCTTCGCCTGCCAGGTGCGCGAGGATGCGCCTGGCACACGGCTGTTCGTCAGCGGCCGAAGCGGGGTGGCAGATCAGAACGCGGCGCCGGCTCACGGTGTCACCAACGCCCGTGACGTTGAAAGGGCCTGAGATATCGACGCCTGGAATCGAGGGGGCGCGCTCCATCTCGGGCAGCATGGCGATCGGCTGCAGCGGCGAGTCCGATTGAGCGAAGGAGCGCTGGATGAACGCGACCCCCACATCGTGGGCGCCGGCCTTGATTCTGACGCGGATGTGATTGAACCGCTCCTGCAGCTCGTCCGCGGCCGTCGCCTGCCGCTGGTCGACGGCTTTCAGGTCTTCCGGGCCGCCCACGCTCTGCTCGAATACCCGCACATCGTCGACCGTCATGACGACCGTGTGCGGCTTGTCGATCTTGGTAACGTAGCCCGCGCCGCCGAAGAAGAAATTACGGATGTTGAATTCGTACTCCCCGTCGGCCGGAAAGTAGTGCTCCACCAACATGCCGCCACGCGTGCCAAGGGGCAGGCCGTCGATATGCTCCAACTGGCTGGCGCCGTCCGCGCGATACTCCCGGCTGCTCGGCTTGGCGCTGGCGCGGCCGATCGCCTGCCGGCTTAGCGTGCGTGCGGCAGCGATGTACTGGTCGAGGAATGCGGGCGAGATTCGCAGCGTCGCGGCGACGTTATCGAAACCATCGCTCGACACGTCCTTTGGGAGCAACGTTTTTACATCGACGTTGAGACCGAGAAGTTCCTTGATCTCGCGCGCGTACTCGGTGCGGTTCAGCCGGTGAAGTCCGACGCTGCCCGGAGCGGGATGCGCGGCGGCGGCGTGATCCAACTCGCTTTCCATCCATGATACGAACGAATCGATCGTTTGCTGGTCGGGTTGCGGTTGGCCGGGCGGGGGCATCAACCGCCCGCGCAGCTTGCGGACCGCTTTTTCCCAGGTTTCGGCGTCGGCAGGAATATCGCCTGGCGACATGACGTCAAAGGCGATGCCTCCCGCCCAGTCCTCGCTGTTGTGGCATTTCGAGCAGCGCTTGCCAAGTAGCTGCCACTGGGGCGGCTCGCCGCTGTCTTTCGCAGGGGTGGTCGGCGCGACATCCATTTGCACGGCGCCCGTATGCACGGCGCCCGTCTGCACGGCGCCCGTATCTCCGCCGCCCTGGCCGACAGCGATCGGCGCCGCGCCCGCGCCGGCCAGCAGCAGGCCGAGCGCCGCCAGCGTGCCGCCCAGGCACTTGCTTCGACCTTTGAACAATCGAGAAAACTCCGGATTCACGTTGCGCCAGATTATAGAAGGGCGGGGCGGCAAAGCACCTCGAGGCGGTATCGGGCACCACCAGGCAGTCCAGCACCAGCGTCCACAGCAGACTCCTTACCGCCCAACGTAGTCGTTCATCGCCGGCCGCCGGATTGGGCTTCGGCATGGGCCGCTGCGTAACCGGATTCGAGTATTGGTAGGGCTCGACGTAAAAGCTCGGGTAGGTCAGTAGCACCACCGTCGCAGGCAGGTCGGGCGGGGGCAGGAAGCCCCGCTGCACCCCGTTCCCTAACGGCTCCTGCCCATCGATGGCGAGATTGGTAGTGCCGTGCTTGCAAAGTGGTGGCCGAAGTCCTTGACTTTCGTTCGCCCGCGGCAGCCGCCGTGGTGAGAGCGTTAGAAGGCCACAACGGCGGCGAGCCGGCGGTTGCGCCGGCATTTCCGGTGACTCCCTGGCGCGACACCAGCTGAGCAGGATGTCGATCCGCTCACGCTTACGCATCTGACGGTCGGCGTATAAGAAATGCTCACGCGGTTGCCGACCGACGACCAAAAAAACAGGAACTATCAGGCAGCGGGCCACGCTGCCCATAACTAACCGCGATGCGCATACTCCTATCTTCGTGGCTGGTTGTCGGCCTGTCTGCTTTGCTTGCGTCACCGGCGTACGCCGAGGCTCAACCGGGCGACCCGATCGGCGCATTTGCGATCACGCGCTTCGAAGTCGAAGGTAACACCCTGTTGGATTCGGCGGCCGTGCAAGCGGCGGTGGCCGGGTTTGCGGGCAAGGATCGCGACTTCGGTTATGTCGAACGGGCGCTGGCCGCCCTCGAGAGCGCTTACCGCAAACGCGGCTTCAGCCTGGTCAAGGTGCTATTGCCCGAGCAGGAGCTGAATGAAGGCGTGGTGCACCTGAAGGTGGTCGAAACACGCCTCGGCAAGGTTCGCGTCACGGGCAACGTATTTCACAGTACCGCCAATATTCGCCGCAGCCTGCCTGCCATAGCGGAGGACACGATTCCCAATGCCGACGCACTCTCGGCAAACCTCAGAATGGCCAATGAGAATCCGTCGAAGAAGCTCAATCTGCAGCTGCAAAGCGGTGACCAGCCGGGAGTCATCGACGCTGTAGTGGCGGTCGCCGATGAGAAGACGTGGTCCGCCGGCGCTGTACTGGACAACTCCGGATTCGAATCCACGGGCCGCACTCACGTCACGGCGCAGTACCAGAATTTCAACGTCGGCGGTCTCGATCACGTCTTCAGTCTCCAGTACACGACCAGCGTGGAGGATCCGAGCAAGATCAGCGTGTATGGCGCCGGGTATCACATCCCGCTGTATCGCCAGGCCGACTCGCTTGATTTCTATGGCAGCTACTCCACCGTCAATACCGGGTCGGTGTCGGCGGGTCTCCTCGATCTGACGGTGAGCGGCGCCGGCACCGTGTACGGCGCGCACTTCAATCACGAGTTGCCGCGCTTTGGCCGTTACGATTCGCAGCTCGTCGTGGGTTTCGATCGCAAAGCGTTTCGCAATGACATCGGCTTTCAGGGGCTGCAACTCGGCGGCGATGTTACGGTCGACCCGTTCAGCCTGTCTTACGTCGGGCAGTGGGCCTTGCCCGCCGGCAACCTCAACTTCTACCTGACTGGCGTGCGCAATATCCCCGGCGGCTCGCAAGCCAGCGACGCAAATTTCGCCGCGGCTCGTTCCGGCGCGACTTCGTCCTATGGGCTGTTGCGTTACGGCGCCGGGTTCACGCGGCCGCTGCCGCGGGATTGGCTGATACGGCTGACGTTCAACGGACAGGCGACCCGCGATGCGCTGGTGCCGGGAGAGCAGTTTGGCGTCGGCGGCGCGGCTTCGGTCCGCGGGTTGCAAGAACGCGCAATCTCTAACGACAAGGGCTTTACGGCCAACGCCGAGGTCTACACCCCCAACTTGTGTGCCGCCCTTCGGGGCGGCGCGATGCGCTGTACCGCGCTTGGTTTTTTCGATGACGGCCATGTTTCCCGCAACGAAGCGCTCCCGGGTGAGGCGACGCATGAGTCGGCAACCAGCGCCGGCGTCGGCTTGCGTGTCACCAGCGGCAGGACGCTGTCGCTGCAAATGGATTTCGGCCGGGTGATCAGCGCGTCGGACCCGCAGCAGAAGGGCGATCAGCGCCTGCACGCGCTGCTGGCGCTGTCATTTTGATCCTCGATGCCAACGGGAGCAGACATGAACAGGTGCACTGACCCGAACCCGATCCGCGCCGTACCACGCCTCCGGCAGCTGCTAGCCGCCGCGTTTGCCTGGGTTCTGGCGGTCGGTCCCGTACTCGCCAACCCTACCGGCGCGCAGACCGTCGCCGGACAGGTCACCACCGTCAGTTCGGGTAATCAGCTGCTGATCACGAACTCGCCGGGCGCCATCATCAACTGGCAGAGCTTCTCGATCATGCCGGGCGAGCTGACGCGGTTCATCCAGCAGAATTCAGCCAGCAGCGTGTTGAATCGCATTACCGGCCAGGACCCGTCGCAGATCATGGGAGCGTTGCAGTCGAACGGCAAGGTCTTCCTGATCAATCCGAACGGCATCCTGTTCGGAGCGGGCGCCCAGGTCAACGTCAACGGCCTGGTGGCATCGAGTCTCAACTTGAGCAACGCCGACTTTCTTGCCGGCAAGTTGCACTTCAGCAGTGCCGGTAAGCCGGGAGACGTCAGTAACCACGGTGCGATCACGACTCCGAGCGGCGGCCAGGTCTATCTGATCGCGCCCAACGTCACTAATGACGGCATCATCACTTCACCCGGCGGCGATGTCATGCTGGCGGCGGGCCAAAGTGTCGAGCTTGCCGATTCGAATGATCCCGATGTGCGCGTGGTCGTCAGCGCGCCCGGTAACCAGGCGCTCAATGTCGGCAAAGTCGTCGCAGAAAGCGGCCGCGTCGGAATTTACGGCGCCCTCGTCAATCAGCTGGGACTCGTCAGCGCCAATAGCGCGGTAGCGGGAACGAACGGCAAGGTCGTATTCAAAGCGAGCGGCGACGCCATGCTAGGCGAGGGCAGCGTGACGACTGCTACGGGCACTGGCACGGGTGGTGAGGTGCAGGTACTCGGCAACCGTGTTGGGGTTACCGCAGACGCCGTGATCGATGCCAGTGGTCAGACCGGTGGCGGTACGGTTCTGATCGGCGGCGATATTCACGGCACCAATGCTTCGATGCAAAATGCCGCGCTCACCTATGTCGGACCCATGGCGCAGATCAAGGCCGACGCGCTGCAATCCGGCGCCGGCGGCAAGGTGATCGTGTGGTCGGACCAGCAGACGCAGATGTACGGACACATCTCCGCTCGCGGGGGAGAGCAGGGCGGCGCTGGTGGCTTTGTCGAGACATCGAGCCAGGGCCTTCTCGATTTCCAGGGTCTGGTCGACGTGCGGGCGCCGCAGGGTACGGTGGGCACCCTGTTGCTCGATCCGAGTGACATCACGATCGACTCAGGGCCGTCGACAGTCGACGTTACTCTGCCAGGATCGACGCCGTTCACCATTACGGCCTTGAATTCGACATCGACCCTGTCGGTAACGGACCTGCAGAACGAGCTGGGGCTGGGAAATGTAACCATAGCAACCTCTTCGGGTGCCACGGCGCCTCTCGGGGGTACGATTTCCGTAGCGGCACCGATTTCGTGGAGCAATGCGAACAGCCTGACGCTGGCGGCGGATCGGAGCGTCATTATCGACGCGCCGGTTACCGCAGCGGCCGGCACCCTCGTATTGACTGCGGCCGGCGGTGACATCACGCAGGCCGTCAATGCTTCCGTGCCGGCAACGATCTCCGTCGCGTCGCTGGCCGCTAGCGCGCCTGCCGGCGCCGTGACATTGACCGAGCCGACCAACAATGTCTCCGGCGCGATTGCCGGGGTCGGACTGCAGGGATTCGCCTTCGTCAACGCCGGTGCCATCACCGTCGGTACAGCGGGCTCAGTATCCGGCATAACGAGTGGCAATGGGACCGTCAGCCTGTCGGCGGCCAGCGGGAATATTACTCAGGTCGGTGGACCGATCGTTGCCCCCGCGCTCGCTGCGGTTGCATCGAACGGCGACGTAGAGTTGGGCGTCGCCGGCAATTCGGTCGGCATCATCGCCGGCAGTTCCAACGGTGGTCTCGGCTTTTCTCTGGCGAACAGCAACGCTTTCACCGTCGGTACCGTTGCCGGCGTGGGCGGTATCCCTGCAGCTAACGGCATCAACTCCTCGACCAACGCGCTTGGAAGCGGCGTTTTTCTTCAGGCAAGTTCAGGCGATATTACGATTGACGCGCCGGTGAACGCAGTTGGCAGTAGCGTGAGCGTCGTGAGTGCGGCCGGAGCTATCATGCAGGGGGCCGGCGGTTCGATTACCGCGAATTCCCTCAGAGTCAACGCGGGTGGCGCAACAGGCATCGGCAGCAGCAACGTGCCGCTTCTCGCCGCTGTCGCCACACTTGCCAGCGTCGATTCCCAAGGGCCCGCGTATATCAGCAACAGCGGCAATCTGACCGTAAATTACATTTCGGCGCTGGGCGCGGTGAACGTGAGTTCTGCTGGAACGCTCGGCACCGCGACTGCCGTGGCATGCGACTGCACTACGAGGATTTCGGGGTCCGCGGTCACCTTGTCTTCGCATACGTCGATGCTCGTCGGTAGCGGGTACACCGTTACTGCTACCGATGGAGTTTCGTTGTACGCCGGTTACGATGCCTCAAGCGGCACCTATACTGGCTCGTCTAACTCGCTTTCCGTCGCTGGGAGTGTGTCTGGCTCGACGGTCAGTCTATTTTCAGGCGGCGCGATCAACGTTACGGGCACGGTGGCGGGCGCCCTGACGCAGATGCCGCTTCAGTATTCGTCGGTGCCGACCCCGCCGACGCTCAGCCAGTGTATTGCGACACCGACCTTAGCAGGCTGCAGCGCCGTGTTACCGTCGTTGGCCCAGTGCACATCCACGCCAACCGCGCCCGGTTGCAACGTAGTGTTGCCGACTCTGGCCCAGTGCACGTCGACCCCCACGGCACCCGGCTGCACCGTAGTGCTGCCGACGTTGGCGCAATGCACGTCAACGCCGACTGGGCCCGGCTGCAGCGTGGTGCTTCCGACTCTAGCCCAGTGCACGTCGACACCCACGGCGCCTGGCTGCAGCGTAGTGCTGCCGACGTTGGCCCAATGCACGTCGGGGCCAACTTCGCCCGGCTGCAGCGTGGTCCTCCCGACTCTGGCGCGGTGCACGTCGACACCCATGGCACCTGGATGTAGTGCTGTGCTGCCGACCCTAGCTCAATGCACAGCGACACCGGCTGTGCCCGGCTGTAGCGTGGTGCTCCCGACACTGGCGGCGTGTACGGCGAACCCGGCGGCCCTCGGTTGTAGTGTTGTGCTGCCGACTTTGGCGCAGTGCACGTCGACGCCGACATCACCGGGTTGCAGCGCGGTCCTTCCGACACTGGCAGCGTGTACGGCAAACCCGGCGGCCCTCGGTTGTGGCGCTGTGCTGCCGACTTTGGCTCAGTGCACGTCGGCGCCGTCATTACAGGGGTGCAGCGCGGTGCTGCCGACGCTGGCGCAGTGTACGGCGAATCCCTCGTTGGCCGGTTGCAACTCGGTTCTGCCGGCCCCCGGCATATGCACCATTGCGCCGACATCTCAGCTTTGCCAGGTGTTGGCGCCACCGGTGGCCCAAAACACCAGCTCGGAGCCTGTCAGTCAGGCCATAAACACGACCGTCAACATCATAAATGTGGTTAACGGGACCACAAGCGCGATTGTCCCTAGGGTCTCAACCGGCAGTACGAGCCCCGGCGCGTCGGGAAGTACGACGGGAAGTACTACGGGAAGTACTACGGGAGGAACGGACGCGTCAGTTAAGTCGGACAAGAGTGACACGTTGGTAGCCAAAGACGCCGGAGCAAAGAAAGATGAGCCTGTCAAGAAGCTGTACTGCAACTAGGGCGTGCCTCTCGGTCGCGCTGCTGCTCGTTGGGAGAGCAGGGTCCGCCGAACCCATTGGTGTCGTCACCGAGGTGAGCGGGCCTTTGTTGGTGAAGGACGCGAGCGGATCTATAAAGGTGCTTGCGATCAATTCGCCCGTGGAGCAGGGTGAGGTCCTTGCTACCAGGAAAGGTACCTACGCGCAGTTGACCCTGAGGGATCACAGCTCGGTCCAGCTCGGTCCCGACACTGAGCTGGCGATCGAAAAGTATTCATTCCACGAAACGACGCCGCAAAGCGATGCCGCGCAGTTGAGTCTCGTCAGGGGCCGCGTGCGGATTGCCACCGGCATCCTGGGCACGCGCGACACAGATAGCTTCATTCTAAGGGCGCCTGCGGCGACGATTGACATCCGCCGCTCCGTTTTGGTCGCCGAGTACGTCATGTCGGCTCGGGCGGAGGTTGCATGGAATGTCGTAAGGTCGCAGCTGCGACCTGTATCGGAGGTCACCACGATCGGTCACTCGACAGCCAACTACAGGTATGTGCGAGTGCTGTCCGTCAGCAGGCAAGCGGCCCCGCCTTTGGAACTGAACGACTCGATCACCTCGTCGCACGCACTTGTGTCGAGCGTCGCGGCGAACTCAGCGGGGCGATTGCAACTCGCTCAGAGCGCTGCACCGCCCGTCCCAGGGGCACGTGCTCCGGGACTCTATGTCCAGGTGTTGGATGGCCTCATCCATCTGAACAATGGCGGTGGTACCCAGAACTTCTCTGCCGGACAATTCGGCTTCACCGCGAGCTTCGTGCAACCGCCGGTCGTTCTCCCGAACAACCCGGGAATGCAGTTCATGCCGCCCCCGGCGTTCTCGTCCCCGACCGCTTCGTCATCCGCCACCAGTGCCACGAAGGCGGGCACAGTCGATTGCGAGGTGCGCTGAGGCCTTCCGGGTCACCACGGTGTAGTCTTTGCGGCGGGTCGGTCACCAGCGCACCGGTTCAGCGGGTGTCGCCGAAAGCGACCACAGAATAGGGTCCCAGAGGCGCCCCAAGGTACGGTACGATTCGCCGATGCGTATCTACCTGCGACTCGTTTTGCCCGTGGTCCTGGGCAGTTACCTCAGCAGCGCACCAGCCGCCGGCGAGACCCCCCAACCAGCCGGCCCCACCGCCGCTCCCCGTGTCGCCGTACTGACAGCGGATCAGGTCGTGCAGATCCTGGACCAGACGGTCGACTGGTATCGAACCCTGGGGACCCAGCAGCAGTCCGCCAGCGAGCCCAGCGATCTGCTGATTCTCTACGCCAACAGGCAGACGGCCGACAAGGTCGTAGCTGTGGCCTTCGAGATCGCGACGGCCAACGCGGAGCTGTTGAGCAGCGAGGCGAGTGCTGCGAAGTCCGCCGGAGGAGTGGCCTCGTCTGCGCAGGCGCTCACGGACCAGCAGAAAAAACTGGACGGGCAACGCCTGGCGCTGCAGGCGGAGATGACTTCCACCAAGGCGGGGCTGGCTGCCGCCGAAAAAGGCGGCAGGGCGGATCTGGCTGCGAAAGTGTCCGAGCTGCAGGGCGAGCTCGATATGGTCAACGCGAGAAAGAACCTTCTCGACACCATGGGGCAGTTCGTCAATGAGAGCGACGCGAAGCGAGCGAGCGCAAGCGCGCTGAAGGCGCACATCGACGCAATCGCCGCTTCGATCCCAGCGGCGAACGTGGGCATCGCGGCGGCCCAATCCGGTTCCGCGGCGACGCCTGCCGCAAGCTCTCCTGCGCCGGCGCCCGTGTATGCAGGTGGCGGGACGGTGTCGGACCGCTTAGGAATCTGGGATCTCGCGGCCAACGTGCTCAGGCTGTCGAGAAAGGTCAGCACGCTGGAGGCGATCGATCGGCGCACGGCCGCTCTCGAAGCGACGTTCCTGCAGATTCGGACCCCCCCGCTGGAACAATTGAAAGCGTTGTCCGCCCGGAGCGATACCCTGGCGAACCAGGCGGATAGCGCCAACGGTCCGGCCTTGAAAGTCGTGCGGGATGAGTTCGACACTCTCGCCTGGCTGTTCAAGCAAACCTCCGCGATCCTGATTCCTTTGAGCAAAGAGGGCGTGCTGCTGGAGCAGTATCGCCACAACCTCGGCAGCTGGCGTGACGCCAGCAAACGTCAGTATCACGATGCCCTGCGCGCGCTCGCCGTTCGGCTTGGCACTCTGGCGGCATTGCTCGCGATCCTGTTTGCAGGGGCCGAGGTGTGGCGGCGGGTCGTGCTGCGTTTTGCCCACGAGCCGCGCCGCCGCTACCAGTTGTTGTTGCTACGGAAGATCACGCTCTGGACTCTCGTTGTCGCCGTCGTCGGCCTTACGTTTGTCACCGAACTGAGCTCCTTTGCGACGTTCGCCGGCTTGATCACCGCCGGCGTGGCGGTGGCTATGCAGAGCGTGCTGGTGTCGATCGTCGGGTATTTCTTCCTGATCGGAAAATACGGCGTCCGGGTCGGCGATCGGGTACAGATCGGTACCGTGAGCGGCGAGGTGATCGACCTGGGCCTCGTCCGCATGCATCTCATGGAGCTCAGCTCGCAAGGTCCCCTCGGGCCGACCGGGAGAGTGGTTGCCTTCGCGAACTCGATCGTGTTCCAGACCTCGGGTGGCTTGTTCAAACAGATCCCCGGCGTGAACTTCGCCTGGCACGAGACGACGGTAAGCCTGCCCGCGGGCTGCAATTATGCTGCGGTAAAGGACAAGCTGCTGGCGGCGGTGAGCAACGTCGTCAAGGACTACCACGAGGAAATCGTGCGCCAGACCCAGGAGATCGCCAAAACTACCGCCTCGAGCTCGGCCGGCGATGCGTCGCCCCAGATACAACTGCACTTCTCGCCTGCAGGCGTGGAGGCGCTCGTGCGCTATCCCGTACAACTGCAACACGCGGCGGAAATCGACGAGCGGGTGTCGAGGGAGCTGTTGAATGTGACTTCCAGCTGCACTGCGGACGCCACTAAAAAGCTTGGCACGGTTGCCTAATGTTCCGGCCGGTGCGCAGTCTCGTGTGCCTCGGACCTCGACGTGATCCAATCCATCGCCGCCAGCAGCACGCCGGAGACGACGAAGGTCAGATGAATCGTGACCATCCAGAAGATACGCTGGCTGTCCACCGGGACTTCCGTATCGGCAAGCGGCAGAAACGCGCGCAGCAGGGCTATGCCGCTGATCGCGACAATCGACGCTATCAGCTTCAGCTTGAGGCCGGAAAAATCCACAGTCCCCATCCAGCCCGGCCGATCCTCGTGATCGGCCACGTGGATCTTGGAGACGAAGTTCTCATAGCCCGAGAACATGACGATCAGCACCAGATTTCCGGTCAGCGACAGATCGATCAAGGAAAGCGCCAGGAGAATGCCGCCCTCGGCGTCTACATTCCCGATGTGGGCAAATTCGGCGACGAGCTCGCGCGCGAAGACGACGAGCAGCAGCACCAGTGCCAGGACCATGCCGAGATAGAAGGGCGCCAATAGCCAGCGGCTGGCGAACAGTACGCGCTCGAGACCGGTTTCAAGCTTCGATCGTGGACTCATCGCAAAGTACCGTTCTTCCAAAAAACAAGCCAACAGTATCATGGCGGGGAACAGATCATGAGCAGACACACATACAGCCGAAGAGGTTTCATCGGCCTTACCGGGGCAAGCATCGCCGGTATCGCGGGTGCGGGATGGGCGTGCGCAGTAGCCGCGGCCGCCGACGCTCGGGACGCCGATCTCGTCGTATTCAACGCCAAGGTCTACACGGTCGATCCCCGTATGCCGAAGGTGGAAGCGTTCGCGGTCAGGGGCGGAAAATTCATCGCCGTCGGAAGCAGTGCCGATGTCAAAGGACTCATCGGCAGGAGCACCGAAGCGTTTGACGCCGGACAGATGACGGTCGTGCCCGGGTTCATCGACTGCCACAACCACGCGCCCGGTAACGAATTGCTGTACGAAGTCCTTGTCGGCAATCCGTACGAGGTCGAGTTCGTGACGATTGCAAGTATCGTCGACAAGCTGCGCGCGAAGGCGCAGAAGACATCCGCGGACACCTGGGTCGAAGGTTATTTCTTCGACGACACCAAGGTGAAGGACAAACGTGCGCTCAACGTCCATGACCTCGACCAGGTGTCGAAGGATCTTCCGGTCGCGGTCCATCATCGCGGCGGCCATACCTCCTTTTACAACAGCAAGGCCCTGCTGATGGCAGGGATTACCAAAGCCACGCCCGATACGGCGAGCGGCACCTACGACCGTGACTCGAACGGCGAGCTCAATGGCCGGGTAACCGACCGGGCGCGCGACGTCTTCGACAAGATCGGCAAGCGGACCACCTATTCCGCTGACGAGACAATGCGACGCGATCGCGAGGGTCTCGCTTACATCTCGAGGCAATTCGTGCGCTACGGCCTTACGGGCGTCTGCCACGAAGGCGGGAACCTCCGGGCCCTGGAGCAGGTGAGGGCTAGCGGCGACCTGTTGCATCGAGTGAGCTACGAAGCCAAGGGAGCGGAGTTGGAGGCGATGATCACCGGCGGCATGACGACCGGCCTGGGTGACGAGTGGATCAAATTAGGGGCCACCTACGAGCACACGGCCGACGGGTCCTTCTCCGAACGCACGATGGCGCTCAGCATCCCATATCCCGGCACGTCGTCGCCGTATAAGGGCAACGTCACTGAGACCCAGGAAGATCTCAACGCCTGGGTCGAACGAGTGCATCGGGCGGGCATCCAGGCCAACTGCCATGCCAATGGTGACGTCGCCATCGATCATGTTCTGACGGCATATGAACGGGCGCTGCGGCTGCTTCCGCAACCCGACGCGCGGCCCAAGATCACCCATTGCACACTGATCAACGACGATCTCGTGCGGCGAATCAAGGCAATCGGCGCAGTACCCGCGTTGTTTACGTCATACGCTTACTACAACGCCGACAAGTTCCACTTCTACGGCGAAGAGCTCATGAAGCGATGCATGGCTTATCGCACGCTGCTCGACGCCGGGATCCCGGTGGCGGCCGGCTCGGACTTCAATCCGGGACCGTTCTCACCATTGATGGGAATGCAGGGTATGGTCACCCGCACCGGCTGGAACGGCGAGGTCTGGGGCGGTAACCAGCGAATTACCGTGGACGAAGCACTGCGGGTCAACACGATCAACGGCGCCTACGCCACCCGCGAGGAAGCGGTGAAGGGATCGATTACGCCGGGCAAACTGGCAGACTTCGTTGTCCTGGCAGAGGATCCCCACACCGTGGACACCGGGAAGATCAAGGACATCCATGTCGTTCGCACGGTCGTGGGTGGATCCGTTGCCTACAAGGCATGATGGTTCAGAGCTTCGAGCCGCCGTCGACCCGGATGGTATCGCCCGTTATCCAACGGGCGGCGTCTGATGCGAGGAAAGCGACGACACCACCGATGTCGTCCGGTTGTGCCAGGCGCTTCAGGGCTTGCATCCCCAGCGTGTAATCGCGCCCTGCATCCGTCTTCGTGAAGTTCGACATGTCTGTTTGGACTACGCCAGGCGCTACGGCATTGACGCGAATGCCGCGCGGCCCGAGCGCCGAGGCGAAATGCTTCACCAGTGTATCGATGGCGCCCTTTGTGGCCGCATAGGCCGGGAGAGTGCCGACAGAAGCGTGGGCGGCGAGCGAAGACAGGAGGATGATGCTGCTGCCTTCACGCAGGATCGGAAGCAACTGCTGAACGAGGAAAAAAGGCGCCCGGACGTTGACTGCAAACAGGTTGTCAAAGTCTTCGACCGTGGTGTCCTCGAGCGTCGCAGCCTTGGAAACACCCGCGTTGGCGACGAGGATATCCAGGCGATCGCCGCCGATGTTGCGAACCTGCTTTGCGAGCTCGTGCGCGCCATTCGGAGCTGCGAGATCGGCTGCAATAGCGTCGGCTCGACCGCCAACATTACGGACTTCCGCGACGACAGCCGCCGCCTCTTTCGCGCCACGGCTGTAGTGAATCAATACCCGCGCGCCGCCTTGGGCGAGGGCGAGCGCGCTGGCGCGGCCGATGCCGCGCGAGGCGCCGGTGACGAGGGCGGTCTTGCCTGCAAGATTTGTCATGACTGGGCTTCCTTCTCGAGCGGTGCTGGACGGAGGGGTCAAATTCAAAATGGATGCGGCGGTTGAGGGACAATATAGGCGCTCATGGCGCTCCCGAAAAAGACTTTGTAAGCTGCCGCCCGCAGCATTCGGATGACAGGACGGCAAGCGCGCAGACTTTCGAATCATGACCAGCAAAAAACTTCATCGTTACCTCGGCCTGTTCGCGGCGGCGTTCTGGCTCGTGCAGGTGCTCACTGGAGTGGCCCTGACGTTCCGCCAGGAAATCGACAATGCCACTTTGTCGGGGAAGTCCGTTGCGGCCTCAACGGCAGCCCTGGGGAACCGGATTCAGCAGATCCAGCGGGCCGGCGGCACGGTGTCGTCACTGTGGGTGGCGGACTTCGCTGCCGACCGCTTCGATGTCCGTTATGTCGACCCGGGGGGCGCCGAAAGGCTGATGCGCGTGGACGGCGCGGGACGAATCCTGCGGGACGGGCTCGAAAACGTGCCGTTCGACAACGGCGGGCTGTTCAGAACGCTGACCTTGATTCACACCTCGCTGTTGGCGGGCGACGTCGGTGAATGGATCGTCGCGGTGAGCGGCATCCTGTTGATTTCTAATCTCGCGCTCGGCCTCAAGCTGGCGTGGCCGCGAGCGGGGATGTGGAGGCAGGCGCTCGTCTTGCGTCCCTCGCGGCATGCAGCGGCGCGCTTCTACGGACTGCATCGCACGGTTGGATTTTGGATTGCAATACCTCTGTTGCTCATCTTCGCTGCGGGCGTCGCGCTCCGGTTCGATGACCAGCTCGAGAGCGCGCTCGGCGTCGTACGCCCGGCGCCGGTCGACGTGCCCATGGGCGCGGCTATCGCGCCGGCGCGAGCGCTCGACATCGTACTCGCGCGTTTCCCTGGATCGACAATTACGGCCCTATCGATGCCTACCGCGTCCGATGCCTGGTATCGCGTTCGAGTACACGCAGCGGGGGAGGTGCCCCGTATGTACGGCACAACCACCCTGTTTGTCAGTGCCGCCGACGGCAAGGTGTTGCGGGAGTACGCCGCAAGCGCCGCATCCCCGGCGCGCACGTTCTTCGATCTGCTTTATCCATTCCATACAGGAGAGTTGGGCGCTCTTCCCGGCAGGCTGATCCTGCTGACGATGGGCATTGCGCTCCTGGTGCTGGGCGTGTTTGGCATCCGCCTGTGGCTCGTGCGGCGTAAACCGCGCTGATCGCTCTCATGCGCCGCGCCGAACGCTGACCCGAACGCTGCTCGCTGATCCGAACGCAGACTCGGCGCTGGCAAATCCTCGTTGGTCCGGTGCATATTCGCGTCTACACCCTACTAAAGGGTCCAGTCCAGTTACCTAATGAGAGTGATTCTCGTTATCATTTCATGCCCCGATGCCCCTGTGTCGATTGACGATAGCGGAGAGCCCGATGCTGCGCCCGTGGAAGATGATGCTGGCGGAACGAATCGATCCGGCGAGCGACACCCCCCTGTACATGCAGATCATTCATGCGCTGATCCATGAGATTCAGCGCGGGCGTCTATTGCCGGGCACCTTCCTCCCCAGCAGCCGGGAGTTGGCGACCGCCTTCCGCGTCAACCGCAAGACCATCGTTCTCGCCTACGAAGATCTCATCGCCCAGGGTTGGCTCGCCTCTTCCGGGACGCGCGGCACGATCGTCGCCACGTCGCTCCCCGATACTGGTGTTCAGCGCGCGCAAAAACGTTTGCGCCAGGCGTCGGCGAATGTAGCCGCAGCGGAGTATCCATTCAAAGATGCGGCTTCGTTGCAGGCGCGCACCTGGGATCTGAAACTCGACGAAGGCTCGCCCGATGGCCGATTGTTTCCGGCCGACATGTTGGGCCGCGCTTATCGTTCCGCTGTACGGCGTGCGGCACGCGAGAACCGCCTCCTCTACGGCGATCCGCGCGGCTCGCCGCTTCTGCGCGAGGCGATTGCAACGATGCTCAGGACGCAGCGCGGAGTGATGGCGAACGCAGAAAATGTCTGCATTACCCGCGGCAGCCAGATGGGGGTCTATCTGGCGGCGCGGGTGCTGGTGCGGCCCGGTGATGCCGTGATTGTCGAGTCGCTCACCTATCAGGCCGCCGTGGGAGTGTTGGAGGACTGCGGTGCGAAGATACTGCCTGTCGGCCTCGACAAACACGGGGTCAACGTGGATGAAGTGGAGAAGATGTGCCGCGCGCACCGGGTACGCGCGATTTTCCTTACTCCACACCATCAGTTTCCCACCACCGTGGCGCTGCAGCCCGACCGGAGGCTGCGCCTGCTGAATCTCGCCCGCCAGTTCGCGTTCGCGGTGATCGAAGACGATTACGACCACGAGTTCCATTTCGAGTCCCAACCCCTGCTGCCGATGGCCAGCTATGCGCCGGAGCGAGTGATCTACGTTGGCTCGCTCTCCAAGTTGCTGCTGCCGGCCTTGCGCATCGGCTACATCGTCGCCCCGCCGAAAGTCGTGGACGCGCTGGCTCAGCAGGTGATGCTGCTGGACAGCATGGGCAACACGCTCACGGAAGACGCCGCAGCCGAGCTCATCGAAGCGGGCGAAGTGCGGCGCCATGTTCGCAAGGTCGCCCAGGTCTACGCGCAGCGCCGCAAGGCCTTCGCGGCCACCTTGTCCGAGCAATTTGCCGGGCTGGCCGATTTCGACATCCCGGACGGCGGGTTGGCTTTCTGGCTGCGCTTTCGCAACCTGAAGGCTCTGGACCGTATCGAGGCGCGCGCGCTCGGACTGGGTATCTGGGTGGCGCCGTCGAGCTCCTTCATCACGCGACCGGACGCCACCCGCGGCTTGCGTCTCGGCTTCGCGAGCCTGACCGAACAGGAAGCCCGGGAAGGCATTCGGCGGCTGCGCGCCGCCGCCGCGGCATGAGGGGCTGACCGCGCCAGCGGCACCGGCCCGCTGCTTGGACCCGTCCATCTATGAATATTGGATGTTTTCGGTAAGCCAAGTCTCGTGAAGATTGGGGGCCATAAAGAGACGGCGCGCTGCCAAAAGATCCCCGGCCCCCAACGTTGCGCAATAACAGGAACTCAAATCCAATGGTCTCACTGTCCGGCAACATCCGCGTTCGGCGCGGCAGATCCCTCACCCTCGTCGGCCTGGCGGTCGCCAGCATTATCGCGGCGTACGGCGCATACGCCCAATCCGCGGAGCAGGCAGCGGATGACAAGAATCAGCCGCATGAAACAGTGGTAGTCATCGCGAACGGGTCGCAGGTGGAGTTGCCGGCCGACTACGCCGGCGGCCAGGTAGCCAGAGGCGGCCGCGTTGGCCTGTTTGGCAACCTCGATATCATGGATACGCCATTCGACAGCACGAATTACACCGCCGAGTTCATGCGGGACCAGCAGGCCAGCAGTATTGCCGATGTCGTGCAGACCGATCCGGCGGTGCGAGTCGCGCGCGGTTTCGGCAATTTCCAGGAGCTGTATTTCGTGCGCGGGTTTCCCGTGTACTCAGATGACATGAGCTACAACGGCCTGTATGGCCTGTTGCCGCGCCAGTATGTCGCCGCCGAGTTCCTCGAGCGCGTCGAGGTATTTCGTGGCGCCAACAGCTTCCTGAACGGCGCAGCCCCCGGCGGCAGCGGCATAGGCGGCTCGTTCAATCTGGTCCCCAAACGCGCCCCCGATCAGGATGTGAATCGCCTGACGGTGGGCTATGAAAACCAGTCGCAGGCCTATGGCGCGGCCGACTTTTCCCGCCGCTTCGGCGAGGACCGCCAGTTCGGCGTTCGCGTCAATGCCGTGCGCCGCGATGGCAATGACGCGATCGACCACGAGAACCGCAAACTCAGCATGGCTTCGATCGGCGCCGATTTCCGCGGCCAGCGCGCGCGTTTTTCGGTGGATCTGGGCTGGCAGGATCATCATATCGATTCGCCGCGACCCAGCGTGACGCCCTCCGGTGCCATTCCTGCTCCGCCGGATGCTTCGGCGAACTTCGCGCAGCCGTGGACCTTCACCGCAGAGCGCGACGTGTTCGGCGTAGCCCGCGGCGAATACGACTTCGGTGACGAGGCAAAGGTCTGGGCCGCCACGGGCGTTCGCGACGGTACGGAGCACAACATATTGAGCAACCCGACCTCGGATGCGAATGGCAACACGTCCGCGTACCGCTTCGACAACTATCGGAAGGACCTCATCACGACCAGCGAGATCGGCGTGCGCGGCGCCTTCGAGACCGGTTTCATCAAGCATAAGGTCAGCGCGCAGGCGGCCGTCTTTCAGCTCAATTCCAGGAACGCTTACGGCTTTTCGAGTTTTGCCGGGTTCCCGGGCAGCCTGTACGACCCTGTGACCGTGGCGCCGCCGCAGGCGAACTTTTTCACCGGCGGCGTGCTGTTCTCACCCCTCACGACCAACCGTGTAAAAACCTCCAGCTTCGCGCTGGCGGATATCCTTTCGTTCGCGGCAGACCGCGTGCTGCTGACTCTGGGCGCCAGGGAACAGAAGATTCAGCAATACAGTTACGACTACGACACCGGCGACCAGAACTCGGGCTACGACAAGAACGCCGTCACACCGGTGGTGGGCCTCGTGGTAAAGCCGCTGCAGCATGTCTCGCTGTATGCCAACTATGTCGAGGGACTCG
Source organism: Gammaproteobacteria bacterium (assembly GCA_028293765.1). Taxonomy (GTDB): domain Bacteria; phylum Pseudomonadota; class Gammaproteobacteria; order Steroidobacterales; family Steroidobacteraceae; genus 13-2-20CM-66-19. The sequence continues at coordinate 71,146 of JAQGOG010000011.1, forward strand.
TTCAGGGCAAGGTCGCCCCCAACACCGTTGGCAGCGTAATCGTTGCGAATGCTGGCCAAGTGTTCGCGCCGTTCAAGTCGAAGCAGTACGAGGTCGGCGCGAAGTACGAGCACGGCCCCCTGGGCGCAACGGTTGCCGTATTTCGCATCACCGAGCCGCTCACCTTGCTGGCCGGCAACATCTACGGCGAGGACGGCCAGCAACGGAACCAGGGTATCGAGCTGAGCTGGTACGGCGAGCTGCTCACAGGGGTACGTGTCCTGGGCGGGGCAACGTTCCTCGACGCCAAGACCACCAAGACACAGGATGGACTGTTGAACGGCAAGAAGGTGATCGGTATACCGCAGACGCAGGCCAATGTCGGCCTGGAATGGGATCTGGCGGCCGTGCGCGGCCTGACTGTGGACGGTCGTGTGGTCTATACGGGCTCGGAGCCGACGGACGGCGCGAACACCGCAAGCCTTCCTGCCTGGACGAAGCTCGATCTCGGCGCGCGCTACGCGTTTCCGGTGGCGGACAAACTGCTGACCGTTCGCGCGAATGTCGACAATGTGACGGACAAGAGCTACTGGGGTTCGGCCGGCGGCGAGCCGGGCGCCAATTATCTCGTGTTGGCAGCGCCACGGACGTTCGTGGTGTCGCTGTCGGTTGATTTCTAACTGCCGCGCGCATGAGCTTCGAGCCACGCTCGGAAGCGGATCTCCTGCGCCTGATCGAGGAGTATCCGCTGGCCTGGGTCGTCTCCATGGGGGCCGGACTGGGCGCCACGCCCTTGCCGCTGCTCGCGGAGACGAGTGCGGCAGGGCGCATCAGCGCCCTGTTCGGTCATTTCGCGCTGAGCAATCCGCAGGTGGCGCTGCTGCGCGCTGCCCCCCAGGCGAAGATTCTTTTCATGGGGCCGCACGGCTACCTTTCACCGGAGCTCGTGAGCAAGCCCGACTGGGCGCCGACCTGGAATTACGCCACAGCGCAATTCGATGTCGAAGTCGAATTCCTGCCGGAGGAGAATGCCGAGGCGCTCGAGCGGCTGGTGACTAAGATGGAGCGCGAGCGCCGCAATCCGTGGACAATTGCGAGACTGGGCGAGCGTTACGCGCTCATGGTCCGTAGGATCGTCGCCTTCCGCGCCCACGTGCGCACGGGCAATGGCCGCTTCAAGCTGGGGCAGGACGAATCGCCGCAGAGCCTCTCCGAGGTCCTGGCAAGGCTCGACGATGCGGCACTCGTGCGCTGGATGAGGGCCTTCAATTCGCTGCCGGCGGAACAGTCGGCGGAGGGCAAAAGATGACGGCGGATCGACGCCAATTTCTGGCCCTGGGAGCTGCGACACTGGTCGCACCCGGGATGTTGCTGGCGGCAGCTGCCGAGCTGGATACGGCTTACATCAACGGTCGCGTGTGGACTGGTGTACCCGGCGCCCCCATGGGGACCGCGGTCGGGATTGTCGGTTCGCGAATCGCGGCGGTGGACGAGGGCGGGGTTCGCCGCAAGATCGGCAAGCGAACGCGGGTAGTCGATCTCAAGGGCGCCTTCGTGGTGCCGGGCTTCGTCGACGGCCACACCCATTTCCTGCTTGCGGCAGCGACCCTGGCGCCACCCGATCTGCGCCAAGCGCGTACGCGCGAAGAATTCACGCGGCGGGTCGGAGACGCCGCGCGCCAATTGCCATCCGGAGAATGGATGCGCGGCGGCAGCTGGGACGCCGAGCTCTGGGGAGGCGAATTGCCCACCAGGCAGTGGCTAGATGCCGTAACCCCGCAGACGCCGGTCGCGCTGGCCCGCCTCGACCAACACATGTGGCTGGTCAACTCGTTGGGCCTTCGCCTGGCGGGTATCAATCGCAACACACCCGAGCCCGCGGGCGGACGTATCGTGCGCGATGCCGCCGGTGAACCCACCGGCATCGTCATCGACATGGGCCAACGGCTGGTCGAGCGAGTAATCCCGCCACTGAGCGATGCAGCGGTGGAAAAGGTGATGCGCGTGGGTATTCAACATGGCCTGCGTAACGGCATCACGCAGGCCCACTCGATGGGCCTGGACTGGGATACGCACAACGCGCTCTTGCGCTTGCGGGCGAAGGGCGAGACCGATATGCGGTTCTTTTCCTTCGTGCCGCTTGCCGACTGGGAGAAGATGGCGGACATCGTCAAGCGGGAGGGCCGCGGGGACGATTGGGTCCGATGGGGCGGCATGAAGGGATTGGCCGACGGTTCACTGGGCTCGCGGACCGCATTGTTTCACCGCCCTTACGACGATGCTCCCGGCTCGCGCGGCATACGAGTGAACACTCTCGAACAGCTGCGCGAGTGGGTGCTGCAGGCCGATCGCAGCAACCTGAATGTCAGCGTACACGCCATAGGCGATGAAGCAAACGACGACATCCTCGACCTGTACGCGGACGTAGCTAAAACCAACGGGCCGCGCGATCGCCGTTTCCGGGTGGAACATGCACAACACCTCACGCCTGCGGCAATTCCCCGCTTCGCACGCCAACAGGTCATCGCGTCCGTGCAGCCCTACCACGCCATCGATGACGGCCGGTGGGCCATCCAGCGTGTGGGAGCAGAGCGCCTCAAGGGGACGTATGCGTTCAAGTCACTGCTCGATTCCGGCGCGCGCGTGTGTTTTGGCTCGGACTGGCCAGTCGCGCCGTTCGCACCACTGACCGGAATTGCGGCGGCGGTACTGCGGCAGACCATCGATGGCGCCAATCCCGGCGGCTGGTTGCCCGAACAGCGAATTACGGTTGAACAGGCCCTGAGCGCCTACACGGTGACGAATGCCTACGCCGGGTTCCAGGAGGACCGGCTGGGTCGCCTCGTGCCGGGGTACCTGGCGGACCTGGTCGTTCTGGATAAGGATCTGCTGGGGATCGACCCGCAGCAGATCACCTCTGCCACGGTGCTTCGCACCGTCGTCGACGGTAAGGAGCGCTTCGTGGCTAGAGATGCGGCGTGAAGTGGATTTACGCGTCCCGCGCCTGCCTCATGGCGGCGGCAGTATGCGTTTCCGCCGCCACCGGTGCGCGCCCAGCGGGGCGCGTGCCGCTGCCGTTCACGATTGATCCCTACCCGAGTACCTATCAGCCGCTGCCGCGTACCGATATGTTGATCGTCGGCGCTACCATTCTCGACGGTGCAGGGCAGCGCATCGAGGACGGCGATGTGTTGGTCCGTGACGGCAAGGTCGTGGCGATAGGGCACGGCCTCAAGGTGAAGGGCGTTACAGTCGTCGATGCTCACGGCCGCTGGGTGACGCCCGGCATCATCGATGTACACAGCCACGACGGCGTGTACTCCATACCCTCTACCTCAGGCGACGTCGACAGCTCCGATGTCTCGGAGATCAGCGATCCGAACGCGGCCGATACGTGGATCGAGCACGCGGTGAATACGCAGGATCCCGCATTTTCCGTGGCATTGAGCAGCGGTGTGACGACCCTGCAGATCCTGCCCGGCTCGACGCCTCTGTTCTCAGGGCGCTCCGTCATCGTGAAGCCGGTACCGGCGGCGGATATTCATGCAATGAAGTTTCCCGGCGCCGGCCAGGGCTTGAAGATGGCCTGCGGCGAGAATCCCAAGAGCTTTTTCGGCGAGAAGGGCCGGGCTCCCAACAGTCGCCAGGGCGAGGTGGCGCTCGTGCGCGCAGCCTTCCTGAAGGCGCAGGACTATCTGCAAGCCTGGCGCGAGTATGAGAGCGGCGCCAGATCCAAGCCGCCGGCGCGCGATCTGAAGTTGGATACGCTGGCCGGCGTGCTGACGGGCGACATCGCGGTTCACATGCATTGCTACCGTTCCGGTGATCTCACGACCATGCTCGGGGTCGCCGCGGAATTCGGCTTTCGGATCCGCGCATTCCACCATGCGACGGAGGCCTACAAGGTCGTCGGCCAGTTGAAGAAGGCGGGGACTTGCGTGGCCGTATGGTCGGACTGGTGGGGATTCAAGATGGAGCTCGTCGATGCGATTCGCGAGAACGCGGCCATCGTCGATGCCGCCGGCGGCTGCGTGATGATGCATTCGGATTCGGCGACGGTGGGCCAGCGGCTGACGATCGAAGCCGCAAAAGCGGCGGCGGCGGGACGCCGTGCGGGACTCAACATGCCGCCCGAGCACATCATCCGTTGGATCACCAGCGCGCCAGCGAAGGCGCTGGGGCTCGAGGATCGCATTGGTACCCTCGCGGCCGGCCGCAATGCCGACCTCGTGATCTGGTCGGGGGACCCATTCTCGATTTATACCAAGGCTGACCAGGTCTTCATCGACGGCGCGCTCGCATACGACCGCTCGACTCCGCAGCGCTTCCCGGGGCCCGATCTGCTGTTGGGCCGGCCGGAGTCGCGCCGGGTGCCCGATCCCGTCTCGGGCCGACCCGAAGTCGAGCCGCATCCATGACCCGCGGGTGGTTCGTGTTTGCGGTCTCAGTGCTGCTTTCCGGGCGGGGCGCACAGGCGCAGACGATCGCCATCATTCACGCCAAAGCCTGGACGATGACGGCTGCGACACCGGTTGAAAATGCAACGGTTGTGATAACCGATGGCAAGATCACCTCGCTCGCCGCCGATGCTGCTCCTCCGGCGGGCGCGCAGGTGATCGACGCGAAAGGGCGGCCAGTGACACCGGGCCTCGTGAATCCGGCCACTCACCTGGGACTCATCGAGGTGTCCGCCGCGACGGAGACGGTCGACACCGCTACGAAGGCAGCCACTCTCGGCGCCGCTTTCGACGTGCAATATGCGATCAATCCCAACTCCGCTCTCATTCAGCTCGCGCGCGCCGACGGAGTGACGCGAGCGATAAGCTATCCGGTCAGCAGCGGTGTGGCGCCTTTTTCCGGCACAGGCGTGCTGCTGCGATTCGCCCGGAGCGGCGATCCGATCGAGCGCGCGGGGGTGGGTGTGTTCGCCGTGATAGGTGGCCCGAGTGGCGAGGCAGGCGGGTCCAGGGCCGCGCAATGGAAGCTGCTGCGCCTGGCGCTCGATGCCGCCAGGACGGGCCTTGCCGCGGCAGCCAGTCCGACCACCCGCACTCCCGACTTCCTGGCGCTGGAGCCGGTGCTCGCGGGCAAAGTGCCGTTGGCCATCACGGCCAACCGGGAGTCCGACATTCGCCAGGCGATCAAGCTCGCCGCGGACTATTCGCTACGCGTCATCATCATCGGCGGCGCGGATGCCTGGCTGGCGGCCGATGCGCTCGCGGCGGCGAGAATCCCGGTCATTCTGGACCCTGAAGCCAACCTGCCGGGCAATTTCGATGAGCTCGGGGCACGACTGGATAATGCGGCGTCGCTGCACGAGGCCGGCGTAAGCGTGGCCATCGTCGTGCTCTCCGGGATTCATCAGAGTTATAACGCCGGTGAGTCCATGCGCGCAGGCGCGGGTCTGGCCGTTGCGAATGGACTGCCTTATATCGAAGGCCTGCGGTCGATCACGACCGTGCCGGCGCAGATTTGGGGCCTGGGTGCTCGCTGCGGCACGCTCGCCGCCGGTCAGGACGGCGACCTGGTTGTGTGGGATGGCGATCCCCTCGAGCCGTCGTCGGCGGCGGTGACGGTGTTGGTAGATGGCAAGGAAGTCTCGCTCGTCACCCGTCAGACTGAGCTGCGCGACCGTTACCTCCCGAAAGCCGGCCTGATCGCTACCCCGCGCCGTCCATGAGGAGCGAAACCGCTACGGCGGTCGCGGATGACGTCACGGGCATAATGCCTGCAGCGATTACTGCCGGGGTTACGGCTGGCTCCTGGGCTCGGGCGGCGAAGGTTCGCGTCACGGCAATGCTCCTGTGGGTGGCCGGCTCCTATGTGTTTGCCTCTAGCGCGGCACTCGCGCAGGAGCCCGAGGACCTGTTGCCCTTCCTGGCTCAGGCCGGAACTCCTAGCGAGGACGCGACCGCGGGCGCCCGGCCGCGACAGCTGCGAGGTCAGACACTACCGCTGAAGCCGACCCGACATATCGCCTTTGAAACGACCGAAGGGACCTGGATGTCCGTCGATCTCGCGCCCGACGGCCAACGTGTTGTGTTCGACCTGCTCGGCGATCTCTATACGCTGGACGTTTCGGGCGGCCGCGCAATACCGATCACACGCGGCCTGGCATTCGATTCGCAACCGACCTATTCCCCGGATGGCCGATGGATTGCGTTCATCAGCGACCGCTCAGGCGCGGAGAACGTGTGGCTCGTGCGCCCCGACGGGACGCAGCCGCGTCAGATCAGTTTCGGCGACGATGACACTGAGCTCGCTTCGCCGGCCTGGAGCCCCGACGGCAAATCGCTGTATGTCAGTCGATTCTCCTGGCATGTCGACAACTACGAGTTGTGGCGTTACGACCTGGACGGTACGGAAACTCTGGTCGTGCCCGTGAAAGCCGCCGGGAACCCGCGCAGCAGTGGCATAAGCAGCCTGGGTGCCGTGGTTTCCCCCGATGGCCGCCAACTGTATTTTGCCCGGCGAACTGGCACCTCGGATCTCGGCGGCGGCGTGGACGATTGGTCCATCGTACGACGCGATATTGTGACCGGCGTAGAGCAGACGCTCTTGCCCGATCCTGGCGGACCCAGCCGGCGCTCGTCTCCCATTCCGTATTTTCGACCCGCTCTCTCTGCGGACGGCAAGCGGCTCGTCTACGCGACCCGTTTCGAGGGGCAGACCGGACTGCGGCTGCGCGAGCTGGCGAGCGGCGTCGATCGCTGGCTCGTTTTTCCGATTCAGCACGATCAGATCCAGGCCCAGAGCTGGCAGGATCTCGTGCCGCGGTATGCCTTCAGCCGCGATGGGCGGATGCTGATTTTGAGTCGCCACGGGAAGCTCGAGAGACTGCCCGTCGAGGGCGGCACGGCAATGCCGATTCCGTTCGTCGCGCCCGTGGAAGTGCCGCTGGGCCCACAGACGCGAGTAGTGGTGAAGCAGGAAACCGGTCCGGTTCGCGCTCGCCTGATCCAGACGCCAGAGCAGTCGCCAGACGGCAGGCAGCTCGCATTCTCCGCCCTGGGTCACGTCTATGTCATGCCGTTGGATGGGCACTCCACTCCACATCGGCTCACCGTCGGCGAGGAGCCTGAGTTTCATCCGAGCTGGTCGCCCGATGGACGCAGCATCGTCTTCATCACGTGGAGCGCAAAACAGGCAGGGCAGGTTTGGATTTCAGCGGCAGACGGCGGCGCGCCCCGGCGTATCACCGACACAGCGGCGTTCTATACGCGTCCGGTATTTACGCGTGACGGCAGCACTGTGCTCGCGGTGCGCTCCAACAACCAGGGGCGCCTGAATCTGGCCATGGAGTATGGCCAGATTCGCGAAGCGCAGCTCGTGGAGTTGCCGCTGTCGGGGGGCGCCACGCGTGTAATTTACTCCGGACAGTTCGGCGGCAAGCCTCACTTTGGCGCCATCCCGAACGGGGTCTATGTCCGGACCGCGACGGGACTGACACCCATCGATTTGAAGTCTGGCGACGCGCAACCGGCGGTCGAGGTGCGCGGGCCGGGTTGGTACTTCATGGACGGAACGGCCGCCGTGGACGACAGTCGGGTCAGTCCCGACGGCCGTTGGGTGCTGGCGCTCGTCGCCCAACAGTTGCATCTGCTGGAGGCCCCATCCGCGGGTCACGCGATCGACCTTTCCAATCCTGGTGTGGCGCACCGGCGCATGACCGACGTCGGCGCCGACTTCTTCGAATGGGCGGAGGGCGGGAGGACGATCACGTGGGCAGTGGGGTCGACGTTTTACCGTCGTCCGTTGGCGGATGTCAGGCTCAATCGTCCCGACCATCCGGGTTGGTCAGCCGACGCGCCGTCCGTCGGACACGGCACGGAGGCATTCGATGCCGTGGTAACTGTGCCGCGCGATGTCGCACAGGGAAGTATTCTGCTGCGTGGTGCGCGCGCAATTACCATGCGCGGCAATGAGATAATTGAGGAATCCGATATTCTGGTGCGCGACGGCCGCATCGTTGCGGTAGGTCCGCGTGGGACGCTGCATGTGCCCGCCGATACAACGGTCCGCGACGTTACGGGCAAGACGATCCTGCCCGGATTCATCGACGTTCATGACCATGTGGCTGACATTCGCCGCGACGTGCTGACGATGCGGCCCTGGGGCCTGGCCGCGCGGCTCGCGGACGGAATCACGACTTCGTTCGATCCATCGACCCTGAGCATCGACATGTTCGCTTATCAGGACATGGTCGACGCTGGCCTGGTGACCGGAGCGCGCGTCCCCAGCACGGGAATGGCCCTGTTCTCGTTCAATCGTCTGGCGTCGCTGGCCGAGGCACGCGCGCTACTCAGCCGTTATCGCGATCATTACCGCACGCGCAACGTGAAGCAGTATCTGCTCGGCAATCGCCGCCAGCGGCAGTGGCTGATCCAGGCAGCGGCCGAGATGGGAATGATGCCGACCACTGAAGGGTCACTGTCGCTGAAACTGGACTTGAGCCAGATCATGGACGGGTACGCGGGCAACGAGCATTCGCTGGCGACCCCGATCTACAGGGATGTCGTGGAGTTTGTGGCGCGCAGCCGAACCAGCTATGACGCCACGCTGCAGATCAAAAATGGTGGCGCTGCGGCGCAAGACGACTTCATCGTTCGCGATCGTCCGTTGAACGATCCGAAATTCATGCGCTTCCGGCCGTACAGCGTCGCCGCTCAATCCGTACTGACTCGTACTTGGACGGACCCGGCAACCATGCTCTATCCGACGATAGGGGGCGATGCTGCAAGAATTCAGCGCGCCGGCGGCGTCGTGGCGATCGGATCGCACGGCGAGATACCGGGCGTTGGCTTTCACTGGGAAATGGAAGCCCACGTACAAGGTGGAATGACTCCCCTCGAAGCGCTCCGCGCCGGGACGATCGGATCCGCGGAGGCCATAGGGCGCGCGAGTGAGTTTGGGAGCATCGAGGCCGGCAAGGTCGCCGACCTGGTTATTCTGAAGACCGACCCCCGCGCCGACATTCGAAACAGTCGCTCACTCGCCGAGGTCATGCAGAACGGGCGCCTCTACGACGCCGATACCCTCGACGAGGTCTGGCCACGGCAGAAGTCCTTCGAGACACCGTGGTTCGCCTCAGATCGTCCGAAGGCGGACTCTCCTTAGCGACCGCCGAACTTGCGCGAAGCTCGAGTGGCAGTGGCCGGACGCGACGTCCTCGCAATGGTAGCCGATTACATCGAATCTTCGACAGCCGCTGGGGCGCGATGGTGGACATCAGAGTACGTTCTTGGGAGGTCGCCTACGCCGAACTGTACTTCACGGACTGTCTGTGGCCGGACTTCGATGCGAAGCACTTTCAGCGCGCGTTGGAGGACTACGCTCGCCGACGGGGCGATCTGGGCATGTTTGTGGCTACTTGCGTGGAGGTGGCGTCGCGCCCCGCAAAGCTCCGCGGACCGGTCGCGTCTTGACCGCGGCGGCTGCATCGCGCACCACCTGCTCGAGCACCGCGAGGTAATCGACGTACCGCTTGTGACCCTCGGTCGTGATACGACAGATGGTCTGCGGCCGATTGTTCTCGAAACCCTTCCGCACGTCGATCAGGTCCGCTTCCTGCAATACCTGTACGTGCCGGCTCAGATTGCCATCGGTCAGACCGCACAACTGCTTCAAGTCGCCGAATCGAAGTCCCTCGGAATGGGTTACGAGGGAGGTCAACACGCTCAGGCGCGCGCGTTCGTGAATCACGCGATCCAGGCCTTCATAGGCATACTGACTGGTGTGCCCGGAGTCCTTTTTTGAATTGTTCATCGGGATAACTCGCCTCGACGTCTGTGGTACAGGATGCCAGCGACCATTAAGTGCCCCACGCCGTAGGGAATACCCATGGCCCAGGGCGAGTTGGATCGGTCGGGCGCCGCGAGGATCAGGCAGGCCAGTCCGCACGCGAGATACCAGACGCCGACCAGGAATATCGCGCGAGGCATCAAGCGGCAGGAAGCAAAGACACCCAGGCTGAAAATGATATGCCACAACCCTGGAAGCAGCCAGAGGTCCTGCGGCGCGACCCGCAGCAGGACTATCGTAAGCAATCCACCGGCAATGATCGCAGGCAGGAACTGCTCGAGTGCCGATTGCAGCATGGGCGTTGCCAAACCGCCGTGCGCCAGCCGAGAACGCCTGACGGTTTCGACGGCGATGACGATGACACATAACGCTGCCGTTATCACCCAAAGGGCGATGAAGACACGTGTATGGGTCGCTGTGCCCCTCAGCCAGATCGCCTGCGCCGCCGCAATGATCAGCGCCAGGCCGCCGGCTGCCGCCAGTGTCGCCGGTGCATAACCGCGAAACTCGGTGCCCCGGGCCAGCTGCTCCCGGATCACGCTGATATCGGTCAGCGCCCGGTCCAGATCCCGCATGATGAATACCTCGATTCTTTGCGCCGTAAAGTACCCCAGGGCGGCAGATATCCACAAGTTCGACGGCAAGACCGTGCTCCCGCACAGGGCGGTGGCGACGATCGACATGCGGCTGGGACCGGATATGACCGCAGCCTATGCACTCGGCAAGTTGAAAGCGCATCTCGCGAAGCACGGGTTCGCCGCTATCGAAGTCAATATGAGCGGCGGCTACGGAAAGTAGCGCTACGCCGGCACCTCAGTCGGCCGCGGTTGCGATTCCGAGTTCGAACGCGGCCGTGACGGCCTCGGTGCGCGAGCGGACTGCGAGCTTCTCCAGAATGGAGGAGACGTGGTGATCGATAGTTTTCGCCGAAACATGCAGACGTTGGGCGAGCTCGTTGTTCGTATGGCCCCGGACAAGTAGTGTCAGTACTTGTACCTCGCGCGCAGTGAGTCCTGCCGGATTGTCACGCGTCGAGGCCCGGGGCCCGCGTGGAATCCCGCGCGCCCCGACCCCGCGCAGGCGTTGACGGACGATCGCGGCCAGCGGACCGGCGCCGAGATGCTCGAGGATCTCCAGCGACTCGCGTTGCACCAGTGCCAGCCCTGCGACAACTTCATTGACCGGGCCCAGGACGCGTGAGGTCTGCAGCGCATCGCAGTGGCCCCACAAGACCCGTGCTGCGCGCCCCGCCTGCTGTGCAAATTGCTCGACCAGTGAGCTTTTGCCGGCGCCCGCTTCGCCGCTCACGAACGCTCTTTGCCGGCGCTCGTCCCCGCCTCGCGCAGTAGTCGCGTCAATTCCTCGAGCTGCGTTTGGCGTTCCAGGAGGTCCATGGCAGTGGCCCAGTATCCGTCAACGCGCGGCGTCTGGGTACGGGTGCGCCCCGAGCTCGAAATCCGGGTAGCTCTCCCGAATTGCCGCTGCGCCAATCGGCCGTGGCCAAGCCGGGGGGCACACTGCTTGCTTAGCATAAAGCCTCGCTTCGGGGTGCAATCCAACAGACTCATATGCATACCATTCTCGGCGCTTCCGGCCACATCGGGTCGGCTCTGGCGCAAGCTCTACCGAACTGCTCCGCGCAGTATTCCAAATGAACGACGCGTGGTGGCAACGCGGCGTGATTTACCAGATCTATCCGCGCTCCTTCCGGGATGCCAATGCCGACGGGATCGGGGATCTAAGGGGGATTCTGGGGCGGTTGGACTATTGCGCCTCGCTTGGGGTCGATGCCTTGTGGCTCTCGCCGGTGTACCCCTCTCCCATGGCCGACTTCGGCTATGACATCTCTGACTACACGAACATCGATCCTGTATTCGGCACGCTCGCGCAATTCGACGAGCTGGTGGTCGAAGTCAAGCGGCGCGGAATGAAGCTGATCCTGGACTATGTGCCTAATCACACTTCCGACGAGCATCCGTGGTTCAAGGACTCACGCTCGGCGCGCGCCAGCGCGAAACGGGACTGGTATCTGTGGCACGATCCCGCGGCCGACGGAGGTCCGCCCAACAATTGGCTGAGCCACTTCGGGGGCAGTGCGTGGCAGTGGGACCCGCATACGGAACAGTATTACTGCCATGCCTTTCTGAAGGAGCAGCCCGACCTCAATTGGCGTAACCCCGACGTCCGCGCGACGATGTATGAGGTATTGCGCTTCTGGCTAGCGCGCGGGGTCGATGGCTTTCGGGTGGATGTGCTGTGGCATCTCATCAAAGATGACCAGTGGCGTGATAATCCGCCGAACCCCGGTTATCAGCCCGGAGCGCCGCCTCATTACAGCCAGGTCCCCGTGTACACCACGGACAGGCCGGAAGTGCAGGGCATCGTGGCAGAGATGCGCCGAGTGGTCGATGAATTCGCCGCTCGCGTCCTCATCGGCGAAATCTACCTCCCGCTGGAGAGGCTCATGGCCTATTACGGTGCCAATCTCGACGGCGTGCACCTGCCCTTCAATTTCCAGCTTCTGCAGAGCGACTGGAATGCTCGCGGTATCGCCGCTCTGATCGATCAATACGAAGGCGCGTTGCCTCCTGGCGGTTGGCCGAATTGGGTACTGGGCAATCACGACAACCCCCGCATTGCGTCTCGCGTAGGGCTGCCGCAGGCGCGTGTCGCGGCAATGTTGCTCCTGACGCTGCGCGGGACGCCGACCATGTATTACGGTGATGAGCTAGGCATGGTGAACGTCCCCATCGCCGCAGACCGTGTACGGGATCCATTGGAGAAAAATGTACCGGGCGTGGGTCTCGGACGAGATCCCTGCCGGACGCCTATGCAATGGGATGGATCGCTCCACGCCGGATTCACTTCCGCGCAGCCATGGCTGCCGATCTCGGATGACTACGCGGTCGTGAATGTCAGGTCGGAGGATGACGACGCGACGGCAATCCTGTCGCTGTACCGGCGTCTCCTGCAGTTGCGCAGATCGCAACCGGCGCTCTCGGGCGGCGACTATGAACCGGTGGCCACGAGCGGAGATCTGCTTGCGTACCTGCGCCGCACGCGGCACGAGTGTCTTCTGATTGCGCTCAATCTCGGCGAAGAGCCCTACGCGCTGTCGTTGGATCCACTTGCAAAGGCGGGCCGTACGCTACTGTCGACTTATCTCGATCGCGATGGCGAGGAGTCCAACGGCAATGTTGCCCTGCGGGCTAATGAGGGGTTGATTGTTGCACTCTGAGTCCAGCCCGGGCCCGCCGTCGTCGTGATCAACGATCTTTGGTACAAGAACGCGGTCATCTACTGCCTCTCCGTGGGCACCTACATGGACGCCAACGGCGATGGTGTCGGAGATTTTGCCGGGCTCATGCGGCGGCTAGATTATCTCCACGGACTGGGTGTGACAGCCATCTGGCTGATGCCCTTCCAGACCTCGCCCGGTCGCGACGACGGCTATGATATATCGAACCACTACGAGGTCGATGCGCGCTACGGAACGCTAGGTGACTTCGTAGAGTTCACGCACGCGGCCAAGCAGCGGGGAATCCGCGTCATCATAGACCTCGTCGTGAACCATACGTCCAATCAGCATCCCTGGTTCCTGGAGGCGCGTCGGGATCCTCGCTCGAAGTATCGCGACTGGTACGTCTGGTCCAGGAAAAAGCCGCCTGCCTCCAATAAGGGGATGGTGTTTCCGGGCGTGCAGAAGTCGACCTGGACCTACGACGCGGTGGCGCGGGCCTGGTATTTTCACCGCTTCTATGACTTTCAACCCGATCTGAACACCTCCAACCCGCACGTCCAGGCCGAGATCCTGAAGATCATGGGCTTCTGGATTCAGCTCGGCGTCTCGGGCTTTCGCATGGACGCCGTCCCGTTCGTGATCGCGACGAAGGGTCCCGCGATGCGCAAGCCGGTCGAGCAGTACGACATGTTGCGTCTGATGCGCGAATTCCTGCAATGGCGGCAGGGCGACGCCATCATTCTGGCCGAGGCGAACGTTTTGCCGGATACCGACATGGAATATTTCGGCGCCGCCGGCGACCGGATGCACATGATGTTCAACTTTCAGGTCAACCAGAATCTCTTCTATGCGCTGGCCGCCGGCGACACGCGTCCGCTGCAGAAGGCGCTCAAGGCGACCCGGCCCCGTCCCAGGACCGCGCAATGGGGCCTGTTCCTGCGCAATCACGACGAGCTCGACCTCGGACGGCTGACTCAGGGGCAGCGGGACGCGGTTTTCGAAGCTTTCGGGCCGGAGCCGACCATGCAGCTCTACGGTAGAGGCATCAGGCGCCGGCTCGCGCCCATGCTGGCTGGCGACCGGCGGCGCATCGAGCTCGCCTACAGTTTGATGTTCACTCTGCCCGGTACACCGGTGCTTCGCTACGGCGACGAGTTGGGCATGGGCGACGACCTCGCATTGCCGGAGCGTCAGTGCGCCCGAACGCCGATGCAGTGGTCGACGGAGCCTGACGCGGGCTTTACGAAAAGCGAGCAGCCGCAGGTGCCCGTGATCGACTCGGGCCCCTTCGGCTACGAACACGTGAACGCGGCCCGGCAGCGGCGCGACCCCAACTCCCTGTTGAACTGGACGGAGCGCATCATCCGGATGCGCAAGGAACTTCCAGAGGTCGGCTGGGGTGAGTTCGAGATGATCCGGACCCGCGATCCCGCCGTCCTCGTGATGCGCTATGACTGGCGCAACAACTCGGTATTGTTCGTTCACAACCTGGCCTCGACACCCCGCGAGGTGTCGTTCGCCGTTGGGGTGGCGGGGGAGGAAGGCAACCTGCTGGTGAACGTGCTGTCCGAGGACCACAGCAAGGCGGGACCCGAAGGGCAACATCAGTTGATGCTCGAGGCTTACGCGTATCGGTGGTTTCGGGTCGGTGGCCTGGACTATCTGCTGAAACGTAGCGACATCGACACCGAATCCGTAGCGCGACACCGGCGACCCCGCAGATGAAGCTCTAGACAGTCGCAGTTACCCGCCCGCGCCTGTCTTTCGACATCCACGTTGATGTCAGTTCGAGCCACGCGCTGTGTCAGCGTTTGCCGGCATCGGGCTTGCTGACGCTAACGTCCGCCACGTGTGCCCGACCCAATTCTTTTTCCGGGGAGTGCATCCATCCTGCAGCTTCATGCGTAGCGTCCGAGTGCTACCTTTACAACAGGAGATCAACGATGAACCGCTCAGCCAGGTTAGCGATCATGCTCGTCGCGGCCAGCTCGCCGCTGCTCAGCCTCGCCTCGAGTCATCGCGAGGCGCCGCTGATTGCCGGCAGCCCCAGACTCGATGGCACCGATCTGTATCTGTTCAGAAGCTACGAGGCGGGACGGGATGCCTATGTGACCGTGATCGCCAACTACCTGCCGTTCCAGGACCCAAACGGCGGTCCGAACTTCTATCAGCTCGACCCGCAGGCGGTCTACGCGATCAACATCAACAACGACGGCGATGCCAAGCCGGACATCTCCTTCCAGTTCCACTTCAGGAACGAGCGCAAGAATCTCGCAGTCAGCGCCGGCGGCCAGAATGTTCCCGTGCCGTTGCTGAACATCGGTCCGGTCGACAAGAGCGGCAAGACCCTGAACGTGCAGGAGAGTTACACCCTGACCGTAGCCCGCATCAAGGGGTCGGGCTCGCAGGCCCTGGCGGAAAACGCCACGCTGGGCGGTACCCGGTTCTGGAAACCGGTGGACAACATCGGTAAGAAATCCATTCCGGACTACGCCGCTTACGCCGGCAATTTCATCTACGAGGTCAATATCCCCGGCTGTGATACACCGGGCCGCGTATTCGTCGGTCAGCGCAAGGAGGGCTTCGTCATCAACGTCGGGGAGATCTTCGATCTGGTGAACACCAATCCGGTCGGTCCGCGGGACGCCGAGCCAAACGATCTGTCTCGTAAGAACGTCACTTCACTGGCGCTCGAAGTGCCGATCAAGTGCCTGACGAACGGCAAGGATCCCGTCATCGCTGCCTGGACGACCGCCAGCGTGGCTAATGCGGCGCCTCGATCGACCGACTCCGCGGATCAGAGTGAGGCGGAGTCGTCCCGAGCCGCGTGGACTCAGGTGTCGCGCCTGGCCAATCCCCTGGTCAATGAAGTCGTCATCGGCCTGCCCGACAAGGACAAATTCAACGCGAGCGATCCTCTCAACGATGCGCAAGTCCTGAAGTACGTGACCAACCCGACACTGCCGGTCCTGCTCAATGTTCTGTTCGGGAACGCCGCGAAAGTGCCCGAAACCCCGCGGAACGATCTCGTTGCAGCCTTCCTGACGGGGGTCAAAGGTTTGAACCAACCCCTGACTGTCCGGCCAGCCGAGCTCATGCGGCTCAACACCTCGACCGCTCCGACGCCACCCGCGATGCAGAACGATCTTGGGGTACTCGGCGGCGACCTGGCTGGATTCCCGAATGGTCGGCGTCCGTTCGACGACGTAGCCGATATCGAACTGCGTGTGCTCGAAGGCGCGTTATGCGGCAAGATTGGTAGCTGCGGATCTCAAACGATGGATCCTAATAATGGCGCGCCGTACACCGATGGAGCGCGAGCGGCCGGACCCGATGCGGCATCGGTCAAGATATCCGGTGCGGTGAACCCGGCAGACACCTACCTCGATGTATTTCCCTACTTGAACACGGCGCTGCCGGGTTCGCCCAATGGTGTAGCCGACTGAGCAGGCGATCGTGCCGCGTGTCGCGATGCACAAGCGTATCGGCGGCCCTCTCCCGGCCAGCCCCTGTCGGCGTGGACATGGGCTGGCCGGGCTCTTGCTTGCGCTCCTGGCCGCCATGTGGGGCGCGCCGGCAACGGCGACGCCGCGCATTCCGGCAAGTGACGACACCGTGCTCCAGCACGTGCCAGCGGCTTCAGAAACCGGGCGCCTCGAGCCGCTGCGCGCAAGGTTGGCCAGCCATCCTCAGGATCTGCAGACTGTACTCGCGCTCGCTCAGGGCTATCTGGAGATTGGCCGCGAGAATGCCGATCCGCGCTTCGTGTCCTATGCGCAAGCGACGCTCGCTCCATGGCTGTCCCGTCCGCACCCGAGCCCAGCCGTTCTCACTCTCGCGGCAAGCACGCTGCAGTATCTCCATCGCTTCGACGAGGCGCTCGCGTTACTGGGTCGAGCACTCGCCGCGCAGCCACTGGACGGGCAGGCGTGGCTGACTAAAGCAACCATTTTGCAGGTTCAGGGCCGATTCGACGCGGCGCGCAGGGCATGTAGGCCGTTGACGCAGACGAGCGGGCAGCTGATCGCGCTGAGCTGTCTCACGAGCGTCAACAGTCTGACAGGCCGCCTGCAGGCGAGTTATGACGCGCTTCAAAGGGTGTTCACTGACGACCCGCGTCTGTCGCCCGGTCTTCGCATCTGGATATTGGAGCAACTCGCCGACATGGCGCAGCGCTCTGGAGATGACCATGCCGCCGAGGCTCACCTTTCGGCAGCGTTGCGCGTGTCGTCCAGGGATGCCTATGTCAAGGCACAGTATGCGGATCTCCTGCTCGGCCAGAACCGCAATGCTGAAGTCGTACAGCTGCTGAGTGCCGACGAGCAGCAGGACAACCTGCTCTTGCGCCTCGCGATCGCCGGTTCGCGCCTGCAAAGTGCGACAGGCCGTCAGTGGAGCGATGTATGCCAGGCCCGCTATGAAGCGGCACGGCGCGCCGGCGATTACACCCACCTGCGGGAGCAGGCGCGCTTCGTTCTGCAGGTGCGCGGCGATGCCGCCGCAGCCCTGAAGCTGGCCGAGAGCAACTGGCAGGTACAGCGAGAGCCGGCAGATGTCAGAGTGTATGTCCAAGCAGCTGCGGCGGCGGGCGATCGCCAGGCCGCGCGCCATATCCTCGAATGGATCGAGCAGACCCGCTACGAGGATCGTACGATCGATGTGGAAGGGAATTTAGCCAGACGGATTGCGCGCCGATGAACCGCTGGCCGCGAATCCTCGCCATCATCCTGCTCACTGTCCGGGCTGAAGCAAGTCAAGCCCACAAGCCCAGTGACAGCTATCTCACTCTCACTCAGCCGGCGCAGGGCGCTACCCTCGACGGCCAATGGGATATTGCGCTACGAGATCTCGATCACGCCGTGGGCTTGGATGCCAACACAGACGCTGCCATCACGTGGGGCGAGCTCAAGTTGAGGCGGGATGCGCTGCTCGATTACGCGTTCTCCCGGCTGACCATCGAGGCGCTTGCACGCGCCGAGCGCGAGCGTTGCTCGTTGCAGTTCCGAGAATTACTCTTCGATGAGCACGTGGACGGCGGCTACGCGGTCGTACGCTTTGGCATCGAGTGTCCATTTCGGCCAGCCCAGCTCGTCGTGTATTACAACCTGCTGTTCGATCTGGACCCCAACCATCGCGGACTCCTGGATGTGCGGGCGGGCGGTGCGAGTCAGGCTCTGGTGTTGGCACAGCAGCACCGCACGACAACAGTGAATCTGCAGTCGCCAGAGCGCGGAGCGCAATTGCGTGCGTTCCTCGATGAGGGCATCTGGCACATCTGGACCGGGTACGACCACGTTCTGTTTTTGCTCACGCTGTTGCTCCCGGCCGTGGTGGTGTATCGCAACGGCTGGCAACCACGCGCATCTTTGCGGGAGGCGATGCTCGACGTCCTCAAGGTCGTCACGGCATTTACCGTCGCGCACTCATTGACTCTGACGTTGGCAGTGAACGGCCTGGTCAATCTCCCCAGTCGTCTGGTCGAATCCGGCATTGCCCTGACCGTGCTGCTGGGCGCGCTCAACAACCTGTTCCCCGTGGTGCGCGAACACCGATGGGTCGTTGCCTTCGCCTTCGGCCTGATTCATGGGCTGGGTTTTGCCTCGGTCCTCGCCGACCTGGGGCTTCAGGGCTGGAATCTGGCGCTCGCACTCGTCGGCTTCAACGCAGGAGTCGAGGTGGGTCAGCTCGTGATCGTGCTGGCTTTCATCCCCGTCGCGTTCGGGCTACGCGAGACCCGCTTTTACCGGCAGACGTTCATGCCGGGTGGGGCCACCGCGATCGGATGCATTGCCCTGTATTGGTTGGCGATGAGAACGATGGGCGCTGGCCTGCAATGAAAAGGGTGCTTGAAACATTCGTCACTCTACGGCGCCATCGCCAGCACAGTGCTCGCCAGGACACATAGCAGGACGATCGCAATCGGAGGCACGCGCCAGCCTTCAAGGAGGACGAAACCAGCTAGCGCCACCGAAGCATCGACTCCGTTGCGCACACCGTTGATCCAAACGGGGTTGTAGAGCGCAGCACCCAGGATCCCGACGACGGATGCGTTGACACCGGCAAGTATCGCCTGCGACCCGTTCAGGTGTGCAAGCCGGCCCCACAGCGATAGCCCTGCGGTCGCCAGCAGCAGTCCAGGAAGAAAGATCGCAAGCAAGGCCACGGTGGCATACAGCGCAGCAGCGTGCGCCGGCGCGCTAACGGCGCCAAGGTAAGCGGCGAACGTAAAGAGGGGGCCAGGCATTGCCTGGGCAAGCCCGTACCCGGCCAGAAACGTGTCGTCGGAAACCCAGCCGCCCGGTACGAGTGCTTCCCGCAAGAGGGGCAGCACAACGTGCCCACCGCCGAAGACCAGCGCCCCTGCACGATAGAAGATGTTGCAGAGCGCGATTGGCGCCTGGGGTGCAACGGCTTGCACGGCGGGCAAGCCCAACAGCAGGCCGCAGAAGACGGCAAGCGCCAGCCAGGCGATCCGGGAATTTACTGCGATCGGCAAGGCAACTGCCGGCAATCGTGCATTGCGACAAAGGAGCCATCCGCCGAGCGCCCCCGTCAGCATCGCGGTGAATTGGATTGCATCGCTGTTGTGCAACAGCAGCATGACCGCCGCGAGCAACCCAATGGCCGCTCGCCTTCGATCCGGGCATAGGTGGCGAGCCATGCTCCACACTGCCTGGGCGACGATCACGACTGCGGTTAGCATGAGCCCGTGCAAAACGGCGCGCGTCAGCGGGCCCTGCATTTGTGGTGTGAGCACCGCGAAGGCGTACATGAGAAGCGCCGAGGGGAGCGTGAACCCTCCCCAGGCTGCCAGCGCACCGAGCCATCCGGCGCGACGATGTCCGATGAGGAATCCGACCTGGCTGCTGGTCGGACCCGGAAGAAGCTGGCACAAGGCGACGATGCCGGCGTATTCCTCCGCAGTCAGCCAACCCAGCTCCCGTACATACGTGCGTTCGAAGTAGCCGAGATGCGCAATGGGTCCGCCGAACGAAGTCAGGCCCAACTTGAGCGATGTTGCAAATACGCGTGCGCTCGAGGCAATCACGCTAGCCCCTCGCGCTCACACATGGTCTATGGGGGCCATGGATCTTTGGTTCCCGAGGGGTGATCCGGCAATGCGCGTGTCGTACTCGATTGCAGTACCCTGGCACCGTTGAACTTTGCGTGGCAAAGTATATGCTGTCCGCGGTGCGACGCTGGACGCGAAGCTGGCGCCGGCTTGGTCGAGCCAATTGTTTAGTGGACGGCAAATGCAACTGATTCTTGATTACGGACGGCAAGCGGCATTCAAGGCGTGAGAGCCATGGCACGGCAACCATGATGCGGGCGCGGCGCGCTCGGGCGCTGAATGTTCTCCTCATCTGCACGTGGGCGCTGCTGGAAGCGCCGTCCAATGCCGAGGCGCCCCTCGATTTGAACAGATTTAGCGGGCAGGTGGTCTATCTGGATTTCTGGGCCTCCTGGTGCGCTCCGTGCCGGCAGTCCTTTCCCTGGATGGCGGCAATGAACCAGGCCTATGCGCGTCAGGGACTGACGGTGGTCGCGGTCAATCTCGATCACGAGCGTGCCGATGCCGACGGCTTCCTGCAGAAGTTTCATCCCGACTTCGATGTGCGCTTCGATCCGCAGGGAGCGTTGGCCGAGCGCTTCAAGGTTGTGGGCATGCCAACGAGCGTGGTGATCGATCGAAAAGGCGTGCCTCGCTTCACGCACGTCGGGTTTCGAGTCGCGGATCGCGACGCGTACGAAGCTGAATTGCGAGCGCTGCTCGCAGAAAAGTAACACTGTGACAGGGAGTAAGGCAATGAAACTCAGGGTATGGTTCGTGTTGGCAGTCTCGTGCGGGACGGCGCTCGCCTCGGGATGCGGTTCTCTTGGGGTCAAGCCCTGGCAGCGCGACCTGTTGTCACGGCAAGACATGCAGTTGAGCGGCAATTCCGTCGACGACGCGATCGATGACCATCTGTACTTCAGCAAGGAAGCCTCTTCGGGCGGCCGTTCGTTCGGGGGCGGAGGCTGCGGGTGCAACTGAAGCCCGAGACGGGGACCGTGCGGCGTCGCCTGATCGCCGCGAGCTGTACACTTCTCACTGCCTCGTCCGCCCGGGCCCAGGAGATCGCGAAACTCCTCGCTGACATCGAGAAGACGGATTGGCATCTCGATTCCGCCCTCGCGTACTACCACGAAGACGGCCGCATCATGGCCGTCGAGCCCGTCGTAAACCTCAGCAGGGATTATGGTGACGGCGGCCGGATCGGTTTGAATTTCACCTTTGACGCTCTCTCGGGAAGCAGCCCCAATGGGGCACTGCCGAGTCGAGCGCCGCAGACGTTTGCATCGCCATCCGCCAAAAGCCTGAGTACCGCGCGCCATACCTACACGACGGGGCCGGGTCAGTTGCCGGTGGACCCGAACTACTCCGATGCACGTGTCGCCGTTGGCGGCGAGTGGCAACTGCCGCTCACGCGTCTCACACGCACGAGCGTTGGCGGCAAATTCTCCTATGAGGATGATTTCCTGTCGGCATCGGTCGACGCCTCGATCGAGCATGACTTCAATCAGAAGAACACCACCGTGTCGGTCGGAGTCAGCGACGAAAACGATCAGCTGCATCCTATCGGCGGCACGCCCGTGCCGGGAAGCGACTACCTGCTGTTCGAAAAGACCGGCCATAAGAGCAAGAACGGCGTGGGCACGCTGCTCGGAGTCACGCAGGTGATGAACCGCCACTGGTTGGCCGAGCTCAACCTGTCGGCGGATCGGTTTACCGGCTATCTGAACGATCCGTACAAGATCATATCGGTGCTCGACGGCAGTGGGGGCATGACGGGTTATCTCTACGAGAATCGGCCTGATGCACGCACGCGCAGGAGCGTGTACCTGGACAATCGCGTCGGCTGGAACCGGGCATCCGCAGCTTTGTCCCTGCGTTACATGACCGATGACTGGGGAGTGCGCTCCAAGACGGCGCAACTGCGCGTGCGTCTGTGGCTTGACGGAAAAAACCAGTACGTGGAGCCGACACTACGCTGGTATCGCCAGACGGCGGCGGATTTCTACACTCCCTGGATTTCCAGCCTCGCCGGCCAGGGCCCCGCTTACGCGTCGTCGGACTCGCGTCTCGGCGCCTTTCGCGCGCTGACTTATGGTGTGAAATATGGCATGAAGCTGGATGAGCGCACGGGACGCACCGGTTCGGAGTTCAGCATCCGAGCCGAATACTATCGGCAGACCGTCGAGAACGCAGTTGCCGCGCCCGGCGCTCTGCAGGGGCTGGACCTGTATCCGGGCCTGCAGGCGTTCCTGATCCAGGTTGGCTTCAGCTATTGAGCATTGCGCGGTGGGCGGGACGAAAGACGGTACCGCAAGCGACGGACTCGTAGTCGAAGAGCGGGGCGGCGACCTGCTGGCCGTTTGTTTTACTGCAATGGCAGGCCCTTGCGAACTCCTGCTACCCGCGTCGGACCGTGCCGACGCACGCGAGCTGGGAGGACTCGTAGCGCGCGAGGCCTGGCGCGTGGAGCAGAAATACAGCCGTTACAGGAGCGACAGTGTGCTCGCATGGCTGCATAGCCATCGCGGCGGAAACGTGGTCGTGGACGAGGAGACGGCGCTGTTACTCGACTTCGCCCGCACCTGCTTCATGATGAGCGATGGACTGTTCGATATCACTTCGGGAGTACTCCGGGGCGCCTGGACATTTGACGGCTCCGACCGGATTCCAGCGCCCGCTGTGATCGAAGGCCTGCTGCCCCTCGTCGGTTTCGACAAGCTCGAGTGGCAGTCGCCCCGTCTAATGCTGCCGGCGGGCATGGAGCTCGACTTCGGCGGCCTGGGGAAGGAATACGCGGTGGATCGTGCGTACGACATTCTCGCGGACTGCCGATCCGCGGCCTTCCTGATAAATTTTGGTGGGGATCTGCGCGCAAATCGACCGCCACCCTGCGGCGTGTGGCAGGTCGGCGTCGAGCGGCCCGACAGTGACCGTGAGGCGGTGTTGCTTCTGGAACTGGAGCATGGCGCGCTCGCAACGAGCGGCGACTCACGCCGCTTCCTGTTGAAGGACGGCATACGATACGGACATGTTCTGAATCCCCGTACGGGCTGGCCGGTGGTCGGCGCGCCGCGTTCCGTCACGGTGGCGGCCAGTAGCTGTACGGAAGCAGGACTGTTATCGACTTTGGCCATGCTGCAGGGGTCTGGAGCGCAAGCGTTTTTGGCGGAGGAGGGGGTTCGCCACTGGGTTCTCCTCTAGCGGCGCAGTAGTGCCCCTCTCGCGCGCGACGGGTCAGAATCGGGTCTTGAGGCCCACGAAGATGCCGTGCGGCATCACGCTCAGGACCAGCGGGCTGCCCTGGCGTTTGTGCATGAAATAACCCGCTGCGCTTCCCAGCGCGAACCCGGCAATAACATCCGATTGCCAGTGCCCGTGCACCTTGACGCGCGCGATGGCGTCGTAGATCGGCAGCAGTTCCAACGCGTAAATGGCTGGGTGTTCCGCTCCATACTCCAGTACGAGCGGCGTAACGATGGAACTCGTCACCGTGACCTCGCCGCTGGGAAAGCTTGCGCTGCCGTGACCTTTGAACCACTGGTTAGGGCTGCTGGTCTGATCCGGCCGCTCGCGTGAGAAAGTCAGTTTGAGAAGCTCGGACGCCACGCCGCCGACCAACGTCGCGTCCACCGATTGCCACATCGTGCGGCCGAGGCGCGTATCACCACCCTCCCACAATGCCGCCGCGCCTTCCCCCGCCAGCATGAGGTCCAGCAGCAGCATCTGGTTCTTACGCGCCCAGATTCCTCTGTTGTCGAGTGCCACCACGCTGTCTATCCCGAACGGACCGCCGCCGGCTCGCACAGGTGGCGCCATGCACAGGCAGGCGACCAGGAGAAGCAGCGCCCATTGCAGCGTTCGCCCCCGCAACGTCTTGAATACCAGCATGTGAACGCCCCCCGTTGCAATTCCGTCACAAACAACTTTGTAATGCAAAGTATAGCCCGCCTCGAACTATCTTGCGACTCTGGACTCGGGCGCAGATAAACAGCGAGCCGGTGCGCTGGTGTTGAGACCTTGGGCCGTCCGGGTGTCTCTAGGCTGCGTCAGCGCGAGACATCCGCTGGAGCCTGACGGTACGGCTTACCTTGAATCCCATTCGGAGGTAAATCTGAATGGCAGGAGCGTTCTCGGTGCCGACATGGAGCCAGGACACCAGGCCGTCGCGCCGGTGATTTTGCACTAACTGGCAGATGATCCCCGCGGCGAGACCCTTGCCGCGATGAGCGGGATGTGTGCACAAGCCGCTGATCTCGGAATACCCGTCCAGCATCAGGCGCTCGCCGCCCATCGCGATCAGTTCGCCCCCACGTCTCACGCCGTAGTACGAGCCCATTTCACACGTCTTGCCGCGAAAATAACCCGGGAATGCGCGGTCTGTGAGAGCAACCATTGCAGGAGCGTCCGCGGCGGACAGTGGGGCGACCTCGGGGTTCGCGGGAGGCGGCGCGACGTCCAGGGGTAAGGCCATCTGCAGGCATTCCAACGTGTTTGAAACGACGAGGTCCGGCAGGCTCGAGTCACTCTGTCCGATCAACCAGACGGACTCGCCCGCCGCGAGGAGCGAGTGAAGGTCGCGCAGAGCGGCCGCGCTCGGTTCTGCAACCGCCCCAAAAGGCGCCACGTCGGCAGGGTAGCGGCACGCAGCGCCGGCGGCTATGGCGAAGCGGCGATGAGTCGTCCGCAGCGCATGCCAGATCGGGTTTGCAAACAGAGTTTCCGGCAGATCGTGCTCACAGATCACAATAGCCCCCGCGGATGGCATTTGTTGCGGTAACGGCCTCGAGCACGCGCGCGCTCAGCAGCGCCGCCAGCTCATCGGTGTGACGGTATTCGGCCATCGAGGGTGCAATCGCGGTTTCCGCGCGCGTCGCCGGATGCAGATAGATTTCACTGCTGCCCGGCGGCAGCCGCGCGAGGATCTCGAGGAACGTCTGTTCGTCCAGGGACCCGCTGCAGGCGATCCCAAAGACCCGGTCGTTGAAGGTAATTCCCTGGGCGCGCAGGCGGCTCTTCATCAATGCCAGCCACGGCGCCAGCAACGCCGTGCTCGCTGCCCCAGCCATGACCCCGCCGCGCCTGGCGAACCACAGAGGCTCCTGCGGCACCCTTACGGCGCGCATGCCGAATTCGCGGCCGATTCTCAATATCATATTCAACAGAGTCGGATGCAGATGGAAATGCTTGTGAGTGTTCACATGATCCAACTGCAGACCGGTCCGCGCGAACGCTGCGAACTGGGCCCGGATTTCGGCCTCGAGCTGGCTGCGCACACCGGGCAGCGCGAAATACCGCACTCCGTCCACGAACATACGGTTTCCGAAGCGGCCGTCGCTGTCGACGAGAGCGGGAATCAGCCGCCGGGGCAACACTGCCCAGCCATCCGCCAGAACCAGATGAAGACCCACGCGCAGCTGCGGCAGGTGACGCGCGATCCGGACGGCAGCCGCCGTTGCCGGGGCCCCGACCATGAGACTGGCCGCCGTGAGTACTCCTGCCGCACTGGCCCGGTCGACGGCTTCGTTGACGGCCTCGTGCAGACCGAAATCGTCGGCCGTCACGATCAGGAATTTTTTCATTAGGGCCGGTGCGCGCCGCCGGCCGGCCAGCGACGTTGTTTGGGATGGAGCGGACGCGAAGCGGGGCGTTATTATCTCGTATTCACGACAGCTTGCGCATGATGCCGTCGGCACCGACGTCGAATTCGCTCCCCCGCCAAGTGAGCCGCGAGGTGAAGAAGCTTCGCCACCAGACCCAGCAGATCAACACGTCCCGCGCGGGCACGAGCCATAAATCCGCAAGCAACGGTCGCTCGCCGCGCAGCCGATGCGCAAAATGCAAAGCCAGCCGCGCCACAACCGTAGTCTGGAACAGGGCCCATGCAGCCAGCCGCAAGGATGGCTCCGCGACGGCGGTGAGGGCGAGCCCAAAGGTCGCCAGGGGCAGGCTGAAGGTCAGGAAAATCAAGCGAAAACTGCGCGGCCGCAGCACCCGTAGCGTCCGCATCCAGCGTAGCTCGTGGCGAGTCAGCAAGGCCAGGGTCGGCTCGTGGTGCTCCGCCCTGAGCAGATAGGGCGACAGCGCGATCCGCAGCCCGAGGCCGCGCACCAGTTCACCCAATCGATAATCGTCGGCAAGATGGTCCGCTATGGCCCGCAGTCCGCCGATCGCCTGCAACGTACTGCGCCGCAGGCACATGGTTTGACCGGAGACGTAGCTCTCATGGCCGAACAGCCACGCCAGCAGCACCGAGGGGATATACCATTCATTGACGTACATCGCGCCCAGACGCGACCAGACCTGTGTTGTCGGCATGCCGCGGTAAACGCAGGTGACCAGGCCCACCTTGGGATCCAACAGCGAGGCCGTCACCGTCCTGAGGTAGTCGGGTCCGACGAACGCATCGCTGTCCGAGATCGCCAGCACATCGTGGCGCGCCCGCGATAGCATATTGACGAGGCTGCTGATCTTGCGGTTGTTCCCGTGCTGCTGCGAATCGATCACGACAACGATAGGCACCGACGGCAGCTCCGCCACCAGCCGCTCCACTACACGCAGCGCGGGATCAGCCGGATCGCGCACGCCGAATACGATCTGGTATTCCGGGTAGTCCTGTTGACAGAACGAGCGCAGGTTTTCGTACAAGCCCGGCTCCGCGCCGCACAGAGGCTTGAGTACCGTAACCGGCGGAAGCTTCGACGGCGTCTTTACCGTCCTGCGGATCCGCCAGGCGATGACTGCTACGAGGGCGAGCACGGCGTAGCCTGCCGCGACGGCCAGGCTGGCGAAGCCAACGATCCCCTCGAGCGGGTGAATCGAAAGCACCGGCTCCATCTTCTAAGCTCCGTGCGCGCGCAGGAAGCGGAAAAACTCCACGCCCTCGCGCAGGCGCCGTTTCATCATGTCCCAGCTCGTCAGCATCTCCCTGACGATTTCCCAGATCTTGCCGGGACGGAAATAGAAGCGCTTATAGAACACCTCCATGCTGTGGAAGATCTGTTCCTTCGACAGGTGGGGGTAGCTGATCGCGGCGAGCTGGACGCCCTTGTCGTTGACGAGGTTCATGAGGTCGCTCTCCTGCAGCCAGCCGTTGGCGAGCGCCTGTTTGTACAGTGTCGTGCCGGGGTAGGGCGCGGCCAGCGACACCTGGATCGTGTGCGGGTTGATTTCCTTGGCGAAAGCGATCGTCTTCTCGATCGTTTCCGTGGTCTCGCCCGGCAGTCCCAGGATGAAGGTTCCGTGGATCAGGATGCCGAGTTTGCGGCAGTCGGCGGTGAAGCGTCGCGCGATGTCCGTGCGCAGTCCCTTCTTGATGTTATGGAGGATCTGGTCGTCGCCGGATTCATACCCGACCAACAGCAGGCGCAGTCCGTTGTCCTTCATCACTTTCAACGTGTCGTAGGGCACGTTGGCCTTGGCATTGCAACTCCAGATCATACCGAGAGCGCCCATGCCGCGCGCGATGGCTTCTACACGCGGCAGGTTGGAGGAATCCGTGAAGGTATCGTCATCGAACATGACCTCTTTTACTTCCGGCATGTTCTCCTTGATCCAGCGCACTTCGGCGATGACGTTCTGCGCCGAGCGTACGCGGTAGCGGTGGCCGCCGACCGTTTGCGGCCAGAGGCAGAACGTGCATTTCGAGCGGCAGCCGCGCCCCGTGTAGAAGCTGATGTAAGGATGCTTGAGGTAGCCGATGAAGTAATTCTCGATCTTCAGATCGCGCTGGTAGACCGGAGCGACGAACGGCAGCTCATCCATGTTCTCGAGGATCGCGCGCGGCGGATTGTGCACGACGCGCCCGTTCTCGCCGCGATAGGAGAGTCCCTTGATGTCCGTCAGCGGCAGCCCTGCGGCGACTTCCGCGCAGGTGTAATCGAATTCCTCGCGGCAGACGAAGTCCAGGGCGTCGCTTGCTTGCAGTGCGCCGTCCGGGTCGACCATGGTCTTGGCGCCGACCAGTCCGATCGTGATGCGCGGGTTGTCCTGCTTCAGGAGTTCCGCGAAGCGGGCATCTGTTGGAAAGGACGGCGTGCTGGTATGCATGATCACGAGGTCGTAACCGCTCGCGATGGCGCGAGTCTGTTCGACAGTCAGCTCATCAGCCGGCGCATCGAGCACGCGCGAGCCCGGCACCAGTGCGGCGGGCTGGGCCAGCCAGGTGGGGTACCAGAATGATTTGATTTCGCGCTTGGCCTGGTAGCGCGAGCCCGCGCCGCCGTCGAAGCCATCGAACGACGGCGCCTGTAGAAACAGCGTCTTCAGCGGCTGTCCGGTGGGGGAATGAGAAGTCATTTACGCTCGCTGTCAGTCTGTTAGGTTGAGTGGCGGTAAGCTTTGCATTTTAAGGTACTGTGAGCGGTACTGATAGGCAAAGTTCTCAGCTCAGGAGGCGCAGCCGTGCGGCGCGTGCCGACCGTAGTAGTCCGGGTAGTCGTCGGTGAGGCCCTTGAACCTGCGGTGGATCCACAGGTACTGCTCGGGGACGCTGCGGACCTGGGCCTCGATCATGTGATTGAAGCGCTCGGTGTCGGCCACCGGGG
>JAQGOG010000038.1 GCA_028293765.1 Gammaproteobacteria bacterium
TCCCACGGCATCTTCAGATTCAGACCTTCCCGCATGATGCGGTGGTACTTGCCGAAGACCGTAACGACGCCGACCGTGGCCTGGGGGACGGTACGGAAGATCGTAGACGCCGTGTAGAGAACCAGCACCAGCAGTACGACCAGAAGCGGATAGCCCAGGAAACCGACCATGTTGAATCCCTTACCCTTTTTGACTGGCAGATCACCGACATCCGGGGCGCGCATTATAGGGTGACGCGCATGAAAGCTTGCTGAAAGGTTGCCAGCCAGGCGCTCCCCGGCCGGGCGACAGATGAGGGTGAAGCGCAAAGGGGCCGAATCGTCAACATCTCTTCTGTTTCCGCTCTCCTCGGCAACCGCGGGCAGGTCAACTACGCGGCAGCCAAAGGCGCGCTCAATTCCGCCACCAAGGCCCTCGCGCTCGAGGTCGCGACCCGAGGTATCACCGTCAATGCGGTCGCTCCGGGGATCATCGGGACGCCGATGAGCGAAGGCCTGTTCGATGCGAAAACCATCGAGTGGCTCGTGCCGATGAACCGGCCGGGGCTGCCTGAGGAGGTCGCGAGCCTGGTGTCGTACCTGGCGTCGGCGGACGCCTCTTACGTGACCGCGCAGATTATTTCGGTCAGCGGCGGCATGGCCTAGTCGTCCGACGAAGCGCCGTCACCAAAGGCAGATCGTCCGTTTGATCGAATCCCCCGCCGGATGAGATCGGTGTGCTGCCTGGCGCGATGAGAGCCCTTGGAGACCGCCAGTGTTCCAAAGCGGCTGCCGGGAAACCAAGAAGCTTTCGACATCTCAACATGCGCCAGCGCCCTGGCGGCCACCCAAATCCCTCCTCGCGGCCACTTGAAATCTTGCGGGCAAACGCCTTAATGTCGTCCTGAGCAGGTGTCAGGCCGCTGCATCGGTTTTGCCGGTGAGTACCCCCGGGGGCAGGGAAGCCCCGCGGTCCGCTGGCTGGCGCGACATTGATTCGAGCCCACGTGATTGGCGAACGGACCTCGTTCCCTGGGGAATCCGACAGTGAGTCTGCTGAATCAAGTGATGCGTCTGCCATACGTCCATGGGCTCTGGATGCGCTTTCCGGTAGGTGATGTGTCCACGAAGGTCCACTGGGGACTCTACCCGTATCCTTATTACGCCTACGGCGTGTACTGGTCGGCATTCCTCGCCAAGCGGCTGGCGATCCCGCGCATCACCGCTATCGAGTTCGGCGTGGCGGGTGGCAGGGGCCTACTGGCGCTCGAAAAGGCCACAATGGAGATCGAGCGAGCGCTCGATGTCGGCATCGATGTCGTCGGATTCGACTCGGGCGAGGGCATGCCGGAGCCCACGGATTATCGTGACTTGCCGCATATCTGGGGACGGGGCTTCTACCAGATGGATCATGCCAAGTTGCGCGCGCGGCTCTCAAAGGCCCGGCTCGTGATCGGCGACGTTCGCGAGACCATCGCGAAGGAGGTGCGCTCGGGGCAGCTCGCGCCGATAGGCTTCGTGGCGTTCGATCTTGACTACTACAGCTCGACCAAGGCCGCGTTCGATGTCTTTGAGGATGACGGTCCGAGCCACCTGCCCCGTGTTCACTGTTATTTCGATGATGTCGCCGCGAACGACTTGGGGTGCATGAACAAGTATGTCGGGGAGCTGCGGGCCATCCATGAATTCAATGCCGCCCACCCCACACGCAAGATCAGCATATTCGAGCAGTTGCGCCTGAGTCGCCCCAAGTGGGAGCACTGGCAAAAGAAAATGTACGTGATGCACGATTTCGCACACCCCCAGTACACGACGCAGGTGATCCCCTTGGAGCCGAAGCATACCCAGCGCCCCCTTTGACAGAAGCCCGAGTCCAAGCCTGAACTGAACCGCACGCGTGATCGCCTCCTCCTCCCGATCGCGCAATTCCCGGCGAGCGGAACAGGCAACCGATCGAGCCGTCGCCGCCGCAACAGGCCAGCCCTAGGCACCCCACGACGTCAGATTTCGTCGCAATTCGCACATTGCCCGAGCTCCGCGCCGTCCTCCGTCACGACATAACGGGCCGCCTGGAGCTTCGGAATCAACACGCTGATGGTGAGCAAAATCTCTTTGCAGGCGCGAGCCTCGAGATTGGCGGCGTCCCTCTGCCCGTACTCGCCCATCTCCTCCGCCAGAAACGCCGCCAGGGTCCGCAGCTGTGCAATCGACGTGTCGAGCAGCACGCGAGGTGTAAGAATCATCGCCGTCTCCGCAGTGAACGCACGCCTGTATATTCATACAGCTAGCGTGCAGTGCGCAAGTCCCGGCAATGAATTTCGGGCCGAACGATGCGACGGAAAGCAGTCTCCTCGCCCGACCTTCCGCCTCATACAGTAGATCCAGGCAGGCAATGCTGTACGAGCGGCGTCGGACAAAGGCATCGGCCGCCTTTTGTCGCTCGAGTTTACTCTGCGTACACTGTTACCGGCGCGCGCGGCTCCATCTCCTGGACGGCATCTACGTCGGTATCGTGTGGCTTCCGTCGTCCGCCAGCGTGGTGTTCAAACACATTACGGCGGTGATAATCGAGGTACCGGCATTGTTCCGGTCGGAAAGCATCCCCGTGAAGCGGCAGACGCAAGCCCCACTTCTCCAGCACCGCCGGATTCAAATGCCGCGACACCAGGAGGTCGCCCGAATCCGCGAACGAGATATAGCCGCGGCCGAACAGATGAGCCAGATGGGGTGACAGGAGCAGACCGTTGCAGCCGTCCAGCTTCTCGGCATCGTTGGAGTTGCACCACGGCTTGATGTGAGTAGCCCGCAGATGCCGCCGGTCCAGCAGGCCGGTGATGCGACAAGCGGCTTCCACGAGCTCGAGATTGTGGCGGTAGACTCCTTGCCCATGCCGCGCCTTCACGAGATTGACCTTCTCGGCCGGCACGATATCGGTCCGCAGGTGAATCGCCGCCTCTTCCGCGTCGTCGGGCAGCTGACCGTTGGCGCCTTGAGCGATCTTCTCGACGAGATCGTCCACCTCGGGTCCGAGAAGCCGCCGCAGCGTCGCCGCCATCTTTCTCGGAACCGACGCCAGATAGACACGCCGATTGGCGTCTCCGCCCGCCCGGATCGGCGAGCGCTTCGCCGGCAACACGGGTACGAGTTCCGCAAGGTGGCTCCTGGGATCGAAGGGGTGTGCGAGCTCCGCGAAACGCACTGCAACCTGCCAGCCCTGACCCGCACCTGCGGGTTTGCGCGCTGCTGCGAATTCGAATGGGTTCGGTGTCTCCCGCGCTCGCCCCAACACGAGCCCCACGGCACGGATCGCTGCGTCGGCGAACGAAAACACGACATCGCCCGGCATGACTTTCATCATGTTGTTGGAGGATTCGTCATCGGCGCGGTTCTGCCTGTTCTGCGGCGACCAGAGGAGCTCACCCTCGAGCTCCTGCCGGTGAACCTGCCGGTGATTCACCCACCAATAGCGGATGTCACGCGATGAGTGGCCGGCCACCACAGTTGGTGCGCTCTGCTCTGCCACTGGATTCGGCACGTTTCCGGTGCTCATGGGGCGCTTACGGCCGAACGGAATGCGAGGCAGCCTTCGTGGCGGTCGCGGCCTGCTCGCCCTGGGGCGGCGCCGAAGCGTGATGGCGAAACGTCCAGTAGGAATTCAGGAAGTAGTTGACGAACACGGCCGGGATGATGCCCGCGAGCTGGCTGAGGAGCGGTGGGATCTTCGGCACGAGCAGGTTCAACAGGATGAACGTCGTGAAGCTGACGCCAAGGGAGACGAGCGAGATGAGATTGTATTTCACCCCTTTGATGGCCGCCCGATCGCGCGTCCTGCGCTCCTTGAAGGTCCAATAGTTGTTGAGCAGAAAGTTCCACACGATGGAGATCTCGATGGCCAGCGGCGAGGCGACGAACTTGTTCATGCCAGTATGCAACAGCAGGCTGAATGCGCCGAGGTTCACGAGCGTACCCGAGGCGCCCACCAGGGCGAATCTGAGAAAGGTCCGCACGGCCCGCATGCGTATCCACCACGCGTTGAGGACGAACTCGATGATGTCGCGCAGGCCGAGCTTGCTGGTCCCCAGCTTGCGATCGATGAAATTGACCGGCACTTCCTCGACCACGGCGCCGAGCGTCACCGCCTGGTGTAGCAGCGCCACCTGAAATGCATAGCCCTTCACCCGCAGCGCCGAAAAGTCGATCTGCCGCAGAATGGAGGCGTTGATGGCGCGAAATCCGGCGGTGCAGTCCCTGATGCCGTAGAGGCCGGCAACATAGCGCGCGACCCAGTTTCCGCCGGCGGAATTCAGCTTGCGCCAGATACTCCATTCGACGGGAATGCTGCCGCCCTTGACGTGCCGGCTGCCGATCACGAAATCGGCGGAAGTCTCCAGAACGGCGAGCAGCCGGGGCACATCGGCGGGAGCGTGCGAGAAGTCCGCATCCATTTCGAACACCGCATCGGCAGCCAGTTCGCCCAGCGCGTGCCGCATGCCCCGGATGTAGGCTGCGCCCAGCCCCGCCTTCGCGCCTGTGATCAGATGCACGTTGCGGTGTTCGAGCATCGCCTCGCGTACCAGCCCGGCGGTTCCATCGGGCGAGTTGTCATCGACGACCAGGATGTGCATGTCGTGCCGCAACCGCTGAAACTGAACCTGCAACGCCGTGATCAGCGGGATGATGTTGCCGCACTCGTTGTACGTCGGCACTATGATCACGACCTTCATCGAATACCTCTAGCGGTTTCCGCCCGCGAACGAGCCGCGCGGGTGGAGAGTCAGCATCTACCGGGCCACGACCGACCGGCAAGGAAGGGGCCCGGGCTATCCGAGCAAGCCCGTTGTCCGCCGATCATAAGCCGTGTAATCTTCCGCGCCCCGGTTGGACAGGCTCGGCAGTGAAAGTCCGCGTCCCACTTCGGTCCGACCCGGGTCCGCGTCCCCATCGTCTAGAGGCCTAGGACACTGCCCTTTCACGGCGGCGACAGGGGTTCGAATCCCCTTGGGGACGCCATTTATTTCAATGACTTAGGTGCCGCTTGCAGTGGCGGCACCGGCTCACGGCGACGCGCTTTCGCGAAGCGGCGCCCCTCAAGCGGGGGCTGGCTGGACCTGCTCCGCGCCGCTCCAAAGTACTCATCGGCCGCAGCGACCTTCAACCAGCCGATTTTGCGCCGGCACCCTTCGCTTCCACGGACGCCACGGACGACGGCAGCCCCGCAAGCAGGTCCGTGAGCTTGTCCAGGTCCAGCGGCTTGACCAGATGTGAATCGAAGCCCGCCTCCTGCGACCGGCGGCGGTCCGAGTCCTGCCCCCAGCCGGTGAGCGCCACCAGGGTGATTCGCTGGCCCCAGGGCGCTGCACGGATTCGCCGCGCCACTTCGTAGCCGTCCAGCTTCGGCATGCCGATATCCAACAGGGCCACCTCCGGCCGCTGCCGTTCGGCGGCTTCGAGCGCCGCCGCGCCGTTCGGCGCGGTAAAGACCTCGTGGCCACTGAGCTGCAGAAGTGTCGCCAGGCTCTCCAGCGCATCGTTGTTGTCGTCGGCCACCAGGATGCGGCGTTGTGTGCGGATTGCCTCACCGTTAATCATCGATTGCTCCAGCCCGGATGGTGTGTTGGAAGATCGCAGGTTCTGGCCGGAGCTCGCCGCCTCGCCGAGAAACAAGGGGAGACGGATCACGAACTCACTACCCCGGCCGAGGCCCTCGCTATGCGCGGAAACACTGCCGCCGTGCATCTCGACGAGCCTCTGCACGAGCGCCAGCCCGATGCCGAGCCCACTTTGCGCCGGACCGGAGGTACGGTCGAGCTGTGTGAACAATTTAAAGATCATCGGCATGAGCTCGGCAGGTATGCCGATTCCGCTATCGCGCACCCTGATCTCCACCTCGGCGCCGATCGCAGTGACCGAGAGCGTGATCCGGCCGCCCCCTTCAGTATATTTCGCGGCGTTGCCGAGCACATTGCCCAGCGCCTGCGTGAGGCGCGTGGGATCGCCTAGCACAGCAAGCATGCGATCGGGTACTGCAACGGTAAGGGTATGGCCGCGCTCCTCGATCAGGGGCTGCGCGATCTCCACCGTACGAGCGACCAGAGTCTTGAGCTCGATGACTTCCTTGTTCAGGTTTATCTTGCCGCGAGTGATCCGCGACACGTCGAGCAGGTCATCCACCAGCCGCGTGAGGTGCACGACCTGTCGCTCGATGATATCGCGAGACCACACGACCTGCGGATCGCCGAGCTGCTTGCGGCGCATGAGCTGAATCGCGTTGTGAATCGGGGCGAGCGGGTTGCGCAGCTCATGGGCCAGCATCGCGAGGAATTCGTCCTTGTGCCGATCGGCTTCCTTGAGAACCAGCTCCACACGGGTACGCTCGGTCACTTCGGTCTGCAGCGAGCGGTTCGCCGCCTCGAGCTCCGCATTCGCGCATTGCAGAACGCGGTTCAGGGTCTCCAGCTCGCGGGTCTTCTCCGCCTGCAGTGTGGTGTTGGCCTGCGCGAGGCGTGCGTTGGCCAGGGCGAGAGTGCGGTTGAGCTCCTGCAGCTCGCGCCGCTTGCAGTAGAGCTCCACGAGTACGGCGACCTTGCTGCGCAGGATCTCCGGCACGACCGGGATCGACACGTAGTCGACGGCGCCGACCTTGTACCCCTTGAGGCGGTCGAGCTCGCTCACGTGCACGCCGGTCACGAAGATGATCGGGGTCTTCTCAAAACGGGGGTGCTCGTGAATCAGCCGCGCCGCCTCGAAGCCGTCCATGTCCGGCATGCTCACATCGAGGAGCACGACCGCGAACTCCTCCTTCATGAGCTTTTCCAGCGCCTCGAGCCCGGAATGAGCGCTGACCAGGTTCTGGCCGAGCTCGCTCAGGATCGACTCATACGTCAATAGCCGGGCCTGCTGGTCGTCGACCAGCAGGATATTGACCTTGTCATTCGCGCCCATCCCGCTACTTTCGGACCATTGCAGGCTCACCGTCCCCCCATTCAACCGCTCACTCTACCGGTGCAGCCACATGCGCACCAGAGACAGAAGCTGGTCCGTGTTCACAGGTTTGGCGACATAATCCGAGGCTCCGGCTTCCAGGCACTTCTCCCGGTCCCCTTTCATGGCCTTGGCGGTCAGCGCAATGATCGGCAGCAGCCGGAACTGCGGCTTGCTGCGGATGCGGCGCATCGTCTCGTAGCCGTCCATTTCCGGCATCATGACGTCCATGAGGACGAGCGACAGATCGTCCATGCTCTCCACGAGATTGATGGCCTCCTGGCCGTTCGTCGCCGTGATCACCTCCATGTTGTGCCGCTCGAGCAGGCTGTTGAGCGCGAAGATATTGCGGATGTCGTCGTCCACGACCAGCACCTTGCGACCGTGCAGCGGCTCGTCGCTCTCATGCAGGGTCTCGATCATCAGTTGCTTGGAGGGCGGCAGATCGGCGATGACCCGGTGCAGGAACAAAGCGGTCTCGTCCAGCAACCGCTCGGGCGAGCGCACGCCCTTCAGCACGATGCTCTTCGCTTTCCTGCGCAGCTCAGCCTCCTCGCCTTCCGACAGGTCGCGGCCGGTGAAGACGATGATGGGCGTCTCGCGCAGCTTAGGCTCTTTCTGCACCTCCGCCAGCAACTCGAAGCCTGTCATGTCGGGCAGCTTCAGATCCAGCACGACGCAATCGAACGTGCCCTCCCGCAGCTTCTGGAGAGCCTCGGCTCCGGTAACGGCCATGGTGATCTTTACATCGGTATGACCCAGTAGTTCCGACACGCTGAGCTGCTCGGCCGGATCGTCTTCGACGACGAGAAGCTGGCGCGTACGGGACGTCGTAAAGCTCTTCAAACGGTCGAAAGCCACTTCCAGGCCGTCGGTCGTCACGGTCTTGGTCATGAACGAGAAAGCGCCGCGTTCGAGTCCGTACTGGCGCTCGTCTTCGATCGTGAGAATCTGCACAGGGATGTGGCGCGTCTCCGGGTTGCGCTTGAGCTGATTGAGGACCGTCCAGCCCAGCATGTCCGGCAGGAATACATCGAGGGATACCGCCGTCGGCTTGTACTTGGCCGCCAGACTGAGAGCATCCGCGCCCGTTTTCGCTATGAGGACCTTGAACCCTCTGTCCCGCGCGAGGCTCAGAAGCACGCGGGTGTAGTGCGGGTCGTCCTCCACGATGAGCAGCACGGCATTCCCCGGCTGCAGGTCTTCCCGATCATCGGGAATGTCCTCAGCGCGGGCGACCGGGAGTACGACCGGCTGATACGGAGTGATCGCACCCTGCGAGCCCGGACCCTTGCTCACGACCCTGTTGTAGGCAGGTCCGACGTAAATCAGCGGGAGGTACAACGTGAACGTGCTGCCGCTGCCGGGGACACTGCTCAGACGAATCTCACCACCGAGCAGGTGCGCAAGCTCGCGGCTGATCGCGAGGCCCAGGCCGGTACCGCCGTACTTGCGCGCGGTGCCGGCGTCCGCCTGCTGGAAGGCCTCGAAGATGATCCTTTGCTTCTCGGTAGGGATACCAATGCCGGTGTCGCTCACCGAGAATTCCACGACGGAGGGCGCCTGGCTCAAAGTCGGGTGATCCGGGCTCCACCCGCCGTTCGCCGTTCCGACGTGCAGCCGTACGCCGCCGTGGTCGGTGAATTTTAGCGCGTTCGAAAGGAGGTTCTTCAACACCTGCAACAGGCGCTTTGAGTCCGTGGTGATCGCGCGCCCCAGGCGTGCGTCGAAATCCGCAGTGAACGACAGCTTGCGTGCGTCCGCTTCGTGCCGGAAATTGCGTTCGATCGTTTCGCGCAGATGCGTGAACAGGAGGTCCTCGCATTCCACGGTGACCGTGCCCGACTCGATCTTCGACAGGTCCAGGATGTCGCTGATGAGGTTGAGCAGGTCGGTTCCCGCACCATGAATCGTCTTCGCGAACTCGACCTGCCGGGAGGAGAGATTCTTGTCCGCGTTCTCCGAGAGCTGCTGCCCGAGGATCAGAATGCTGTTGAGCGGCGTGCGCAGCTCGTGCGACATGTTGGCGAGGAACTCCGACTTGTAGCGCGAGGTGAGCGCCAGCTCCGCCGCCTTCTCTTCGAGCGCGCGGCGGGCGAGCTCGATCTCCTGGTTCTTGCGCTCGACCTCGGCGTTCTGCTCGGCGAGCAGCTTCGCCTTGTTGGCGAGCTCCTCGTTGGTCTGCTGCAGCTCGGTCTGCTGCGCCTGCAACTCGCCGGCGAGCTGCTGCGACTGTTTCAGCAGGCCTTCGGTACGCATCGTGGCCTCGATCGTATTCAGCACCACACCGATACTGCCCGTAAGCTGCTCCAGAAACGCGAGATGCGATGGAGTGAATTCGTAGAGCGAAGCCAGTTCCACCACTGCCTTCACATGACCTTCATACAACACCGGCAACACGATCACGTTGCGTGGCCGTGCGCTGAGGAGGCCGCCCCTAATATTGATGGAGTCCGGTGGGATATCCGTCAGCAGCACCCGTTGCCGGTCCGCCGCTGCCTGGCCCACGAGCCCCTCACCAAGGCCGTATTTGCGCGGCTCACGCCCCTCATACGCATCGTCGGCATAGCTGGAGAGCTCCTTCAGATGCGACGCTCCGTCGGTACTTTCAACGACGTAGACGATGCTCTGATGCGCGTTGACGAGGGGCGCCAGCTCAGACAGCAGCAACTTGCCCACCGTGACCAGGTCACGCTGCCCCTGCATCATGCGGCTGAACTTCGCGAGGTTCGTCTTCAGCCAGTCCTGCTCAGTATTGCGATCGGTGGTGACGCGCAGGTTTCCGATCATCGCGTTGATGTTGTCCTTGAGCTCGGACACCTCTCCGCGCGCTTCCACCTGAATCGAACGCGTCAAATCGCCCTTGGTCACGGCGGTCGCAACTTCTGCGATGGCGCGAACCTGGTTGGTCAGGTTGGCTGCAAGCAGGTTGACGTTGGCGGTGAGGTCCTTCCACGTGCCTGCCGCACCAGGCACGTGTGCCTGGCCGCCGAGACGTCCTTCGACGCCGACCTCGCGCGCCACACTGGTGACCTGGTCGGCAAAGATGGCGAGCGTGTCGGTCATACTGTTGATGGTGTCCGCAAGCGCCGCGACCTCACCTTTCGATTCTCCGGTGAGCCGCTGCCGTAGATCGCCGTTCGCGACGGCGGTAACGACCTTGACGATGCCGCGCACCTGGCTCGTAAGGTTGTTCGCCATCACGTTCACGTTGTCGGTAAGGTCTTTCCACGTGCCGGCGACACCGGGGACCAACGCCTGACCACCGAGCTTTCCTTCGGTGCCCACTTCGCGCGCCAGGCGCGTCACTTCGGCAGCGAAGCCGTTGAGCTGGTCGACCATCGTGTTGATGGTCTCCTTGAGCTGCAGGATTTCTCCCTTTACGTCCACCGTGATCTTGCGCGAGAGGTCGCCGCGCGCGATGGCCGTCGACACTTCGGCGATGTTACGCACCTGTCCCGTGAGGTTGCGCGCCATTGAGTTGACGTTGTCTGTCAAATCCTTCCAGGTACCGGCGACTCCAGGCACGATGGCCTGGCCACCGAGTTTACCCTCCGTGCCCACTTCACGGGCCACGCGGGTCACCTCGGCTGCGAAACTGTTGAGCTGGTCGACCATCGTATTGATGGTTTCCTTGAGCTGCAGAATCTCGCCGCGCACGTCCACTGTAATCTTTCGCGACAAGTCGCCGCGGGCGATGGCCGTCGCCACCTCAGCGATGTTGCGCACCTGACCAGTAAGGTTACTGCCCATGGAATTGACGTTATCGGTGAGATCTTTCCACACACCGCTCACTTCTTTAACGTCGGCCTGTCCACCCAGCTTGCCCTCGGATCCCACTTCGCGCGCTACGCGAGTCACTTCCGCGGCGAATGCGTTCAACTGGTCAACCATCGTATTGATGGTTTCCTTGAGCTGCAGAATCTCTCCACGCACGTCCACCGTGATCTTGCGTGACAAGTCACCTCGGGCGATAGCGGTCGCCACTTCGGCGATGTTACGCACCTGGTCGGTCAGGTTGCTGGCCATCGAGTTGACGTTTTCGGTGAGATCTTTCCAAACACCGCTGACGCCCTTTACCTCCGCCTGCCCGCCCAATTTACCTTCGGTACCTACTTCGCGCGCCACACGTGTGACTTCCGCCGCAAATGCGTTCAGCTGGTCCACCATCGTATTGATGGACTCCTTCAACTGCAGGATCTCGCCTTTCACGTCCGCCGTGATTTTGCGAGAGAGGTCCCCGTTCGCGATGGCCGTGGCGACCTCGGCAATGTTGCGCACCTGCCCAGTCAGGTTGCCGGCCATGGAATTGACGCTGTCAGTGAGATCCTTCCACGTTCCAGCCACACCCGGGACAATGGCCTGACCTCCAAGCTTGCCCTCAGTGCCCACCTCGCGCGCCACACGAGTCACCTCCGATACGAAGGACCGCAGCTGATCGACCATCGTGTTGATGGTTTCCTTGAGCTGCTGAATCTCGCCGCGCACGTCTACCGTAATTTTGCGAGAGAGGTCGCCGCTCGCGATGGCGGTCGAGACTTCTGCGATGTTACGAACCTGACCGGTAAGGTTTCCGGCCATTGAGTTGACGTTGTCGGTCAGATCCTTCCAGGTACCCGCGACACCCGGCACGACCGCTTGTCCGCCGAGCTTTCCTTCGGTACCCACTTCGCGCGCCACACGGGTGACTTCGGCGGCGAAGCTGTTGAGCTGGTCCACCATCGTGTTGACAGTGTTCTTGAGCTCCAGAATCTCGCCCTTCACGTCCACGGAAATCTTGCGCGAAAGGTCGCCGCGCGCCACGGCCGTCGTCACTTCGGCGATGTTACGAACCTGACCCGTGAGATTGGTCGCCATCGCGTTGACGGAATCGGTGAGATCCTTCCACGTGCCTGCGACGCCAGGCACGATTGCCTGCCCACCGAGCTTGCCTTCCGTACCCACTTCGCGAGCCACGCGCGTCACTTCCGCGGCGAAGGAGCGCAGCTGGTCGACCATCGTGTTGATGGCTTCTTTGAGCTGGAGAATTTCGCCGCGCACGTCGACCGTGATCTTGCGCGAAAGGTCACCGTTCGCGACCGCGATCGTCACTTCGGAGATGTTGCGCACCTGGCCAGTGAGGTTGCTGGCCATGGAATTCACGCTGTCTGTGAGGTCTTTCCACGTACCGGAGACGCCCGGGACCGCGGCCTGCCCACCGAGCTTGCCCTCCGTACCGACCTCACGGGCCACACGCGTCACCTCGGAGGTGAACGCGCCCATCTGCTCGATCATCGTGTTGACGATGGTTGCCGACCGGAGGAATTCGCCTTTGAGTGTCCGTCCGTCGACCTCGAGGCTCATGGTCTGCGACAGGTCGCCCTTGGCCATGGCGGAGATGGTGCGCGTGACCTCAGTGGTGGGCCAGAGAAGGTCGTCGATGAGCGTATTGACGGAGGCTTCCATGGCGCCCCAGGCGCCCGAACGGCGATCGGTCGACACGCGGTGGCGCGTCTTACCGTCCTTGCCGACGATCTGGCCGGCCCTTTCTAGCTCCCGTGCCAGCCGCTGGTTCGAGATCACGATCTCGTTGAAGGTGTCGGCGACCTTGCCGGCGAGGCCGGTCTGGTCACTGGCCAGCCGGACCGAGAAATCGCCGTCACGCACCGCCTGCAGCGCCCGGAGGAGCTTGCGAACGTCCAACCCGGTCTCATCGTCGTGGTTGCCGCCGTTGGCCTTCGTGCTGCTGATCTTAGGGGTACGGCGCGCACGTTCTTGTGTTTCCATCAACAGGCTCCAGAATTGAAGAGCGGCGCGCTGCGGGGCGCGCACCGATAAAAACGAATGAGGGCAAGGCACCCGGATGGGTGCCGGACGCGCCCACAGGGGCACTGACCGTTGCTACCGGCTAGCCGTTCCACTACCACGGAGATTCTCCAGACCCGCAAATGCGATGGGATAGTCCGTGCGACGTCTCAAGAGCCCCGAAGGAATCGCTTCTTTATAATCCGTTCCCGAGCGCCACGAAAAATAGCTTAAAGCCGCGGCCCAGGCAAAGAAAATCAACGCTGGTCCGACCGCGGGCCGCGGAACGCCGGAATGAGCGTTTCACATCGATTTACCAGTCCGGGAAGCGCGAGCGGAGCTTGCCCTCTCGACCTCGCACGGCGCATAGTCGTGACACGCTGCGGCCGACTGCCAGTCGCATGGCAAGGTAACAAGATGAAGGGGTCAGCTCCCGCCGATCGCTCGATGCCCTTGCCCGAAGCGCGCTCCGGGCGCCTTACGGTAGCGGCACTCCGGCGGGCGATCCCTCTGCGCATGTGGGGTGGCAAGGGCTGCGGCGCTCCGTGCGATTTCTGCCGTGTCCTCGTGTCCTCCACCGATATCGAATACGAAGTCGAAGCGCAGCTCGACGGCGAGGCCGTAACTCTGCACTTTCATACGCGCTGCCACGATGCGTGGAAGACGGAGTGCGAGCTGGCTCAGGCACAAGCGCCGCCATAGCCTTCGGGCCGCCGCAATGGCGCCATCGACAGTATGCTGTAGTGCAGCATAACAACCGTCTGGGTGGCCGATTCGTCGGGGGACTCCCCCGGAATCACGCCCAGAGCACCGCGTGCCCCGGATGGTGAAAGGCCGCATCGCTGTCCAGCATCTGCACCCGCAAGGTCGCGGCAGGAATAACGAAATTCCTGGCAGCCAGTAACTGCACCGGCCGCGCGTTTCGCCGGTGGAACCCGCACTCTTCCACGCTTCGCGACAGCACCGGGTCGCTCGCCCAGATGGCGACCTCGGCCGCATCGCGGCTCTGCATCGCCCGACCCACCGCGCACTGAATCAATGCGCGCCAGTCCGCCGGATCTTCTGAGTCGACCCAGCAGTCGGCAATGCGCACCTGCCCCGGCGCGAGCGCAAGGAGAAAATACCCGCGCACGCGGCCGTTTTTTTCCAGCGCATACAACTCCATCGGCAGGATCGGACACGCCAGGGTATATGCAAATAGCTCCTCACTGCGTTCCGGAACCCCGGCATCGCCCATCCGGGTTGGCAAAACCGAGGCCACACTGCTCGTCTCGTGCCGGTCGAGCCGGCGCGCCCGCCAGTCGTTGTCATACGAGGGAGCCGTCAAAGCCCAGAAAGCGCTGCGCGCCAAGCGCAACGGAAGTCGCCAGCTCGGCTGCGCCCCGCGTCTGAAAATACGCAACGGATACAGAGCACGGACGTAGCCCGTCACGGTTCCGTACGGCCGAAAGCCGATGTGAGGGAGAATCTGCAGGGTCTGGATACTGCCGCCCACCGCCAGTAGTGCGTCGGTGAGCCGACCCACATATTTCATCAGTGAGACACCGGCGACCGGCGCAGTCCGGCGCGCCGCCCAGTCGATCATATGGATGATCCTGACCCGGCGCGTACCCTGGAGAAAGGTCCCGGGAATGATGGCCGCGTGGGCGAGTATCTCGTTGCCCTTGGTGAGCACGAAAGAGCGGGATCCCGGCCAGTCCGGGCGCTCCTGCCAGTATTTCCAGTGCAGGTCCCGCGGCTCCCTGTTGGGACGCAGCCCGGCCTCCAACAACAGTTCGACGATCGCTGGCGCATCTGCGGGGGTCGAAGGCCGCACGCCGTCGCGCATTAGTGGTGTCTGCTCCTGCGCATTCGCATCATGGGAGCGCGGTACGCGACGTCCTGCCCGCACCTCAGCACGGTGCGAAGAACTCCCTGTAAGATGTGATTCGGCCACCGCTCACCTCGACGAGATCCACCAGTTCGGTCGGCACGACCACCCCGGTGATCTTGGAATGAATGTCGACCTGCCAATGGACCGCGGCCCTGCCGCCGTCGATCACCATCGACCGAAGCTGGTAGCGGGTGAGCTTGAAAGCCTTGAGCATGACCGCCAGCCACGCCCGGATCTCCGCGAGCCCCCCGGCTGTGATGGCGATCGGCTTGCCATCGCTCGCGCCTGCAATCCTGAAAGTGGCGTCCGCTGCAAACAACGCACAGAGCCTGTCCAGGTGCCCCTCCGTGCGGGCCGCATGCAACTCCCGCAACAGCTGCTCGATCTCGAGGCGATCCGTCATTGATATCCCCTTCGCGCCATGGG
The DNA here is from genome assembly GCA_028293765.1 of Gammaproteobacteria bacterium. GTDB lineage: Bacteria > Pseudomonadota > Gammaproteobacteria > Steroidobacterales > Steroidobacteraceae > 13-2-20CM-66-19. Next base: position 15,043 of record JAQGOG010000038.1, read on the forward strand.
TCACGCGCGGCCGGTCAGGCGAGCATGGAACCAATGTCCGCGCCAATCAGCCGGTAAGCCGTGGCCGCATACGGAATGAGCGTGCCCATGCCGTAGAAGAGATGAATCATACCGGAGTGACACCTGTAGGTGGTTTTGACCCCCGCCTCTCTGAGCCGCTCGGCATAGGCGGCACCTTCGTCGCGAAGCGGATCGAACTCCGCGGTATGAATACAAGCAGGCGGTAAATCGCTCACGTCAGCGGCGCGCAGGGGCGAGATGCGAGGATTGGCGGGATCCGTATCCGGCCCGAGATAATGTTTGAGATCGTGATCGAGCGTTGCCTGATCGACGAGGTAGCCTGCAGCGTATTCGCGGCGCGAGTCGGTGGCCGCGCAAAAATCCATGATCGGGCACAGCAGGAATTGCAGCGCCAGACGCAGCCCGCCCGCGGCGGCGACCTCCTGACACACCACGGCTGCCAGCGTCGCGCCCGCCGAATCGCCGCACACCCCGATTCGGGCCGGATCGATGCCCAGGGCCTCAGCCTGAGCGGCGATCCAGTGCGTCGCTTCGTAGCCGTCCGCGATTGCCGCCGGGAAAGGATGCTCTGGCGCGAGCCGGTAATCGACCGCGAGGACCCGGCAGCCGCTCGCATTGCTGAGCGAGCGGCAGATGGAGTCGTGAGTGTCGAGGCTACCCGCGACCAGGCCGCCGCCATGGAAATAGATGAGGGCCGCCAATGGCGCAGGTCCGGCGTCGGCGGGTGTGTAGATGCGCAGCCAGAGAGGCCCGCCCGGTCCCGGCAGAGCACGATTCTCGACCCGCCCTACCGGCTCCTGCGGGCCGGAGAAACTCAGTAGCTGCTGCAGACCGTTGCGGCGTTCGCTGACCGTCAGGGCCAGGACGCTGCGTGGATTCAGGGCTGCGAGCCTGTCGAGAAGCCGCTTGGCGCGCGGATCGAGTGGCATGACAAGCGACGGGCTACAGGGCCAGCGCCTGCCGGACCGAGGTTGGCCACCGCGCGAGGTCCAGGCCGTGGTTGGAAAAGAGCGCCACCGCCAGACGGTCCATACCGAATGCAACACAGCCGGTGTGAGCGACTTCGCCGGCACTGTCGTGAATGCCCCAGACCTCGCCAAAATGCTCGAGGTGGCAGTTGAAGCTCATGCAGGCGGTGGGTTGCGCCGTCGCGTGGAACGGAATCAGCAATTCGAACTTGAGCGCATGCTGGCGCTGGCTCACCGCCATGATCTGGCCGACCTTGCCAAAAAACGGATCGTTGGCCACCTCCAGCGTGCAGGGCAACGCCAGCTCGCTCGCCAACTGCTCCGCCCGCGCCATCCATTGCTCCCGAAAGGCCATGATCTCGTGCGGGGTGCCGACACGGACGAACTCCCGCATGCGGAAGGATTGCAGGCGATCCAGGGATCGCGACGGCTCACGGCGGAAGCAGTCCGCCGCCACGTCGAACAACAGGCCGCCGCTCGGCACGCGGCCGCGGCCCGCGACCAGCGGGTAGACCGGGTAGCAGGCGGCCGGCGACAACACGAGATCCGCTGCGGCAAGCGACTTCGTCCAGTCGCCGCCGGTTTCATGGGAGTCGGCCGCCGAGCGGATGGCGGCCTCAGTCCCGTGCAGTGCGCAGACACAACCGAGCAGGTTCGGGAAGCTCTTCAGATACCCGGACTTCTCCAGCTGATGCCGGCTCATGACAGGCGGGAAGCGCAATATTTCCGCGCGCGGATCGCGCTGGCGCGAAATATAAGCGGCCAGGCGCTCGACCATATCCTCATAGAGCGCCGTGCGCGCGTAGACGCCATCGCTTCCCATCGGCCGAAACAGCGTTGCGGCCAGCGACTCCAGCGGATCGTATGCCTGGGAAACAGACTCTGTAGCGGGTTGGCTCATGGGTCAGTCGCGCAGTGATGCGGGGATCGGCGTCAGCAATGAGGTGGCCGCCAGGTTCGCCAGGATCCGATCGTTGTTGATCATGATGGGGGCGGACAGCACATCGCGCAGATGGCGTCCGATCGTAAAGTCGCCGTCGGCGCGATAGCCCGACAGGCCGCAGGCGCGTAACGCGCTCATGACGATGGAGGTCGCAAGCTCGGAGGCCTCGACTTTCGTGAGCGTGATCATCGATTGGAATTCGAGGGACGCCAGGGCCTTGGGGTCGTCCATGTTGCGCTCGTAGTTTCTCAGCGACGTCGCCAACATCCCGCGCAGCGTGCGTAGCGAGGACAACGCCTTGGTGAACTGCGGAGCTCCGGGCGGAAGCTGCCCATTCCCCGTCCGCATCGCCTGCCGAATGAACGCCTGGGCACGTGCGGTCGCGCTCGCTGCGATGCCGGTCCAGACGGATCCCCATAGCAGGTGAGCGAACGGAACCATGGTCTGCGCGTGAATGATCTCGTAGGGATCCGGAACGATCTGACCGGCAACCCCCGACGCCTTGAGCGTGTAGCCTTCGCTGCAAGTGCCACGCATGCCGAGCGTATTCCAGCCCTGCAGCGGGGTCAGCGTGTAATCGCTTTTCAGAAACGCCACCAACACCTGATCGGAGCCCAGGGCATCGGCGGAGCGGCGCGCGGTCGTCACGATGCCGTCAGCATACGCGCCGTAGGAGATAACACTGGCGCGCCGTTCGAGATTGATGCGGCCGTCTCGGTATTCGACCGGCGCCTCGCTGGAGCGGACATTCCCGCCGCTCTGGCCTTCGGTGGTCGATGATGCCAGCAGCAATTGCTCGGAGCACAGGCGGCGCAGCATCCGCGCCAGCACCGGGTTGTCGCGCATGTGACGCGACACGCATGCCACCTTGATCTGGTGCATCGCGTAGATCATGCCGGTCGAGGCGCAGGCCTGACTCAACGCATAGCAGACGTCCACCACATCGGCGATACCGCAGCCCTCGCCACCCAACTCCGTGCGCACCATGATGCCCAGCAGGCGCTGCTGCTTCACGGCTGCAAACGCCTCTGCGGGGAAACGCGACGCGGCATCGACATCGACCGCAGTGTTGGCCGCGAGCGCAGCAACACTCTGCGCGCGCTCTTGCAGCGCGTTGCAACAAATGTCAGTGCTTCTTACAGTGGACGGCGCTTCCATCCGGGTGATCCCTGTCGACGCTCTAATTCTTCTTCAACCATACGCCAGGAAAGGTAATAATGCATTCACATTACACATGGAGTGTAAGGGAGGCGCTACAGGGAGAGTTTGCTTGAGTGAAACAAATGCCGGTCGACATTGAATTGCCGCGTTCCCGCCTTACGCTGCAGCCAAGTGCGGAGCCTCAGGAGGAGCATGACAGCATTGTCATCGGCCTCGTCAACAATATGCCTGAGGCCGCGCTCGAGGCCACGGAAGTGCAATTCGCGCGGCTGCTGCGAGCGGCGGCGGAGCCGTTGTCGGTGCGGCTGCGGTTGTCGTCCCTTCCGGAAGTGCCGCGCGGACGCGCCGGCCTCGATCGCATCAACGGCGGCGCTTATTGGCCCATCGATGACCTGCTGCGGGAACGGCTCGATGCGCTGATCGTAACGGGAGCTGAACCGTGCGCGCCGCGCCTGAGCGATGAGCCTTACTGGCAACGCATCGGGGATCTCCTGCAGTGGGCGGAAGCAAATACCACTTCGAGCATCTGGTCATGCCTGGCTGCGCACGCCGTCGTGGAGCACCTCGATGGCATCAAGCGCCGCCGGCTCGAGCACAAGCGAAGTGGAGTGTTTGCGCACGCCATCCTGCGGGGACACCCACTCCTTCAAGGCGTGAGCGCGCCGCTGAGCACACCCCACTCGCGTTGGAATGAGCTCCCCGTCGACGCATTGCGTGACGCCGGATATACGATTGCCAGCTCTTCTTTCGCCACCGGCGCGGACATGTTTACGAAACAACGCCGTAGTCTGCTCGTCTTTTTCCAGGGACATCCCGAGTACGAGGAGGCGACGCTCCTCAAGGAGTACCGGCGCGATGTGGGCCGCTTTCTCCGCGCTCAACAGGCGCACTACCCGGCCATGCCGGACGGCTACTTCTCGGCAGACGCGATCGCCTCGCTGCAGGCGTTCCAGGCGCAGGCTGTGGCCGCGCCGTCGGCCGACCTGATCGCGAGCTTTCCGGCCGCGAACATTGCAGCCAGTTTGAAGAACACCTGGAACACGGGCGCGGCTGCCATTTATCGTAACTGGCTGGCCCTGCTTGCCAGCGCAAAGAAAGTTGCTCCGGCGGCGAAGGTGTCATAGTCGAAACTCATGAGCGAGTTGCGGAACAATACGGTCGGCCGGCGCCGGCCGCGTGAGCGCGTAACGGGTTTGATCGAGCGGATTCTCGGTTACTCGGACGCGGCCGCGCCGCTGCCGGTAGACGCCCGGCTGAGCGAGCTCGGCATGAGCTCCATGAAAATGATCAACCTGATACTGGCCATCGAGGTCGAGTTCGACATCGCCATTCCACAAGTCGAGATCACGCCCGGCAATTTCGAATCCATCGCCTCGGTAGAGGCTCTGCTCGTGCGACTGCTCTCAACCGGCGGTGTGTAGAGCGCTCACGAGCTCATCGACATCCGCGAGCGTCGTTTCACCGTGGGTCGCGCAGATCCGGATGACCTCGCGTCCTTCGAAGGTCGAACGCGCCACCCACGCGCGACCCGAGCTCAGCAGGTTACGCACGATTTCGCGAATTTCACCCGTTTCCGCCGGCGGCACGACGCACAGTACCGCGAGCGATGAGTCGTTGATCGCTTGCCAGCCGCGCGCCTGCAGCCGGCTCTTGACCTGTGCGATAACTTCCACGGCGCGTTCCACGTGCGCGCCATAGCCAATCCAGCCGGCTGCGGCCAGAGACAGAAAAAGTCGCAGTCCCAGAAAGCGCCGTGACCATTGCACGGTAGTGAGATACGGATCCAGACTGGAAGCGTTGGAGGGCATGAAGTCGGTGGCGACACGAAACGCCTCGCTCAACACCGCGGCGTCCCGTAAGACGAACATGCCGCATCCCATGGTGGTCGCAAACCATTTGTGCGCATCGATTGTCAAGGAATCGGCGAGCTCGATTCCGGCCAGCAGGCCGCGCAGCCGCTCGGATGCGAGCGCGGCACCTCCCCAGGCAGCATCGACGTGATACCAGACACCCTGGGAACGCGCGACCGCCGCACAGCTCGCCAGGGGATCGATCATCCCGCCGCCGGTGGTGCCCGCCGTCGCGGCGATCAGAACGGGAACGACGCCTTGTTCGCGATCACGGGCCACTACTCCAGCAAGCGCGTGGCTATCCATGCGCCCGTTCCCGTCCGTGGCGACAAGACGGAGCGCGGAACGACCAACCCCCGCCTGGTGCGCGATCTTGGACCAGGCGGGATGACATTCGCGCGAGGTATAGAGTGCGACTGGGCCGGAAAATGCCCGTACCCCCTCGGCGCTGAACCGAGGCTCCGCGCGTGTCAGCGCACAGATCAGCGAAGTGTAGTTCGCTTCCGAGCCGCTAGCAGTGAAGTGCCCGGCCGCGTCGGCAGGAAGACCGGCGCGCCGTGCGATAGCCCGGATCACGTGAGCCTCGATCTCGACGGGCGCTGGGGAAGATCCCGAGCTCGCGAGCTGCGGATTGAAGGCGCTGACAATGCGATCCGCCCATTGCGATGGGGCGACCGGGGCGGGATTGAAGAGTCCGAAGTAGCGTGGATGAGTCATGTGAACAGCGCCGTGCTCCAGTTGCGCGACGCTCCACGCAAGCAACTGCTCGACAGACTGCGGTCTCTCGAAATCGAAGCCGGCCAGCTCCTGCCGGAATCTCGCCATATCCAGCCGCGGCATGACCGAACCGCGCGCGATTCGCTCGTTGGCGTTGGCGAGCTCCCGCGTCAGCAAATCATCTACACGCTCGCGGGCCCCGCGTGCGGGGAACAGGGCCGGCACCGGTGAAGGCAGGTCATCGCTGGTGTTCATGCGTCCCGGCCGCTCTCGACTGACGGGTTGCGGCGGCGAGCGCCTGATCGAGGTCGGCGATGATATCGTCGATGTGCTCGATGCCAACGCTGAGCCGGATGGTTTCGGGTCCGATACCGGCGAGCCGCTGTTCTGCGGGCGACATCTGCCGATGCGTGGTCGATGCGGGATGACAAGCCAGCGATTTCGCATCGCCCAGGTTCACCAGCCGCTTGAAGAGCCGCAGCGCGTTGTAAAAGCGCGTGCCGCCATCGAAGCCCCCGCGAATGGCGAACGTGAGGAGGGAGCAGGCGCGCCCGCCAAGGTACTTCTTCACGAGGGGGTAATATTGATTGTCGGGGAACCCCGCATAACTGACCGAGGCCACGCGGGGATCGTCGCGCAAGAACTCAGCCACGCGCCGGGCGTTCTCGACATGGCGGTCGACGCGCAGAGCGACGGTCTCGACGCCCTGAAGCAGCAGGAATGCGCTCAAGGGTGCCAACACGGCGCCCATCGTTCGTTGATAAACGCTGCGGCAGCGGCCGAGAAATGCCTTCGGCCCGTAGTGCTGTGTGTAAACGAGTCCGTGGTAAGACTCGTCGGGCTGCGTGAACATCGGGTAACGCGCCGCGTGCGTGTCCCACGGGAACTTCCCGCTGTCCACGATGATGCCCCCCATTGTTGTGCCGTGCCCGCCCAGGAATTTCGTGAGCGAGTGCAGTATTATGTCCGCGCCATATTCGATCGGACGAACCAATATGGGCGTTGGGACCGTATTATCGACGATCAACGGCACCCCGGCGCGATGCGCCACGGCGGCCAGCGCCTCCAGGTCGCAGACGTTGCCGGCCGGGTTACCCACCGTTTCGCAAAACAAGGCACGCGTATTCTCATCGATCAACTCTTCGAGATCCGCGGGCCGGTCGGACTTCGCGAAACGCACCGTGACGCCGAGCCGCGGCAACACGTGAGCGAACAGAGTATGTGTCGTGCCATAGAGCTGCGGCACCGATATGATGTTCCGGCCGGCGTCGGCCACATTCAACGCTGCGTAGTAAAGTGCGGTCTGCCCCGAGCTCACGCTCAGAGCGTCGATACCACCCTCGAGCAGGGCGACACGCTCTTCGAGGACGGCATTGGTCGGATTTCCAATGCGCGTGTAGCGATAACCTTCAGCCTCGAGGTTGAACAGAGCAGCACCATGCTCGGCACTGTCGAAGGAATACGCCACCGTCTGATAGATCGGCACTGCGACGGCTTTCGTGGTGGGGTCGGAGTCAAAGCCACCGTGCACGGCAATTGTCTCGTTCTTCATTCTGGCGCCTCCCTCCTCGAGCCAACTCAGATAGCCAATGCGCCGCAGCGCGTCAATTCCGGCGCCGCTGGCTGACGGGACATTATGAGCGCCGGCCCCGACGAAAACAGGAATTCGCCGCTCGAGGCGTGGGTCCGCGCTCTGCAGCTGACCGCGCCGATCGAGCGCCGCGAGGCGCCCACCCTGCCCGTTCTGATCGACGCCCTCGGGGAACGTTTCGGCGCGGCGCCCGCGCTCGTCTCCGCAGACGCATCGCTTAGCTACCGCTCGCTGGCGGACTCTGTCAACCGGCATGCGCGCTGGGCATTGCAACAGGGCCTCGTCGCGGGCGACGTGGTCTGCCTGCTGATGCCGAACTGCCCGGACTACATGGCGATCTGGCTTGGACTGACCCGGGTTGGCGTGATCGTGTCACTGTTGAATACCAACCTGACCGGCGAGGTGTTGGCACACTCGATCAATATCGTGGCACCTCGTTATGTCATAGTTGCCGCGGCATTGAGCCGCGCGGCAAGAGCCGCGCGCGCCCACATTCCCCCCACGGTGCAGTGCTGGGTCCACGGGCCCGGATACCCTGAGCTGCCGCGTCTCGATCTCGAAGTCGCGCGGCTGCCTGCCGAAAAACTGACCGATGCGGAATACCAACCGCCCGCACTCGACGATCGCGCGCTCTATATCTACACCTCCGGCACGACCGGTCTGCCCAAAGCGGCGAATGTCAGCCACCTGCGGCTGATGAAATGGAGCCACTGGTTTGCCGGCCTGATGGACACGCAGTCGAGCGATCGCATGTACAACTGCCTGCCCCTCTACCACAGCGTCGGCGGCGTGGTAGCGACCGGCGCAACCCTGATCGCCGGTGGCACGGTAGTGCTGCGAGAACGCTTTTCGGCCGGGGATTTCTGGCGGGATATCGCAACAGAGCGCTGCACGTTGTTTCAATACATCGGCGAGTTGTGCCGCTATCTCGTCAGCAGCCCGCGGCAGCCCGAGGAAACGCGGCATGCGCTGCGGCTGTGCTGCGGAAACGGTCTGCGGCCCGAGGTGTGGGAGGAGTTCAAGGCGCGCTTCCGCATACCGCGGATTCTGGAGTACTACGCCGCGACGGAAGGCAATTTCTCACTCTACAACTGCGAGGGGCAGCCGGGAGCGATCGGGCGGATTCCGCCCTTCCTCGCACATCGAATACCCGTGGCACTCGTGAAGTTCGATCCGGCGAGCGGCGCTCCGCTACGCGATGGGACGGGCCTGTGCGTGCGCTGCGATGTAAATGAGGTTGGCGAAGCCATTGGCGAGATCTCCAATGCCAACGGGAAGCACAGCAGCCGCTTCGAAGGCTACGCGGACCCCGAAGCGTCGCTGCAGAAAATGGTCCGCGACGTGTTTGCGAGAGGTGACGCGTGGTACCGCACGGGCGATCTGATGCGCAAGGACGAGCATGGCTATTTCTATTTCGTCGACCGTGTGGGCGATACCTACCGCTGGAAGGGTGAAAACGTTTCCACGGGCGAAGTCACGGCCGTCATCACCGCCTGCCCCGGCGTGAGCGACGCGGCCGTGTATGGCGTAACTGTACCCGGAACGGACGGACGCGCCGGAATGGCAGCACTCGTGGTCAACACAAAATTCGAGCTGGGCACATTCAGGCACCACCTCGCGACGCGGCTTCCCGACTATGCCCGGCCGCTGTTTCTCAGAATCGTCACGTCAATCGAGCTCACGGGAACCTTCAAGCTCAGGAAGCAGGAGCTGGCGCTGGAGGGCTACGACCCGGCCCGGATCACCGGCGACCTGTATTTCGATGACAGGCAGCGCCAGGCCTACGTGCGCCTGGATGCGGCACTAGCCGCACGTCTCCGGGCCGGCAAGCTGCGCTTGTGAAGATTCGCGCGCAGCGCAAGCTCACACTCCGTTGCCTAGCTTCCACCCTCTCACGCGGCCACCGCATCCGCGACCATGGGCGCGCCGGCTACGACGATCGGGTATGCTTCGGCGGCTTCGTGCCGTGCCGGCGCGCCCGTCCGGGCTCCCCACTGGCGAGCCTCACGCGGTGTTGCCGGCATCCACCGTCAACGTGATGCCTGTGATGTTCCTGGCCTTCTCGCTGAGCAGGAACTCGACGCTGCCCGCAACGTCATCGACGTCGACCATCCGGCGCAGCGCGCTTCGCCGGATGATCTGCTCGCGTTGCGCACCGCTGAGCCCGTGCGTCATCTGCGTATCGACAAAGCCCGGAGCGATCGCGTTGACGGTGATGCCGAGCGGACCGACTTCGCGCGCCAGAGAGCGTGTAAATCCGATCAGCGATGCTTTGGTGGCAGCGTACGCCGACAGACCGCTGTACCCCGTGGAAGCCACGATGGATGAGATGTTGACGATCCGCCCTGCCCGCTCGACCATCATCGAGCGCAGCACGTACTTGCTCAGGATGATGGGTGAGATCGTGTTGAGTCGTGCGAGGTTCTCGATCTGCTCATCGCGCATGAGCGTCAGCACCCCCGCGGTCCCGAGCCCGGCGTTGTTGACGAGGCCGTAGATAGGCCCGAACTCCTTACGCAGGCCGCCGACGAGGGCGGCGATGGCAGCGGTGTCGGCCAAATCGAAGGCACGAAAGTGCAGCGAGCCGTGCTGCTCCGGCTCGATCGCAGCGACAGCGGAACGCAGTTCTGCCGTCGCCGTGCGCGCGATCGCAATCACCCGATAGCCGCCGCTGGCGAGGGTAGAGGCGATCGCGAGACCCAGCCCTTTGCTGCCCCCGGTTACAATGACGTTAAGCACTCGGGCGCACCAGTTTTCCCGCAGCCGACACTTCCAGCGCCGGTACGATCCGCACCATCGCCGGCACCTTGTGCGCGGGAAGGACGCGACGGCAGCTGTCAATGATCGCCCGCGTCAGCGCTTCTCCAACCGGGCGCTCACCAGGTTCGATCGCCTCATCCGCCAGCACGACGTCTGCCGTGACTACGGCGCCCGTAATCGGATTGCGGCGTGCCTTGACGAGCGACATTCGAACCCACGGACTGGAGTTGATGACCGCCTCGACTTCCTCGGGATACACCTTCAGGCCTCCGACGTTGATGACTCCGCCGGCACGGCCCATGAAATGGTACCGCCCAGCGCGCAATTCGACTCGATCGCCGGTGTCGACAAATCCATCGTCGGCTCGCAACGCTTCGTTCTCCTCGCCCAGGTAGCACATCGCATTGCCGTCCGAACGGACATGCAGCGTGCCTCCTGCAATCTTCAACTGCACCTTTGCTACCGGCGCGCCGACCAGGCTCGCCGGAAAGCCGGCGAGCCCATCGCCTACTTCGAATGCAACACCGGCCTCGGTGGCGGCGAATGCGTGCGCCACGCTGGACTGCGGGTATGCGGCACGCAGATTGTCGAGAATCGCCTGATCCGCGATCTCTCCGGACAGACGTACATAGCCCGGGGCGATCGTCGCCGCCGCACCGCTCATCAGGGCTCTGCGCCAGTGCGACGGAGTTCCGGAGATGTGTGTGACTCCCGCCGCGGCGGCCCGCGCGAGAAAATCGATGATCGACTCCACGGGGTCGGAAAGGACGAGCGAACCTCCGCCCAGCGTTGCCCGCAGGAAAATCTGCAATCCGCCGTATCGCCGGATATCGTAGAACGTACTCCACACTAACGCACCCGGGACGGCGGTCTGCGGCGCACCGATCGCGCTGCTGAGACTGGCGAGCGTATGCAACACGAGCTTGGGCGCGCCTGTTGTCCCTGAAGTCGGGAGGATCCAGTCGGTATCGTGCGAGCGGCGACGCGCTACGTCACCTCCGACGAGGGCCGGGACAGCAGTCACACAAATTCGCAAGCCCGCCCCGTCCTGCTCGGGCATTGCCGGATCCCGCACCCAGGCGTCGGCGCCGGCGGACGCGATGACCGCGGGTAAATGAGCCGCGGACAAATCGGGCGGACAAAGCACGATCCGTTGCGCAACGCCGTCGAGCTCGATGAGGGCAAGCGCCGCGAGCAACTGATCCCGGGTTGCGATCAGGACGCGGCGCCCGCGCAGTTCCTCGAGCCGGCCATCGAGGCAGGACGCATTCGCGAGCTCCGCGAGCCTGATGACCGTGTCAACACCGTGGAAGGAGCCGGCAGGCAGCTGCCCGCCTGCGGTCATCGAGCCCCACAGCCACGGGGAGCTAACTGGAGGAATTTTCGTATAACCCAACGAAATCGCCGAACGTGACGGGGAATTCCACTGCCACCTCGGCGTTGAAGGGGTCGAACCCGAGTTGATCCTCCAGACGCGCGACGATGATGGCGAAGCTAAGCGAGTCGAGACCCGACTGCAGGAGCTTCAGGTCGTCCGTCAGCGGCGCCAGCTTTCTGCGCTGTTCGTTGGCCACCTGCTCGAACAGCGCCGTGATCGTAGACCGCACCGATATCCCCTTGCTCTGTTGTGCCGACCAGCACTCATTATGCTGTAGGAATGCCGGGAACGAACGAAAACGCGCGCTGGGATCACGCCGTCGCTCAGGCTCACGCCTGGGAACGCGCGGTGCGAAACATTGGGAGGGCGGCCGCGGAGTGCCTACATCTCTGATCCAACAGGCACTTTCAGGTTTCCCGTAGCACCGGCCGCAATCGACAGCAGCGCTCCAGGCTCAGGAATTGTTGCTGTAATGTCGCGCACCGCCATTCCTTCCCCCTGTCGGCCCAGCAGACTCGACGGCGACACGATCGTGTGCGGCTACCACGGCCTGCGTTACGACGCGCAGCGGACTCTTGCCGAGGCGGGCGATGAGCCCTACGACATCTCGGTTGCCAGCGATCGCGCGTCGGTGGCGACGCGCAGATACGTCAAGCAGCGCTGTGACGAGGAGTATTCGCAGGAGCCGCGGCCCGGTCTCACGGCGCGAGGCGTCGCGCCAGCTCCACAGGCGTGTGCGGCTCATAGAGAGAGTCCGGGTTCGCGATAAAGGCACCGGTTGTCGCATCGACGGCGAGTTGTTGGCGCTTGGAGCCCTTCATCGTTTCCACAAAGTACGCCAGCACGGCGTTGGTGCCGCTCAGCGGCTTCGCGAGACCGGCATCGATGGCGGGCGCGCGATCCCGCTTTTCCGCCTTGGCGATCGCCTCGGTGAGTGGCACTTTCGCTTGGGCGACGCTGCGCATGTAGCTTTCCAGATGGTAGTTGAGGAGCCACGGCGGCAGATCCGTCACTTTGATCTCGGTGACATCGTCGCTGGGCGAGGCGATGCGCATGTATAGGACACGATCATCTTTCGCGATAGCGGCTTCGAACCCCGGGGTACCGGTCTTATCAGCAAGCCGGATCTCCAGAACCTTGCCGCCGGTGGTTTGTTCAAAGGTAGAGGCCGCGTGCGCCAGCGCGCCGATCGGGACGGCAGGCCCCGCATCGCGGCCCAGCGTCAGCCGGCCAAGCGCAAGCGAGCTCAGGATGACGACCATGACGACAGCTGCCTTCGAATTCAGGGTGCGCACGGTCGCTCCTTCGGGAATGAGGCGGCGCCGGAAGTTGCCGGCGCCTTGGATGTTTCGAGTCGGAGAAAAAAGGCGCGCCACGGGGGACTGGGGGAGGGAGGACCCGCGGCGCCGCCTAATGGGCCGGGTTGTGGTGCAATCGCGCCGGCCCTGCGCGCCGCTCTAAACACTGATCGTGACCCGGTTGTCTACCTTGGTCACTCCCGGCGCCGCCCAGGCCGCACGCTCGGCCTCCTGGCGCTCGGCCCACGACTTAACAGTACCCCGCAGGATAACTTCGCTGCCGTTAGCTTCCACTGAGATGCGACTCGCATCGAGCTCGGCGCTCCGGCGGAAGGCATCTTCAATCTTGCGGCGGATCTCGTGCGGTTCCACCTTAGGCTTCACCGCGATCGCGTTCGTCACGGCCTTCACGCCGCGTATACGCTTAACGGCATTCTCTGCGCGCTCGCGCGCGTAGTTCCACTCGACGGCGCCCTCGAGAGTGAGCCACCCGTCCTTCACGACTACCTTTATGTTCTCGGAGGAGAATGGCAGCTCTGCCTTCAGCGCGCTGGCAGCATCGCGTGCGATATCCGGGTCCGGCCGCTGATCGAGCAGTGGCAGTCGCACTTCGATGTCGTTAGCGACAGCCACGACGCCAGCTACCCGCTTCGCATCGCGCTCGGCCTGGGTCTTCTGCGAGTAGCTGCGCACGAAGCCGCTCAGCGTCACGACACCGTTGTGAACGGCCACGCCAATGTCGGTAGCATCGATGTCGGGATCCCAGCGGAGCTCGTCCTCGACATCCCGCTTAATATCTAAATCGAGTCTCATATCACGTACTCCCGCGGAAAGTGAGCTATCTTCGTCCCGGCACGCCGTCCCGCCTTGATTCGCGTCAATCAAGTGAGCCCCTCGGCGGTCGCCGCGGTCGTTACGCCACCACCTCGATGCGATTTTCAACTTTGCTCACGCCGGGTGCCGACCAGGCCATTCGCTCCGCTTCTTCCCGCTCAGCCCACGAGCGCACCAACCCCTCGAGGACTATCGCCCCGTCGTCGGCCGTTTCTACCGTGATGGCGTCAGCATCGACCTCGGCGCTGCGCCTAAATGCAGCCTCGATCTTGCGCTTGATCTCCACAGGCAGGATCTGCGGCTTGACGACGACATCGTTGTTGATGCTCCTGATACCCTTTACCCTCCCCGCGACTTCCTCGGCGCGCTCTCGTTGATAGTCCCATTCGACTTCCCCCTCGAGCGTGACTCGCCCATCCGCCACTCGCACGCGAATCCGTTCGCGGAGCGTGGGCATCTCGTTCTGAATGCCGGCTACCACTTCGCGCGCTATTTCCGGGTCCGGTCTCCGGCCGATCAACGGCAGGCGCACCTCGATGTCGTTGGCGAGACCGACCACGCCCGCAACGCGCTTCGCGTCCGCCTCCGCCTGCGCCTTCTCACCGAAGCTGCGAACGAAGCCCGCAAGGGTCACCACGCCGTTGCGTACCGATATGGCGATGTCGCGCGCGCCAAGTTGCGGGTCCCAATCGAGCTCCTCTTGCACGTCATGCCTGATCTCATTGTCGGATGTCATGATGAGCACTCCCGAAGGACATGGGGCGATGTCCACCCGCTTAACGGCGCACCTCGCGAAGCTCGAATACGGAAATCCACGCCAATCGCTGCGCCCGAGTCCACGTACGTTCGTTTGTGTCCCGGCCGCAACGAGCGGACATTGCATGCCACCGACGGTTTCGGCATTGACCGGCGTCAGTCGCCCCGCGAGCCGGTGTAGAGGCACCCTCGAAAAGCCACTGGATTTGATTGCGATCAACGCAAACTGGAAACAGTGCGTCACGATCGAAATTTGCGATGAAGGACGAGCCAATGAATGCAACACAGTGGGGTGCGACGCTGGTACTGCCCGTATTGCCCGAGCGGGATCACATCCGTGGGCCAACCTCCGCGCCAGTGACGCTCCTGGAGTATGGTGACTATGAGTGTCCGTACTGCCATGCCGCGCATGCGGTCGTCAACGCGCTTCAGGCGCAGCTACAGAGCCGCGTCCGCTTCGTGTTTCGGCACTTTCCGCTCACCACCATTCATCCCCACGCGCAAGTGGCGGCCGAAGCGGCCGAGGCGGCGGGCAGCCAGGGAAAATTCTGGCAGATGCACGATACGCTGTTCTCGACAGAGGCTCCTATAACGAGCAGTCTGCTCATCACGGCAGGCGCCGCGATCGGTCTCGATATGCCCTCGTTCCATAGCGAGCTCACGCGGCACATCCACGTGCCTCGCATTCGTGAAGACTTCATGAGCGGCGTGCGCAGCGGCGTGAATGGGACGCCAACGTTCTACATCAACTCCATTCGACACGATGGCGCTTGGGACATTTCGAGTCTGACCAGCGCGGTGAATAGCGCAATGGCGTCACCCATCGGTGCCGGGGGTCAGTGAAGAACGCCGCGTTCCTGAACGGCCTCAGCCAACAGGCTCGCGTAAAGCAGGGCGAAGCCCTGCATCACCCCGCCATAATCGGCTTGATCCTCGGCGAAGTTGTGTGCCATGACGAGCAACTCGGGGTTGTTGGCCTCGAGCTCGGCAATCGACTCGCGCGTGAACGCCTTCGAGCCCATGGCATCGATCCGTTTGACGATAGCGGCGCGGGTTGCCGGCGAGACCCGCGGGAGCAGGCTCAATTGCTGTCTGTCGTCGAGGTCCGGGGATGTACGGCGGGCAGCGCGCGCCTCTGCGGTCAGCAGCCGGTAGAACATGCAGAAGCCGGTCATGATGCGAGCGAAATCGCCAACGTCGCGCGCACACCGGACGGCCATGTCGAGCAGTTCAGGGTTGCCCGCCTCGAGATCGAGAGTGATTTCGGTTCGGCACACTTCGGGACCGCGATCGTCGAATTCGCGCGCGACCCTCTCCCGCGTCAGGCCGCCAACACGCGGCAAGGAACTCATCCATGCACCCCCAGATAGGAACCGTCATCGCGCTCGGCTGCCCGGTCACCAGTAGGCGTGGTGATTCTAGCTCGCTTCGGGCACCCGGAGAATTGACGTGAGTCAGTGGCAGCGAGCTGGGCACGCGCATTGCTTCCTGCCAGCGAGTCGGTTGCAGCGCGGTAAACATGACCAGCTCCCTTTGCCATCCCTTGCGTATCGCCCAGGTCGCTCCCCTTTTCGAGAGTGTACCGCCCAAGCTGTATGGCGGAACGGAGCGCGTCGTTTCCTATCTGACCGAGGATCTGGTGCGGCGGGGGCACTCCGTCACACTATTCGCCAGCGGTGATTCGGTTACCGCGGCCCACCTGGTGTCGGTGTGCGACAGGGCGCTCCGGCTCGATCCGGCTCATCCCGATCCCTTCGCGATGCACGCTCTGATGTTGGAACGGGTATTCAGGCGCGCAGGCTCCTTCGATGTCATCCACTTTCACACCGACGGGCTGCATCTGCCGCTCGCGCGACGCTGTGCCGGCGTCTGCTCCGTGACTACGCTTCACGGGCGGCTCGATAGCCCCGGACTGGCGGAGCTGTATCTGGAGTTCAGCGAGCAACCGCTGATCTCGATTTCCAACGCTCAACGGCGTGGGCTCGCCCGCGCAAACTGGGCAGCAACTGTCTACCACGGCCTGCCGCCCGAGCTGCACGCACCAACTGTGACGCCCGGTCGCTATTTAGCCTTTCTCGGACGCATTGCCTGGGAGAAGGGCATCGAGCGGGCGATCGCGATCGCCCGCCGGACCGAAATTCCGCTGAAAATCGCCGCCAAGATCGACCGCTCCGATCGGGAGTACTTCGAGGCGCGGATCGCGCCCCTGATAGACGGCTCGCTCGTTGAGTTCATCGGTGAAATCAGCGAGGTTGAGAAGACGCGGTTTCTGGGAGATGCTCTCGCGCTGCTGTTTCCCATCGACTGGCCCGAGCCCTTCGGGCTCACTATGATCGAAGCGATGGCCTGTGGTACTCCAGTCATTGCATTTCGGAGCGGGTCCGTTCCGGAAATCGTAGACCAGGGCGTCACCGGCTTCATAGTCGATGACCTGGACGCTGCTGTAAAGTGCGTCGAGTACGCCGGCAGCCTCAGTCGCAAGCGCTGCCGCGAGAGGTTCGAACAGCGCTTTCAGGCCGCCCGCATGGCGCAGGATTACTGCGGCGTTTATCAGTTAGCGAGACAACGCCCTTGTCGCCTGACCGCGTGACCGAAAGCGTCGAGCGCTACTACATACCGGCTCCGGAAATCCTGATTCCGGAGCGGCTGCGCGTGCTCAAGCACGATGAGACCTGCGGATTGTTCAATGACTCTGGCGATATCGACGCCCATGCCCGCCACGAGGAGGGGCTCTATCACCGCGGCACGCGTTTTTTGTCGCAGCTGACGTTGACCCTCCTGGGCACGCGCCCGCTCCTGTTGAGCTCGGCCGTACATCGCGACAACCTGCTGATGTCCGCCGATCTTACGAATCCCGACGTGTACGTCGATGATCGAGTGGTCCTGCCGCGCGGCAGCCTGCACGTCTATCGATCCAAGCTGATCTATCGCGATGTCTGCCACGAGCGCATCCACGTTCGCAACTTCATCGATGAGCCACTCGAGATTGCGCTTGCGATCGGATTCTCGGCGGACTACGCCGACATCTTCGAAATTCGCGGGCAGCATCGGCCGCGGCGGGGACGCCTGCTCGAGCCGCGCACTGGCGCCAACTTCGTCGCGCTCGGATACGAAGGACTGGACGGTGTGGAACGCTCCACCCACCTCGAGTGCGACCCGGAGCCGTACGCGGTCAGCGGAACCGAGATCCGCCTGCGGCTGCAGATGGAGGCCCACAGTGAGCACGTCTTCTCTGTGGATATTTCATGCGAATCCGCCGCCATCAACGCGAAGAAGGCGGCCCGGGGAGCGCGCCTTTCCCAACCCGCCGCTCTCGCGCAAGCGGAGCAGGCCCATGCGCAGCAAGACCGTTTTCAATGCGTGATCGAAACTTCGAACGAACAGTTGAATGCCTGGCTCACCCGTTCGGCGGCGGACCTCGGCATGCTGCTCACGTCCACACCCGCTGGGCTATATCCATACGCGGGCGTGCCCTGGTTCGACACGACGTTCGGCCGTGACGGCATCATTACCGCGCTCGAGTGCCTGTGGCTGTCTCCTAACATCGCTCGCGGGGTGTTGCTCTTTCTGGCACAAACACAGGCCAAGGCGGGCGACCCGGCCCATGACGCCGAACCTGGCAAGATACTGCATGAGGCGCGCAGCGGCGAGATGGCCGCGCTGGGCGAAGTTCCCTTCGGGCGGTACTACGGGAGCGTCGATGCGACGCCGTTGTTCGTGATGTTGGCGGGGGCCTATTTCCGCCGCACCGGCGATGCCGCGTTCATGGAATTGCTGTGGCCGAACGTGGCGGCGGCGATCGAGTGGCTGGAGCGCTACGGCGATGCGGATCGGGATGGCTTCATCGAATATCAGCGCACTTCCGCGAGCGGGCTCATCCAGCAGGGCTGGAAAGACTCACACGACTCCGTATTCCACGCCGACGGCACACTGGCCGAAGGCCCGATAGCGCTCTGCGAAGTCCAGGGCTACGCCTTTGCCGCTTTCATGGCTGCCGCCGAGCTGGCGGATGTGATGGGCCAACAGGAGCGCCGCCGCACTCTCATGGACGCCGGCCGCACATTGAAAGAGCGCTTCCAGGAGCGCTTCTGGTGCCCGGATATCGCAATGTACGCGCTGGCGCTCGACGGCGATAAGAACCCCTGCCGCGTCCGCACCTCCAACGCCGGTCAGTGTCTGTTCACTGACATTGCACGAGCCGACCACGCGGATGCCATCGTCAGGAGTCTGCACGACGACGTTTTTTTCTCGGGCTGGGGCGTCCGCACCCTGGCCGACATCGAGCCGCGTTATAACCCCATGTCGTATCACAACGGCTCGATCTGGCCACATGACAATGCGCTGCTCGCCGCCGGTGTGAATTTTCGCAACGACAAGACCCTGGCAACGCGCATTCTGCGCTCGCAGCTGGAGGCATCGACGTATTTCGATTCGAGCCGGCTGCCGGAGCTGTTCTGCGGATTCCGCCGCCGTGAGGGCAAGCCCCCGACGAGCTATCCCGTCGCGTGCTCGCCGCAAGCGTGGGCCGCGGGATCGGTGTTCATGCTCGTGCAGTCCTGTCTCGGCGTGACCGTCGAGGGCACCCGGAACCGAATCGTCATCAAACACCCGCGCCTGCCCGATGGGCTGGACCGTCTTTCGATTCGCAACCTGCAGATCGGCCAGGCCAGCGCCGATCTCGTACTGCAGCGGTACGCGGGTACCGTGGGGTTGAGTGTCGAAAGGCCCAAGGGTAACGTGGAGGTCCTGCTGTTGAACTGAATTGATGCGCGTCAAGGACTGGCGGCTGCCGCGGGGCTATTCAGGAAGCCACTATCGAGGGCAACCGATCATGAGACGTCGCGCGCTGCTGTGTGGACTCCTCCTTGGCGCGGTCCTCCTCGGCTGCAAGAGCACGGGCCAGGGCACGGGCGAATCCCGGACGGGCGACGTCAAGGCCAGCTTCACGTGGGAAGAGTCAGGGCCCTCCTCCGGAACGCTCAAGGCCACAGTGACGAAGCCGGGCGGCACGCCGGAGACTTACGAGGGCAAGTTCTATCAGATTACGCGCGAAACCCACGTCGAGACCATCGGCGGGCTGTGGGATCCCTGGTATCCCAGGTGGGGCGGCTGGCCTTATTGGGGGCCCGAGCCTTCAGATTCCTTCATCGAGCACTACACCGGGCACGTGGTCGCCAATCTCTCGGGGCCGAACGGACAGCGCTTGCGTTGCCAATTCCAGCTGCTGCGTTCTTCGGAGGGGATGAAGGGCGGCGGCCAGGGCCAATGTCAACTGCCCTCCGGACAGACTATCAACGCTGAGTTCCCTCCATCCTGACATCCACGCTCGAATCAAACAGGAGCACGGCATGGCAACTATCACAGACAGTTTTCACGCGGATACGGGGGCAACACGGTTCGGACATCGGTGGGGCTGGCTACTTGCACTGGGCATCGTGCAGATTATTGCCGGGTGCCTCGCCATTGCCGTCCCCGTCATCGCATCCCTCGCAGCCGTCGGCATCTTTGGCGCGGTTCTGCTGGTGACGGGGATCATGCAGCTCATTCACGCCTTCAAGGTTAGGGCGTGGCCGCGCTCCGCGTGGTATGGGCTCGGCGGTGCCCTCTACGTCATCGCAGGACTTCTCGTAGTTGCATACCCCCTGGGCGGTGCACTGACACTTGCAATAATGATCGCAATTCTGTTCATTGCCGACGGCACCCTGCGTACGGTGTTCGGGATGACCGTCAGACCTGTTCCCGGGTGGGGTTGGCTCGTCGCCGCTGGCTTCGCCAGCATCCTCGTCGGAGTCATTCTCTTGCTCGGCTGGCCCGGCACTGCCCTCTGGGCAACGGGT
>JAQGOG010000162.1 GCA_028293765.1 Gammaproteobacteria bacterium
TTCGGCTTTTCGCAGACTCGGAAGCCGGCTCGCAAACCATGCGGGCGGCAGGCGGCAGGGAAAGGGAAAGGTCACGAACCGGCGCTGACGATACCGCATGACGCCGCCGGGATACAAGCATCCGCCCACCAACCATAACGGTCGGCGGAGCGGGGCGGGAGCTGACCGCCGCGTTGGATTCTCGCTGCTGCCGATTCAGACCTTGGCTTTAGGTCTGAAGTTCCTTCATGAGGCCGTGGCGAGGCGGCGACCGCCCCGAATGACCGTTTCGTGGCCGACACCCAACCCGTTGCAGGTCCGGCTGTCGCGACCTACCAGCAGTGCTACCTCGGACCGTTTCTCACCGCACTATGTCAGACACCCTAGCTAGCGATAACGCGCCAGAACCTTCTCCAGCCCCTTGGATCCGGGCGACAATGTGTCATAAGGGAGGCTGTTGAGCGGTGTATCCGGGGTGCCGTTGACGTCGTGGAACTCGCTTTGCGACTCCTCCACATACAGCAACCCGGTCAGGTATTCGCCAAGCTTCATGCGTTCCTGGATGTGTACGGAGGCGGCGATGCGGTTGGTCGGATCGTAGGCGGTTTCCAGCTTGCGCAGTACGATGCGGCTGCCGTCGTGCATCAGCACCGGCAGAGCCTCGCCCTCCTTGTAGTCGGCCACGATCTCGCGCTCGAGCGGCACGAAATCCGCATGCACGGCCGGCTCGTAGTGCTCGCGGGTGTAGGCGTAGCTCTTGGTCGAGCCTTCGTGGTCGTTGAACGTCACGCAGGGCGAGAGGACGTCGATCAGGGCGAAGCCTTTGTGCTTCAGGCCCGCCTGAATGAGAGGCACGAGCTGCCGCTTGTCGCCGGAGAAGCTGCGTGCGACGAACGTGGCGCCCAAGGTCATCGCGAGCAGCACGGGATCGATCGGCGGTTGGAAGTTGGTCTCGCCCTTCTTCGCCTTCGTGCCGATGTCGGCGGAAGCCGAGAACTGCCCCTTGGTCAGGCCGTACACTCCGTTGTTCTCGATGATGTACAACATGTTCACGTTGCGGCGGATCGCGTGACAGAACTGTCCGAGTCCAATCGACAATGTATCGCCGTCGCCCGAGACGCCGATGTAGCTCAACGCGCGGTTAGCCGCGTTCGCACCCATCGCGATCGACGGCATGCGGCCATGAACGGAGTTGAATCCGTGGCCGCCACTCACGAAGTAGGCCGTCGTTTTCGAGGAACAGCCGATACCGGAAAGCTTCACGACGTTGTGCGGCTCGAGCGACAGCTCCCAGGCCGCTTCCACGATGGCCGCGGTGATGGAGTCGTGTCCGCAGCCGGCGCAGAGCGTCGAGAGGGCCCCCTCGTAGTCGCGACGTGTGAAACCGAGCGCATTTTTCGGGAGAGAGGGGTGCGCAACCTTGGGCTTGGTGATGAATGTCATGTCAGAAGGCCCTATGCGAGCGCTGCGCCTTTGGGCTGCGCGAGCCGTTGAGGGCGAAACTGTGCGAGCACGCCCTCGACGATGAATGACGAGGAGATGGGCAGCCCGTTGTAATGCAGAAGCGACCGCAGCTTCGCCTTCTCCACGGCCGTCTCGAGCGTCAGCAGGGCACGGAACTGCGCATCGCGGTTCTGCTCGACTACGAACAACAGCTTGTGCGCAGCCAGAAAACGCTCGACATCCTCGCCGAACGGGAACCCGCGCACGCGCATGTAGTCGACGCCGACCCCGTGTGTTTCCAACACGTCCATCGCCTCACGTATCGCACCATCGCAGCTGCCGAGGGAGACGATGCCGATGTCGCTCGCCGCGGATGCCTCGGCCGTGTGCCGGGCCGTGCTATGAACAATAGCGCGCGGCACCAGCTTCTTCGCCGTGTCCCACTTCTTCAGCAGCCGGTCGAGAAGGATCTGGTATTCGACGGAATCCTCGGTGTAGGTCCCGTACTGCGTGTGTCCGGAGCCGCGGGTGAAGTAAGCCGCTTTCGGGTGAACGCCGGGCAACGTGCGATAGCCGATGCCGTCGCCGTCCTTGTCGAGGTAGCGATAGAACTTCTCGAGCTTCTCGATTTCGTCCTTCCCGAGCATCTTGCCGCGATCCGGGCGATATGTGTCGTCCCATTTCAGATCGCGGCACATCCAGTCGTTCATGCCGATATCGAGATCCGACAGCACGAACACCGGGGTCTGCAGCCGCTCGGAGAGATCGAACGCCTGCACCGCCATGTAGAAACACTCCTCCGGATTGGCGGGATACAGGCAGACATGGCGTGTATCGCCGTGAGAGGCGTAGGCACATTCCATCAGGTCGCACTGCTGCGTGCGTGTTGGCATGCCAGTGGACGGGCCTACGCGCTGGATATCGAAGATCACCGCCGGCACCTCGGCGTAGTACGCCAGTCCCAGGAACTCGTTCATCAGCGAGATGCCCGGACCGGAAGTCGCGGTGAAAGCGCGCGCTCCGTTCCACATGGCGCCGATCACCATGCCGATGGCAGCCAACTCATCTTCCGCCTGAATGAATGCAAAGTTCTTCTTGCCAGTCACAGGATCGACCCGCATCCGGTCGCAGAAGCCTTTGTAGGCATCCATTACCGACGTGGACGGCGTGATCGGATACCACGCGGCCACCGTGGCGCCGGCAAACACGCAACCCAACGCGGCCGCGGTGTTGCCGTCGATGAGAATGTGTCCCGAGGTCTTGTCCATCGGCTCGACCCGCAGCGGCAGCGGGCAGGTGAAGTGCTGCCTGGCGTAGTCGTAGCCGAGCTGGATCGCCTTCATGTTGCTGTCGACCAGCTGCGGCTTCTTTGCATAGGTCTCCGCAAGCAATCCGCGGATGCGCTCGAGATCCAGATCGAGGAGCGCCGCGAGCACGCCCGCGTAACAGATGTTCTTCATCAGAATGCGCGTGCGCACTCCGTTGAAGCTCTCGTTGCACAACCGTGCGAGGGGCACGCCGAGCACCGTGATGTCTTCGCGCTTGAGTAGTCCCGGACGCGGCCAGGTGGAGTCGTAAATGAGATAGCCGCCAGGAGCGACTTCCTTGACGTCCTTCGTGTAAGTCTCAGCGTTCATGGCGACCATGATGTCGACATTCCCGGAGCGGGCGACGTGGCCGTCCTTGGTCACGCGGATCTCATACCAGGTGGGCAGGCCCTGGATGTTCGACGGAAAGTAGTTCTTTCCCATCACCGGGATACCGCTTCTGAAGATGGACTTCATCAGCAGCGTGTTGGCACTCGCCGAGCCGGTACCGTTCACCGTGGCGATCTTGATTGCAAAATCATTTACGCGGGTGGTAGTCATGCGATCTTCGGTTCCTTCGCCAACAGCACTCGTGCTTCGTCCTGCGCATGCGGCCAGTGCACGTAGGACTTCTGCATGTCCCACGCGGCGGTGGGACAGCGTTCGGCACACAGGCCGCAGTGAACGCAGAGGTCTTCGTCCTTCACCATGACGCGGCCGGTTTGCGGCAGTGGGGCGGAGACCAGGAGCGGTTGCGCTAGATTCTTTGCGGGCGCCTTCAGACGCGTGCGCAAGTCGGCTTCGTCACCGTTGCTCGTCATGGTGAGGCAGTCGACCGGGCAGATGTCGATGCAGGCGTCGCACTCGATGCAGAGTTTCGCGGTGAAGACCGTCTGCACGTCGCAGTTGAGGCAGCGCTGCACTTCCTGCGCAGCCTGCTCCGCCGTGAATCCGAGCTCCACCTCGATGTTCAGTTTCTTGAACCGCTCCTTGAGCGACACGTGCGGCATGAGGCGGCGTTCCACCGGCGTGTAGTCGTTGGAGTACGACCATTCGTGCATGCCCATCTTGCGGCTCTGCAGGTTGACGCCCGGCGCCAGGCGTTCGGCCACCGCCTCTCCCTGACAGTGACGATGGATGGAAATGGCTGCCTGGTGCCCGTGCTCCACGGCCCAGATGATGTTCTTCGGCCCGAACGCGGCATCGCCGCCGAAGAACACACCGGGACGGGTGGACTGGAAGGTCGTCTTGTCGACCGTCGGAACGTCCCATTTGTCGAACTCGATGCCGAGGTCACGCTCGATCCAGGGAAAGGCGTTCTCCTGGCCGATAGCGAGAATGACGGCGTCCGCGGGCAGGAATTCCTCCGCAACGATGCGCTCGGCGGTGATCCGGCCCTGCGCATCGACGTCGTATTCCATCTTGTCGAACATCATCCCCGTCAGCTTGCCGTTCGCGAGGACAAACGACTTCGGCGAATAGTTGATGACGATCTCGACGCTCTCTTCTTCCGCGTCCTCGAGCTCCCATGCGGAGGCTTTGAAGAAGCTGCGCGGCTTACGCGCCATCACCTTCACGCTCTTCGCACCGAGCCGCAGGCTCGTGCGGCAGCAGTCCATCGCCGTGTTGCCAACGCCGATGATGAGCACGCGCTCGCCGATGTTCTCGATGTGGCCGAACGCCACCGACTCGAGCCATGCGATGCCGATATGGACGTTCGCGGCGGCTGCTTCGCGGCCGGGCAGCTCGAGCTCCTTGCCCTTGGGTGCACCGGAGCCGACGAACACGGCATCGAAGCGCCCGCTGACCAGTAGCTCGCGCAGGCTCCTGATCGGATGGTTCAGCTTGAGGTCGACCCCCATTCCGGTGATCTGCCCGATCTCGTCGTCGAGCACGGCCTGCGGCAGGCGGAAGGAGGGGATGTTCGTGCGCATGAGGCCGCCGGGCTCGCCCGACGCTTCGAAGATCGTCACCTCGTAGCCCAACGGCATGAGATCGTTCGCCACGGTCAGGGACGCGCAGCCGGCCCCGATCAAGGCAACGCGTCTCCCGTTCTTCAGCTGCGGAATCTTCGGCAGCCGGCCGGTGATGTCGTCACGGTGATCCGCGGCGACACGCTTCAGGCGGCAGATCGCAACGGGCTTTTCCTCGACCCGGGTCCGCCTGCAGGCCGGCTCGCACGGCCGGTCGCACACGCGTCCCAGAATGCCGGGAAATACATTCGAGTGCCGGTTCACCATGTACGCATCGGTGAAGCGGCCCTGCGCGATCAGGCGGATGTATTCGGGGACATCGGTGTGGGCCGGGCAGGCCCACTGGCAATCCACGACTCGGTGATAGTAGTCGGGATGCGAGGTATTCGTCGGTTCCATTAAGTGCCCGCGTCCGGCGGGAGGCCCCCATATGGTGCAAGGGACCGAGAGTATAGATGCGGGTGCCACCGGATGGCGCGGAATGTCCTGCTGCTATGCAGCACGAATATGCTCACGCAGCAGATTGGCAATCAGCGTTCTCAGGCGGGCCGGATTGAGCGGTTTGTGCAAAATCGGCAGGCCGCTCGCCTCTGCGTCGCGTAGCCGGTCCGGTGCGGTGTCGCCAGTGACGAGCAGGGCCGGAATGTCGACGTTGAACTCACTGCGAAGCAACTCCACGACTTCTATACCGTTCTCCGTGCCGCGCAGCCGGAAGTCGGAAACGATGAGATCGGGCAGCCTCTGCACGGCCACGAGCTGCTCGAGCATTTCCTTTCCGGACCCCGCCGTCAGCACCTCGCACTTCCATTTCCGCAGCAGGGCCGCCATTCCCTCCTGAACCGCCCCTTCGTCGTCGATCACAAGCACCAGGGCGCCAGAAAGGTCGAATACGCCGGCCGTGTCGGGGCTGCTTTCGATGGGGACGCAGTCCTCCTTCGAACCCACAGGCACGGTGATCGCGAACATCGAGCCTTTGCCCACCGAGGAACGCAGCTCCACGGCATGACCCAGCAGCTTCGCGAGGCGCTCCACGATCGCGAGCCCCAGACCCAGGCCCTTGCGCCGGTCACGCTCAGGATTCTCGAGCTGGTAAAACTCGCGGAAGATCTCGCCGTGGCGCTCGGCCGGGATCCCCCGGCCGGTGTCCCATACTTCGACCCGCACCGTGTTGCCCCTGCGGCGGCAGCCGAGCACGACACCGCCGCGATCGGTATAACGCACGGCGTTCGCCAGAAGATTGCGCACGATCCTGCCAAGCAGCGACGGATCGCTCAGCACGTGCGCCGTAGTTTTCATCACCGTCAACGTCACTCGCTTCTGACGTGCGATCGGTGCGTACTCGAAGCGCACACGGTCGAAGACCGCCGCGAGCGGAATCGTCGTCACGCAGGGCTGCACGACTCCAGCATCCAGGCGCGAGATGTCGAGCAGCGCGTTGAACAGCTCTTCCATCGCATCGACGGAATGGCGGATGTTGCCGATGACCTGGCGCTCGCGAACGGCGAGCGGCGAGTCTTCCAACGCCTGGACGAACAGGCCCAGGGCGTGCAGCGGCTGGCGCAAATCGTGGCTCGCCGCGGCGAGGAAGCGCGATTTGGCGACATTCGCCTCCTCCGCGACCTCCTTGCGCCGGCGCAATTCCTCGACGAGGCCCGAGTTCTCGAACCGCAGGCTGATGAACTCCCCTATGGAGCCATACACGCGCACGGCGAAGAGTGTCATGAGCACGACGTAGAGGAGCATGAGCGCACCCGTCGTCACGTGCAGCAGATCGCCCTCGCGCATGAAGATCGCGGCCGACGGCAGAATCGCGGGATACATGAACGCGAAGAACGAGGGCATCACGGAGCCGGAGGAGAAGACGCAGCCGGAACCCATCCCTACCAGGCCCATGAGCAGAAATAGCTGGTACGCGAGGCCCTCCGGCACATACATTACGGCCGCGCCGCCTCCCCAGATGAGTCCGGCGAGGAGGGAGCCGACGATGCCCGACGAGCGCCAGGGGCCGATCGCTTCGGGTTTCGGGTCACAGCGGTGGAACGCGCGCCATTGGAAAAAACGGCCCAGCGACCAGGCGTACACGGCCGCGATCCAGACCAACACCTTGGCCCACCCGACACCTTTGACCAGGGCGACGCCCATCAGGGTTGCGACCCCGACGCTGCCGACCATCGAGATGGGCATGTTCCGGTATTGAGTGCGGACCTTTTCGTTCTCGACCAGCAGATCCTGGGCGGCCAGCCGCGCCGCGCGCAGCGGATCGCTCGGCGTACCCGAAAAATCTGCCTGTGGCGGTCCGTCGGAGGGCATGACGTGAGCCTAGCACTGCCGCGCGCCGGCCGCCGCCGCCGCCGTCACACGTCGTGGGCGGCGGCGAACGGCGACAGGTGCATTCTTTCCTGAACTTATGAGTAAATGAGTAAATCGGTGAATTACTTCCCAACACGCGCACGAAGTACATTCAAACTGGCGCTAGTACCGGTGGCGCTCGGGCGGCGATTTACCGCAAGCTGCTACGCCTTCGCGGTAGGACCAAGGTCCACTTGGCGCAAGGCGCCCCGTTCCCGCAGACTCGTTGGACACTCCTGCAGACCATGCCCCTGAAAGTACTTGTCATTGACGACCATCCTCTCGTGCAGGAAGGGGTCGCAGCAGCATTGGAATCGCTCGGACACGACACCCGCGTCACGTCCGCGCGAGACGCCGAGCAAGGGATGGCCATGGCGGCGGCCAGCCCCGACCTCGACCTGGTGTTGCTCGATCTCGCCCTTCCCGGGATGAGCGGATTCGGTTTGATCAACCGGCTTCACGAACGGTTCCCGTCGTTGCCGGTCGTCGTGCTGTCCGCGCTCGAAGATCCCGAGAACGTGCGCCAGGCCATCAGTTCCGGCGCGATGGGCTTCGTACCCAAGTCGGCGCCCACCCGCGTGCTGCTCGAAATGTTGCAACAGGTGCTGGAAGGTAATGTCAGCGTGCCCGCCACTCTCCAGGGAGGCTCGGGCCTCTCGAACGGCTCCGCGGGCACCGCGGCAATGGACCCGCCGCCGCCGCTGCCGGATGTCGGCCTGCTGACCCTGCGCCAGCTCGAAGTCCTGTCGCGGGTCTGCCAGGGCAAGACGAATAAGCAGATCGCCACCGAGCTCGGGCTGTCCGAGAAGACGGTGAAAGCGCACGTCACGGCCATCTTCAAGGTGTTGGGTGTCGTCAACCGGACGCAGGCGGTGCTCGTCGCCCGTCGCGTCGGCATGATGACGAACTGACACGCGCGGCGCCGTTCGAGCGCTTCGTTACCGCCCCCCCGTGAAAACCCTCGATCGCCGGCGCTAGCTTACGCGCCGGGGGCGTGCTCGCGAGAGCGGCGCGTGTATGAGATTGTTGATCAGAGTGCGCAGGCGAGCGGGGCTGAGGGGTTTGTGAAGGATGGGGAGGCCGTCGCCGAACGCGCGAGGCTCGCCCGCCATCGGGGCGTCGATCGCCCCCAGGCCGGCCCCCGAATCGCCACTCACCAGTAGCGCCGGCACCTCGGCATTGAATTCATTGCGCAGCATTTCGACTACCGCGCTCCCGTTTTCAGCGCCGCGCAGCCGGCAGTCCGCGATGATGAGGTCCGGTATCCGCCGCAGACCGCCGAGCTTCGTCAGCATTTCGGCGCCCGAGGCAGCCGCGATCACTTCGCAGTTCCAGGCGCTCAGCAGCTCCTCCACCGCCTCTCGGCCCGCCAGCTCTGCGGCAACGACCAGGGCGAGAGTCCCCTGCAGGTCGAATCTGCCGATGATCTCCGCGACCGGGTCGAGGATCGCGCGATCGTCGTGATGGCCGCGCGCGACGGTGATTCCGAACACCGAGCCTTTGCCTACCTCCGAGCGCAGCTCGACTTCGTGCCCGAGCAGCTTCGTGAGACGCTCGACGATCGCCAGTCCCAACCCCAGCCCGTTGCGCCTGTCGCGGTCGGGATTGTCGAGCTGAGTGAATTCCTGAAAGACTTCGGCACGCTTGTCCGCCGGAATGCCCGGGCCCGTGTCCCACACTTCGACGCTCACTTTGTCTCCCCTGCGTCGGCAGCCGATCACGACACTTCCCCGGTCGGTGTAGCGGATGGCGTTCGCTACCAGGTTGCGAACGATCCGCGCGAGAAGAGTTGGATCGCTGCGAACGTAGAGGGATGTCTTCATTGCCCGCAGCGACAGGCCTTTCTGCTTCGCGACCGCGGCATATTCGAAGCAGAGCCGCTCGAATAGGTCGGCGAGCGGAATGGTTTCCGTCCGGGCCCGCACGGCTCCGGCGTCGAGGCGCGAAATATCGAGGAGTGCGTCGAAGAGCTCCTCCATCGCGTCGACGGACCGGCGCACGTTCCCGACGAGCTGCCGCTCGTGAGCGGGAAGCGGCGAGTCCTGCAGCGCCTGCACGAACAGCGCGAGAGCGTGCAGGGGCTGGCGCAGATCGTGGCTCGCGACCGCAAGAAAACGCGACTTGGCAACGTTAGCTTCTTCTGCGGTCTTTTTCTGCGCCCGCAACTCGTCGACCAGCTCCGCGTTGCGCACCCTGACATCGATCGACCCCCGAAGCGCGTGGGAAAGGTGGCCGGCGTAGCGGAGCACGAGAGGCAGAAATGCGAGCGTCGCAAGCCCGATCGCCAAATGTGCGGTACCCCCTTGCAGCAGGAACGGCACCGCGGAGAGAATGAAAGTCGGATAGACGAACGCCCGGTAGGCCGGCAGGAAGGGGGCCGAGAGGTAAGTCGAAGTGAAAGCCAGCCCCGTGGTCACGAGCAGCACGACGAACTGGTCGGAGAGATTGCCCGGCACGTTCAGGACGATGCCACCCGCACCCCAGACGAGTCCCGCGATGCCGCCGGACAGCATGGCGTACCGGCCCCAGCGGGATATGTCCTCGGAAGACGGGTTGGCGTGGTGGAACCACTTCCAGAGCGCAAAGCGGATGCCGCAGTTGGCGTACGCAGCCGCGAGCCAGGGCAGCACCGCCTGGGGCGGCACCCGCTCGTACAGCACCGCTCCCATGAAACTCGCGGTGACGGCGCTGCCGATGAAGGCGCCCGGCATGTTGCCGTATTGCGCCCGAATCTGCTCGGCTGCGATGAGCCGCGCCCTCACGGGTGGTTCGCAGGCCCCCTGGCTGGAGTCGACGTCCGCTGTCTGCATGGCGCACGATGATACCCGCGACAGCCCGGTTGCATATACTGCGTCAGCTAATGATGTCCGACCCAATTCCTACAGAGATCAAGTTACGTAAAGCCTCACGTGTGCTCGAGGTGAGCTTCGCGGACGGCAGCCGCTTCCAGCTGCCGTTCGAGTACCTGCGGGTCCATTCACCTTCCGCGGAGGTGAAGGGGCACGGGCCCGGACAGGAGGTGCTGGTGCTCGGGAAGGAAAACGTCGGCATCGCGGCAGTCGACCCCGTCGGGCAGTACGCCGTGAAGCTCGTGTTCGACGACGGGCACGATACGGGCCTCTTTACGTGGAAATACCTGCACGAGCTCGGGCTCGAGCAGCCGGCGAAGTGGGCGCAATACCTCGCACGCAAGGCGCAGGCGGCGACCGCCAAAGGCGCCCCCGCGAAGTAGCTGCCGCGCGCCCGTTGCCCGCGCGCATCGAGGCCCGCCGCATAGGCGTTGAAAGTGCCTGTGGCGCCTTTCGCCAAACGCCCTGCTGCCACAACAGGCGCACTCTTCGCGGCAAGCCACGCCTTTGCCGGGGCCTACCCCGGGCGGATAGCCGGCGTGCACGACCATCTGCCAAGGGCGCTCGTTAACAGCGCCGCACGCGCCTCTGGTCCAAACCGCCCTGCTCAACAACAGGCCCGCTTTCCGCCAGCAAAAGCCGCGCCTTTTGCTGGCGTGCCCGCACCCTTCCCAGGCGCGCTCGCCGAAAGCGCTGGCCCATCCCGGGCCGGCGTCTTTCGGCCATAAAAAAAGGGCCGAGCGCAGCGGCGCTCAGCCCTTTTAAGTATCAAGACCCCCGTACTCGAGCCGATTCTGCGCAGCAGTGGGGAAAAATGCAAACAAATCGGCGGCGGGGCCACATATACCCGCTAAGCGGCCGTTGCGTGGACGCTACGCGCCAGTTGGACCGGCAGCTACGCCCGTCTGCTGCGCGCGGCGACGCCGGCCTCGATCGACTAAACTGCGCCCCTGACGGACAGGTGGCGGCATGACAGACGATCGGTCGACAGATTTCGGTTTCGAGCGGGTCGGATGGGGTGAGAAGGCCCGCCGCGTGCGGGGGGTTTTCGACTCCGTCGCCGGCAATTACGACCTGATGAACGATCTCATGTCGGCCGGTGCCCATCGGCTCTGGAAGCGCTTCACGCTGTCGCTCACGAATCTGCGCCCCGGGCAATGCGCTCTGGATGTCGCCGGCGGGACAGGAGACCTCGCGGCGGGCCTTGCCAGCCAAGTGGGTGCGCGCGGGCTCGTCGTCCTTACTGACATCAACGCGGCGATGCTCGGACGCGGCCGCGACCGTCTCACCAATGACGGAGTCGTCGGCAACGTCGAGTATGTGCAGGCGAACGCCGAGCGGCTGCCGTTCGCGCCAAGTACCTTCGATTGCATCACCATCGGCTTCGGTCTGCGCAATGTGACTGATAAGTCCGCAGCGCTCGCCTCCATGCAGCGCGCGCTGAAGCCCGGAGGGCAGTTGCTGGTGCTGGAATTCTCGCAGCCGGTCGCTCCCGGCCTGAAACCCCTCTATGACGCCTACTCCTTCCGCGTGCTGCCGCTGCTGGGCAAGCTCGTCGCGCGGGATGAAGCGAGCTATCGCTATCTCGCCGAGTCGATCCGCATGCACCCGAACCAGGAAAAGCTGCTCGCCATGATGCAGGCTGCGGGCCTCGAAGGGTGTCGGTACCACAACCTCTCCGGCGGCATCGTCGCCGTGCATCGGGGCTACAAGTACTGAAACCCGGGTTGTCTGCCTGGGTTTTCCATAGTGTCGTGACTGCGCCGGGACCTTCAGCTCCATCAATGTTTTCCGCGCCCCTGACCGAGGAAATT
Source organism: Gammaproteobacteria bacterium (assembly GCA_028293765.1). Classification (GTDB taxonomy): domain Bacteria; phylum Pseudomonadota; class Gammaproteobacteria; order Steroidobacterales; family Steroidobacteraceae; genus 13-2-20CM-66-19. Next base: position 11,715 of record JAQGOG010000162.1, read on the forward strand.
CTGCTACTCGACGACGATCTCACCACCCTCGCGTTCCTCGACGGTGTGCTGACAGGCGCCGGCTTCAAATGCTCCGTTTGTGGCGATCCGGAGCAAGCGCTGTCGATCGTCGCCGCGCGCGAAGAGATCGCAGTAGTCGTCAGCGACCTCTACATGCCCCATATGAGCGGACTGCAGTTCGCGGACGCGCTGAGCGCCCTCACGCTCGGCCGGCCCGTGCCACGCGTGCTCCTTCTGACAGCTCGCCAATCGCTCGAATCCGCCGTCGGCGCACTGCGGCGCGGCGCCTATGACTTTCTCGTGAAGCCCGTCAGGCCAGCCGAGATCATCGACACCGTCAGCCGTGCGCTCGAGCGCGCGCGCCAAGACCGTCTCGCCTACAAAGCGAATGCCCCCGATGTTGAGCAACTCATCCGCCATGCCGAGAAGTTGGCCGGAGAGCTGCGCACGCTCGCGCACCCGGTCGCCAGAGCTTCCGCGGGCGGCGAACGACAGAGCGATCCCGCGTGGGACCCGTCGCAGGCCATGCTCGCCGTGCCGTCCTCGCAAAGGACCAAAGTCTCTGTGCTCGACACCATCGAACAATTGCGCCGTGTGCGCAGCCGTTACGACAATCACAAACTCGACGAAGTTGCGTGGGAGCTGCTCCTCGAGTTGCTGCGGGCCGAGCAGACGCATCAGAAACTGTCGGTCTCCTCCCTGACCATCTCCATTCCGGGACTGTCCGCGACGACTTCACTGCGCCGCATAGGCGAGCTCGCGACGGGAGGTTATGTGGACCGGACACCGGACGCCCGCGATGGGCGTCGGGACTTCGTGACGCTTACCGTTAAGGCACGCGGACTTCTGACGGAGTATCTCGCTCAGGTCGACAGCTGTTTGACGGACCTCCATTACAACGACGCACCGGTATCCGCTACGGCGCGTTCCGGCACGGGGTCCTGAACGGTTGAGCACCTGCGGCGACTACGGCTGCCCTGGTCCCGCCCTCATAGGTCCCGCGGCGTCTGCACTGGCCGACTTCGTTCAACTTGGATGAAACGGCGGCCTTTGCATGCGGGACGGCTGCAGTTCGTGTGAACTGAGTCGCACGGCGGCGACGCTTTCGTCACTAGAGTGCGCGCCTGGCAAGACAACATGGAAGGCGCCAACAACAATGCAGTCCAAGCAACTCGTCCGCGCAGACGACGAGGCCTGCCCGCACACTGCAGCAACACGCGCACGACTATACTTATCGTGGCCGACTACACGGCCGCACGTTTGACAATAGCGGCGATGATTTCCAATGACGCGATCGCTGCCAAGCCGATCAACGCCGCGGAACTGCGCGCCGTGGTATATGCCGCCGTGAGAATGCGGCGATGGAGTCTCACGCGTGAGGATCAGTCTGGCTCATGAAACCGGCTAGCGAGAAAATCGATCACATCAGCGTCGAGCCCCAGTCGGGGGGCGCCGCCGACCCGTGGCAGGGGATTTCGGCAGACGTCATCCGCCGGTTCGTCGACGTCCTGTGCACCGAACGCGGCCTGCCGAACGGCGTGCTTTCCGCCTACCGCGCGGACCTCGATGCGCTCGACCGCTGGCTGATCGAAACAAAGCAGCGCACGCTCGTCAGCGCAACAGACGCGGACGTCCGCGAGTACCTCAGCGTGTCGCTCTCGTGCCTCAGGGCCTTCTATGGCTTCCTCGTCAACGCCGGCTGCCGGGATGACGATCCCACCGAGCCCGGCCGCGCCCCCCGCAGCCTGTCGGCCCTGCAGCGGGACCGAGAACACTAAAAATCCGTTCAAGTCCGCTGGCTCGCCCTTTGAGCGCGGTATAGGATCGGCGCGCACCGGAGCCGACCCATGCTGACTGCCACGATCGAGAACGTACTGAACCGCGGGCTGCCGCGATCCCCGCGCGCGCAGCAGCTTTGCGCGGAGCTGGCCGGGCACAGCGTGGCTCTCGAGGTGCGCGATATCGCCCGGCTGCTGGTGGAATCGACCGGCACCTCCTTGCGCATCACCCGCAGCGATGCGGGCGCGGAGGCAGAAATCGCAGGCGGCCCGTTTGGCCTCCTCGCACTCGGCGGCACGTCCCCGGAAGCGGCGATCCAGCGCGGCGACGTGCAGATCCGCGGTGACGGCGAGCTCGCACAGAAATTCCGGGAACTCATGCTGCTGCTGCGGCCGGATCTCGAAGAAGAGCTTTCGCACGTCGTGAGCGACGTGCCGGCACATCAGATCGGGCGCCTCGCCCGCCTGGCGTTCGGCTGGACGCACAAGGCCGCGACGACCACAGCGCAGAACCTTGCCGAGTATTTCGGCCACGAGCGCCGGGATCTCGTGCCACGAAACGAAGGAGATCAATTCCTTCGAGGCGTTGACGCCTTGCGTGAGGACGTCGATCGGCTGGACGTTCGGATCGCACTTCTCGATCAGCGGCGCGGCGCACGGTGACGCCGGTGGTACGTCCGTGAAGCTGCGCGTGCTCGCGCGGCTCGTGCAGATCCAGCGCGTACTCCTCAAACACGGCCTGGACGATTTCGTCCGCGCAACTCATCTTTACAGGCCGCTGCGCTTCCTGTTTTTTCTCTCGCCGAGTGTGTGGTTCGAGCGCCGGCGTCGCGCGAGCCGGGGCGAACGGCTGCGCCTGGCCCTGGAGGAGCTGGGCCCGATCTTCGTGAAATTCGGCCAGGCCGTCTCCACTCGCCGCGACCTGCTGCCGGCGGATATCGCGGATGAGCTTGCGAAGCTGCAGGATCGCGTGCCGCCGTTTCCCGGCTCCGTGGCGCGGGAGACCATCGAACGGGCGTACGGCCGCCCGGTGGCCGAGGCGTTCGCGGCATTCGACGAGACGCCCCTGGCGGCAGCGTCCATAGCACAGGTACACGTGGCCCTCCTGTTGGATGGCAGGGAAGTCGTAGTGAAGGTGCTACGGCCGGGGATGCAAGCGACGATAGAGCGCGATCTCGAGGTGCTGTATGCGCTGGCCGGACTGGCACAGGCGTACTGGAGCGAGAGCCGGCGGCTGCGGCCGCTCGAGATCGTGGCGGAATACGAGAAGACGATTCTCGATGAGCTCGATCTCATGCGCGAAGCCGCCAACGCTTCGCAGCTGAAGCGCAATTTTCTCGGCTCCGAGCTCCTCTACGTGCCGGACATCTACTGGGACTACTGCCGGCTGGACGTCATGGTCATGGAGCGCATCCACGGAGTTCCGATCAGCGACCTGCAGCGGCTGATCAGCGCGGGCACCGACATCGCGAAGCTCGCCGAGAACGGCGTGCGCATCTTCTTCACGCAGGTGTTCCGACATAACTTCTTTCACGCCGACATGCATCCCGGCAACATCTTCGTCACGCTGGAGGACCCGCGCAATCCCCGTTATGCAGCCGTGGACTTCGGCATCATGGGCACACTGGATCCGCGCGACCAGCACTACCTCGCGGAGAACTTCCTGGCCGTGTTCGATCGCGACTACCGGAGGGTCGCCCTGCTGCACGTCGAGTCCGGCTGGGTTCCACCGGAGACGCGGGTGGACGAGATGGAATCGGCGATCCGCACTGTCCTCGAGCCGATCTTCAACCGGCCGCTGAAGGATGTCTCCTTCGGCAATATCCTCGTCCGCCTGTTCGAGATCTCCCGACGGTTCAACATGGAGGTGCAGCCGCAGCTCATCCTTTTGCAAAAGACGCTGTTGAACGTTGAAGGGCTGGGGCGGGACCTGTATCCGGAGCTCGACATCTGGAAAACCGCAAGCCCCATTCTGCGCGAGTGGATGCACGAGCGGATGAGCGTCCGGCAGGTGTTGAAGGATCTACGCCGTCAACTACCGGAGCTCATCGAAGCGGCCCGAACGATGCCCGCACTGGTGAAGGGTGCCGTTCAGCGCTCGCGAGGCGGCGTCTTGCGGATGCAGATAGAGTCGCCGGCGGTAGAAGACCTGAAGGAAGAAATTCGAAGAGCCGGCCGACGCCGCGATACTGTCACGGTGGGCGCGGCGATCCTCCTCGGCGGCCTGGTGTGGCTGGCGGTAAGCGGGACCGCAGAGTGGCCGGGGTGGGCGCTTTTTCTCCTCGGGGCGGCGTGGCTCACGGTCGCGTGGCGGCGCCGATAGCAACCTTTGTGAACTGAAGCCCACCGTGCGGTGAGACGAACGCCCACCAAATGTGAGCTTTACGCCATAATTGCCCGATTGCCCCCGGCGCAGGCTCCAAGTCGCGGGACCGGTGGCCGGCATACCGGCCCGCATCCCTCGACATCCATACCATGAATGCTCCCCGCTCCCTCACCGAAGGCTCGATCAGCCGCGGGCTGCTCCGGTTCGCGCTGCCGATCCTGTACGCGAACGTGCTGCAGTCCCTGAACGGCTCGGTCAATTCCATCTGGGTCGGCCGCTACCTCGGCGAGGCGGCGCTGACGGCGACCTCAAACGCCAACACCGTGATGTTCCTCCTGATCGGAGCGGCGTTCGGCATCGCCATGGCCGCGACGATCCTGATCGGACAGTGCATCGGTGCGAACGACCTGAAGGAGGCGAAGCGCGTAGTCGGCACGAGCGCGACGTTCTTTGCGGCCATCTCGGTTTTCATGGCAATCGCCGGCCTCGTGCTGTGCGAACCGCTGCTGATTGCGATGAAGACGCCGGCGGACTCCCTGCCCCTGGCGGTGGCCTACATGCGCGTGATCTTCCTTGCGCTGCCCTGTCTCTATATGTACGCCTTCGTTATGTCGGTGCTGCGGGGTGCCGGCGACTCGAAGACACCTTTCTATTTCATGCTGCTCTCGGTGGCGATCGATATCGCGTTGAACCCCGTGTTCATCTTCGGCTGGGGTCCGATTCCGAAGTTCGGCATCGCGGGCTCCGCTCTCGCGACATTCGTGGCACAGGCCGTCAGCCTCACGGCGCTCGTGAACCACCTCTACCGGCGGCGCCACCTGCTCGTCCTGCACAAGGATGAGCTCAAGCACTTGCGCGTGGACTGGGCGATTGTCGGCACGCTCGTGAAGAAGGGCATTCCCATGAGCGCCCAGATGCTCGTGATCTCATTGAGCGCCGTACTGATGATCGCGCTCGTCAACCGCTTCGGCGTCGAAACGACGGCCGCATTCGGCGCGGCCATGCAACTTTGGAACTACATCCAGATGCCGGCGTTTGCCGTCGGCATGGGCGTGTCCGCGATGGCCGCCCAGAATGTGGGCGCACGCAAGTGGGAGCGGGTGAAGTCGATCGCGCGGGTCGGGGTCGTCTACAGCGTTCTGCTGACAGGCTCCATAGTGCTGGTGATCGAGATTCTCGATACGCACGCGTTCCGGCTGTTTCTACCGGAGGGCTCGGAGGCGCTGCGCCTCGCCACGCACCTGAATCGTGTGGTCACTTGGTCGTTCATGTTTTTCGGTGTTTCCATGGTCCTGTTCGGCGTCGTGCGTGCAACGGGTGCGGTGATGGCGCCACTTTTCGTTCTCACGATTTCGCTGCTCGTCGTGCGCTTTCCCGTTGCGGAAGCGTTCCTCGATAAGTACCAGGCGGATGCCATCTGGTGGAGCTTTCCAATCTCCTCAGCTTTGTCCGCGGTGCTCGCCGTGCTGTACTACAAATATGGCGGCTGGCGAACGGCGCGGATGGCCGGCGGGCCCGCACAGCCTGTCGCGGCGCCTTCTCCCGAAGGCTCGTGAGCGCAACATCCGGGTGAGGCGACCCCACTGAGCATAGGCTCACGCAGACTCGCGACGGCGGCCGGCAAGGGCGCCCGGCGGCGCCGGCGGTTGGACAGAGCGCGATAGCCCGCATGCAAGGCTGTCTGCGCCCGTGACAGGATCAGGCGCGCGGTTCAATCCAGAGGGCGCGCGCTCGTCCGCACAGCTCGCCGTCCTCATCAAAAATTGCCGTGCCCGCTGCGTGCTTGCGGCCATCCGCGCCAATTCTCCACCCAATGAGGGTGCATGATTCATCGACGTGCACCACCCGATCGAGATGCACGGTAAGCTCGGCCAGCAACATCATCCGGTCGTCGGAGGTCACGGCGTAATAGCCGGGACAGTCCAGCGCGGCCGACATGAATTCCGGACGGACCTTGCCATCGCCCCGATCCAACGACGCATCCGGAACCCAGGGCGCGGCGACGATCCCGCGCTCCGCGATGGGGCCGGCAAAGATGCGCATACCATCCCCCCGCGGACGCTGCGTCCCGCAGACGAAGCATGTGGGGAATCGTTGCGCGCTGAATCCCGCATAGCGGCGCGACGCCTCGATCGCCTCGAAGTAGCTTGGCGGTGATGGCAACTCGAGCATCAGCTCAGTGGATCGTGCCTCACCGATACATTCATCTCCGTTGCGCACCTCCAGCAACCCGTCCGCGCGCTCGCTAACCGTAAGCTCGGTCTCCAGCGGCGGCGGCTTCAACAACCGTACTGCAAGCGTGTCAGAGGCGAGCGTAGCCACGAGCCCGGCGAAATACCCGCCGTTAGAAGAGGTGGCCGGACCGCAAAAGCGTTGTGCAACGGTCAATACTTTCATCGAGTCTCCGCACGGAAGCCCCTGGCCTTCAGTCGGGAGGGCTTCGGAGCTGTGTCTAACCAATGCTCCGGGATGCCAACGATACCCGATGCTGCGCGGAGCGCCACAGTGCAAAGGAGACCAAGGCGGCGCATAACGATCCTTCTGCCAGGGTCAGCAGCGAGTTGCTCAATAGCGGCACCAGAACGCCGAACACCAGCGCTGAGATGATGATCGCAACGCAGGACTGCACGGAGGCCGCCGAGCCGCGCGCGTGCGGAAAGAGGTCGAGCATACGCAGCGCCAGAATCGGCGATACCAGCTGTACGCCCAGCGCAATGACAGCAAGTAGAAACTGCTGAGCCGGAAGCGGGGGCGCTGGAACCAACGAGTGCAGAACAACTGTGAGGCCGGCGCCGGTCACCGAGAAGGCGAATCCCAACTTGCACTGGCTGCTCGCGGCGATCCGCCCGGCCATCTGGCCCGAGATCCAGGCGCCGATGACGAAGCCGCCAATGATCGGTATGAACAACCATGCAAACTGCGTTTCGCGCAGGTGCCAATGGTCGATGACCACGGTTGGAGCGGCACCGACGAAGCACATCATCGTGGCGAAGTTGGCGCCCATCGCGATCGCCAGAAGCAGGAACTCCCTGTGGCGGGCAATACGCCAGGCCGTGCTCGCAAGCTCGGGTACGTGCAGACGCGGACGCCGCTCGGGAGGGTGCGTCTCAGGTAACTTGAAGTAACTTGCGAGTGCGAGTGTGGCCCCGAAGAGAGCCATGAAGCCGAACACGGCACGCCAGCCCCAGAAGACATGAATCCAGCCCCCGATGACCGGCGCCACGGCCGGCGCGAACGCGAAGATCATGGTCACCAGGCTGAGGAGTTTCTGCGCCTGCGGTCCTTCGTAGAGATCGCGAATGACCGCGCGGCCGACGATCATGCCCACGCCCGCACTGGTGCCCTGAAGGGCCCGGAACACCAACAGAATGCCGAAAGTCGGCGCCAGCGTGCAGCCGATCGACGCGCACGTGTAGACGACGAGCCCGACGAGGATCACTCGCCTGCGGCCGATCGCGTCCGAAAGCGGACCTTGCACGAGCGACATGAGAGACAGCGGCAGCATGTAGACCGTGAGGGTCTGCTGCAGTGCCCATCTGCTCAGGCCAAATTGCGCGGCGATGGCGTGAAAGGACGGAAAGAACGTATCGATCGAAAAGGGACTCGCCATGGACAACGCGGCCAGCAGCAGCGCGAGTCCCCAGTGACGGCCCGTTCCTCTATCGATGCTGAGCCGCTGTCCGGCACTCATTTCGATGGGTTTACCGGGCTCTTGCGGTTACGCGAGGCGTGCGGAGCTGCCGCAGCCACTCGGTCGCATTTTCACCCCGCTCCAACACTTCCACCAGTGCCGAACCCACCACGACCCCGTCAACATGCCCTTTGAGAAGCTCCACCTGCTCCCGGCTGCGGATGCCGAAGCCAGCGCACACCGGCACGGCAGCCAGTTCGCGAACTCGATCCAGGTATCCGATGACCTCCGCAGGCACCGCGACATTCTTCCCCGTGGTGCCGGTCATGGTGACCGCGTACACGAAGCCCTGGCTACCGGCACAAAGCTGTTGCATGCGCTCGGGCTTGGTGACCGGCGTAACCATCTGCACCAACGCGATCTGACGCGCATCGAGGGCGGCCTGCAGTTCGGCGCTTTCGTCGAGCGGCAGATCGGGCACGATAAACCCTGATACGCCGGCCCGCGCAGCGGTGTCGGCGAGGCGTGCTATTCCGAATGCCAGCAACGGGTTCAGATAACTCATCAGCAGCAGGGGTGCCTCGACCCGCTGCATCGCTTCGAGCTCGGAAAAAATCCAACGCAGGCTCACGCCCTGCGCGAGAGCCGCATGACTCGAGCGCTGAATCGTCACTCCGTCCGCCATCGGATCGGTAAACGGTACGCCGATCTCCACCACATCGGCGCCCGCCGCTACGGCCTGCAGGTGCTCCCGGAATTTCTCGCGGCCCGGATATCCCGCGGTCATGAAAGCAACCAGGGCGGGCTCGCCCTGGGCGACAGCGCTGCGGATCGCGGCACTGATGGTGTCACGCCCGCTCATTTCCCCTCCGCCGCGAGCAACGTGCTCTGTAGTGTCGGCATATCCTTGTCGCCCCGCCCCGAGAGACAGACCAGGATAGTCCGCCCCTTGTTGGCAGCGGCCCAGCGGCTGGCGCCAAACAATGCATGCGAACTCTCGATGGCCGGTAGGATGCCCTCGGACTCGCTACACGCCTTCAGGGCGTCCAGCGCTTCCGCATCGGTGACGGCCTGATACTCGACGCGGCCCGCCGCGTGCAGCAAAGAGTGTTCGGGGCCGACTCCGGGATAATCGAGCCCCGCGGAAACGGAATGCGTTTCCTGGATCTGGCCGTCCTCATCCTGCAGCAACATGGAGAAGCTGCCGTGCAGGACGCCGGGCCGACCGAAGGACAGCGTGGCCGAGTTGTCGCCGAGTCCCGCCCCGCGCCCGCCGGCCTCGATGCCGATGATTTCAACGGCAGCGTCCGGCACGAAGGCATGGAATGCGCCGATAGAATTCGAACCTCCGCCGACACATGCCATGACTGCGTCCGGAAGCGCCCCGGTCGCTTCGATCATCTGCGCGCGTGCCTCGCGGCCGATGACGGCCTGGAGCTCACGAACCAGGTACGGATAAGGATGCGGGCCGACGGCGGAACCGATCAGATAATAAGTATCCAGTGGATCCGAGACCCAGGCGCGCAAAGACTCGTCGATGGCCGCGCGCAGCGTGCGATCGCCAGTGGTGACAGGAACAACCTCCGCGCCGAGCAGGCGCATGCGTCCGACATTGGGAGCCTGCCGCTCCATGTCGACCGCACCCATGTAGACGGTGCACGGCAGACCCAGGCGAGCACAGGCCGCCGCGCTCGCGACGCCGTGTTGCCCGGCGCCGGTCTCCGCGACGATGCGCTTTGCACCGATCCTCTTTGCCAGCAGCGCTTGCCCGATCGCGTTGTTGATCTTGTGCGCACCGGTGTGCGCGAGATCCTCGCGCTTCAAATAGACCTTCGCACCCCATCGCTCGGACAACCTCCCCGCGAACGTCAGCGCGGTAGGCCGGCCCACCCACGTTTTGAGCTCACGCGTGAATGCCGCCTGGAAGTCCCTGGCATGCAGGTGCTCGCGCACGCCGTGCTCGAGGCGCTCGAGCGCGGGAATGAGTGTCTCCGGCACATAACGACCCCCGAACGGACCGAACCGGCCGTGCGAGTCGGGGAATTTGCCGGCAATGGAGTCGGCGAGCAGACGTGGGCCGTCGAGACCCGAAGCGAACGCTGTCATACAGGATCCTCATGCGCTGCGCTCTTCTCGAGCATCTTGCGCAGCTGTTCCGCTGGCTCGCTGGACTGCAAGCCCGCCTTTTCCGATCTGGAAGAAATCATCGCATCCGTATCGCTCGATTTGCCAGCGGCGCTGCGCACCGCTGCGGCGAATTTCGCGATCTCGGTTGCGCTCTTCAGGCCAGGCCGTGCCTCCACGCCGCTCGACACGTCCACACCAAAAGGTTGGACCGCTGCAATTGCGGACGCGACGTTGGCGGCGTTCAGGCCACCCGCAAGGACAAGTTCCGTGCGGCGTGCAACGCGGCGGGCCGTCACCCAATCGCATGGCATGCCAGTTCCGCTCGCGAGGCCTTCGAACAGCACTCTTACGGGAAACCCGCCATCCTCGTCGTGATGTCCGCGCAACACGGGTAATAGCTCGAGCTGTGTGGGCAACCGCAACATCGGGAAATCGACCGAATCGGTCTGTAGGACGTCGGGTTTGAATACCGCAAGGATGTCATCGATCGCCTGCTGCGCGGGATGGCGGGTGACAGCGACGCACCGAACGCGTCCTCGCGCCGGCTCCGCAAGGCGCGCTGCCACATTCGGCGTCACCTGGCGCACCGAATCCGCGAAGACGAAGCCAATCGCGTCGACGCCCGCATCGAGAGCCGCTGCAACGGCATCCGGAGTCGTCATGCCGCAGATTTTGATCCACATGGCGTTACCCGACCTCTTTTCCGTCACGCGCAGCTTTTCCGCCCCGTACGACTGCAGACGTCCGGTGAGATACAGAGCGCGCTGCGCGCCCCGCCTCGAGCATTGCGTTTGCCAATGCGCCGGGATCTCCCCCTTGCATCAGCGCGCTGCCGACCAGAGCCATTTCATATCCCGCTGCCGCGACCCGTCGGGCGTCGTCGGTCGATCCAACACCACTCTCGGCAACACGCGGCACGCACGTGGGGAGCAGATGCGCCAGTTCGATCAGCCGCAAGGGAACGATCTGTAATGTCGCAAGATCACGGCAGTTCACACCGGCCAGCAGCTTGACTGCGCCGACCGCATGAGCATTGTCCGGATGGTGGTCGACGATCTCGTGCATGAGCTCGATGTCGTCTGCGTCGAAGGCTTCCAACAGAACGAACAACCCCAGAGTGCACGCCCGATCGATCAGCGCATCCAACTCATTCCTCGGTAACATGCGGAGAATGACGAGAACGCCGCCAGCACCCGCAAGCCGAGCCTCCGTGACCTGATAGGGGTCGACGAGAAAATCCTTGCGCATAGCCGGCACGCCCAGTGGCGCCAAAGCGCGGACGGCAAGCTCGAGGTGAGCCATGGAACCATCGAAGCGGCTCGGCTCCGTGAGCACCGACACCACCGCTGCTCCGGCCCGTGCGTAGGCGGTCACACGCGCGCCGAGATCTTCGTCGCCTGACTTGAGTTGTCCGGCGGCCGGCGAGCGCAGCTTGAGTTCCGCGATCAGATCGAAGCCGGTGGGATCCCGCTGCAACGATTGCGGCGGAGGCGAAGCAAGAGCGCGCGCCAGTAGATCCGCTTCGGAGCACGCTCGCTTTGCGACGGCCACTCGCTCCCGGCTACTGGCGGCCATCTGCTCGAGAAAATCCGCGCTCATCGCGGTCGCTCCAACATGAGGGCCGCATTGGGCGTCCCGGATCTAACCGCCGACTCCGACGCATCGGCTGACTTGAACGCGGCCAGAGCCTCGAGCACCCGCCGTGCGGCGCCGCTATCGATTGCATGATTCGCGCGTTCCACGCCTTCGCGGGGGTCTCGCACCTTGCCGGTAACTTCCAGCGCCAGCGCTGCGCCGAGAAGCAGGCAGTCTCGATGAGGCCCTCGGTCCTCCCCGTACATCACGGCGCGTAGTGCGCTTGCGTTGTGTTGCGCGTCGCCGCCCGCGAGGTCGGCGGCAGTGCAGGAATCAAATCCATAGTCCCGGGGTGTCCGCATTTCTACGTCGACGCGGCCCGGCCGAACATCGAAAAGGGTAAACGAGCCAATGGGCGTGGGCTCATCCCAACCCTCCGCGCCGTGGACAACGAACGTTCGCTCGATCGGCATACCGGCGATCGTCTGCGCGATGAGCTTGGCCACGTCGAGACTAAACGCGCCGATGAGGTGGAACGGAGGCTCCGCGGGATTCGTCAGCGGGCCCAGAATGTTGAAGATCGTGCGCACACCGAGCGCCGCACGGATCGGAGCCACGGCTTTCATCGCGGGATGGTAATGCGGAGCGAACAAGAACGTGAAGTTGGCCGCGGCGAGGCACTGGCCGACAGCCTGCTCATCCAGCGGTACTTTCAAACCGAGCGCCTCGAGCACATCCGCGCTGCCGGCACGACTCGAGATCGAGCGATTGCCGTGCTTGAGCACCGGCACGCCGCATGCGGCCGTCAACAAGGCGGTGCCCGTTGAGATGTTGACACTGCCGGAGCCATCTCCCCCGGTGCCGACTATATCGATTGCACGCAATCCCGTTGGGATTTGGGGCCGCCGCGCCAAACGGCGCATCGCGTAGGCAAAGCCGCGAACCTCGTCCGCGACGACACCCTTGGTGCGTAGCGCGGCGAGAATCGCCCCCGCCATGACTGGCGACCCTTCAGGATTTGTAAGATGTGTAAGCAACTCCTCCGCTTCCGCCTGCGACAGATCGCGGCGTTCCAGCAGTCGCTCGAGAAGCTCACGCGGAGACTGCATTGGACGCTCCGACGGGCTCGCGTATGCGCTCACCGCCGGTAAAACCCAGGAAGTTTTTCATGAGCGCAGGGCCGTCCGGTGTCAGGATGCTTTCGGGATGGAACTGGACTCCCTCGACCATCAAGGAGCGGTGCCGCACACCCATGATCTCGCCCTCCGCGGTTCTTGCGCTCACTTCGAGTTCCGGTGGCAACGTCTCCGGTGCGGCGATCAGGGAATGATAACGCCCCACTTCGCAACGCTCCGGCAGCCCGACGAACAACGTGCGCCCGTCGTGCTCTATGCGGGAGGTCTTGCCATGCATGAGCCGCCCGGCGCGAACCACCTTACCCCCGAACACTTCCACGATGGATTGGTGCCCCAGGCAGACGCCGAGCACGGGAAGCCGTCCGGCGAAAGCGCGAATCATGTCCATGGACACGCCGGCGTCGTAGGGAGTGCCCGGGCCGGGAGAGATGCACAGGTGCGATGGCGCAAACGCGAGCGCCTCGCTCACGGTCATCGCGTCATTGCGGTAAACGTGCACTTCCGCGCCCAGGATCAGGAACGCCTGCACGAGGTTGTAGGTGAATGAGTCGTAGTTATCGATTAGCAGCAACCGCGGCTTCACAAACCTTCCTCCGCTAACTCCAGCGCACGCACCATAGCCGCGCTCTTGGCTAATACTTCCTCGTGCTCTGATTCCGGAACGCTGTCGGCAACGATGCCGGCACCCGCCTGATAACTATATTCGTCGCCACGGAACACGAGAGTGCGGATGGTGATCGCGTGGTCCATGTCGCCGCGCGCGCCGAAGTAGCCCACGGTTCCGCCGTAGAGCCCGCGACTCACCGGTTCCAACTCGTCGATGATCTGCATGGCGCGAACTTTCGGGGCGCCCACCAGCGTCCCCGCCGGAAATGCCGCTGCAAACAGGTCGAATGCGTCGCACTCCGGAGCCAACTCACCGTTGACACCGCTCACGATGTGCATGACATGGCTGTAGCGCTCGATCGCGCGATAGGGATCGACCTGCACGCTCCCGGCGCGAGCCACGCGCCCGAGGTCGTTACGCGCAAGATCGACGAGCATGATGTGCTCCGCGTTCTCCTTAGGGTCGCCGCGAAGCTCAACCTCGCGGGCTACGTCGATCGCAGGTTCATCCGAGCGGGGCCGAGTTCCTGCGATCGGCCGCAGCTGCGCCCGGCCACCTTTCAGCTTCACCAACGCTTCGGGGGAGGAGCCAACGACCGTTACATCACCCAGGGCGCAGTAATACATGTAAGGGGACGGATTGATCAGCCGCAGCGCCCGATACGCTTGGAACGGCTCGAGTTCGTGCTGGCCGGAGAATCGCGTGGATAAAACGAGCTGGTAGACATCGCCCGCTGCGATGTGTTCCTGCGTCCGCTTGACGCCACTCATGTAGTCGGCGCGGCTATATGCGGCAGTCGGTTGCGAATACCGCCCGCGACGCACGCCGTTGGGTAGCGCCCCGCGCAGGGCGCGTATTACTTCTTTACGCAGTGAACGGCGTTCCTCATCGGAACCGGCGTGAACCAGCGCGATGCCACGTGTGAGGTGGTCGAACACCAGCAATGACCGCGGTGCGACGTAGTGCAGGGCGGGTACACCGCTCTCGAGACCGGTTCGGGCGGAGATGCGCTCAAAGAAGCGCACGACATCATAAGACGAGTACCCGACGAGACCACCCGCGAGCGGGACACCCGCGATGTCGGGTTGCGGCTGTGGCGCGCGCTGCAGCGCATCGCGCAATCCGGAAAGGAGTTCCGCGCTCGTATTCGGGATCGGCCGTCGTTCCCCGTCGATTGTGAATCCGTCGCGGTCGAGCCGCACTTCGAGGCCGTCACCGAAGCCGATGAACGAATAACGTGCGAGACGCTCGCCACCTTCCACGCTCTCCAGGAGAAAGCGCGGTTCGAACGCAGCGAGCTTCATGAACGCCGAGACCGGCGTATCGAGGTCGCCCGAGATATCGAATGGCGGTTTCAACGCCTTCTCCTTCGTGCAGACAATAAAAAACCCATCCCGGGGGTAACCGGAGATGGGTTTTCGGAGCCGTGAGATTCTTTAAAGTCGCGAGAAACTAGCGGGCCGCCCACTCCGTTACGAAGTGCGCCACCACCAAAAGCCGACGGTGTTCAGATAATGCTGCGACATTTGCCGTCGAGTATCGCCGGCTGCCGGCTTGGCCGTCAAGATAGTGTAGCCCCCTCGCGAGAAAAGCCCCGCGGACCCGCTTCCGCCACCGAGTGCACGGTGCTGGTGCGGGGGGTTCGGCTAAAATGGAGGTCCCTCTAGCCGCCGGACGCGAACGTGAACCCCATTAGTTTCAAAGAACTGCTTGAGAGCTGGCGCGAGACCGCAGCTCAGCCGCGCACCGCAACGGAATATGCCGTCCGCTTGCCCGTGGATGATGCCGCGCGTCTGGCAGCGCTGGCTGAAATGTTCCCCGGCCGCTCTGCCGAGCAGCTCATCACGGATCTGCTGGGAGCCGCGCTGCAGGAAATCGAAACGTCGATGCCCTATGTCGCAGGCAGGAAAGTGATCTCCAGCGACGAGCAGGGCGATCCTATTTATGAAGACATAGGCCTCACGCCACGCTTCATGGAACTCACGCGCAAAAACCGCAAAAAGCTCGAGGCCGAGCTCCCTAAGGTGAGATGAGGCGTGTTCCTCGAGGCTTACGGGATGGCGCGGAGGGGAACTTGAGTCCGGGGCCGACGTTCAAAATCATAACCGCCCGAGGGCGGCGCGGCGCGTATTCTCCACTCAAGCTTCACAGTCGACTTTCGAACAGATGAGCGATTTATTCAAAGGGATCGTGGCCGGGGGACTGGCCACGGCCGTTCTCTCCGCGGTGATGCTGCTCATCAGCGCCACCGGCTTCGAGCCGCAGCTGGAATTGACCCGCCTGCTGCTGACCGTGCTCGACGAGCCGGCCGAGCACGCGTTGGGCTGGATTCTGCACTTCGCTGTCGGATCATTGCTGCTGGGCGGCTCATTTGCCTTCATCGAGCCGCGCCTCAGCGCGGACAATCACGCCAAGCGGGGCATTCTCTACGGGCTGATCGCGTGGCTCATCGTCATGCTTGTTTTTCTGCCGGCTGCGGGCTTGGGGTACTTCGGGTTCCAGCTCTCGGTACTCGCCCCGCTCGTCATGCTCGCGCTACATGTCCTGTATGGCGCCGTGCTGGGCTGGACCTACGGCAAGCTTTCGCCCACGCATAATCCGTTCACGCGCCACCACCCCGCCTAGGACCGCAGACGGCCGTGCCGGGGCGACGGGTGGTTGAGAGCCGCTGGCTGCGGCACAATCGCGTTTCACCGCGAGTCTCAAGGCCATCACCATGCCGTCCTTCGACACCGTTTCCGAGCTCAACTCCCATGAAGTGGCGAATGCAGTCGACCAAGCCAATCGCGAGCTCGGCCAGCGCTTTGATTTCAAGGACACCGGCGCGGTCTACGAACTGCAGGAATTCACCGTCACGCTGAAAGCGCAGGTGGATTTTCAGCTCAAACAGATGTTGGACATTCTGAAGGTACGCTTCGGCAAGCGCGGCATCGACATTGCCTGCCTCGAGGTGAAGGACGCGAAGACCAATCTCGCCTCGGCGCAGCAGGAAGTGCTGCTCAAACAGGGTATCGACGCCGAGACGGGTAAAAAATTGGCGAAGTTGATCAAGGAATCGAAGCTCAAGGTGCAGGGCAGCCTGCAGGGCGACAAGCTGCGGGTCACGGGCAAGAGCCGCGACGATCTGCAGGCGGCAATGCAATTGCTGCGCACCTCGAAAGTCGAGGTGCCCCTGCAGTTCAATAACTTCCGCGACTGACGGCTGCCAGCTCCTTACATAGGGCTTCCGTGGCATCGATTACGCTGGGGCCGAGTCGGCTCAGCCTCTGATCCTCGAAAGCGATGAGGCGGCCCGTGCGGACCGCCTTCAAACTGCCCAGTCGCTTCCAGTCGGCGATCCAGCTCGCGGCTTCGCCCGGTGGCGCGGCGGCCACGATAATGTCGGGATTGCGAGCGATTACCGCCTCCGTGGTGATCACCGGTCCCAGATCTTTCAGGTCGCCGAACACATTGCGCGCGCCACACAGCCGCAGGGCATCGCTCATGAGGTGCGTGCCACCGACTGTGTAGAGAGGACGATTCCAGACTTCGAGTAGGACAGTTGGGTGTTGGCCACCGCCGTAATCACGCGCCAGCCTCGCGAGGTGCCCCTCGAGGTCCTGTGCCGCTCCGTCGGCTACGACTCGTTCGCCGGCAAGCGCGCCAAGGCGGCGTAGCGATACGGGGAGATCGGCAAGCCTGTTGACCTGCTGCCGATAAACCGGAATGCCCAGCCGGGCAATCTTTTCGATCTGCGCCGGGTTGCCGCCGCCGGGCCAGACAACCACGAGGTCCGGATGCAGAGCGATCAGGCGTTCCATATCTACCGACGTGACGTCACCGATTCGGGGAACGTGTTTTGCGGCGGGCGGCTCATCGGCAAAATCGACCGTGGCAACGACGCGGGCGCCTGCGCCCGCGGCGAAGAGCATTTCAGTGGCGCCCGGGGCGAGGCTGATGATGCGTTGAGGTGAATTGGGGGCCGCGACGCGCTGACCGGTGTCGTCGTAGAGGGTGAGCGTCGTAGCTTTCCCGGCTGGCGCCGCGGGGCCAGACAGCCCGAGCGAGGCGACTGCTACGGCGCACGCGCCGGCGCGTGACTTCATGCCAGCTAACTGACGAAACATCAATCCAATCGTCGACACAGTGTCCCTTTTCTAATCGCTGCCAGCTGCGTCAGCCCAGATCGGGGAGGCCGATCTTCCCGGCCGCCCAGCGCACGATGGGGTCGACGCGAGGTGAGGAGAGCGCCAGGGCGGATGTGATATGCACCCAGCGCGACTCGTCATGCTCCGGGCGCCCGATCTCGGGGCTCACGGGCAGCGTGATGCTCTCGGTGTGCGTCTCGGCGACGTAGTAGCGGGCGACTTTGTTGTTGCTGTAAGGCGCAGTCTCGCGATATTCCTCGCCCCAGCTGAACTGCAGATCCTCGATCAGCGTCTCCTCCCGGACTTCGCGCCGCGCGGCTGCCAGTGGCTCCTCCCCGGGATCCACGACGCCCTTCGGGAAATCCCAGTTACGATATGCCCGCAACATCAGAAACAGCCACCCGGCGGGCGTGCGCCTGACAACGACGACTCCGGCGGAGAGACGCGGAGTTCGAGCGGTTCGTGCAGGCATTGCTCAACCCCCTGAATCAGCCAGCCACCCGCTCGCACCGAAGTGCGGTCAAACGAGCGGGCAATATTTCTACGCGGCTTTGACTTCCTCCACGCCGCCCTCGGTCCTGGCGCTTTCCAGCACCCGCGCCACCGCATGCACCGTGGCGGCTATGCGTACCGCACTCTGCACCGCTTCCCGGGTGAAGTCGTGTTTACGCAGTTGTCGCTCGTGCGAAGCCACGCACGTCCCACATCCATTGATAGCAGAAACCGCGAGCGAGAGCAGCTCGAAATCGACCTTGTCGATGCCTGGGTTGCCTATGACGTTCATACGCAGACGGGCCGGCAGCTGGGCGTATTCCGGATCCTCCACGAGATGCAGAAACCGATAGTAGACGTTGTTCATGCCCATGATTGCGGCAGCCGCACGCGCGCCGTTCAGATACGCCGCGTCCAGATGAGCAGTGGCCAGCGCTTCGATGTCGCGGGTGAGCTCCACATTGCGCGAGGCGATCGCCGAGGCGAGCGCTACCGCCCAGATCTGCTTTTCTGTCAGGCCGGGAGCCCCGGGGGTGGAAAGCACCGAGCCCAGGTTCAGTTTCAGGTCGCGCGCGTAATCGGGAATCGCGTCGCGCACGGTATCGAGAGTGGTCATACAGGGTCCTCCCGGGCCCGGCTGCCGCGATGCCACGACTGCCGGGCCGGTGTTGGTCACATCAAAGTCGAACTTTCAATCAGCCGGTTTTAGGCGGCCTTGAGCGTGTCGTCGCCCTGCTTCCAGTTGCAGGGGCAGAGCTCGTCCGTCTGCAACGCGTCGAGCACCCGAAGCACTTCGTCGGGGTTACGGCCGACGTTCAGGTCCGTGACGTACACGAAACGAATGACGCCCTGCGGGTCGACGATGAACGTCGCACGCTGCGCGACACCGGCTTCCGGATCGAGAATACCGAGGCTGGTGGTCAGCTCCCGCTTGATATCCGCCAGCATCGGGAAGGGCAGGTTCTTCAGTTCGTCCTTGGCATTACGCCAGGCGAGGTGCACGAACTCGCTGTCGATGCTCACACCGAGCACCTGCGCATCGCGTGCCTTGAACTCCTTGTCGAGCTTGCCGAACGCCGCAATCTCCGTGGGGCAGACGAAAGTGAAGTCCTTGGGCCAGAAGAACACGACTTTCCACTTGCCAGGGAAGCTGTCGTGGGTGAACGGCTGAAACGCTTTGTTCAGATCGTTCGAGATGACGCCCGTCAGGGCGAATTCCGGAAAACGTTTACCTATGCCAGACATGCTGTGAGCTCCTCGAGAAGGGATTCGATGGCGGCCGCTGCGCCAATGGAAGGGATCATGGTGGCTGCCCCCTTATTATTCCAATCGATTGACTTTATAATATCGATAGACGCCATATATCGGGAAGTCACATGGTAGACATCAAGCTCAAGGACCTGCGTTATCTGGTAGCGGTGGCCGACTGCCGCCATTTCGGCCGGGCGGCCGAGCACTGCTTCGTGAGCCAGCCGACCCTGTCGGCACAGCTGAAGAAGCTCGAGGAATACCTCGGAGTACAGCTCATTGAGAGGCAGCCGAACAACGTAACGCTCACCGAACCGGGCGAGCAGATCGTCACGCGCGCAAGGCGCATCCTCGAGGCCAGCGAGGAGGTCGTAACGCTCGCCCGCTCTCACCGCGACCCTCTCGCGGGACGGCTTCGGGTCGCGCTGCTTCCAACCATCGGGCCATACCTGCTTCCGCGTATATCGCAGCCACTTCGCAAGTCGCTTCCGCGACTGGAACTGCGCCTCTACGAGTACCAGACGATGCAGATCCTCGAGAAGCTGCAGCTCGGTGAGATTGACGTTGGAATACTTGCGCTACCGGTCGACCTGGAAGGGCTCGAAGTACGTGAGCTCTTCACGGAGGCGTTCGTCGTCGCCATGCCCGACCATCACCGGCTCGCGAAGCGCGATAGCGTGCGCAGCGACGATCTGAAAGGCGAGACCCTGCTGCTCCTCGAGGACGGTCACTGTCTGCGCGATCAGGCGCTGGAAGTCTGTAGTCGCATCGGAGTGCAGGAAAAGCAGGACTTCCGCGCGACGAGCCTCGAAACACTGCGGCAGATGGTTGCGACTGGTGCCGGGCTCACTCTGTTGCCGGACCTGGCTAGCCGTGGCGCCTACGGTAACGCCAAAGGCGTCGCGATCCGGCCGTTCGCGAAACCCGCGCCGGTCCGACATGTTGGCGCCATCTGGCGGAAGACGAGCGCGCGGCTGCCCGCCATCGACGCCGTCTGCGAGCTAATCGCCGCACACGCCAAGTGAATTGGCCTCAGGCGGCTCCTGCTCCAATGTTGCGGGCTGGCGAGCCGAGCGTGCCAGAGTGATCGCGCCCAGGATCACGAACCCGCCGACGATCTGAATTGCGGAAAGACGCTCGCCCAGCAGCAGCCAGGCGCCCACTGCGGCGCCGAGCGTTTGCACCAGCAGACCCAGTGAGCTGAAGCTCGCGGGCAGATGCGCCAGCGCATACGCAATGAGGCCTTGCCCGAAAACCTGCGCCGCTGCCGCGCAGCCGGCCAGGACTGCCCAACCCGTCAACGTATCCGGCAGGAACTTCTGCGAAAGTGCGAATGGCAGCAGGAGCAGTGTGCACACCAGGGTCGAGTTGAACATGACGATACCCGTGCGGTAGCGCGCCCGCAGACGCGCCACAGCGAGGATGTAGCATCCGAAGAAGACTGCCGTACCGAGTCCAAGTGCGTCTCCCAGAAAGGCCGTGCCGCCCGACCCGAATTTCGGGCTCACGATCAACAGCATACCCACCAGCGCAAGGCCGGTCGCAACCGTGAAACCGATGGTCGGGCGCTCGCCCCAACGCAGCCACGCAATGAGCGCAACGACGAGAGGAGCGAGATTGGCTTCGAGCGTGGAAGCAGCGACGGAGGTGAGCAGGAGCGACGAGTTCCACAGCATCAGATCGCCGGCAAAGAACGCGCCGGCCCACCAGAATCGGGGCTCGCGAAAACTCGACAGCAGCCCGGAAGGATTCCCCGCGGGTGAGGGTTGGGCGCCGCGACGTTCCAGCAGCGCCCAGATGGCAAGCACTGGCAGAGCCAGGCATCCGCGCCAAAAGGCCGTCGCCGTGGGACCGGTCTCGGAGAGCCGGACGAGGATGCCGGCGGTGCCGGTTGCCGTAGCACCGGCGAAGAGCGCGACCAGAGCCAGTGATTCCGTTCGATCGCGCTGTTTCTTCATGCTGTCCTCGGCGGGAATGATAGCCGGTCGCCGCCAGACACGTCTGGCATACTTGGCCCGTTTTTTGGGGGCTCCGACTTGAAGCAGCGCGCCGCATTCCTCTATGCCTGCCTGGCGACCCTGGTTGCCTGGGCCGCCCTGGCACAAGTGCCCGCACTCGTCGTGCAGGAAGCCTGGACCCGCCAGGCGCCGGGGTCGGATGTTGCCGCCGTTTACCTGACGCTGCGCAATCCGAGCACCAGACCGATCGTCATCGTCGGTGTGGAGTCTTCCGTAGCCAGTCACGCGATGATTCACGAGACCAAAACCGAAAGCGGGCAGTCGCGCATGCGGCCTCACGAGCAACTCGTCGTCCCACCCGGAAAGACCGTGAAACTCGAGCCCGGTGGATTGCACGTGATGTTGCATGGACTGACACAACCGGTTGCAGT
Organism: Gammaproteobacteria bacterium; assembly: GCA_028293765.1. Taxonomy (GTDB): domain Bacteria; phylum Pseudomonadota; class Gammaproteobacteria; order Steroidobacterales; family Steroidobacteraceae; genus 13-2-20CM-66-19. Next base: position 33,151 of record JAQGOG010000162.1, read on the forward strand.
CGGTCAGAGCGTGCCGCTCGTGCTGCTGCTGGATGGCGGCGGCAAGGTGCAGGTAGCTGCGATCGTGCGGCCGCTGAATGCGCAATGACGCGGGCTGTCTCGTGCCTGTGTCCGACTCGGCTGACATGAATGGCGCCGGCTAGACTCACGTGACCCGATCGGACTTACCGCAGGACCACATCACTCCATACGACCGGTTCGCGTTGAGCGACCTCGCCATGGAGCGCCTGTTGGTCACAGGTGAGCATCACCACGAGCTGATCGCATATTTTGGAGCAAATGAATATCGCGACCTCGCGAAGCTCGCAAGCATCGCGGCGCGCACGCCGATAGCGGACGAAAGGCATCGAGTGATCGTCGTGCCCGGCATCATGGGCTCACAACTCGGCCTGCTGCGCAATCCGCCGCTGCCGAACGATATTCTCTGGGTCGACCCCATCGACATCGGGATCGGGCGTCTCGCCTCGCTGCAACTGCCCGCACGGGCCAGCATCGTCTCCCTCGGCGTCGTCCTCTACTCGTACCTCAAATTGAAACTGCATCTGCGTGCCGCCGGCTTCGCGGTTTCCTTTCACGACTATGACTGGAGGCTGGGAGTAGATCAGCTGGGCCGTACATTTTCGGAGCGCCTGCGCGCAGAGCCGGCGGAAAGGCTCGCGATCGTGGCTCACAGCATGGGCGGTCTCGTCAGCCGCGCGGCACTGGCCTTTCCGGGTGCGAAAAAGGTCGAACGTGTTCTGCTCCTCGGGAGTCCCAACTTCGGATCGTTCGCGCCGGTTCAAGCAGTGCGCGGGACGTACGCGGTGGTTCGCAAAATCGCGCGTCTCGTCGGCGGCGCCTCCGCAGAGTCTCTCGCGGGCGAGGTCTTCAACACTTTTCCCAGCCTCTATCACATGCTGCCCGCCGCAAGCTGCAGCGGTGGCACGGACTTGTTTGACGCCACCGAATGGCCGCGTTCCGGACCACAACCGAATGCCGAACTGCTCGAAGGGGCGCGCACGCTTCAAAGCAAGCTGGCCACCCCCGACGAGCGGTTCGCCGCGATTGTTGGCGTTGGTCAGGAGACCGTCACTGCGGTCCGCCGGCGCAGGGATGACTTCGTCTACACGATTACCCGCCACGGGGACGGCACAGTACCGGCGATCAGCGCCGCACTCCCAGGCGCGCTGACACATTACGTACGGGTCGCGCACAGTGAGCTCACGCGCGACCGGGCTGTTGCGTCTGCGGTCGTGGATCTGTTGCGGAAGGGGTCAACACGCCGGCTGACTACGAAGTGGGCCAGTGCCAGCGTTGCGCAAGCGCGCATCACCGACAAGCAGTTGCGCCGTACTCACGTACAGAAAGTGGACTGGGCCGCCCTCGAGCCCGAAGAGCGCCGCACCTTCCTGCAAAGTCTCAACGAGCCGCCTAAACTGCAACTGCGTGTCCCGGCCGGGTTACGTGCTCGCAAACGCAGCCGACCCCACTCACGCCACCGGTAGCCTGCGCCCGCGGGGCACACAACAGGGGGGAACACCTTTGAGCAGTCCTTTCGACGAGCTGACACAATCTCTTCCCCATACGGAACACCTCATACGCATCAGCCTGCGCTTGCTGGTCGCGCTCGTCATCGGCGCTCTGGTCGGCCTGCAGCGCGAGCTCACACACAAGCCCGCCGGCCTGCGCACTCACATGCTATTGGCATTGGGGACCGCGCTCGTACTCGTGGCCGCGGCCGAATCCGGCATGAGTTCGAGTGACCTGTCCCGCGTCATTCAAGGACTGGTCACGGGCATCGGCTTCCTGGGCGGCGGCGCAATTCTCAAGCTGACTGCCGAACACGAGATTCACGGGCTGACGACCGCAGCGGGAATCTGGATGACTGCTGCTGCCAGCGCCGCGGCAGGGCTTGGCCAACTCGCACTTGCCCTGATAGGCGTCTGCCTCGGGCTGGTGGTACTCGGAGCATTCGCGAAGCTCGAAAAGCGTCTGGGCGTGCGCGCATCCAGAGATGCCGCGAATCTCAAGCCGCCAGACGGCCCTTAGTCGCTAAATTCGCCTCACGCCAACAGTTTGACGATCTCCTCCCTCTGTTGCGCGTTCGGCAGCCGGCCACGGGCGCCCCCGAGGTTGTCCTGCAAGTGACCGACCTTCCCGGTTGCGGGAATGATGCAGGTCACCGCCGGATGTCCGGCGATAAACTTCAAGAACACTTGGCCCCAACTCGTGGCGTCGATATCCACGGCCCACGGCGGCAGTGCTTTACCCTTTACACGCTCGAACAGCGCCCCGTCTTCGAACGGGCGGTTTACGAGCACGGCGACTCCACGTTCGGCGGCGAGCGGCAGCAGGCGCTTCTCTGCATCGCGCGTGAGCGGTGAGTAGTTCAGCTGCACAAAGTCCAATTTTTCGCGGCTGAGAACTCGTGCGAGATCGCCATGCGAAGAGACGGTGTAGTGGGTGATGCCGATATAACGCACACGGCCTTCTTCCTTCCACTGCCGCAACGTTCTCAACTGGGTATCGAGATCCAGGAGGTTATGAACCTGGATGAGATCCAGTCGCGGCGTTTTCAGCAGCTGTGCGGAATGCGTCATCTGCTCGATTCCCGGCCGCTCGCCCCGGGTCCAGACCTTGGTGGCGAGAAAGGCCTGCTGGTGCATGGCCGCTGTCAGGAGATCGCCGAGCACGCGCTCCGCCGTGGAGTACATCGGCGAAGTATCAATGAGTCGCCCCCCAGCCGCGAAGAACGCGTCCAGCACCTCTTTCAGCGGCGCACGCGCCGCTGCCGACTCACCTACCTCGAACGGTCCCGACGTACCGAGGCCGAGGACCGGTATCTCCTCGCCAGTCGAGGGGATCTTGCGCCTGATTAGTGCATCCTTCCCGCCGGCGGCGGACTCACGTCCAGACACTGCAGCGGCTAGCATCAAGCTTCCTCCTCCGACAATTGTTTGGCGTCTATTCACGCAGCCTCCCGCATCGTCGCGCTCGATCGTGTTACGGACGCATCATATGAGTGTCGCGTCGGTTTCCGCCACACTGCTCGCGCCGCTCTCAACTACGCGGGCCAGAGCTAATGCGTTCGGTAGTACGTGCTCGGCATAGAAAAGCGCCGTGCGGATCTTTGCGTCGTAGAACTCGCGGTCCGGGCCGTCTGTGTGCGCGGCGGCGATGGCGGATGCCTTTGTCATGAGCCAGCCACCGATGACGAATCCACACAGCTTCAAATACGGCACAGAGACAGCCATACCGAGATCCGGACGCGACGCTAACATTCCCAGAAGCGCTTTCGTCGCTCGCTTGAGAAGCGAGACTGCCTCCACGGCGGCCTTGCGAGTCGCATTCGTCGCCACGTTGTCGGTCGTCAACGCCTCCAGCTCCCGCTCCATATCGGCTATCAGCATATACATGGCAGCTCCGCGATCCCGCCCGAGCTTGCGGCCGATGAGATCGTTGGACTGGATCCCGGTGGTGCCCTCGTAAATGGTAGTGATGCGTACGTCACGCATGTACTGCGCGGCGCCCGTTTCTTCTATGAAGCCCATTCCGCCGTGCACCTGAATGCCGATTGCGGCGACCTCGTTGCCGATCTCCGTGCACCAGCCTTTGACGATGGGAATAAGGAGGTCGCCACGCGTCTGCGCCGCGGCGCGCTGGCTCTCGTTCGCGCCATACGCTCCGAGATCGAGTTGGAGCGCGGCATACAGCGCCATCGCGCGAGCGGCTTCCGTCGACGATTTCATCGTCAACAGCATCCGCTTTACGTCGGGATGATGAATGATAGGTGCCGGCCCGCTCGGCTGCGCAACCGGTGGCTTCCCCTGGATTCGGGTACGCGCCCACTCAGCGGCGTGTTGGAACGCGCGCTCGCCGACGGAGTAACCTTCCAGCCCCACGGACAGTCGCGCGGCGTTCATCATGATGAACATGTACTCGAGGCCGCGATTCGGCTCACCCACGAGATGGCCAATCGCGCCGTCATGATCGCCGAACGCCAGCACGCAGGTGGGGCTCGCGTGGATCCCGAGCTTGTGCTCGATCGACACGCAGCGCACTTCGTTGCGAGCGCCGAGCGAGCCATCATCGTTGACGAGTACCTTCGGTACGATGAACAGCGAGATCCCCTTCACGCCCGGCGGGGATCCCTCGATGCGGGCGAGCACCATGTGGATGGTGTTGCTCGTGAGGTCGTGATCGCCCCACGTGATGAAGATTTTCTGTCCGAAGACCCGGAACCGCTTCCCGTCAGGAACCGCGCGAGTGCGCACCTGCGCGAGATCCGAACCGGCTTGGGGCTCGGTGAGGTCCATGGTGCCGGTCCACTCGCCGCTCACCATTTTGGGCAGGAATAGCTGCTTTTGCGCCTGCGAGCCGCTCAGCTCGAGCGCGTGCACGGCGCCGTGCGTCAACATGGGACACAGCTTGAATGCCAGATTCGCGGACGCCCACAGCTCCTGCACTGCTATGGCCAGCACCTGCGGTACGCGTTGTCCCCCGAACTCGGGATCCGCCCCGAGCTGCGGCCACCCGCCGGCAACGAACTGTTGGTATGCCGCGCGAAAGCCGGCTGCGGTGACCACGCCCTCGGCGGTCCAGCGTGCGCCCTCGCTGTCGCCGGGCTTGTTGAGCGGATCGAGCACGGTTTGCGCGAATCGCGCCGCCTCGTCGAGGACCGACGCGGCCAGCTCGTCCGAGTAGTCGGCGAGACCCGGACATGCGGCGAGGCTCGCCGATCCCAGTAATTCCTCGATTACGAAACGCAATTCCCGCAGTGGCGCGCGATACATGTGGATTCCCCCCAAGCACTAAGGCCTAGTGTAGCCGGTTTTTGAGGTTATCCTACTCGCCAGTAACATGGCGCCTATGAATGGGCCGGCGAGAGATCAGGGGCCCGGGGAGTTGGAAGGAGCGAGTGCTGGCACGATGTTCGCAGCGAGAAAATCCACGAAGCGCTGCACGCGCGGATCCGCCTCGAGGGACGCCGGATAGAGCGCGTACAACGCCACCGCCGGAGGCAAAGTCCATTCGGGGAGCACCCATTTCAGGCGTCCCGTCGCCAGCCCCTGGCGGCACAGAAATTCCGGCAATAGTCCAATGCCCAGCCCGGCTGCTGTCGCGGCGTGCAGCACCGCCGGATCGTTGATGGCGAGTTTCGGCGCGAGCGGGACTTCGGCGCGCTGCGAGCCGCGCTCCAGTCTCAGCCGGAACTCGGGCAGATCGGTCGCCTCTGGGGTCAGCAGATCGTGCCCGCGCAGATCTTCGGGGCGGAGAGGCAAGCCACGCTGCTGCAGATACGCGGGCGTCGCGCATAGCAGAGCGGGAGGGGCACCCAAAAGACGACGCGTGACGGCCGAGTCAGGCTCCGCCTGAGGTCGAATCGCAACGTCCCAGCCTTCGGTCGCGCTTTCGTTGTCCAGAGCCACTTCCAATGGCACATCCGGAAACGCTTCCAGGAATCGCGGCACGAGGGGGGTCAGCAACACGCGGCCATACGTTGGATCTGCAACCACGCGCAGCGGTCCCGCGCTTGGCGCATGCAGCTTCGCAATCGCCGCGCGAGCCGCATCCGACTCCTCCACGACTCGCTTCGCATGCGGATACAGCAAGCGCCCGGCGGGCGTGAGCGAGATGCGCCGAGTCGTTCGTTCGAGCACGCGCACCCCAAGCGCCTTCTCCAGATCCGCGATCGCCCGGCTCACAGCGGCTTTGGGTACCCCCAGGGCGCGAGCGGCCGCGGAGAAACCGTTCAGGTCTACAACTTTGGCCAGCACAGCCAGCTGGGCGGGAGTCCAGATAAGATTCAAGATGGCGCCAATCTCCTGGTGGTCGGCCCCTATTGTTTCACCCAAGAGGCACGCAGGCCAAGCTTCAGGCGCGTAGAATTCGGCCCCCAACGCTGACCATCCCCAGGGGAATCCATGAAGATCACAGTCCAGGCACTGTCCGCTGATGTATTCGCGAACTCTCTCACCAATCTTTCGGTCATTCTCGAGAAGGGTCTCGCGCACGCGACCGCCCGCAAGTTCGATCCCGCCGTCCTCGTGAACTCGCGCCTCGCGCCGGACATGCTGCCGCTGTCGCGCCAAGTGCAGATCGCGTGCGACAACGCGAAGAACGGCACGGCCCGCCTCGCAGGACTCGAGCCCCCGCGCTTCGAGGACAACGAAAAGACGATCGAGGAACTGCGCGCCCGTATCGCAAGGACGGTCGACTATTTGAAGGGCATCCCCGCGAACGCTTTCGAGGGATCCGAAGACCGTGAATTCAAAGTGCCGGTCGGCCCCGAGAAATTTCTCGATTTCAAGGGACTCGATTATCTGCAGCGCTGGGCCATACCCAATGTTTTCTTCCACATCACGACGGCCTACGCGATCCTCCGGCACAACGGCGTCGAGATCGGCAAGCGCGACTACCTCGGCGGCCGCTGAACCTCGCCTTTAGTCCCGCCCAGGCGCCCCATGTTGACTGGCTCGCGGATACATTTCGGTGTGTCCGCGAGCATTGTCAAATTCCTGCAATTGAATATGACAAACGATTGCTGAACAACCGTTCGCATCTGCCGACGGAACGTTAAGGCAATCACGGCAGCGCCGCTTGGGTCCTGCCACTCTATCCGCCGTCGGACAACATCACTTGTCCGATTTCGTGCGCACTCCTGGATGGGGAAGTCCTTGCAGCCACTGAACGCTATGGCCGTGCGTCCGCCCGCTAACACGCCCGCAGCCGCCGCTCCCGCGGCATCCGAACCCGTTACAGCGGAATCGCTGGGATGGCAGTTACGCGCAGCTCTGCCGCCGCTGCGCCTTCATTCCGTATCGCTTTACGACGACCAGGCCAACGTGCTGTGGTTGAGTGAAGGCGCGCTCGGGCCGGATGAGCACAACGTGGTGCTCGAGGCCATGGAGACTCTCGCGAACGATACGTCGTTACCCTGTTATGAGAATGGGCTGGAGGACGGGCGCGTCGGCATTTTCCTTCCCGTACGCGCGCCGCAGGGAGACCTCGTCGGGATCGCCATGATCCTGGCCGACCTCAAGTCGGTCGGTGACGGAGTTCTGGAACGCATGGTGGGTCCGCAGGTGCGGACGATCATGCAGAAGATTGCGGTCCTTCTGCGCCCGGGGGCGACACGCGTCGGAAGTGCGGAGCCCGTGGTGCCCGTGCTGGAGCTCGCCCCTGAGCGTGCGTCAACACAGCCCCGCCCGGTCGCTGCGGCTGTTCAACCGCCTGCCGCTCTCGCCGGGACCGCTCCGTCGGCACCAGCGCAGACCGTGCCTATCAGACCTGCCTCCGCCGCGGCAAAATTAGTCGCCGCGCCACCGTCATCCGACGCGCTGTCACCGCAAGCAATAGATGACATCCTCGAATTCGAGCTCTTTCCGGAGCCGCGGTCGGTTGAAAATCTCAAGCCTGCGCCACCAGCGACCATGCTTCCGCCAACGCCGCCTGTCCTGGCGGAGTCCGTCATGGCGCTGGAGCTCCTGGGAGATCTATCGCCTCCGACGGTGGAGCCCGAAACAGCGAAGCCCTCTGCGAAGGGAAGCTCACCGGCGCGCGTGACTTCTCCCGTCAAAGCAACTACGCAAGTGGTGCCGACGGTCACGCCTACACCTGAAACGCAACCGCTTGCAGCAGCGCCCGCAGCGCCTGCTTCGGTCGCGAACGAGGCGAGCTTGTCTTTCGTGGCGGCCGATGCGGTGCCGACCGCAATTGCTTCGCCGAATACGCCTACGGGCCCAGCCGCGGTTGCCAGCGCTGCCTCCGAGACCTCGGCGCCGGTCATCACTGCAAGCCCTGCTGCCGCCCCGACGGCTGCAACATCAATTTCCGCGAGTGCGCCCAAATCTTCGGGGGCAACCACGACGTCCAAGGCCCTTGCTACGCCAGCAACAACCGGCACAGCGAGAGCACTCCCTATACCAGGAGCAACGGGCACCGTCCCGGCACTGGGCAATCCCGGCGCTACTGGCACATCACGGACGCTTGCGCTCGACCCCACGAACCTGATCCTCGAGGTACAACCCTTCGCAAAGCTTCGTGCGGGCGGCCGGACGCGACGATACGAGGTGCTGGCGCGTGTTCCGCACCGCGACGCCAACCGCGCCTCTGCCGCGATGGACGGAGTCGCCCTGCAACGCCTGCTCGCCTGGCTCGGCACCAATCGCCCGGCCTGGAGCTTGGAGCCGACGAGCTTCAGTTTGAATCTCTCGATCTCAACGCTCGAGGATGACCGCTTCCCACAGCACGTGGCGTCCTGCCTCAGAGCGAACGGCATCGCGGCGGACAACATTGGATTCGAGATCGCCGAATCTCTGTGCACGCAGCGGCGCGCGCAGGTGGAACGCTTCATCACCCTATGCGACAAGCTCGGCTGCTTCGTCGTGATCGACGACTTCTCGTTCGACTCCTCGATGCTGCCGCTGCTGCGCTCGAAAGCGCTGCGGCTCGTGAAGATCGATCCGAAGCTCACTTCGGCGGCCTTGCGCGACAAGCTGTCGCAGGCGATGGTGGTTGCGATCGTCCAGGCGGTGAAGGTTCTCGGGATTCACTGCGCTGCCAAGCGGGTCGACTCGCAGGCGTCCCTGCAATGGCTCACGGCCATCGGCTGCGATTTCGCCCAGGGGCCGGCGCTTTCACAGGTGCAGCCGCTCGAGGCCCTGGCCCAGCCGCAAAACCTCGCCACCGAGGCCGGGAAGGCCGGTTGAGCTCTGATTCAGCACGGCAATTCATTGACTTGGCGCGCTTCTAGCCCATCCGGCCGCAGACCGGCCAGCCCCCCTTACGAATACCCTGCGACGAGCCGAGCATCGAGCGCGTTCATCTGGCCGCGCCCGTAAGCGAGATAGCCTAAGCTTCCCCAAACGCGCACTCCCCGCACCCGCGTACCGAAGCATGCTGACGCTCGAACAATTCCGCTCCAATCGCAACGCTCTGTTCTGGAGCCTGCACGCCGCCGGCTGGGGGGCGTACGGCGTGAGCCAGTACTTCGGCGCACTCCTCTACGAAAAACCCAACAGCTACGCGCAAGTCATCATGGTGGCGGCGGTGTCGGGCTTCATTCTGTCGATGCCCATGCGATTCATCTACCGGCGCCTGTGGGGACGCACGCCGCGCTCGATCGTTGTGGGCGTACTGGCAACCTGCTACGTCATCGCACTTGCGCTGCGCACGGTCATCAACCTGGCCTACAAGCAATTCGTCGAGCCGGACTGGCAGTTCAAGACATTGTTCGAGCTGTTCGGCGGCGCCATCTCCGCGACCTATCTGCTGCTGTGCTGGAGCGCGCTCTACTTCGGAATCAAGTACTACGAGTCGCAGCAGCAGCAACAGGAGGCTGTTTTGAAAGCCGTCGCGCTCGCGCAGGAATCGCAGCTGAAGATGTTGCGTTACCAGTTGAACCCGCATTTTCTGTTCAACACGCTGAATGCCATCTCGACTCTCATTCTCGACAACCAGAATCGCACGGCCAACCATGCCGTCACGCGCCTCTCGGAATTCCTGCGCTATACGCTCGATCAGGATCCGATGAAGAAAGTATCGCTGCGCCAGGAAATCGAGGCGCTCGACCTGTATCTCGGCACGGAGCGGCTGCGCTTCGGCGACCGCCTGCGGCTCGAGTATGCGATCGAGGGGCCGGCGCTCGAGGCGCTCGTGCCCAGTCTCCTGCTGCAACCGCTCCTGGAGAACTCGCTCAAATACGCGGTTTCCCCCCGTGAACAAGGCGGATGCGTGCGCATCGAGGGCCGCACGCGCGGCTTGATGCTCGAAGTGAGCGTCATTGATGACGGCCCAGGCATGCAGGACCGCTACTCGCCCAACGAGCGCCGCGGCGTCGGACTGCGCAACACACGCGAGCGGCTCGCTGTGCTCTACGGCGAGAATCACCGTTTCGCCGTGTTGAACAGTCATCCCGGCCTGCGTATCGATATGGCTCTGCCGTTGGAAACAGCCGGCGCGCACGACGAGCCCGGCACTGAGCAGCAGACTTATCCCGAGTCGCAAAGGGCAAGCGCATGAAGATTGCCACGATCATCGTCGATGACGAAGCACTCTCGCGGCGCGGAATCGAAATCCGCCTGCAGGAAGCCGGAGACTTCAACATCGTAGCCCAATGCCCGAACGGCCGTGAAGCGCTCGCTGCCATTCACGCACACAAGCCCGACCTCGTGTTTCTCGACATCCAGATGCCTGGAATGTCGGGATTCGAAGTGTTGGCACAAATTCCCCACGAATCGCTTCCCGCGCTGGTGTTCATCACGGCCTACGATCAGTACGCCATCCAGGCTTTCGAGGCGCGAGCGGTCGACTATCTGCTGAAGCCGATCGACGATGTGCGTTTCCGCGCCGCGCTCGATCGAGTACGAGAGCAGGTACAGGCCAAAAGCGCGGCGCACCAGCGCGATCGGCTCGTGGAGATCATTGCTGAGATCACGGGTTCGGGCGAGCTGGCTCTCGATGAGCTGCTGACACGCGGGCGCGCCGCTGTCGAGGTGCGGCACCCCGAGGTTTTACCCATCCGACAGGGTCGCGAAACGGTGCGTGTCCCGGTTGCCTCGATCCAGTGGATCGACGCTGCCGGCGACTACATGTGCATTCACGCCGGCGGCGACACTCACATCCTGCGCGGTACGATGAAAGAGCTCGAGGAGCTTCTGGACCCGAAGTTGTTCCAGCGCGTGCATCGCTCGACGATCGTGAACCTGCGGCTCGTCAAAAGTCTGCGCGCGCATATGAACGGGGAGTATTTTCTCACTCTCGACGGGGGGCATGAGCTCAAGCTCTCGCGCACCTATCGGGACAAGGTGGAGTATTTCCTCAACGCGTCCGGCCTCGCCTGACGCTCGCAGCACGCGGTACTAGGCGCGCCGCCGGAAGGAACCGGTTGCGAACAACGCGTGGTCACAGTCGACCAGCGTCACGCAGTTCCGACCGCTGCGCTTGGCGCTGTAGAGCGATTCGTCGGCGAGCTGCACTGCCCCTTCGGGACTTCTGCCGATCTTAGGCCGGACGACCGAGACACCAATGCTCGCCGTGACGCATGGCGCCGTAGGCGAATCTGCATGCGCGATACCGAGAGACTGGATCGACTTACGGAGCTGCTCGGCGATGTCCTGCACGTATTCGGTGCTCAAGTCGAACAGCGCCAGGACGAATTCTTCGCCGCCATAACGTGCGGCCATGTCGAGCGGACGGCGCGCAAACCCTTGTACGACTTGCGCCACGCGCCGCAGGGCTTGATCGCCTGCCTGGTGCCCGTACCGGTCGTTGTACGCCTTGAAGTGGTCGACATCGATCAGAAGCAGCGCGAGAGAACGACGGTCACGCAACCCCTGCTGCCACAAGCGTGGGAAGTGGTCATCGAATGCACCGCGGTTCTTCAGACCCGTCAGTCCGTCGCGAGCCGCCATCTCCCCCATGAGTCCGCGCTCGAGAAAGGAGGTGCGCAATTGACGCTCCACTCCGCAGTACACGAACGCCCCTACAGCAGCTGTGATCGTCAGCACGCAGACGTAATACACGATGGACTCGACGGGTTCGCCCAAATAGGCCAGTGCGGTCGCATGCGCAACGATCAGTAGCGCGTTGGCACTGAGGGACTCCCGGAACAGCTGCCCGCCGAGAAAGAAGAGCGCGATGCTGTAGGAAGTTAGAAAGTAGAAGGGGTCCGGATGCCCGTCTAGCCTGTGGCCTGCAACGCCAATGGCGGACACGATACCGAACAGTGGCAGCGCGATCCTGGCGGCCGGCAGATACAGCCGCTCGTAGAAACTGCTCCACGACGCCCACACGAGAGACAGGCTTGCGGGGATTGCCAGCCCCAGCCATCCGAGCAACACCTCGCGAACCGGCACGCTGTCGAGGAACACGAGATGTGCCGCGACCGCCGCACACAGCAGGCAGATCGCGAGTTGAAAGACGCGTACACGGGAACGCATGCGGTCAAGGTGGAACGCCTGAAAATCGCTCTCCAGCGCGGGCGAGAAGCGCAAATCGGGGAAGTCCCGGCGCAGCTCGCTCGCGTAGGGTGAGTCTGGAAATTGCTCGAGGCTGAGCAAGGCGGGTATCTGCATGGAGAGGTAAATTTATCTCACCCTCGCCTCGGAAAGTGTGACGCACTTCCGCTGGAGACGCCATCCTGCAACGCCGCGAGTGAAGACTCACCATGTGTACCGCACGCGATACTTCACGGTGCCCTCGCCATCCTTCGGCACGTCGATGGGAAACACTATCGTGCGTGAGTCTTCTTTAGAGAATTCATGCGTCTTAGAGAGAATCTTCCAGTTACTCCAGCGATAGAGATTCTCCTTGACCATCACGCGGACCGGCTGCTCCTTGTGATTGCGAACTTTGGCTTCGATCTCCTCTTCCATCCAGCGGCCCTTCGTATCCACCGCGAAGTCCACCTGCCGATGCTCGCCCACGACATCGAATGCGGAGCCGAGCTTCACGCGGACCTGTTCGTCCTTCGGCGTGTGGTCGATACGATCCTCGCCGATGAACTCGAGGCTCCCGTCGCTCGCGTCCAGCTTCGAGACTCGCAGGCGGCCGGCGGGTAGCGGCACACCGAGGCCGTATTGTTTCTCGTTACGGAATTCGAGGTACACGTCGACTTTCCGGTTCGAGGCGACGCCGTAATCGCGGTCGGTCGTCGGGCTCCCCGCGAAGTATGGCTCGCTGGCCTGTCCGTGGTACACGAGGACCTTCTTCACGGGAATCTGCCGTGCCTGGTCGAAGAGCTCGATCTGCTTCGTCGAGTTGTTGGGTAGCGTAGTCCGGCGCTCCAGGGTGTACAGGTGGAATTCGAAAAACGACTTTTCCGTAAAACCCTGCGAGGCATCCATCGCAGGCGCGGCTAATTCGAGCGCGCGCTTCGCCATCGCTGGCCTCAGTTCCGGGCGCACGCGATGTACGTCGCCGGCAATCAGCTTGAGGCGCGCCTCGGGATAGGTCGCACCGGAGAGATTGATGATGCTCACCCACGCGGATAGGTCGAGCACGCCGCTGTTCGCGTCCTTTCCGTCATTGAAGATGAGGTTGTAGTCGGCCCACCAGGTCACGCCGCCCGTCTGATAGGTAACCCGTGTTCGTTGCTCACCGGCGCGCGGCGACAGCACGTCCCAGACGAGCGTTGGCCGGGTATTCAATCCTCCCGGTAGCGCGGAAAAGCGTACGGACGAATAATTGTGTAGCGTCTGGAGCGTACCGTCATTCAATCTCAACACCAGCCCGTCGACGGACGAGAGCAGCGTCCCGCCGATCGTCTCCGCGTGATCCCCCAGCGCGCGTTCCACGACGATCGGTTGGTCGATGTACTTGAGCAGCAGTTTGTCCGTGCTGACCAGATCGAATTGGAAATTTTGCTCCAGCACACGGGTGCGCGGCTCACTGAGCGAAGTGAAAGTCACGGTGGTGGGATCGATGAGACCCGCGACGTCGGCGAACTTCAGCGTCGAGCGTCCGCTCTCGAACTTGATGTCGCGTTCATGCCGGACGAGGGCGTACCCGGGCACATTCATGCCATTCGGAACGCCGGCACCGGCCGTGGGGCGATAGAGATCGGGTGAAATGGCACCCGGCTGCTCCGAGCTGTAGATCGTGATTGCGGTATCCTCGGCGGCACCGGCCTGGCGGGTGAGAACGAGGCAGGCGGCGACGATCGCGGCGCGGCGAAGTGCGGACATGACGGGCGACATGGGATTGAGCCTTTGGTTGGAATGCGTCCGGCACAGTCAAACGCCGCTCGCATCCCGATCGGGTCAAATGGGGTACGTCAGAGCGGTTTTGGACGGCCCCGTCCGCTGCGTAGGCCTCCTCTCAAGTGTGATGTGCGTCACGAACTGGGACGCCAGGACAGCGATGTGTGAGCCATCGCGAGGCCATCCTGCCCGCGCATTGCTTAGATGCGCACAACGCGTCGATCGCAATCGGACTGCGGGATTGGATCGGTGCTGCCTACCGGGATGGAACCGGGTTGTGGGTATCGCGGGACCGAAGGGGTTCACCCGCAATAGCCGGCCGCAGACTCACGGCAGAATGTACTGTCCGCGGCCGTGTATGTGAATGCCGATTGCATTCGACGAAGCTACGAGGCTCGAAACTATGGAAGCTGCGTCTCGCCCTGTCTTTGAGCCCCTCACCGATTTACCGGTGGAAGCGCCAATAGACGGCCGGGTATCCGTTGGAGCGACTCCCGCGTCCTCCGCCTCCTCCACTGCGCCAGCGTCCCGGAAAGCCAGGCCGCTGGACTCGACCGCGGAGTTGATCGACCCGGAGAGTCTGCTCACCGGGAGCGACCCCAATGCATTGTTCGCGGTGTTGAACGAGGGTGCTGCGGCGGGACCGGTCGTTTCGAATCGGGCGGGCACAGCGCCTGCAGCGCCCTTGATGCAGGACTCGGAAGACCTGCTGGGTCTGGAGCATTTATTGCTTTCCGAAGGGCCGGCAGCGGCACCGCTGACGCCAACAGGGTCGATGCTCGTTCAGATTTCCGGCCCGTCGGAACCGACACCGACGGCAGGACCAGCCGCCGCGCCTTTGATACCGGCAATGTCCGCATCACCAGCACCATCCCTTGTACCTCCGGCACCGACCGCATCTGCGTCGGGGGTGCCGACATTGGCGGCTGCGGCGCCGTCCGCACCAACAGCCCACGTCAATGCCTCCGCATCACCAACCCCTTTGGCTCCACCGATCACGCCAGCGCGCCCCGCAGCGGCGGCCCCATCGGCTGCTCCGGCCGCAAAGCGCCCGTCAGTGTCGTCGGTACCCTCTGCCCGAGGCTCCGCGCCCGGCAAACCACCGGTTCTGAAGTCAGCGGCGCCGGTGGCGCCGCCTGCACGCCCTGCACCGGTTGCGACAGTTCCACCGGCGGCAAAGGCACCTCCGCGGCCCTTTGCGTCGCCTGCTTCATCCGCATTGGGGACTCCAGCGCCGTCGCCGTCTTCAGGTACGCCGCCTGTGAGAAACGTCGCTGCGGCGCAGGCTGCACGGCCAGCCCCGGCATCGGCCGCTCCCGTGAGCGCAGGGACACTCGCTACTCCCTCGCCTTCGGACGCTAATGGCGGGGTGGCAGCGTTGGTGGGTCGGGCAGCCGCGGCTCCCACTTTTGCGGAGAGTTCGTCCGCCGACACCCTGCTGGCCGATGCGAAAGCGGCGGGTGCGGAGCTGACGTTTGCAACACCGGCTGCGCCTGCTGCCACTGCACACGTGGCGGTTTCGCCTCCTGTCGTTACTCCGCCTGTTGCATCCTCCGCGGCTACTGTTGGCGACCGCACTACGGCAGACGCTGCAGCGAGCTTTGCCGCTTCGGTAGCGTCTCTTTCGTCGGTTGCCCCTACCCCACCGGGCTCGATACCAACACTGTCGCTGGAAGAGTCCGTTGAAGTTGAAGCGTTGACAGCCAGTGCGGCGATGAAGTCGCCTGCCAGCGGCGTGGTGGTCGTCGAGACGGCCACACCCCCACCCTCCACCCCCGCTGCGCCCGCGGCGGCGGCGGCCGCAACTGCGTCGGCCATTCCCACGCCGCCCATGGATCGGGATTTCATCGCCCGAAACCAGATTGTCGAACGTTATCTGTCTGGCCGCCTCCCGCTCAAGGGCGCCACCGACTTCGAGCGCTTCTGCCGCGACAACCCGGAGGTGCTCGACGATCTGGGCCTGCCGGAGCGAGTGAATGCCGGCCTGCGGCTGCTCGAGGCGAGCGGCAAGCCGGAGCCGTGGCAGGAAGCGCAAAAGCCGTTTTGGCAAAAGCCGCAGATCACCGTGGGTCTGGCGATTGCCACACTCGTTCTGGGTGGAGCGCTGTCGGTCGTGGCGAGTGAAAACGCGGCCAGAGGGCAGAAGATCACACACCTGCAGAACCAGGCGACCGAGCGGGCACTGGACCCCGCTACGAGCACACGCGAAATCCGCCTTCTGCCGAGCCGCGAGGGCGGCTCTAACACCCCCGCGATTACCATCGGTGGGGGCCCCGCGCAGCTCGCGGACTTCAAGATCGACGAGTCGAAGTCGCCTTACAAGATATTCCGCGTGACCATCGATCGCATCGATCAGGGCCGCGTGGCCGTGATCAGCGAGTTGGCCAAGGACTCGAACGGTCATCTGCGCATCGCGCTGAACAGCTCGGCGCTCGGCCCGGGCAACTACCAGTTGACGATCGAGGGGCTCACCTGGCGCGGCGACGCCGAGCCCGACTCCTGGATCACGATCGGCATTCGGCGTTAGGGCGTGCGCCGCAGGCTTGCACGTGCTCACGCGCACGCGGCACATTGACCCGCCATCCCCCGGACTGTGATCGGCGTCCCGAATCGGCCATCCGTCGCGCAGACGCTCTCATGACCTGACGGCGACAGCCGATGCAGACGACAGCCGAGCGCAGGCTGCTTACGAGCACTTGTCTCCTTTCCCCCGCGGACGATGTCTTAGGATCATGGGCAATCAAAACGCACAACGGCAACCCGATCCGCTTGCGACTGCGCAATCCCAGGGCGAGGTCTTCGTCGCCCGGCAGCCGATCTATGACTCGGCCATGGCCGTCGTCGCTTACGAGCTGCTGTACCGGCACTCACCCCGGGCATCGACAGCTGAGATCACCGATCCGGGGCAGGCGACGTTGCAGGTCGTCACGAACGCCGCTCTCGAAATCGGCCTCGAACGCCTTGCAGGCGGCTTGCCCATCCATGTGAACTTTCCCGAGGAGCTTCTCACCGCGGTTCCGGATCTGCCACTGCGGCCGGAACTGGTGATCATCGAGGTGCTGGAGGATGTTCGCGGCCACCGCAGGGTCATCGAGGGGATCAAGGCGCTGCGTGCCCGCGGTCACCGCATCGCGCTCGACGATTACTCACTGCAGGTCAGCGACCCCAGCCTGCTGGAATACGCGGACATCGCGAAACTCGAGATCTCGCACGTGGAGGCGCCGGAACTGGCACGGCTAGTCAAAGAGCTCAAGGCCCGTGGCCTGGAGCTGATCGCCGAGCAAGTCGAGACCGTGGAGCAGTTCGAGCATTGTATCGAGCTGGGCTTCGATGGCTTCCAGGGCAATTTCCTGCAGCATCCGCAGACTTTCAGGGCGAAGCGGGTGCCCTCGAACCGCCTGAGCACGCTGCGCCTGGTCGCGTCGCTCCAGAGCGCGGATTATTCGCTCGACGAAGTCGAGCAGCTGCTGAGCCAGAACGTATCGATGTCTTACCACGTGCTCCGCTGCATCAACTCCAGTTATTACAACCTGCCGCGCAAGATCGATTCCATCCGACAGGCTATCGTGATTCTGGGCGTCGAGAGCCTGCGCCAGCTGTGCGCACTGCTGTGCCTGCAAGGCTTCGATGACCGTCCGCCCAGTCTCTACATTCATGCCATGACCCGCGCCCGGATGTGCGAGCAACTCGGCCGTCTTGGCGGCGCGAAGGACTGCGGACCCTTTTTTATAACCGGCTTGTTCTCGCTTCTCGGCGCACTCGTCGGCATGCCGACGCAGAAGATAGTCGAGGAGCTGCCGCTGTCTGCTGCCGTCGCGCGGGCCCTCGTCGCTGGTGAAGGCGCTCTCGGTGAAGCCCTACAGTGCACCCGTGCTTACGAGCGGGCGGCGTGGAACCACGTCGTGTACGGGGCTCTGCCTCCTCATCTCATCCGCGCGGCATATGTCGATGCTCTGTTCTGGGCCGAACAGGCGCGTGCACTGATCTCGAAGTGACACAGCCACTTCCGAGTTTTCTGCCGGAGCAGCTCGCCGGATCTGACGCAACCTAGCCTGCACGCAGCGTGGTCAGCGGCGGCTGATTGACGACCGAGCGCGTCGCGAGCCAACCGCTGCCTGCCACGAGCAGCGCGCCTCCGACCAATCCCACACCCCATACCCACAACTCGAACGTGTAGTGCAGCTCCAGCACTCGCGTTGTCATGAAATACGCCGCGATCGAAGCCCCCGCCGCCGCCAAAAGGCCGGCGAGCAAGCCGAGCGTCGTAAACTCCGCCAATACACCTTGCAGAACCGTTTTGCGACTCGCACCTAGCGTACGGAGCATCGCGCTTTCGTACCGGCGCTCATCGCGGCTCGACTGAACGGCGGCGAGCAGAACCGTGAGGCCCGCGAAGAGGGTGAACACAAACACGCTCTGTACCGCCAACACCGCTTTGTCCAGCACCGAGCGCACCTGCCCGAGAAGGTCGTCGATGTCGAATATGGAGACGCTTGGAAACGTCCGTGCGAGCTGCGCGAGCGGACGCGCGTCGGTAGCACTGAAATAAGCGCTCGTCATGTACGAGCCCGCGGTGTCCTCTAGCACGCCCGGTGCGAATACGATGAAGAAATTCGGCTGGAAGCTGTCCCATTTCACTTTGCGGATGCTGGCGACCTTGACCTCGAATGTCTCGCCGCCGATGTCGAAGGCGAGGCGGTCGCCGACGCGCACGCCGAGCGATTCCTGAAATTCGGTCGCGAGCGAGGCGAGCGGCTTGCCGAAGTCGGCCTGGGTCCACCATCTCCCGGCCACGATGCGATTGTCAGCGCCCAGCTCGGTGGTCCAGGTGAGGTTCTGTTCGCGTGTGGCGAAGGTGTCGCCACGGTCGCCTCCGAAGCGCAGATCGTCGACGGAACGGCCGTTGATGCTCGTGAGACGGCCGCGAATCATCGGCAGCACACGCGTGGTGTGCGCGCCGTGCTGGTTCAGGAAGCCCACGAAATGATCCCGCTCGGCGGGCGGTATGTTGATGAAGAAGTAGTTGGGTAGATTCGCGGGCAGCGTATGCCGCCAGTCGCTGTTCAGGTCGCCCCGAATGATACTGAGCAGGAGCAGAACCATGATGCCCGTACCGAACGCTACGATCTGCACGACGCTCTCCGCGCGGCGGCGGCTCAGATTCGCAACTCCATAGCGCCAGGCAACACCCACATTACCGCGCAACTTGCCCGCGAGATACACGAGCAAGGCCCCCGCCAGTGTCAATGCAAGAATGAATCCGGCCAGGCCGACCGTGAAGCCGAAGAACAGCTTCCAGTCGAGTACGACCCAATAGATCAGGAATACGACGACGGCCACCGCCGGACCAAAAGCCAGCAGCATGAGCGGCGGAGGCGGCCCGACATCCCGGCGCAGAACCCGGATAGCCGGCACGCGGGACAGTTGCAAAAGCGGCGGTAGTGCAAAGCCCGCCAGCACGGCGATCGCCGTCATGAATCCGATCCCAACAGGCACCAGGCTCGCGGGCGGCAGTTCCGCGGTCGTCAGCAGACCCCGAAGCGTGCGCACGAGCCACTCTTGCGCGAGATAGCCGATGGCTGAACCCGCGACCGCGGCCAGCAGCGCGATGGCCAGGAGCTGCAGAAGGGTGACGCTGAGTGTAAAGGCACGTGTGGCGCCCAAAGTTTTCAGGAGCGCGACGGAGTCAAGGTGCCGGAACACGTAGCGACGCGCGGACATCGCCACGGCGATCGCGCACAACAGAACGCTGACCAGGCTTGCAAGACTCAGAAAACGGCCAGCTCGATCCACCGCGTTCTTGATCTGTGGGCTGGCTTCCGCAATGTCTCGCAGCCGCTCCCCGCGCTTCTTGTGGGAGCGAAGCCAGGTCTCGAACGGCTCGATACGGCCGCGCTCGCCCGCGAACAGCGCGCCGTAACTGGCGCGGCTACCCGGCTGGATGAGTTGCGTCCCGGGCAGATCGGCCGCATTCATGAGGAGGGTCGGTGTGAGGTCCGCGAACGTGCCGCCCTGATCCGGTCGCGAAATCAGCACGTGGCTGACGCGGAACGTTGCGGCACCGATCGACAGGGAGGTACCGAGCCGCCCGCCGAGAGCCGCGAGCAGCTTCGAATCCGGCCAGACCTCACCGGGGGCTGGAATTCCGCGTATCGGCGTGCCCTTCGCGAATGGCTCGTCCGCGACCAGCAGCTGTCCGCGCAGAGGATAGCCCTCGGTGACCGCGTGAACGTTCGTGAGCTGGCTCGTGTCGCCGTTGAACACCACGCTCAGTAGCGCCGTGTTACGCGCGGTCTTCAAACCATGACGCGTGGCTTCCTCGAAGTACTGCTCTCCGATAGGTTGCGGAGAGCCGAGACGAATGTCCGCCGCCAGCACCTCGCTGGCCTGCATAGATACCGCCGTGCCGATGCGACCCACCAGAAAACCAACGCCGGTCAAAGCAGACACGGCAACTGTCAACGCGAGCAGCAGCACACCGAGCTCGCCGGAGCGCCACTCCCGTGCCAGCATTCGCAAACCCAATGACAGTGCACGTATGGCGCTCAAACGACGCGCCCCGCTTCCATCGTGATGATGCGGGCACACCGCGAAGCGAGCTCACGGTCGTGCGTTACCAGCACGAGCGTGGTGTGGGAATTTGCATTCAGCTCGAACAACAACTCGCCGACCCGGCCACCCGTAGCGCTGTCGAGATTTCCAGTAGGCTCGTCCGCAAACAGCACGGCCGGCCGGGTTACGAAGGCTCGGGCAAGCGCCACGCGCTGCTGCTCGCCTCCGGAGAGTTGACGCGGGTAATGGCCGGTGCGGCCCTTCAGACCCACGCGCTGCAGCGTTTCGAACGCGGCGCTGCGTGCATCGGGCCGGCCGGCCAGCTCCAGAGGCAGCATCACGTTCTCGAGCGCGGTCAACGCCGGGATCAGGTGGAACGACTGGAAGACAAAGCCGACACGCTGCGCCCGCAGGCGCGCTCGACCATCCTCATCGAGTGCCGTGAGATCCGTTCCTGCGAGCAGCACACGGCCGGTGGTGGGCAAATCGAGACCTGCCAGCAGGGCAAGCAGGGTAGATTTGCCGGCGCCGGATGGCCCGACGACGGCGACGGATTCGCCGGCCGCGATGTCGAGCGAGACGTCGTGGACGATAGTCAGCGAACCTTCCGGACTGCTAACCTGCTTGGAGAGGTTTTCGGCCTTGAGAACACTGTCACGAACCATTTGCGCCTGGGCGCTCGGCATCAGCTTGGTATTCATCGCGCTCCAGAACGCGGTGGCGTCCGGCCGTACGATCCTCGTCCTGGGCGACAGCCTGAGTGCCGCCCACGGGATTCGGCCAGAGCAGGGTTGGGTCGCGCTGCTTACGCAGCGCCTGCAGACCCAAGGTTACGGATACGAGGTCTTCAACGCCAGCGTGAGCGGGGAAACCACCAGCGGCGGCCTGCAGCGCCTGCCGCGCGCGCTGCAGCTTCACCAGCCCGGATTGGTGATCCTGGAGCTGGGCGCCAATGACGGCTTACGCGGCCTGCCGCTCGCCACTACCCGGGACAATCTCACGAAAATGGTGCAACTTTCCCAGGCGGCCGGCGCGCGCGTGCTGCTCGTAGGAATCCGCATACCGCCGAACTACGGACCGCGGTACGCGAACGAGTTCGCCGGCATTTTTCCCGAAATCGCACACCAGTATCGCCTGCCACTGGTGCCGTTCCTGCTCGAGAAGGTGGCGCTCGACGCGACACTGATGCAGGAGGACGGCCTCCATCCCAATGCGCGCGGGGAGCCCGTGGTGCTGGATACCGTCTGGCAAGGGCTCGAGCCACTTCTTAAGAAAAATCGTTGAGGGGGAGTAGATGAGCAGGATCTGGCTGAAATCGTACCCGCCAGGGGTGCCCGCGGAGATCGATCCGACCCGGCTGCGGTCGCTGAAGGAGCTTCTGGAGCGTACTTGCGCGGCACACGCCGATGAGGCCGCGTACGTGCAGATGGGTAAGGCCATCACTTACCGGCAGCTCGACGAGCTGTCGCGTAACTTTGCCGCGTGGCTACAAAAGGCGGGGTTCAAGAAGGGCGATCGCATGGCCATCATGCTGCCGAACACTCTCCAGTATCCGATTGCGATGTTCGGGGCGCTGCGCGCGGGGCTCGCGGTCGTGAACACCAACCCACTGTACACCGCGCCGGAGCTGGAACATCAGCTCGCCGACTCGGGCGCCACTGTCATGCTGGTGCTCGAAAACTTCGCGCACGTCCTCGAGGCGGTGCTCCCCCGTACCAAGGTGAAGCAGGTTCTCGTGACCGCGGTGGGGGATTTTCTCTCGTTCCCCAAGTCATGGATCGTCAATTACGTCATTCGACACCGGCGCAAACAGGTACCGCGCTGGCAGATCGAAGGAGCGCTCGACTTCAAGACGGCGGTGGCCGCCGGACATGGATCGAAGCTCACGCCCGTGGAAGTGGGCCCTGACGACCTTGCCTATCTCCAGTACACGGGCGGCACGACTGGCGTATCGAAGGGCACGATGCTTACGCATGGTAACGTGAGCTCGAACGTTCTGCAGGCCGAGGCGTGGATCGGGCAGTTCTTCCGCGACAAGCCTGGTGTGTTGATTACGCCCATTCCGCTGTACCACATCTTTGCGCTGATGGCTAACTGCCTGCTGTTCGCGCGCCTCGGCTGGAAGAACGTGTTGATCATCAACCCGCGCGATTTCCCCGCGGTCATTGCGGAGATGAAGAAATATCCATTCGCGTTCATCAGCGGCGTGAACACACTGTTCAACGCGCTGTTGCATGCGCCGGGATTCGACAAGCTCGATTTCAGTCACTTGAAGATCACACTCGGCGGCGGCATGGCGGTGCAGGCCGCCGTGGCACAGCGGTGGAAAGACGTGACGGGGCATGTCCTGACACAGGCGTGGGGACTCACCGAAACCTCGCCCGCAGCCTGCATCAATCCGCCCACGGCGGAGTACAACGGGTCGATCGGCTTACCGATCTCCTCCACTGAAATCTCCATTAAGGATGATGCCGGGAAGGATCTGGACCTCGGTCAGGTCGGCGAGATCTGCGTCCGCGGCCCGCAGGTGATGCGCGGCTACTGGAATCGTCCGGACGAAACCGCGAAGGTGATGTTGCCGGGCGACTGGCTACGCACCGGCGATGTGGGTCGGATGGACGAGCGCGGGTTCGTCTATATCGAAGACCGCAAGAAGGACATGATCCTCGTGTCGGGCTTCAATGTATATCCAAACGAAGTGGAAGCCGTCGCCGTCACACACCCCGGCATTCTCGAAGCCGCTGCGGTCGCGCAGCAGGACGAGCACTCCGGCGAGGTCGTTGCGCTCTACGTCGTCCGCAAGGACCCGGCTCTCACCGACCGCGAAGTGATCGATTTCTGCCGCAAGTCGCTTGCCGCCTACAAAGTACCCAAACACGTGTACTTTAGGCCTGACCTGCCGAAGTCGAACGTGGGAAAGATTTTGCGGAAGGCGCTGCGCGACGAATTGACGCACTCGTCAGGTAAATAGCGTTTATTTGACACGACGCCGCCGGCGCGTCTTCAGCAACGGCTTTTGAGAGGAAAACGGTTGCGGCGCTTCGGTATTGACCAGGTACACGCCGACTCCCACGCGGGTCGTTTTACCTGAAGACTCGAGAGTCTTCCCGCGACTGGCCAGCCACTGATCAAAACTCTCGAGCACGGCGGCAGCGCGCCTCGAGAACGTTCTTTGAAAGCGGGCGGCGTCGTCTGGTGATGTGCCGGCACAATCCTTGAAGCCAAAAAATGTCGGTGGCACCCTTTCAAGCTGAGGCTGAGTAATTGTGCGTGCGAAATCCCCAAAGAGGCGGGCGAGCTCCAGCATGTGCTGAGTTGCCTGGGCCCCAAGGGGCGCGCTCGAAGGACGCATGCGCAACATCCCGGATCGCGTAGTCACGACAGCCTTCATGCGCTCTAATTCCCGCAGTACGGCCGTAGGTGTGACATCTCCCCCGTACATTCTAACCAGGGAAGAAAATGCCATCCGATCTCCGCGCATCGGCAACTCAGCGGGGTGACCACTCTGTTGGTGGAACCGAGGGTCAATTCGCCATCCGCGCAGCACTCTTACTGCGCGCTGCTCTTTGGTTCGGCGGGCTAAATGAGTTTGGTTTCCTTTGAATTTACCGACGAGAGAGGCAATCTCTTTTCGGGTCAAGCCAGTGGTAACAGCCAGACGCGAGATGTTTACACGCGCCCCCGATGGGAACACCTCCGCGATAGCAGCCTCTATATGAGCCTGTTTTGCGGCACGAATCAGCTGGTCGACACCTACCCCGCTTGTCAGCATCAGACGGCTGATCGGAAGGAGCAAGGCCACCAGAACATCGTCCGGCGCAGATTCGCGATTAGGAAGTTTTCCGCGCAAACAAAAGCCTGTCGTAAAAAGTGCTCACCGCATATGACTAGCGCTTTGGCGTGGCAACTTCGGGGCTGGAGTAAATTGAAAAAATCCCCAAGCCAACCCGACGTCGCTTGCGCATACCGTTCGTAGCAGCGGCCCGATGCGCTTCCAGCCAGTCATCGAGCTCTTCGAGAAAGAGAAGACTTCTCTCGCGGGCAAATGCGGCAAACTTTCTCGCGATCGCTTCTGACACGTCAATGCTTTCCACTTTGCGCCAGAAGCGCTCGGGATAGCGGATGTGCTGTTGACGTTTCAATATCTGGGTGAGCGTGGCGCTGGCATCGCTCAGGAAGTACGCAATCGGCTCAAAGGCCGTGGTCTTGTCGCTGTTGGTGTAAAAGAATGGCCTGACCAGCTCATACCTCCCGTCTTTAACACGACGTACGTTGCGGTAGCGCATGAGGACGGACAGCACAGTTCGGGCCTTTGTTCCCGGACTCACCTTTTGAACAAGCGTCGCGAAGCCGTTTGGACCCGACAGCGGCAGGATACGAGGATGACCTGATGAATCCACGAACTGCTTGCGTCTCATCCAGGCCGCCACAACATCGGCGTAGGGGGTCGGGTGACCAATGTGCTCCATCTCCCGAGCCTTGTCTCCTTTCGCTATTTCGTCTATAGCCGAAGAGAGCACAGCCAGTGACTTCTGCTTGGTCAAACCGCCAGCGTGCAGAAACGCGGCAATCGGATACAGGAGGGATTGGGCGCGTTTTCGATCGATCGTTGTTTTTCTCAGTTGCTCGCTACCGACCATGAACCACCCTGCGCAAGAACGCTGATGAATAGCCGGGGAGAGGTATAGATCCCCGCACGCAGGCTATTGAAGCGATCGCTTCGAAACCTGTGTGCGGGAATATGCATGGTGTCTCAGCAACAGTCATGCTGGATAGCAGCACTCAGCCGTCAGAGAGCGAGCGCGCGTGGTCCATCGTCCGAACAGAGGCTCCTTATGAGCCTCTGCGAACGGACGGCTTGGCTGTACGGCGACCTAGTTAGCGCCAGTGCCGCCAACGCCTTGAGCGACTTTGCCAGTGCCACCGACACCCAGTGCATTCGCACCAGTACCGCCGACCCCGAGGGCGACCTTGCCGGTGCCACCCACGCCCAGCGCATTGGCGCCAGTGCCGCCGACGCCAAGGGCCACGTTCCCAGTACCGCCAACGCCTTGAGCGACTTTGCCAGTGCCACCGACACCCAGTGCGTTCGCACCAGTACCGCCGACCCCGAGGGCTACGCTGCCGGTGCCACCGACACCCAGTGCATTGGCGCCAGTGCCGCCGACTCCGAGGGCTACCTTACCGGTACCGCCAACACCTAGCGCATTAGCGCCAGTACCACCGACGCCGAGCGCTACGCTGCCGGTGCCACCAACACCCAGTGCATTGGCGCCAGTGCCGCCGACTCCGAGGGCTACGCTGCCGGTGCCACCTACCCCAAGTGCGTTAGATCCGGTACCGCCGACCCCCAGCGCGCGAGTCGCACTCTGCGCCAGGAAGACACTTTGGGAAAGAGGTTGTGTGCCGCTGACTTCAACGAAGTCGCCAACGGAAATCTGCGGGCCGCCGGAACTGAGGGCTGCCGTAATATCAACGTTGAGTTGGCCAACGCGGATTCGTCCGTCGCTGCTTACGGCGCTAACGACGCCAGTGACAAGAAGTTGACTCGCGCCGGGAACGTTCGACTCTGGCAATAGGACCAACGCATCAACGCGCGTCGCGCCGTCTGCCTTCGCCTCACCATCCACCCACACCAACGCGTTGGGAGGAATGGTAGCTAGCGAAATGCGATTCGGATAAGACGGTTGAGAGGTGACGAGAGTGCCAGGGCCGACGCGGAATCGCTGACCGAGAACCACTACAGCCGAATTGCGCAGGTCGATTTGCTCGACCGCACCAATCGCCAGAGGGGCAGCACTGCTTTCGTTGAGGTGGGTGACAGCAGCCAATGTTATTGCTGCTGCGCACAATGAATTTCCGCGCAGACGCGATCGTCGGTACTGAGACATAGACACTCCCGTAGCCAGCGACGCGAATTTAACAATGCGTCGCTACTGCCTTCTTATGTAACCTAACTTAGCAGTAAATTGTGACATTCGTCAAAGATTTACGCGTTCACATTGACGTCATGATTGGCTGGCAGGGGGGGTAGGCTCAGGGCGGTCAAAAGGAGCTCGGGAGCGTTAACTTATTGAAATCCCTTATCGTTTTTAGCGGTTTTTGTTTTTTCGTGGCACTGGCTCTTCCGCCGGCTGAATCAGCGAGTCCAGTGGCCTTTCGTCAACCGGAGGGTCGACGTATAGAAATACGTTCACACCGGTGGGAATGCGGGGACTGGTATCATCGCCTTCCGATTTGGAATAGGGCGTCAGCCAGTTATCCAGGTCCAGCAGAAACTCACTGGTGCGATCGCGCGCGTAGCTGGCAAATTGAGGTAACACTTCTGCCGGCAGACCACGATCGGCGATTACGAATCTCTCCAGGCGCTTCTCCGAATGTTGCGGATTCATATTGAATTCGAGAGTCTTCGCAAGTCTGGTCAGCGTATTGCCGAAGTATTCGATCTGCTGCGGAGACATCGGCTCCGGCATCATGAAATACCGTGAAACGGCCCGAAAGTGCTTCTCGCCCGAGTAGGTTACGGAGCCCACGCGCAACAATTCCTCCAACGCGATCCCGGCGCTCACCGTCGCATCCACCATTGCGACCAAGCCGCGGAATGACCGTCCGGAAGAAACTTCAAACTCTAGTTCGAGAGGAATCCCATAGGGCCCGACGTATTGCGGATCCGTGTGCCACTTTTGCAATACTTCGACGAGCACAGCGGCCAAGGTCGGGCTCGCCGACGGCAATGCTCCATCGTTATCAACGTAGTAGTTGACCTGCTGGCGAGTTACCCCTGTTACCACCGAAACGCGTGCACGCGTCAAACTTGAGGCGTGGTCGAGACCATCGCGAATCGCGCTTTCGACATAAACTCCGCGAGCAAGCTCCGCAAATTCGTCAAAGCGGATGCCGGCCCGGATCAGAATTCTCACTATCGGCCGGAGAACTCTGCGCAAAGCGTACAGAAGCTGTTTGCCAGACGTGGACGTCATTGCAGGTCACACCTACTTCTCTTTCTCGACCTACGTGGCACCGCACTCGCCGCCTTCGACTCCGAATGAAAGATGGCGCGTGATCTCATCAGACTCACATCAGCAGCAAAATCAGGTCCGCTCCGTCGCATCGAACAGGCGTCGATGCTCCAGAATCGCGTATCTGTCGGTCATCCCCGCAATATAGTCCGCCACCGCGCGGGCGCGGCCGTTCGGCCCCTGGGTCGTCTCCGAGTGAATCGCGAGGTCCCGATGCTCGGGCGGCATGAGACTTACGTCCCCGAAGAAGGCGTCGAACAGCTCCTTGAGCGTGCGCCGTGCCTTGGACGTCATGCGAAGTACCTTATAGTGCTTGTAGACGTGCTCGCGCAGGAATTCCATGAGCTCCACATGCTCTTCTCGGGCGGCGTCGCTCAGTCCGGCCAGGGGTTTCGAGAGGGCGCGGACGTCCTCGATCGAGTGGGGTTGCGCCTCCTCGAGTCGGCCCTGGGTGGTCCGGATGAGGTCGACGACGATGTAATTGATCATTCGCCGGATGATCTCGTGAACGAGGCGGCGCTCGCCGAGATCGGGGTATAGGGCGACGACCGTGTCGTATTGACGCCGGAAGAGGCGCACCTCGCGGAGCTCGCGAAGATCCACGAGCTGCGCGCGGATGCCGTCGTCGGCGTCGTGATTGTTGTACGCGATCTCGTCCGAAAGATTGGCTATCTGAGCTTCGAGCCCGGGCTGCCGGCGGTGGATGAAGCGTTCTCCGATCTCGCCGAGCTCGCGGGCGTTGCGCAGCGAGCAGTGCTTCAGGATGCCTTCTCGGCACTCGAACGTGAGATTCAGGCCGCGGAACTCCGCGTAGCGCTCCTCTAGCTCGTCCACGACCCGCAAGGACTGCAGGTTGTGCTCGAAACCGCCATAAGGGCGCATGCATTCATTCAGAGAGTCCTGGCCGGCGTGCCCGAAGGGCGTATGCCCCAGATCGTGCGCCAGGCAGATCGCCTCCGTCAGCGCCTCGTTCAGGCGCAGCGCCCTGGCGACGGAGCGCGCAATCTGCGCGACTTCAATCGAGTGCGTGATCCGGGTCCGGTAGAGGTCGCCTTCGTGGTTCACGAAGACCTGGGTCTTGTACACGAGCCGGCGGAAGGCGTTCGAGTGGATGATGCGGTCGCGGTCGCGCTGGAATTCGCTGCGAAAATCCGGCTTCGGCTCCGGATAGCGCCGGCCATGGGACTGCTCGTCGTGGGCGGCATACGGCGCCAGCACTTCGCCACCTGAGATGACGTCATCCACGCGCGGGCCCGAAATGCTCTCGAAGCGTTCGATCCAGGGCAGTCGCGGAATAGTCCGCTGTCATGAATGCTGCGCCGATTTTCCGCAGCAGCACCAGGCGGATGAGCCCAGCCTGGACCTTTTTGTCGATCCGCATGTGCTTGAGGGCAGTCTCCGGTTGCACCCCATCGATCCTGGTCGGCAAACCGGTGCGCTCGAGGAGGTTGCGAACCCGCTCGACTTCATCGCCGCTCATGAGGCCGCATTCGTGCGACATCGTGGCGGCCATCAGCAGCCCCGCACCGATCGCCTCACCATGCAGCCACTGCGTATAGCCGGTGGCGGACTCAATCGCATGCCCGAAGGTATGGCCCAGATTGAGGAATGCACGCTCGGCCTGCTCACGCTCGTCCCGAGCGACGATGTCGGCCTTGATCTCGCACGATCTGCGAATGACGTGGGCGAGGGCCGCCGGATCGCGCTCCAGCAGCTCGCCCATGTGCGTCTCTAGCCAGCTGAAAAAGGCTGGGTCGCAGATGAGGCCGTACTTGATGACTTCAGCAAGTCCGGCGCGCAGTTCGCGCGCGGGGAGAGTCGCGAGCGTGCTGGTGTCCGCCAGAACCACTGCCGGCTGGTGGAAGGCGCCAATGAGATTCTTTCCGCCCGGATGATTGACGCCGGTCTTACCGCCTACCGACGAGTCCACCTGCGAGAG
The DNA here is from genome assembly GCA_028293765.1 of Gammaproteobacteria bacterium. GTDB lineage: Bacteria > Pseudomonadota > Gammaproteobacteria > Steroidobacterales > Steroidobacteraceae > 13-2-20CM-66-19. The sequence goes on from JAQGOG010000162.1 coordinate 62,343, forward strand.
CAGCGTCGTGGGGATCTGCACATAGGAGACACCTCGCTGATAGCAGGCCGCCGCAAACCCAGCCATATCGCCGACGACGCCTCCACCCAGAGCAATCACCGTGCAATCCCGGCCGAAGCGGTTGGCCACGAGGACATCCAGGATGCGCGAGACGTTCGTCAGGGTCTTGTGGGATTCACCATCCGGCAGAATGGCTTCGACGATCCGCCGCGGATGAAGGCCGGCCACAAGAGTCTCGAGATAGAGCGGCGCAACCGTCGTATTGCTAACGACGAGCGCATCGCGCCCAGGCACGTGCTGTCGGAGGAGCTCCGACTGGGCAAGCAAACCATCGCCGATGAGAATCGGGTAGCTGCGGCTGCCTAGTTCAACCTTCAGAGTATTCACATGCTTGCACGGCGCCAAATGCAGTCAGGCGCGATCCGCGCGGCAGTATACGTGCTTGAGCGCACTGCGTGCCGGGTCACCGCATCGCTTTGGCGGGATCGAGCTCGCGCAGGATGTCTTCCGCAACGCTGCGGACCTTCCGCCCATCGGTAGAAACGACGACGTCGGCTATTTCGCCGTAGAGGGGAGTTCGCTCGTCCATCAACTGCTCGAGCTTTGTGGCGGTGTCCACGTTGCTCAGAAGCGGGCGGTTGCGCCCTTGCTTCACGCGCTCCGCCTGCTGCGCCACCGATGTCTCGAGATAGATCACGCGGCCGCGCTCTGCGAGGTGCCGCCGATTCTGCGGCAACAGCACGGCGCCGCCACCCGTCGCGAGCACGATCCGGTCCATCGCGGTCAGAATCTCAATGGCCTCGCGCTCCCGCTGCCGAAAACCGGCTTCGCCTTCCTTCTCGAAGATGAAGGGAATATCGACCCCGGTGCGGCGCTCGATCTCGGAATCGCTGTCGTAGAACGTCAGGTCCAGCAGCCGGGCGAGATAGCGGCCCACAGCAGTCTTACCCGAGCCCATCGGGCCGATCAGGAATACGTTTGTCTTGCTTAGCATGTACCGGGGAGCATACCGAACGCTCCACCCCTGAACAGGCCCACTTTTCGCCGGCAGTAGCCGCGCAGCTTGTCCGGGGCGTAGCCGGCGCGCAAAAAGCCTTCTCAGGTGCGCTCGCTGCAAGTGCCGCAGGCGT
>JAQGOG010000095.1 GCA_028293765.1 Gammaproteobacteria bacterium
CTGCTACGGTGTCACGGTCAAACAGGCGTGACTCGAAAGGCTCCTGAAAGCTCTCTCGTTCCGGCTCGTGAATTCGATCTGGCGCTGCGTCGAGTGGTTCCTCGAGTACTACGGGTACAAGCGCTGATAGAATTCCAGGTCCCTCGCCATCGGCCGGAGACCTGAATGCCCGCGACTAAACCACAGCCCAAGCCGGCTATGCAGGTGCCGCTGCTGGACCTCAAGCCGCAATACCGCCCGCTGGCCGCCGAGATCCAGGCGGCCATCGAAAAGGTCTGCGCCAGCCAGGGATTCATCCTGGGACCCGCCGTGAAGGAGCTCGAGGCGAGCGTCGCGGCTTATAGCCAGTGCCGCTACGGAATCGGCGTCTCGTCCGGAACGGATGCGCTGCTGCTTGCGCTCATGGCACTTGAAATAGGGCCGGGCGATGAGGTCATTACTAGCCCCTTCACCTTCTTCGCCACTGCCGGGACGATCGCTCGCGCAGGCGCACGGCCGATTTTCTGCGACATCGACCCGGTGAGCTTCAATCTGTCCGCTCCCGCCGTCGAAGCCTTTATAGCCAAGCATTGCGAGCGCCGCGGCAGCAACCTTTTCAATCGCAACACCGGCGGACGCATCAAAGCGCTGATGCCGGTTCACCTGTATGGGCAGAATGCGGACATGGTTCCGCTCATGGACTTGGCGCGCCGGTATGGCCTTCGGGTCATCGAGGATGCTGCACAGGCCATCGGGGCCGAGGACGCGGACCACAAGCGGGCATGTAGCTACGGTGACGTAGGGTGCTTGTCCTTCTTCCCCACGAAAAATCTGGGCGCATTCGGGGACGCCGGCATGTGCGTAACGAACGACACGGCACTTGCCGAACGGATGGATATCCTTCGAGTACACGGCGGTAAGCCGAAGTACTACCACTCCTTGATTGGCGGTAACTTCCGGCTGGACGAACTGCAGGCCGCCGTTCTAAACGTGAAGCTGAAGCACCTGGACACCTGGACGGCCGGTCGCCAGCACAATGCCGCCTTCTACGACGCCGCTTTCGAGCGTGCGGCACTCGGCGACGCCGTGCAGAAGCCGCACGCCGTACTCGGCGTTCGGCATATCTACAATCAATACGTCATTCGCGCGCGTGACCGCGATCGGTTGCGTGCCCATCTCGCGACGGCCGGAGTGGGCTCCGAAATCTACTACCCAATCCCATTGCATCTGCAGCAGTGCTTCGCATACCTCAACCATAAGGCAGGGGATTACCCGCAGTCGGAGCGCGCAGCTGAGGAAACGCTTGCGCTGCCGATCTTCCCGGAGCTGACCGAAATACAACTACAATACGTCGTCGATAGTATCGCCGAGTTCTATCGCGCCTGAGGCGACACCGCCCCGCGAGAGAGGAGAGTTTAATGACTCAGCCGACTACCCCCGGTCCGCGCACCGCCCCTTGGGCGGAACTCGCCTCTCACGCTTCCCGCCTGAGCAGTGTCCCGACTCGCGAGCTGTTCAGTCGCGATCCCGGCCGCTTCGAGCGCTTCTCGCGCGAAAAAGTCGGCCTGCTCATGGATTTCTCGCGTCAGCGCTTCGATGAGATCGTGCTCGGGAAACTCATCGAGCTCGCGGACGCCGTAGGTCTTCGAGGTCGGATCGACGCCATGTGGCGTGGCGACAAAATCAACTCGACGGAAGGACGCTCCGTCCTCCACGTCGCCTTGCGGCAGCCCCCCGGTGCCGGGATTGGGGGCGCCGAGATCGAAAAGCTCGTGATGACCGAACGCGAGCGCATGCTCGGGTTCGCGGAAGCGATCCGCAGCGGCCGGATTACCGGGAGCGCGAAAAAGCCCTTCAAGCTGGTTGTGAACATCGGCATAGGAGGCTCAGACCTAGGTCCTGCCATGGGCGTCCTCGCACTGGAGGAGTTCACCGGCGGGGGACCGACGTGCGAGTTCGTATCCAACGTCGATGGTTGCCACCTGATCGATATCCTGAAGACCGCAGACCCGAGCACGACCCTATTCATCGTCGCATCGAAGACCTTTACGACGCTCGAGACGCTGACGAACGCCCGCACCGCCCGCGCCTGGTTGAAGGGAAAACTGGGCGAGCAGGCCGTACCCGCGCACTTCGCGGCCGTCTCCGTCAATAACCGTGCGATGGACGAGTTCGGCGTGCACCCCGACTACCGGTTCGACATGTGGGACTGGGTCGGCGGTCGCTATTCCCTGTGGTCCTCGATTGGCGTGTCGCTGGCGATCGCCATCGGCCGCGAGAACTTCCTTGCACTGCTGGCCGGCGGATACGCTATGGATGAGCACTTCCGCACTGCCTCCTGGCAGGAGAACCTGCCCGTGCTGATGGCCCTCACGGGCATCTGGAATGTCAATTTCCTGAACCTGCCGACGCTGGCCGTACTCCCTTACGATGACCGTCTCAAGCGCTTCTCCGCCTACCTGCAGCAGCTCGAGATGGAGAGCAACGGCAAGTCCGTGATGCTGGACGGCAAGCCGGTCGAATGCGCGACGGCCCCCGTGATCTGGGGCGAGCCGGGTAATAACGCCC
>JAQGOG010000142.1 GCA_028293765.1 Gammaproteobacteria bacterium
CTTCATCGAAACCTTCATCGACGAATGCGCCATTGCAGCGAGAATCGATCCGTTGGAATATCGTTTGAGGCTCTATGGCAAATGGGGCGACATTGGCTGGACTAAATGCCTCAAGGAGGTTGCGGCAAAGGCAGGTTGGGGGCAGAAGCTACCGAGGGGTCAAGGCCGCGGCATTGCCATTGGGAATTGGGGCGGGGATGGCAAGCCAGAGGCGGGGACCACCTGTGCCACGGTCGCCAAAGTCGAGGTTTCAAAGGCGGGTCAGCTCAAGATCCTGCAGATTGATGTGGCGTTCGATACGGGTCGCGTGCTCAACCGGGACGCCGTCGCGACGGAGCTCGAGGGCGGCACTTTGTTCGGTCTCAATATGAGCCTGAACGAAGAGCTCAACATCAAGGACGGACGGATCGTCGAAGGGAATTACGACCAATATCCCATGGTCCGCATGGCCGATGTACCGCGATCGCTGCATGTTCATTTCGGGGGGCTGTCCAACAATCCGCGCTTCAACGAGATCGGTGAGCCACCGGTCGGCCCGATTGGCCCGGCGATTGGCAACGCGATTTTTCACGCAACGGGCAAGCGAGTTCGGACGACACCATTGCGCAAGCACGACTTGAGTTGGACCTGAGAACGGGGTCGAGGTCGGGTTCGCATGCAAGCGATCGATCGACCATCTTCACAAGCGCCATGCTAACGGCCAGGTGAGAGAGTGAAAAAGCTTCGCCTGTGGGCGATTCTCGGATTGATCGTCGCTGTCGTGGTCACGCTTTCGATCAATCGCATTCCGACCAGCCCCTTGGCGTCGGTGCCCCCTGGAGGGCCTCTTACGCCCGCCGCGGAGGCCGAATATGTCGCGAGGCTCGGCGATTGCGTTGCCTGCCACTCGGTGCCGGATGGAAAGCCCTTCGCTGGCGGATTGAAAATGGGAACGCCGCTCGGCGTCATCTACACCACTAACATCACGCCAGACAACGAAACCGGCATCGGCAATTACACTCTGGCTGAGTTCGACAATGCCGTGCGTCGTGGGGTAGCGAGAGACGGCCGGCGTCTCTATCCCGCCATGCCCTATCCGTCGTATGCCAAGCTGTCAGATGAGGATGTGAAGGCACTCTACGACTACTTCATGCACGGCGTTCAGCCGGTCCATCAGCCGAACCGGAAAGACGAACTGAAATGGCCGTTCAACCTGCGTTGGCCATTGGCCCTCTGGAACGCGGTGTTCCTCGACGATCAACCCTATCGGGTCAAGCCCGCCTTCGATGCGGCTTGGAATCGCGGCGCTTATCTGGTGCAGGGTCTCGGGCATTGCGGTAGTTGTCATACGCCGCGAGGCACGGCCATGCAGGAAGAGGCGCTCGACGACGGTCGCGAACTCTACCTGTCCGGTGCATTGCTCGATGGATGGAAGGCGTCCAGCCTGCGCGGTGATTTGAGCACCGGTCTCGCGCGTTGGTCTGAGCAGGACATCGTCGAGTTCCTAAAGGCCGGCCGGAATATTCACGCGACCGTCTATGGATCGATGATGGATGCGTTCAATAACAGCACCCAGTTCATGTCGCATGAGGATCTGACGGCGATTGCACGATATCTGAAAACGCTGTCGGGCCCAAGCGGCGGCGCCGCAGCGGTGTTCGTCCCTGATGACGAGACCGAGATCGCTCTCAACAAAGGCGATCTCAGCGCACTGGGCTCAAGTCTCTACCTCAAGCACTGCGTCTTTTGTCATGGCCGGGACGGGCGCGGCCACGGCACGTTCCTGCCACCGCTTGTCGGCAATCCGACGATCCTGGACGAAGACCCGTCTTCCGTCATAAACATCATACTCAACGGCGCGGGGCGTATCGTGACTGGGGGCGTTCCGGATTCGTATCGTATGCCACCTTCGCGCGTGTTGTTGTCAGACAAAGACATTGCAGATCTGGCGAGCTTCGTCCGCGGCAGCTGGGGAAACAGGGCACCTGCCGTCACGACCGAAGTGGTCAAATCCATGCGAAGTTCGACCGACAGTATGAACGATCACGTGCTCGTACTCAGGATGCGGTGAGGTTTGCGACTACATCGCGACGTCAGCTACGGCCGCCGATGGCGGCGCGCGGCAACTCACGAGCAAGAGGAGGCAAATAGTGTCTGACTTGAAGCTGGACATCGCGCACAGCGCGCTAGATACTCCAGACCGTGCGGCCGATACGGCGTTAACCGCTGAGAAACGCTGCGTCAACGAAACCGGAATTGTTCTCCCCGTCGGTCCAAGGTAGGGTGGAGATCGAGTCATGAACGAGAAGTTTGCACCCGCGGCTTGTAGCGCTCGGGTTTCCGAGTAACGACGCCGCGGGCCAATAGCGGGCTAGCTTGAGGAAATCCAGCCGTTTTTTGCGAGACGACGTCCCGGGCGCGGTCCGCGCTCTTGGTGAGGATTACACTCAAGTCGCAAGGGCGGCGCGACCCCCTGTGCCGCCATCTGATAGCGGTACAGCCGAAAGTTCAATTTCGAGTTCTCCGGTGTTGGTCCGGAACACGACAGTAACTTCTGTCAACGAAACTCGAATTGTTCAGTTCATCGGCTGCGAGTCGAGGATCAAACAAGTCGAAGAGTTCTTTCGCGGGTGCGGCTCAGAGTAGAAGCTGCGAAGGAGAGCGGAAACATTCAAGCACTAGTGTAAGCTATGTCGGCTATGGACACGCTGTTCAGCATGAAGGTCTTTCGACAAATCGTCGAGTCAGGCAGCTTTGTAGGGGCTGCTGATCGGTTCAGTCTTTCCACGGCGATGACCAGCAAGCACCTCATGCATCTCGAGAAACATCTGGGAACCCGCCTGCTCAATCGTAGCAGCCGGAGCTTGAGCCTTACCGAGTCCGGGAAGCTGTTTTTCGAACGATGCAAGGGCATTCTTGAAGAAGTGGAAGAGGCGGAATTGGCGGTCGGGTCCGTCAGCGGCGTGCCGCGCGGCACGCTGCGGGTGACCGCCCCGTCCTGGGCCGCGACTCGGGGAATGGTGGATATGGTCGTTGCCTACCGGCAACTCTATCCGGAAGTCGTGGTGGATCTTTCGTTCGAAGATCGGTTCGTGGACCTCATCGAGGAGGGCTACGATCTCGCGATACGCGCCACGGCAGACCAACCTCCGGCCGGGCTGATTGCGCGTCCCCTGCGAGCGATGCCGTTCGTGATTGCGGCCTCCAAGGACTATCTGCAGCGTTGTGGTGTGCCGCAAGCTCCCGAGGATCTCGCCCAGCACGACTGCATAATGGTTGGCAATCGGCAGTCCTGGCACCTTACAGGCCCGAACGGCAACATCGAAATCCCGGCACGAGTCGTACTTCGCTTCGGAACATCGATGAGTGTCGCGGTGGCGCACGCCGTCTGCGCCGGCATCGGTCTCGCACCACTGCCGCGCATGATGTTTGAAGACCCCATGTTCAAAGACGCGCTGCGCCCCGTCCTCGTGAAGCATCCGCTCAGGCACCCCCATCTGTACGCGCTCTACGTCAGTCGTAAACATCTACCGCTCAAGATACGCACCTTCCTCGATCACTTGATCGAAACGACCCGCATTCCGCTGCCATGGGAGGACCCTGTGACCATCGAGCAGAAGCGCTCAATCAACGCAACGCCGGTTGTTCGACTCGCGCCCAACAAATAGTCTCTCGACGGACGCCATAGAGCGACTATTCAGCCGAGACCATTTCGAGCGACTGGGCGACTCCGGCACGCTTGAGCGTTTGCCGGGTTTCCACCGCGCCAACGTCCGGAGGAGGACATTCACAATCCTCTCGCAGAATCCCGCGACGCTGAGCAATCACGGCCGCCTCTGTTCGGCTCCCCGCATCCAGCTTGTAGAGAATGGCTTTGACGTGCGTTTTTACGGTTCCGACCGCCAAGGTCAGCTTCCTGGCAATCACCTTGTTGCTGAGCCCGAGCATCATCTGTCGCAGAATATCTTCTTCCCGAAGGGTCAGCGCTTGCTGCTTTATCCAGTCGGCCATGCGGCTGACGACCAACGGGCCTAAGGCCACGCCACCGCCATGCACCGATCGCAGTCCGTCAATCACATCCTCGAGACTGCAGCCGAGCAAAAGATAACCGCGTGCACCTTGCTCCAGCGCGTAAAAAATCTTCGCCTCGCTGTCACTGTGCGTCAGAATCATGAGTCGCTGGCGTTCCGCTCCCGCAGACTCGATCAGTCGCAAACCTGAGTCGTAGTCCGCGACCAGGACATGCGCTGATGATGGCGAATGACCTGCCATCGCGTGTGCCACAGCCAATGCGGGGCTGCACACAAGCGTCTCGAAGTCGGGTTGCTCTCGCAGCACTGCCGCGAGTCCTGCCGAGATCAGCGGGTCGGCGTGCGCAATGAGCACTCTTATTCTGGAGGGTTGAGGCATTGCGACTCCGTGGTCAGTGTCGGGCCGGCGTAGGCTCGCGCCGGCCGGGCGCGTTGTTTGCACTCATCGCCAGCGCCACGACACATGCGTTCAGCGAGACGATGGCAACGAGCAAAACCGTGATGAGCGCCGTGGCAATATCTACTACTGCACGAAGCATGTAAGTCTCCTTCCCAACGCCGAAGAAGCGAGTGCAAGCGGACCGACTGCGTGTGATCCTAGATCATCACTCTATTCTTCCGTCGTATGGTCGAACAATCCGGTCTTTGTTGATGAAGCATTTCACGACAGTTATCGTCACGGGAGTGCTAGAGACCGCTGCCCCCAAGTGCGAGAAAGAGCTGAGTCGTGTCCAGATACTGCTGGGCTTGCGCGCGCACAAAACCGAGCTGTGCCTGCTGGCGCTGACGCTGCGCATCCAGTACCTGAAGAATCCCTGTGTTTCCGGCACCGTAGCTCTCCCGCGAGAGCTCGAGGCTGCTTTGCGCCGCGGCCAGAGCACGCGCCTGGGCGGTGAGGTTGCCAGCATCCTGACTCAAGGCATCGAGCACGTCGGCAACCTGCCCAAATGACTCAAGGACAGTCTGTTGATAGCGCTCGGCGCTTGCGTGCAGCTCTTCGATCGCGGCACGACGGTCGGCGCGTAGTGTGCCGCCATCGAAGATCGGCGCAGTCAGTCCGGAGATCAGCGACCACGCCGTGCCGGAACGATCGAACAGATGCCACGCGCTGGCCGGGAGCGCCTGTTGACTGCCGCTTGCGGTCAGGGTGATCTGCGGATAAAGATTGGATGTCGCGATACCCACCGCGGCTGTCGCTGCATGCAGCTGCGCCTCGGCCGCGAGGATGTCGGGGCGGCGGTGAACGAGTTCTGACGGCAGGCTGACAGGCAGCTCGCGCGGTAGGTTGAACTGACCCAGCTCGAAATCGGGGGGCGACCAGTCTGCCGGCGTCTGTCCAACGAGAACCGTAAGCGCATGGCGGGCGACGGCGAGCTGATGGTACAGCGGCGGCAGGAGCGTTTCGTCGCTCGCGAGTTGGCTATCCGCGGTGAGTACGTCCGTTTTCGATACCGAGCCATTTTGGAACGCCGTGCGCACGAGATTCAGGTTATCGCGATCCTCGGCAAGCAGCTCGGAAACTGCCTGCAGCTGCGCCCGGGTCGAGGCGATGATCATCGCCTGCAAGGCGACGTTGCCTGTCAGCGTCAGATAGGCCGCCTCAACCTCGCTCTGCTGGTATTGGGCGAGGGCCTGGCGCTGCTCCACAGAGCGGGCGGTTCCGCCCGTGTAGTCGAGCGTGTAGTTGACGGTCGCGCCTACCGCGAGATAGCTGAACGGCGGCACCGACAACGGGCCCAGAAATTGTTTACCGTATTTCTGTCGCCCTGCGCCCGCGTCGAGGCTGACCTGCGGGTAGCGTGCGCCCGACTGCGCCGCGACCAGCTCTTGCGACTCGGCGAGCGTGGCGAAGGCTGCGGCGAGTGTGTGATTGTTGGAAGCGGCGCGGCGAATCACCTCATCGAGCGGTTGCGATTGAAACAGCTTCCACCAGTCCGCCGCCGGCGTCGCGCCGAGCAGGATACGCTGCCCAAAATCGCTCGCGTTCGGAGCATCCTGTTCCGCGCCCGCTGCCACGAATCCGCTCCGTACAGACTCATCGCGGCCGATGTAAGCAGTGGGGGCAGGCGTGGTGGGTCGCTTGAAGGATGGCCCGACGCTGCAGGCGCACAGCGCGGTGGCCGCAAGCGAACCAAGCGCCACAAGCGGCCCACGTCGGTGTCGCAGTCGACGCGCTTCGTGCCGCTTCGTGCACGGAGCCGCTCGTTGCGCGACTCGCAGAGTAGTTCGGCCGAAGGCCATGGAAATAATTCCGTGCAAAGCTCTATTCCATTAACGGGGGTGCACTGCCCACGCCGGCGCGTGGCGGGTTCAGCAGGAGGACGAGGGGCAAGATGGCGAGAGTCAGCACCAGGAGCAGCTTGAAATCGTTGTTGTAAGCAATCATTTCGGCCTGACGCGTCACACTTGCGTTAAGGGCCGCGAGGCCCTGTGGCGTGGAGAAGGTATACGGCGCCGCGGGGCGCAGTTGACCGCCGTACAGAGTGATATGCTCAGCGAGCCTTGAATGCATGATCTGCGTGTTGCGCGTGAGCAGCGCCTGCACCACGGAGATGCCGATGCTGCTGCCGATGTTCCGCAATAGATTGAACATGGATGTGCCGCCGGAGCGAAACTGCGGTGCCAGCGTCGCAAAGCACACGGTCGTGAGCGGCACGTAGGCGAGACCGATTCCCACGCCTTGAATGAAGCCACTCCAAATCACCAGTCGATCGTCCATGAGGGGAGAGAAGCCGCACATTTGCCACGTGGAGACTGCCGTAACGGCGATACCGACGCCGATCAGGAGGCGCGCACCGATCCATGAACTCAGCCTTCCTACCATCAACGTGGCAACGAGAGTGCCGACGCCGCGCGGTGCGGTTACCCACCCGGTGGTGATGACGGGATATCCCATGAGTTCCTGGAGCAGAGGCGGCACGAGCGCCAAAGTGGCGAACAGCACGACGCCGAAGGTGAAGATCGCGACGCAACCGACGTCGAAGTTCCGATCCCTGAACAACCCCGGGCTCACGAAGGAGTTGCGGGCCGTCAATGTATGGACCATGAACAGATAGAACGCGACCGCGGCAAGCGCCGCCTCGACGCAGATTTCCGTGGAGCTGAACCAGTCCTGCAACTGCCCACGATCCAGCATGATTTGCAATGCACCGATGGCGAGGCTCAGCGTCGCGAAACCGAAGAAATCGAATGTCTCGCGCCGCGTCGCTGATTCACGCATAGAACTCAAGAGTCCGAGCACAGACAAGATGCCGAACGGGACATTGATGAAGAAGACCCACCGCCAGCTGTAGTTTTCCGTAAGCCAGCCGCCGAGCACCGGGCCGACGGCCGGACCTACGACCACAGCCAACACCCAGACCGCCATCGCTCGCGCATGGCGTTCGGGAGGATTGATGTCGAGGAGCACAGCCTGCGACTGCGGCACCAAGGCTGCACCGGCCAGTCCTTGCAGGAAGCGAAACAACACAATCTGCACCAAGGACTGAGCAACGCCGCACAGCGCCGAGCTCGCCGTAAAGACCACGACTGACAGCACCAACACCTTCTTGCGACCATAGCGATCCGCCAGCCAGCCTGAGAGCGGGATCATGATCGCCGCAGCAACGATGTACGAGGTCAGTACCCAGCTGATCTGCTCCTGCGTAGCTGAGAGCTCGCCGCCCATGTGCGGCAGGGCGACGTTGGCGATGGTCTGATCGAGTGCCTGAAGGAATGAGGCGAGGATCACCGAAATCGTGATCAGCCCACGATTCAAGCCGGACGGTGATGACTTATTCGTGACCACGGGCATCACTCATGCGCTCCTCATGCATCATCTGGCAGCTTTGGCGTTCACAGCCTTGCCGTGTTCGCCGTCCGCCCCGAAGAGGCCGTGCCGATACCTTGTATCGACCGTCACCAGGGCGCTGAGCCCGGACTGGACCGGAACGCTGTCCTCGAGCCTCAGGCGCACAGGAAGTCTCTGGACCACCTTCACCCAGTTCCCGGTGGCGTTCTCAGGCGGCAGCAGAGAGAACTGCGAGCCGGTTCCGGGGCTGATGCTGACCACCTTCGCCCGAATGACCCGGCCAGGGTAAGCATCGATGCGCACACTCGCCGACTGGCCGGGGAGCATGTGCGTCAGCTGCACTTCCTTGAAGTTAGCCTCTATCCAGACGTCGCGGGTCGAGACCAGTACGAACGCGGGAGTGGCGGCGTTGATGTAGTCACCGGCCTGCAGCTGCTCCACGCGGGTGACGATGCCGTCGATCGGGGCGGCGATTCTCGTGTAGGACAGGTTGAGCATCGCACGATCGAGCTCCGCCTGGGCCTGCTGCACCGTCGGATGGTGCTCGACAGGGATATTCGGGTCTCCTCCCAAGCTTGCGAGCGTCGCATTGATTTGCTGTTGATCGGAGATCACGTTCTGTTGCGCCTGATTGCGTGCGTCCAGGGTCCTCTCGACCAGCGATTGGGGGGAAATACCACTCTCGAGCAGTCGCGTCTGACGCTCGTACTCGCGCTTCTGATACTCGAGCGTACTTTGAGCCGACCGGAGATCCGCCATGCGCTGCCAATAAGTCGCCTTCAGCGACTCCATTTGCAGCCGTGCGTTGGCGACTCGCGCCCGCGCATCTGCCACGGCAATGCTGAAGGGGCGGTCATCGAGTCGGATCAACGTTTCTCCACGGTGAACGAGCTGGTTATCGTGTACGCCGACGTCGATCACTCTCCCGGAGACGTTCGGGCTTATCGACACCTGAGCCGCGCGGAGGTAGGCGTCATCGGTTGATTCATAACCAGCGCCCGCCAGGTAAAAGTAGAGGCCGACGGCAGCCGCAATGAGCGGCACGCCTATCATGAGCGGCAAACGGAGGCGCTCCCGCAGGCTCTTGACCGGCGCAACGCGTGATTCCTGCGGCTCGGCGGCCGGACTGTCCGGGGCGGGAGCATCGATTCTATCGCCCTTGTCCTCGATCACTACGCTCATCGCATCGACCTCAAGCGCCTGCAGCGGCGTCAGCGGCGCCGCCCCGATACGCGGGTTCTGCGGCAAGCGGCTCCAGTGCCAATAAATTCGCATGAACGCGCTCGAGCAATTCCGTCAGCAGATGGAGTTCATTGGTGGCGAGTCCAGTCAGGGCCTCAGAGTTAGTCTCCCTGACGACATGCCAGATACGCTGCACGACGGGCCTTCCGCTCTCCGTGATGGCGAGTGCGTGCGCTCTGCGATCGTGCGGGTCCGAGCGGCGCTGTGCCCAGCCGACGGCCTCCATACGGTCCAGTATGCGCACGAGGCGCCCGGGATCGATCTCGCTGATGTCCGCCAGGCGTTTCTGATTGACGCCCTCGCAATTCGCCAGCACGGCCAGTGCCTTGCACTGCGTCAGCGTGAGAGACACTCCCTGCGTTCGCTCCTCGAACCTCCTGGTGTAGAGGTAGGCCACGTCATCCAGGAGAAAGCCGAGATGTTGATGCCAGTCCATACGTTCTCTATCCTCGTTTGGGTACGTACCCGTCGCACACAACCCAAGGTGCTGCCGCAAGGACAACTTCCCGCTCATAGCGCCCGCTACAGGCGTGAAGCGTCGTCTGCGGGCGCGGTTAATGCGTGACGTCGACCTTCAAGTCAGGCCGATGAGTCAAAAGACCGGCCGGAAGGACATCTTTCGGCTGGAAGAACGAACAATCGATGCCAGGAAGGGCGCGGTCTTGGCAATGCAATTGGACAAGGGGATCGCCGAGGGCATGTTAGGTATGGCCTGCGTGAATATCGTGATCGTAGCGGGTCGGTCCTCGCAATCATGCCGATGCAAGGTAGTTACCCGATCTGCGTCGAACAAGCCAAGTTTCGTTGATGCAGCGTTTCCTTGTGGGAAACCACCCGCATAGGAGACAGCGCGGTTGACCCGGTGATTCGGCGTGACCTCCTTTTCAGGGCTCCAGCCAGCCCGTTCGCACCTGGTGGATCGGCGGATTTCATCCACCGGTGCATGCCCCGGTGTTATTTGTCGCGAAACGCTGCATCAACGGGACTCCAATTGTTCGGCACACCGGCTGCGAGTACGGTGAGTGCCGACGCTCAGCCAACTTGTCGGTAAAGACTGGCGGCGGCAGCGCGGGTGTCACTGGGCTTGATGGGCTGAATGGCTATGAAACGCCGCAATGTGATTCTCATTTCGGGACTGGTTCTGGTTGTTCTGGCCGTCTTCACTCTGGATGTCAGTGGGTGTTCGCCAACCACCTTGGCAGAATTCGTGCTTGACACCTGGCGAAGCGCCCCGGCGACGGCAATATTACCGGGTTGTGTGTTCGGTGGCGGATCGCGCACCGACTGTTCTGTCGGGATCCCCTTGAGATGATGGCCGACGCACCGCGTTGAAGTCGCGCATGCGACCGTACTCATGTGGGTGATGCCGCGGTACGCTGCTGATTGCGCGAACAGCAGAAACCGGTCCTCGCGAGCCGTCGGCACATCGTGGATGGTCGAGGAGACAGCAACTGCCGTGAAACGCTGCATCAACGAAACGCGAATTGTTCAGCACACCGGCCGCGAGTACGGTGTTTATCGAGGATCAGACAAGTCACGGGCTTCTCTTGCAGGCGCGCGATCGGGAGTGTGACGCTGACCGATGGGAGACGCGACGCTGCGAAGGATGCTTTCGTCGCGCTGGTCGGCAACGTTCAAGCACTGGAGTACACGATGTCGGCCCTGGATACTCTCCTCAGCATGAAGGTCTTCCGACAGGTTGTCGAGTCTGGCACGTTTGTGGGGGCTGCCGAGCGGTTGAGTCTTTCCACCGCGATGACCAGCAAGCACCTGATGCACCTCGAGAAGCATCTGGGAGCTCGCCTGCTCAATCGCAGCAGCCGCAGCTTGAGTCTTACCGAGTGCGGGAAGCTGTTTTTCGAACGCTCCAAGGTCATTCTTGAGGAAGTGGAAGAGGCGGAATTGGTGCTCGGATCCGTAAGTGGCGTGCCGCGCGGCACGCTGCGGGTGGCCGCCCCATCCTGGGGCGCGACTCGACTGATGGTGGACCTGATCGCGACCTACCGGCAACGCTATCCGGAGGTCGTGGTGGACCTTTCGTTCGAGGATCGGTTCGTCGACCTCGTCGAGGAGGGCTACGATCTCGCGCTACGTGCAACGGCAGACCCGCCTCCGGCCGGGCTGATCGCGCGTCCGCTGCGACCGATGCCGTTCATCATCGCGGCTTCAAAAGAGTACGTGAAGCGTTGTGGTGTTCCGCAGTGTCCCGAGGATCTCGCCCAACACGACAGCATCATGATCGGCAATGGACAATCCTGGCACCTGGCCGGCCCGAACGGCAACATCGAAGTCCCGGCGCGGGTGATCCTTCGCTTCGGATCGATGACGATCGCGGTCGCGCACGCCGTCTGCACGGATATCGGTCTCGCCGCACTGCCGCGCATAATCTTTGAAGACCCTATGTTCAAAGACGCGCTGTGCCCCGTTCTCACGAAGCACCCGCTCAGGCACCTCCATCAGTACGCGATCTACGTCAGTCGTAGGCACCTGCCACTCAAGATACGCACCTTCGTGGATCACTTGATCGAATACACCCACATACCGCGCCCGTGGGACGTCGCCGAGATCGCCTGAGACAGCTTGGGGCGTGCAAGCTCAGAAGCCGTGTTGATGTTTTTGATGTTTGGTGCAGCTGCTCATCATCCTCCTCGCTGAAACGGCATTCTAGGTGCGCGGACATGCGCGGAACAATTCGTGTTCCATTGATACGGGTGTGTCCCGAGAGTAAACGCCACGACGTCATGGAAGCGTTTGGATCGCCAACCAGGCCGACTGATCTGGTCGACATTCCTCGGGAGGAAACGCTGCATCAACCGGACGCCGATTGTTCCACGACCATCGGCTCGTAGAATGGGCGTTCATTCTAAATTAGCCCGCTGATCGCGGAGTGAAGAGTACTGCGGCGGGGGCTACGCGAACCCCACAGTGAATTCCTTCGGCTTCAGCAAATCGAAGCTTCTACGTGCACGCAGCGCGGACCGATGTGGTCGAAAAGACGCCACTAGTGGGTGTTAGTGCCATCCTTGAAAAACTCGTCAAGAGAAATTGCATCATGAGCACGCGCAGTTGTTTGCCCATCCACAGGACGCCCATCCTCAGTGTCGTCAGCGTCTTGACACTGGGGGCTTGTTCCTCCTCAAAGCCCCTGCCTCTCAGCGCACCGCCGGAGGTCGGCGTGGTGACGCTGCATCCACAGTCGGTGACCATCACCACCGACCTGCCCGGCCGCACGGTGGCCTACCGCATAGCGGAGGTGCGTCCTCAGGTTAGTGGCGTAATTCTCAAGCGGCTATTTACCGAGGGCGGCGACGTGAAGGCCGGTCAACAGCTGTATCAGATCGATGCGGCACCCTTTCAGGCCAACCTGGAAAGCGCGCAGGCCGCGCTGGCACATGCGCATGCGACACTGACCTCGGCGAAGCTGCTGGCGCAGCGCTATCGCCCCCTGGCGGAGGCGCACGTGGTCAGCCAGCAGGCCTACGACAACGCCGTCGCCGCGCAGGAGCAGGCCATAGCTGATGTCGCGTCGGCCAAGGCGGCTGTCAATACCGCACGCATCAACCTGGCCTACACCCGGGTGCTGTCACCCATTGCCGGGCGCACCGACCGATCCTCGGTGACCGAGGGCGCGCTGGTGAATGCCAACCAGAGCACCGCGCTGGTTGTGGTGCAACAGCTCGACCCGATCTACGTCGACGTGACGCAGCCCAGTGCAGTCCTACTGCGCTTGCAGCGCGCGTTTGGAAGTGGGCAGCTGAAGAAGGTTGGCGACAACCAGGCACAGGCCAGGCTCATACAGGAGGACGATACGCCCTACGAGCAGGCCGGCAAGCTGCAATTCGCCGAAGTCGCGGTCCAGTCCGGAACCGGCTCAGTGACACTGCGGTCGGTATTTCCGAATCCGCAGCACAATCTGCTGCCGGGTATGTTCGTGCACGAGCAGCTCGACCAAGGTATCAACGAGCAGGGCCTGCTGGTGCCCCAGCAGGCCGTCACACACAACCAGCGCGGTGAGGCAACCACGATTGTCGTGTTGTCCAATAACAAGGTCAGCACCCGCGTAATCAAGACCGAGCGTGCAATCGGCGACCAATGGCTGGTCAGCGAAGGCGTCGCCGCCGGCGACAGAGTCGTCGTCAGCGGCCTGCAACGGATCAGGCCCGGCGTTGTTGAAGTCAAAACCAAAGAGGTTGCGCCGGACCAGCTCAACGACGAGGCCGTCGCCTCCGCGCATCCAGCGAGGGTGGAGGAATTCGCCAACGCCAAGTCACCGCGGAAGCCATAGTCCAGGAGCCGTCGTGTCCAAGTTCTTCATCGATCGCCCGATTTTCGCCTGGGTGACCGCCATCGTCCTGATGTTGGTCGGAGGCCTCGCCGTCGTGACCCTGCCGATCGCGCAGTACCCAAGTATCGCGCCGCCGGCCGTCGCGATGACCGTGACCTTTCCCGGTGCATCGGCCGACACCGTCCAGAGCACCGTCGTGCAAGTGATCGAACAGCAGCTGTCCGGTATCGATCATCTCCTGTACTTCTCGTCCGAAAGCGACAAGGACGGGAGCATGACCATCACGCTCAACTTCGACCAGGGCACCAATCCAGACATCGCCCAGGTACAGGTGCAGAACAAGCTGCAGCTGGCGACACCGCTGCTGCCGCCGGAAGTGCAGCAACAAGGCATCCGTGTCGCCAAGGCGACCAAGAATTTCCTGTTGGTGGTGGGCTTCGTCTCGACAGACGGCAGTATGAGCAACCCCGACATCTCCGACTTCATCGCAAGCAACGTACAGGATCCGGTGAGCCGCACGCCGGGCGTTGGCGACTATCAGCTATTCGGCGCGCAATACGCGATGCGCATCTGGCTCGATCCGGCGAAGTTGAATAGCTACGGGCTGACACCGGTCGACGTCGGCAATGCGCTTCAGGCACAGAACGTCCAGATCGCCTCTGGCGAACTCGGCGGCCTACCGTCGATAAAAGGTCAGCAGCTCAATGCGACCATCATCGGTCCGAGCCGACTGCAGAAACCCGAGCAGTTCGGTGCGATTTTCCTGAAAGTCAACGCCGATGGCTCGCAGGTGCGCCTCCGCGATGTGGCCCGGATCGGCCTCGGCAGCGAGACCTACGCCTTCGACGTGCAATACAACGGAAAGCCCGCGTCCGGTATCGCCGTGAAGCTGGCGACCGGGGCCAACGCGCTGGAGACCGCGAAGGCGGTGCACGCCACCATCGACAGCCTGAAGCCGCTATTTCCGAAGGGTCTCGAGGCCAACTATCCTTTCGACACCACGCCGTTCATCCGCATTTCGATCGAAGAGGTGGTGAAGACGCTGTTCGAGGCGATCGGCCTGGTGTTCCTGGTGATGCTGCTGTTCCTGCAAAACATCCGCGCCACCTTTATCCCGACCATCGCAGTCCCGGTGGTGCTGCTCGGTACGTTCGGGGTACTTCAGGCCTGCGGCTATTCGATCAACGTTCTGACCATGTTCGCCATGGTGCTGGCCATCGGCCTGCTGGTCGATGACGCCATCGTCGTAGTCGAGAATGTCGAGCGGGTCATGGAGGAGGAAGGCCTGTCGCCGAAGGAGGCGACGCGCAAATCGATGGAGCAGATCACCGGCGCCTTGGTGGGTATCGCTCTGGTGCTATCGGCAGTGTTTCTGCCGATGGCGTTTTTCGGCGGGTCCACCGGCGTGATCTATCGGCAATTCTCGATTACGATGGTGTCAGCCATGACGTTGTCAGTGCTGGTCGCAGTGATCTTCACGCCTGCGCTGTGCGCTACGATCCTCAAGTCACCGCAGCAGTCGCATCACGAGAAGCGCGGCTTCTTCGGCTGGTTCAACCGCAACTTTGACCGCGGCAACCGCAAGTATGAGCGCGGCGTGGTGCACGTGGTCAATCATACCGGCCGTTATCTGATCGTCTTCGTCCTTATCGTCGGGCTGATGGCCGTGTTGTTCACCCGCATCCCCAAGTCATTCCTCCCCGACGAAGATCAGGGCATCCTGTTTGCACAGGTCACTACGCCAACGGGTGCAACCAAGGAGCGCACCGTGAAGGTGTTGGCGCAAATGCGCGACTACTTCTTGAATGACGAAAGGCAGGCAGTCGCGAGCGCGTTCACCGTGTCCGGCTTCAGCTTCGCCGGTCGCGGCCAGACCTCTGGCATCCTGTTCGTGCGGATGAAGCCCTGGGATGAGCGGCCTGGCGCCTCCGATCGCGTGCAGCGAGTCGCTGAGCGTGCCAACAAGTACTTCCAGACCATTGCCGGCGCCCAGGCGGTCGCCTTCGCGCCGCCCGCGGTGCTGGAACTCGGTAATGCCATGGGCTTCGACTTCGAGCTGCTCGATCGCGCCAATCAGGGCCATGAAAAGTTGATGGCGGCGCGCGACAGACTGCTCGGGATGGCACAAAGCAATCCACAACTGGAGAACGTTCGCGCCAACGGCCTCGACGACGAACCGCAATACAACTTCCACATCGACTGGGAAAAAGCCAGCGCACTGGGCCTGACGATCGCCGATATCAACAATACGCTGTCGGCTGCCTGGGGCTCGCAATTTGTCGACGACTTCATCGACCGCGGCCGCGTCAAACGCGTCTTCATTCAGGGCGATGCGCCCTCACGCATGCTTCCGCAGAATCTGACCGACTGGTACGTGCGCAACGGGGCGGGGCAGATGGTGCCGTTTTCCGCTTTCGCCGCTGCAAGCTGGGGTTATGGATCGCCTAAGCTGGAACGCTACAACGGCGTGTCCTCGGTAGAGATTCTCGGCCAGCCGGTCGCCGGCGTCAGCACGGGTGCGGCCATGGATGCGATCGAGTCGTACGCGAAGAAGCTGCCCCCGGGCTTCGATTTCCAATGGACCGGCCTGTCCTACGAAGAGCGGCTGTCAGGCTCGCAGGCACCAGCTTTGTACGCGATTTCGCTGATAGTGGTATTCCTGTGTCTGGCCGCGCTCTACGAGAGCTGGTCGATCCCGGTGGCGGTGATGCTGGTGGTGCCGCTCGGCATCATCGGAGCGATTCTCGCAACCCTGCTGCGGGGTCTGGCCAACGACGTGTTCTTCCAGGTCGGCTTGCTGACGACCGTCGGACTGTCGGCCAAGAATGCGATTCTGATCGTCGAATTCGCCAAGGAAAATCACGATCGAGGCATGGAACTGATCGAGGCGACTGTGCATGCGGCCCGTCAGCGTCTGCGGCCCATCCTGATGACCTCGCTGGCCTTCATGCTCGGGGTGCTGCCCCTGGCAATTTCCAGCGGCGCCGGCTCCGGCGGGCAGAACGCGATCGGTACGGGAGTGATTGGGGGCATGGTGTCCGCGACGGTATTGGCCATCTTCTTCGTGCCGGTCTTCTTCGTCGCGGTAAGCAAAGTATTTAGCGGAAAGCCGGCGGAGGACTCGCCGCAGTACAGCGGCAAGAAGGTGGAGCAGCCGACGTGAGCCACGCTGCGTTCATATTCAGCAAGCCACGCACATCGCTTGCGGCCGCGATCGGTGCCAGCATCGGCCTGCTGACCGGTATCGGCGGCTGCACGCTGGAGCCACACTATGAACGTCCTGAAGCGCCGATGAGCCAGCAATGGCCCAGCGGCCCGGCGTTCGCCGGAGCGCCTGTGGAAGCCGGCAACGGCACCGCGCCGCCAGCGGCGGCGGCTGACATCGGCTGGCGCGAATTCTTCACCGACCCACGGCTGCAGAAGCTGATTGAGCTGGCGTTGCAGCACAACCCGGATGCGCGGATCGCCGCACTCAACATCGCCGCGGCACGTGCCCAGTACCAGATCCAGCGCGCCGACCTGTTTCCGACGATCGCTGCAACCGGCGTCGAACAGGTCCAGAAATATCCGCCCAATGTGGCCGGTATCGCGGCAGGCAGCAGTGGCCGCGGCGCGGTCGGCAGCGGAGGCGGCTCGTATACTTCGCGCTATTACGACGTCGGCATCGGCTTCACCTCCTACGAGATCGATCTCTTCGGCCGCATTCGCAGCCTCAATCACCAGCGTCTGGAGCAGTATTTTGGCTTCGTTGAAACCCGTCGGAGTACGCAGATCAGCCTGGTGGCGGAAGTGGCGAACGTGTATATGACGCTGCTCGCCGATCAGGAGCTGCTGCGCGTCACGCAGGACACGCTGAGCAGCCAGGAGGCCTCCTACAAGCTCACGAAGATGGGTTACGACGGCGGAATCGATACCGCGCTCGATCTGCGCCAGGCGGAAACTTCGGTCGACACCGCCCGCGCCAATCTCGCCCAGTACACGCGCCAGGCGGCGCAGGATCAGAACGCACTGGTGCTGCTGCTTGGCACACCGCTACCGGCGGATCTGCCGCCGGGCGCCGGACTGGACGACCAGAAGCTGCTGGAAGGTCTGCCGGCTGACCTGCCTTCGGATCTGCTGGTGCGGCGCCCCGATATCCTCGCGGCCGAGCATAGCCTGATTGCCGCGAATGCCAGCATCGGCGCGGCGCGCGCGGCGTTCTTCCCAAGCATCACGCTGACCGGCAGTTATGGCACCGCCAGCACGCAGCTGTCCGGACTTTTCGATCACGGCTCGACGGCC
>JAQGOG010000172.1 GCA_028293765.1 Gammaproteobacteria bacterium
GTGACGCTCTGGTACTCGCGCGGCTGCAGTTCGCGTTCACGATCTCGGCCCACATCATCTTCCCCGCGATCAGCATCGGGCTCGCAAGCTATCTCGTCGTGCTCGAAGGCCTCTGGCTGAGAACCGGAAAGTTGGTTTATCGCGAACTTTTCTTCTTCTGGTCGAAGAGTTTCGCGGTCGGTTTCGGCATGGGCGTCGTCTCCGGTGTCGTCATGAGCTACGAATTCGGCGCCAACTGGGCCGGCTTCTCCCGCTTCGCCGGCTCCGTCAACGGACCGCTGCTCACCTACGAGGTCCTGACAGCCTTTTTCCTCGAAGCCGGCTTTCTCGGCATCATGCTTTTCGGCTGGACACGCGTCGGTCCACGAATGCATTTTCTCGCCACGGTCCTTGTCGCGGTCGGTACGTTGCTCTCGACGTTCTGGATCCTGGCTTCGAACAGCTGGATGCAGACACCTCAAGGTTTCCAGATCGTGGACGGCAGAGTTGTGCCGCTTGACTGGTTGAAAATCATCTTCAATCCTTCGTTCCCGTTCCGGCTCGTTCATATGTCGATTGCGGCCTTCATTGTGGCGGCGACCATCGTGGCGGGCAGCGCCGCGTGGCATCTGCTCAACGGACGCAGCGGCGACGGCATCAGGAAGTCATTCTCGATGGCAGTCGGCATGATCCTCGTGGCGGCGCCGATCCAGATGATTGCTGGGGACTCACACGGCCTCAATACGCTCGAGCACCAACCGGCCAAGATCGCGGCTATCGAAGGCGTTTGGGATACAGAGAAGGGTGGCACCTCACTGAATCTCGTCGGGTGGCCAGACATGCAGGAGGAGCGAACGAAATACGCCTTATCGGTACCCCATCTCGGCAGCCTGATCCTGACGCACTCCTGGAGTGGCGAAATCCGTGGCCTGAAGGAGTTCGCGCCCGAGGACCGCCCCGATTCGACGATCGTGTTCTGGAGCTTCCGCATCATGGTCGCCATGGGCCTGCTTATGCTCCTGCTCGGCGTGCTCGGACTGGTACTTCGCTTGCGCAACAAACTCTATGACACGCGCTGGTTCCAACGCTTCGCCCTGGCTATGGGGCCGTCGGGTCTGATCGCATTGCTCGCGGGCTGGATCACGACCGAAGTTGGACGCCAACCCTGGGTAGTCTACGGCGTGCTGCGCACCGCAGATGCCGTCTCGCCTTTGTCTTCGCAACAGGTCGGGACGTCGCTGTTGATTTTCATCATTGTCTATTTCCTCGTCTTCGGTACGGGCATCTACTACATGTTGAAGCTAATGGCGAAGGGACCGGATGTGGGCGACCAGGCGGCTGACGTCCAGGGCGAACTCGGCAAGGGCAGGGCGCGCTTCGGCCATCGACCGATATCGAGAGCGACCGATCCTATCGACGAGTGAGGCGCCCATGACGATCGATCTTCCAACTATATGGGCAGGCATCATCGGCCTCACCGTGTTCCTCTACGTGCTGCTGGATGGGTTCGATCTCGGCATTGGCATTCTGTTTCCGTTCTTTGATCGGGAAGGCGAACGCGAGGTCATGTTGAACACCGTCGCTCCGGTCTGGGACGGCAACGAGACCTGGCTGGTGCTCGGTGGCGCTTGCCTCTACGCCGTATTTCCCGTCGCATACTCCACGTTGCTTCCGGCCGTCTATCTTCCGGTGATAGCGATGCTTTGCGGCCTGATTTTCCGCGGGGTCGCGTTCGAGATTCGCGCCAAGGCGCGACGCACGCAGAACCTTTGGGATCTCGCCTTCATAATGGGATCGGCAACGGCGACGTTCTGCCAGGGCATGATCCTCGGCACGTTGCTCCAGGGTATCAAGATCGTCGATGGCAGATTTGCCGGCGACCCATTCGACTGGCTGTCGCCGTTTTCGGTGTTCTGCGGGCTGGGGCTCCTGGTCACCTACGCGACGCTCGGCTGCGGTTGGCTCGTCATGAAGACCGATGGCGATCTACAACGGCGCACGCGGGTGCTGCTGAAGCCGTCGTCGTTGGTACTGCTCGCAGTCATCGGAGTAATCAGCCTCTGGACCGTGCTCGGTCAACCGGCCGTCGCGCAACGTTGGTTTGGTGGACACAATTTCGTTTACTTTGCGCCGGTACCGCTGCTCGTGCTGGCCTGCGTCGTCGGCATCTTCCGCTCGGCGGATTCCGGCCACGAGGCGCGCGCGTTCATCTTGATGCAAGCCATCATCTTCCTCGGCTACAGTGGCCTGCTGATCAGCATCTTTCCGAACATCGTGCCGCCAACGCTGAGCATCTGGGCTGCCTCGGCACCTCGGTCCAGCCAGATTTTCGTACTCGTCGGTGTGGTGATCATCCTGCCAATCATTCTTGCCTACACGGCGCTGGCTTACTGGGTGTTCCGCGGCAAAGTGCGTCGCGGCGACGAGGGCTATCATTGATGAAAGACGTCTCAGAGCGCTCTTCTCTGCGGTCGCGGCTCGGTTGGTTCGCGCTACTGTACCTCGGTGGCGTGCTGGCGGTGTTCGTGTTGGCCGCAGCCATTCACTTGCTACTACGGGGGCAGCTCTAGAAACCAAGCTGCCATCAGATGGCATCGGGCACACCCGAACGACAGTCGTCCCTGGCTTGACGAGTTGCTGCGTCGGCGACCTGTGAACGTGGCCGCGATAGCCGTTGCAAACAAAAATGCGCGAACGATATGGGCGCTGCTGACGCGAGGCGAGCGCTTCGTCGGGTATCGGTCCCGCGAACGATGGCCGGCCGATGCCCCTCCGCGGCCTTCGGTCGCGTTGGCCCTACGGTTCTCGAGCTAAAGAGCTCGGATCAGAAGATCCCTCGTACACCACTCCGAGGGACATCAGATATCTGCGACGTGAGCTGATATTTGTAACCCTATAAAGAGCTGGGAGCGTTCGGCTGTTTTGCGGTCTTACCTGAACCCGATACTCAGCGCTCAAGAGCCGCCGCCGTCCCAGTCCCGATCATGGAAGTCCAAACAGGTTCAGTGTGCTGAGCTTTCGCTGGCGAGGCCTGTTGGAAGCTGTCGTCGCCCCTTTCAAGGGCGGCTGCCGTGCCAGTCCCGATCGCAGAAGTCCAATGAAGCCCGGAATAGTACTGGGCTCCTGTCGGCGAGACTCGTTGGAAGGTCTCGACGTTCCACGGGAGACCCGTGCGTGTGACGACCTCGGATCTCCTGACACTTCCTTCCGCGACGCCGGGTGAATCTGATGCATGCGCAACGGTGCCCAGAAGAAGACTCGCCGCGACGGATACTGTGAACAACTTGGTGACTCTCATGTGTGATTCCTCGCATTTGACTCGATCGTTTCGAGTCGGAAGAGGATCACCTCGTACCCCGACCGCCTGATTACGGGCGCTGTCGTACGTGTTTCAGCTGAAACCTGTTTTAATGTGGGCTGCTTATTGATCGACCACGATTCTTTCCGTTCGCAGGCCAACGTCCCACGTTGCGTTTCAAGTGTACGTCGCCGGCCATCCAGCTCCGTTGCACGACGCATCAGCTCGTGCTGTTCTATTAAGCCAGCTTGATACAGATCCGCCACGCGTCGGCGCTCGGCGCAAACGGCCTCGATCTTTCGATCGAGCCTGCCTGGCTTTGCCGCGACATCCTGGGCCATCCTGGCCGCGAAAGGCGGGTCGATGGCGATCGGCTAGTAGCTTGTCAGCCCGCGCGGCCCTTTGTCGTAGCCCTCGGATCCCTTCAGGTATGGGTTTTGGGCGTCTAATGGGGGCGATCGTCTCAACTCCGGTCTGGCAAGGCGGGCGCCCACGAGCACGAGCGCACCTGCGCGTCGGGCGAGGTTTTCGGCCCTCCGTGCGGTAAAGCATGCAGCTGCTCACTCGCTTACCCATGGGGCGTTCATAACAGCCCACTATCGCGTCCCATGATGCTCCGTGCACCGATGTACAGCCGGCGGCGGCGCTGAGCGAATACACGCTGCGGCTCGCGTTGTCGACTGAAAGGCCATCGCTGTACGTGTCACACCTCCTTCGCCGGGCTCTATTCAGTATCAGATACGATCCGCTCGCCGGGTCCGGGTGTGGTGAATTGCCGGACAGTGCTCTTGACCCCATCGCTCTTACCATTGCTCTCCATTGAGGTCACCTGGTAGTAATAGGTCGTCCGCGGCGTAAGGCCGGTCACGCGCACACGAAAAATGGTCTCTGGATGGCCCTGGTTCAGCCTGAGGGGGGATTTCGCCGTCTGGCTCAGGTCCTTGGGATCAGTACCGTAGTGCACGATGCCATAATGCACGTCGGACCCCCCGGGGTTGTTGGTTGTCCAACTGATAATGGTCAAATGGTCCGTGGCCAACTCGAGCTCTGGTCCTTTGGTGATCTCGACGCGCTCGGCTCGCTTGGCAGAAGGAAGTACCTGAGCGGCGGCTGGGTTGGAAAAGAGCAGGCTGTCGAGCGTGGTCGCAATCGCCAGTGTCAGGAGCAGTCTATTCATGGACAGACCTCCAATTGCGGTCCGTTGGAAAGACGCTGCAAGTCACTTGGGGGGGTGCCCCTCCAAGTGTCTATGTCCCGCTCGGTCGTCCACTTGCATCCGCCGTTTAGCATCTTGCCGCTACGGAATGGGCGGATTGGGCACAGGCGCGACACCGCAGACCTCCGGTGCGCAAGCCGGAAGCGGCGGAGTCGGTATGAGGAACTGATTACCTTGAGTCTTTGCCGAGCCACCGGTCATGCAACGACCCGTAAAGGTATCGGCGTTGGCGTAAGGTGTCGTGAAACCATCCGAAAGCGTTTGTAGGAAGATGACAATCAGGTCCTCCTCGTGATCCGTCAAGCCGAGCTTCCCAGTCGTCATGTCGATGGTCGTCGGGGATGGGACCTCGGGCCTGGGCCAGCAGTCCACTTTCTCAGTCGTTCCCGGCGGGCAGTGTCCGGAGGTGACATCGTACGGATACACGTCGCGCGTATTGTAGAAGTGCACGAGTTGCTTCAGGCTCTTGATGTAGCCGTTGTGAAAAAACTCCTTCTGGAAGTAAGGCCCGGGCGCCTCGGTGGTGGGACACTGTGGAGGTGCCATGGCGGCATTGCGCGCCGTAGCGACCTGCATTTGGCCGTCGACGGTCGGCGCAAATTGTATCCATGTCCGGTTTGGGTTGGGGCCGGAACCGAAACCGCTTCTGAGGAAGGTCCCCATGCCCAGGTCTCGATAGCCGAAGCCGAGGGGATTGGGAGTGAACCCGAATGGATCCGGCTTGCTCTGATAGTAGAAGGCATTCCTGGGATTCAGGGGCAGCCCTTCATTGGCCGAGCCGAAGCAGGTGAACAGAGGAGGGTTCGCCGTAGCGGTTGTGCTCGTGTCCACCTGACCGGACATCAGAGTCGTTCCTCTTCCGTCGACGTGGCACGAGTTGCAATTGCCTTTGCCTTTGAACAGGTTGTAGCCGGCCATCTCGTCTGGTGTCAGCGTGTACGCGCCTTTCAGGGAGGCATCGAATTTCGACGTGAAAGCGGAGACCTGCACGGACTGCTCGTATGCGTCGATGGACTGCGCCCAGCGGTCATATGCCACGTTTGCCTCGGTGCGGTCTTCCGGAATCAGCTTGATTGGTTCGACGCTCCCGCCGAACACCGCAGCCCCGCCTGGGGTTGCGCAGATTTCCTCAGTGTTATTTGGGAACCTGATATCGAGCGAGCCTTGGCCATATAGCTGTTCGAACAGAGGTCGGTACACGGCCTTCGAAAGCCGAAACGCGACGCAAGCCGTGTCAGGGAAGCCCATTTCTTGAGTATCGACTGGAGGACCCTGCGCCTGTTCGCCGTCGGGATTCCTTAGCTTGTATCCGGTCGCGCGTGAATCCCAGAAGTTTCCACCAAAGAACAGACCCTGTACTTGGTTGTATTGCAGTACAGGGAAGAACGGTGAATACGTGTGTCGCTGCGCAGTCCGCTTGCCGGCCCGAAAGTGGGCCGTTCCGGGATACGCGATCATGGTCAGGTTCACCGACGGGATCGGTCCGCTAAAGGCGACGTACGGCATGTGGCAAGACGCGCACGCTTCATTTCTGTTGGGCGACATGTTCTTGTCGAAAAGCATAAGCTCGCCGAGTGCTTCTGTTAATTCAGTTCCGGTACCCTTAAGGACGGGCGGATTCGGTCCTGGGCGCAGACCGGATCGTGTCGGCGGCGGTAACGATTGCCACCTTTCAATCGCTCTTTTTTCGATGACATCCACCTCCCGCAGGACCCTGTCGATCTCTGACACTAAATCGGACGGGAGAATGCCAGGCGGATAGGGGTTGTAAATCGGTGTAGTGGGTGGCGGCTTACCCGCGGTAGTGGCTGCCGCACTCTCTTGCTGCGCCGACACGGTTTGAGGAAGGATGCAGGCTCCCAGAGTCATGGTGAAGGCGGCCGCCACAGTGATGAGTGTGTTTCTGCTCATAACCGTCCTCCTCTTGCCGTTCCGCGCCGAATTCGCTTGCTCTTGCGGGCAAATCAGAACCCGAAAACTGGATTGCAATTCACGATAGGCGTGAGGCCTGCCGCACGCAACAGCACGCGCGCGCATTGCCGCGAAATGTCCCAAGATGTCTGGCAATGTCGCGGCTGCTGCGCGCTCAGTGATCGACCCCTGCGACGGCTTGATTGCGACTCTTCCGCCGCCCACCTATCCGCTCAGCAGGACGTACGAGAAGCCGACATGGCGCGTCGCCCTCGATCACCGATTCACGGATGATATCCTTGGCTACGTTTCCTACAATCGCGGTTTCAAGAGCGGAGGCTATAACACGCATTCAGCGGACAATCCGCCCTATAACCCGGAGACGCTCGACGCGTACGAGATCGGCGCTAAAACGGAGTGGCTGGCGCACCAGGTTCTGAGCGGCGAGTACGATTCGCTGCCGGCGGTGGTGTGCGACTTTCCCGAGAGCCGCAGCGGGCTCCATGCGAGCACGTTCCTCGGGTCCTGGTCCGGCAGGCTCATCCTGGTGCGGTGCAGCAGAAGCTCTATCTGAAGCGGGTGCGTACGAGTGGTGTTGGCCAATTGGACAAACACAATTGATCGACAGCTTTCCTCCTGCTATATCCGCAAAAGATGCCGTTCCTCGCTTTCCAGAGCCAGGGAGTTATACGGAGGTCCCATGGTCCTCGAGCAGCTCGATCGGTTGGACGATACCGCTGGAGTTGCAGAATACCCCACCGCGGGAGGTCCTCATCGACGATCTGTCCTGGATGAGTCGGTACGCCACGTCGAGCACGATAAGCGGGACTTGCGCACATCGTCCACGGTAAACGCCCAATCCGCCGGCAATTAAAGCCTGCCTTTCGAACTAGCAACGCTAAAGGATAACCATGAATCAAGACAAGAACATCGCGATCGCCCAGAAGCTTCTCGCTGGCATTGGCGGGGGCCAAGCCCCCAATACTCTCGCCGCAATGTTCGCAAAAGATCTCCGCTTCGAAATACAGGGCGACAATGGCGTGCTACCGTGGATCGGACACAAAACCGGACGTCAGGCCGCCGCAGACTTCTTTCGCGACATCCGCGTGATGACAGAGCCCGTCAAATTTGAGGTCGAGGATATCCTTGGCAGCACGGACCGAGCCGTGATTGTTGGAGAGCTCGCCACCCGGATCAAGTCGTCGGGCAAGGTGAACCACTGCCAGTTCGCCATCATCCTCACGATTTCGGGCGATACGATTACGCGTTTTCAGATGCTCGAGGACAGTTTTGACCTATCACGCTCGGTGCGAGGGTAAATGTATTTACGCGCTCCCCGTCACCGGTAAAGGCGTGTTTTTCGAAGCTCAGAAAGGGGGGCTCGGAGCCATTGATCCCAACAAGCCTCAACGCTATTCCGGTGATGCGCCGGCCTTTGTAGGCGCCCATCCCGCGCAGTAGTTCGCCCAACCGTCGGGGATCGGCAATCGTGGATCGATGTCGAACGTGCGGCGGTTCAAGTAAGCCGCGCAGGCCTTCGATGATGTCGCGCGAGACGTAACCCAAACCGATCGCATGGCGAAAGACACGGCTACAACGCTCAACCACGACCGGGCAACGACCTCGAACGTCCGTAGGCCTCGTGGCACGTCGCTCGCCGCGTTCAACGCTGGGATCGATGCCTCGGGCGAGGAGGCCGCGGGCACCAGTGTGGAGGCGACGCGCCTCGGCGAGGCTGACGTTGGGATAGACGCCAAGGGAGATCATCTTCTCGGCATGTCTAAACCGGTAACGGAATCGCCACAGCTTGGAGCCGCGAGTCGTGACATGTAGTGTAGGCAAAGCCCGTGCGCATCGGACAGGGCGTACAGCCTGTCGCGGGGGCGGGCGGCAGAGACATCCGAGAGGTGAGGGGGATGGCATCGGTTGAAACTGACCCAAGATGCCCAATCATCCCGGCTAATGTCCGGCGTGACGAACTGCCCGGAACCCGCGAGGGGTTGACCCCTCAGCTACAAGAAAGCATGCGGGAAAGTTACCCACAATCGAACCGCGTTGAGTGCTTCCGGCGGCTGCGGCCGGATTGCGATGCACGTGGCGCGGCAATGATTAGATGTGCCGCGCGCCAATCCTCTATAGTTCCAACCAAGGTTCGGGTCTTTTCGACCCGAAAAATAAGCGATATAAGTGACTGAAATTAAACGAGAAATTCGTATGGTGCCCGGGAGAGGACTCGAACCCCCACGCTAAGTGTCTGAGGCAGTTGCGTTTTTCCGCAGTGTTAATTCGGGTTACCCATAAAGTTACCCACAATTCTGCCGAGCTAAAAAACAACTAGCGAGGTTCGGCGAACGCCCAGACGGCCGGTGTGTCGATGGAGGCCCGTGCGCTACCTGCTCCGATGATGGACCGGACCCACGAAGTCTGATTCGCCGGCGGCTGCTTTGCGCTTTCAGCAACCGTGTCTCCCCGTTTGAATATTTGATTTTGCAACGACAATCTGGACGACCGCGTCGGCCATCTGGCCATCTTCGGTCAATTCCTTCTGCTTCGATGAAGTACGCATCCGACCGAGTCCCAGTCATTGCGTGCGACAATCCCATATGCTACCGTCCGTAACATTACTTCCAG
>JAQGOG010000006.1 GCA_028293765.1 Gammaproteobacteria bacterium
CTGCCGCATCGCTCGAGCTCAGCCCCATGAGCTGCAGCCGATCCTGGTCGAGCACGAAATGGACCGTTGGGGTGCGCTCGCCCGAGTCCTGGTTGACCTGGCGCGTATGGGGATTTGCGCGCATGACCGCTTGGACCTGGTTGGCAATGGCACGCAGCTGATTGAGGTCGGGTCCCATGACACGGAAGTTGACCAGGTAACGGGGAAAGGGGCCGAAGATGAGCTGAGAGACACGCACGCGGCCCTCAGGCGCCAGTCCCTGGGCGATCCGCTCGCGTAGCCGCAACTTGAGTTGATCGCGGGCCCGCGCATCACGAGTCAGAATAACCAGTTTCGCGAAGGCGGGATCCGGCAGCTCGGGGTTGTAGGAAAAGAAGAAGCGGGGTGCGCCCTGACCAATGTAGGTCGTCACGATCTTCGCCTCGGGTTGTT
Organism: Gammaproteobacteria bacterium; assembly: GCA_028293765.1. Classification (GTDB taxonomy): domain Bacteria; phylum Pseudomonadota; class Gammaproteobacteria; order Steroidobacterales; family Steroidobacteraceae; genus 13-2-20CM-66-19. The sequence goes on from JAQGOG010000006.1 coordinate 433, forward strand.
CACGCACCCATCGTTCGACTTTGATGGCGGCGGCGGTGGTGGCCTCGATGCTGGTTCCCTCCGGCATCTGCACTTCGACCAGCACCTCGGGCCGATCGGAGCTCGGAAAGAACTGCCGCTTGACGAAACCCATTCCGAGTCCCGCCAGCAGGAACACCGCGACCACCATGCCAGCGACCTTGAACCTATGGTCCACGGCCCAGGTGATGAGCTGACGCAGGCGCTGGTAACGCGGTGTGGAATAGATCGTGGTATGACCGCCCGGTACAGGCGCGATCTGTGGGAGCAGCTTGACACCGAGATACGGTGTGAAGACGACAGCCACCAGCCAGGACACAATCAGAGCAAAGCCCACGATCCAGAAAATGTTGCCTGCGTACTCTCCTGCCGTCGATCGGGCGAAACCCACGGGGGTGAATCCAATGATGGTGACCAATGTCCCCGAGAGCATCGGAGCTGCTGTGTGACTCCAGGCGTAACCGGCCGCTTTCACCCGATCGAAGCCCTCTTCGAGCTTCACTACCATCATTTCGATCGCGATGATGGCATCATCGACCAGGAGTCCGAGGCCGATCACGAGGGCGCCGAGTGTAATCCGGTCGAAGACGCGGCCGGTGAGGAGCATGAGGACAAACACCGCAGCGAGTGTCAAGGGCACGGCCGCAGCCACGACGATACCGACGCGCCAGCCGAGGCTGATCAGGCTCACAATCATGATCACGGCCAAGGCGACAAAGAACTTCAGCATGAACTCGCCGACGGCTTCCGTGATGTTCACCGCCTGGTCGACAACTTTAGTGAACCGCACACCTGCGGGCAGTGTGCCTGCGATCTGCTTCTCCTCCGCGTTCAGCGCTTGGCCAAGGTCCAGTCCGTTCCAACCGTCTTGCATCACGACGCCGAGTACCAACGCGGCCTCTCCATCGTGACGGATCAGGAATGTCGGCGGGTCTTCATAACCCCGTTTGACCTCGGCGATGTCCGCCAGTCTCAACGTACGACCGCCGGCGGCGATCGGCGTGTCACGGATCTTCTGCAAATCATCATAGGCGCCATCGAGGCGCATGAAAACCTGCGGCCCATTCGTATCGATCGAGCCGGCGGGAGTGACGGCGTTCTGACGTTGCAGCGCGCTAAAAATGTCTCTCGGAGCGACACCGAGGTTCGCCAGCCGCGCATAGGAGAAGTCCACAAAGATGCGCTCAGGGCGCTCGCCCTGGATGTTGACCTTCTTGACGCCCGGGACGTGGAGGAGGCGTTGCCGCAGAGTCTCCGCTTCGCGGGTGAGCTCTCGCGGCGGCATGCCATGAGCCTCGAGGGCGTATACGGCGAAGATAACATCAGAGTACTCGTCGTTGACAAACGGGCCCAGCACACCGGTGGGAAGTTTGGGCGCCTCATCGCCGAGTTTCTTGCGCGCCTGATAAAACTCCTCAGCAACCGCGGGGGGCGGGGTCTTGTCACTCAGCGTGACCATCATCACCGCGATGCCCGGGCGCGTGAAGGTCTCTACCCGATCGTACCAACGCAACTCCTGCATGCGTTTCTCGAGCGGTTCGGCGACGAGGTCCTGCATCTCCTGGGCTGTCGCCCCGGGCCACACGGCGGTGACCGTCAGGGCCTTGATCACGAAAGAAGGATCCTCGGCGCGACCGAGGCGCAGGAACGCGTACGTGCCCGAGAGGATGATCGCGACGATCAGAAACAGGGTGATCGAGCGCTCGCGGACGGCCAGCGCAGACAGATTGAACCGACTCATGTCATTTACTCTCGCGCGACACGCGCCTCAGCAACCTGGACGCGCTGTTTTTCGTGTAGGAAGTGCCCGCCGACGGCGATGATCGGTTCTCCGACGTGAATTCCACCGCTCACGATGGCGCGCTCACCGTCGAATCGGCTGAACTTGACCGAGCGGTATGATACGGATGAGGATTGGCGGTCCAGCACCCACACACCCGGGCCTCGGCCCTCGTCATTGATCGCTCCGAGTGGAACGGACAGGGCGCCGCTCTTTTCCAACTCCTTCAGGTAGACCGTTACGGTCGCGCCGAGCGGGGCTGTGGCGGCTGCTCCGTCCAACACATAGCGGGCCTCGAACGTCCGGGTCAGCGGATCGGCAGCGTCGGAGAGCTGCCGGAGGCGAGCTGAGTATCGCGTGGCAGAATCGGCATTCACTCCATAGAGGATGGCGTGAGCGGTCGAGCCCAGCGCCGGGCGCAACGTCTCAGGCAGGTTGACGGCCGCCTCGCGCGCTCCGGCTCGTGCCACGCGGACCACGATCTGGCCGGCGGAAACGAATTGTCCCGGCTCCGCCTGGGTCTCCATCACGGTGCCGTCGGCATCCGCCACAAGCGTTGCGTACGCGCTTTCATCCTGAGCGACTTTGAGTTGCGCTTCGGCGGCTGACAGCAGGGCTCGGGCGCTGTCCGCCGCCGCCTTCACTTGGTCGTAGGCCGATTGGGAGACTGCGCCGGAAGATACCAAGCCACTGTAGCGCGCTTCATCGGCGGCCGCCTGCTGCAGGCGGGCTCGCGCGGCATCGACATTGCCGAGCTGAGCCGTGATGCCGTGCGTGTAGTCCGTCCGGTCCAGGCGCAGGAGCGGCTGGCCTTGTTTTACCCCCTGACCACTATCGACCAGCCGCTCGATGACTTTGCCTGAGACGCGAAAGCCCAGATTACTTTGGACGCGCGCGGATACGACGCCAGTGAACGCTCGCCCGCCGGCCTCGGCGGGTTGCGCCACGGCGACTTGCGCAAGCGGGGGCATCGTTCTCGGGTCCTGCGCGGATTGTGAGGGTGCGCAGGCCGTGAGGTTCATTGTCGCCGCTCCAACACCGAAGGCGAGGGCGAGGGTTCTAACGCCAAACATCGTTGTGCTCCCAGAAAATATTGCGTAACCATTCCTACGAGATGTCACCATCCGCCGCCCAACGCTCGGAATGTACCCACCGCGGCTCTGGCCGAATCGGCGCGCGTTTGCGCGAGCTGGTCCTGGGCGGTGAGCAACTGGCGATCGGCATCCAGAACATCGGTCAGGGCGATCACGCCCCCCTGGTAGGCGTCTTGCGAGGCATCTCGGGCCCGCTTGAGGGCGGCGACCTCGGTAAGCAACTCCTGTTGATGAGCCTCGAGTTGCACCAGGGAGGTGAATGCGTTCTCGACCTCTTCGGCGGCGCGCAGCACCGCCTGTTGGTAGCGGGCGAGTGCTTCAGCCTTGGCTCCCTTGGCCTGCGCCACTTCGGCGCCCACTTTGCCGAAATCGAACACCCGCCAGCGCAGTCCCCCGACGCCCTGCGGCTGGAACGTCGCGGCTTTGAACAGATCGCTCGGGCGAGAGCTCTCGTAGCCGAGCATTCCCGCCACGGAGATCTTCGGATAGTAGTCCGCGAGTGCCTGGCCGATCCGGGCATTGGAAGCTTGCAGGCGACGTTCAGCGGCGATGACATCCGGCCTGCGGCGTAGCACCTCGAGCGGCCTGTCGTTGGCCGACACACTCGGCACGGTTGGGATGTCGCGCGGTGTCTGCAGTTCCGCGGCGAAAGTCCCCGGCTGGACTCCCAACAACACGTCGAGTCGGTTCATTTGCGCCTCGAGATCGATGCGCGGCGGCTGCAGTGAGGCACGGGCCTGCGACAAGAGCGCCTCAGCCTGCGCGACCTCGCGCACCGCCGCCAATCCCCTGCCGAATCTCTGGCGGACGAGCTCGAGCAGGCGCTCATCAGTGGCGACCTGCTTTTCGGCCACTGTGATGCGCGCCTGATCCCCCCTGATGCGCAAGTACGCATCTGCGGCATCTGCGGTTACGGAAATGCGTATACCAACCTGCTCGGCGATCGCGGCGCGCGCCTCGGCGGATGCGGCTTCTCGGCCGCGACGCAGGCCGCCAAATAGGTCCAACTCCCAGCTCGCACCCAGACCTACATCGTAGAGTGACTGATCGCGGTTGAATCCAGGCAGGTGGCTGGCGATCTGGCCGGTCGGGCTCTCCAGGGACTGGTGAATCCGGGTCGCCTGGCCGTTCAGATCGAAGGTGGGTAGCAGCTGCGCGCCGGCCTCGCGAGCTACGGCCCGAGCCTGCTGGACTCGCGCCAATGCCGCGGCGAGATCGAGGTTCTGAGCACGCGCCGCGGTGACGAGGCGCGAGAGCATCGGATCGTTGAAGCCGTCCCACCAGGTTTCGAGGGTCGGTGCTAGAGTGCTCATCGCGCGAGCCTGCAGCGCGGCGGCATTGTGAAACTTCTCCAGGTTCATTGGGGGCTTTCGGTAAGACGGCCCGACGGCGCAACCTGACACGCAGAGCTGCGACAAGATGCTGACCGATGCGACAGCAGCCAGGAGCGGCCGCATAACA
>JAQGOG010000031.1 GCA_028293765.1 Gammaproteobacteria bacterium
GATCGCTCGGTGCTCGAGGACGTCACGCAGTACCTCACCGACCAGTACTTCAGCCGCGGCAAATACGGCGTGAAAGTCGATACGCACGTGGAGGAGGAATCCGGCAACCGCGTGAAGATCAAGATCGAGATCCAGGAAGGCAAGCGCGCCAAGATCCGCCAGATCAACCTCGTGGGCAATACGAAATTCAAGCAGAAGGACGTCCTCGAGGGCTTCGAGCTGAAGACCCCCAACTGGCTCTCCTGGTACAAGCAGGACGACCGCTACTCCCGCGAATCCCTGCAGGGCGACCTGGAGAAGCTGCGCAACTTCTATATGGATCGCGGCTACGCGAACTTCCAGGTCGACTCGACCCAGGTGGCCATTGCGCCGGAGAAGGAAGACATCTTCATCACGCTGAACGTGCAGGAGGGCGAGGTCTTCAAGCTGTCCTCGGTGAAGCTCGCCGGCACGTTCGTGGTCCCGCAGCAGGAGCTCGAGAGACTGCTGGTCGTGCAGCCGGGCCAGATCTTCAACCGCAAGCTCATCACGACCACCCAGGAGCTGATCCAGAACCGGCTCGGCCGCGACGGCTACGCTTTCGCGAAGGTCGAGCCGGTGCCGACCCCAAACAACCTCACTCACGAGATCTCACTCACATTCTTCGTGGATCCGGGCAACCGAGTGTATGTGCGCAACATCACCTTTTCGGGCACGAGGAAGATCAACGACGAGGTGCTCCGCCGGGAGCTGCGCCAGCTCGAGGGCGGATGGCTGTCAAACACGTCCCTGGAGCGCTCCAAACAGCGCATTCAGCGCCTGCCCTTCGTGAAGAACGTGTCTCCCGAGACCACGCCGGTGCCCGGTTCTCCCGATATGGTGGATGTGGACTTCAAGGTGGAGGACGGTCCCAGCTCCCAGCTGGGAGGCGGGATAGGTTACTCCGGGTCTCAGGGCATCATGCTGAACGGCAGCTTCGTCGACGCGAACGCGCTCGGAACGGGTGAGCGCGTAGCCATCGAGCTGAACGCCGGAAAATACAGCAAGGTGTATAGCCTTTCGCACACGGATCCCTATGCCACGGTCGACGGCGTGAGCCGCACGCTGAATCTGTCCTATGCGGATGTGAGCCGGCTCACTTCGACGTATTCCACCTTTTCCACGAAGACCTATCTCGCCGGTATCGACTTCGGCTATCCGATCAGCGAATGGCAGACGATCCACTTCGGCAGCTCGGTCCAGCACGCCGAGCTCGCGACGGCGACATACAGCTCGGACCAGCTTCAATACTGGGTGAGCCATAACGGTGCCTCCTACTTCAGAAGTGTCGGCACCGACTACGTCCTGGGTACGCGCATCGACAGCGTCGATCTCTCCGCCGGCTGGAGCTATGACAGCCGCAACCGGACGCTTTTCCCGACAGCCGGCGTGGCGCACCGCCTTCAGGTGACGGCCGCGGTCCCCGGGAGCGATGTCGGGTACATGACTGCGACCTACCAGTATGAACAGTATTTCCGCGTTCCCTACGTGCCGCTGCTGAGCGCAATTCCTTTCAGCCTGAACACGCACGTGAGCTACGGCACGGCTCTCGGCAACACGACGTCGCTGCCGCCAAATCGGAATTTCTTCCTGGGCGGCCCGGATTCCGTGCGCGGTTTCCGCGAAGGCACGCTCGGTCCCCGCGACTCCCTCGGCAACCCGTATGGAGGGGACGCCGCGCTATCCGGGCAGGCTGAGGCAATTCTGCCGTTACCCAAAAAGTTCTCCGACGCCGCCCGACTGAGCCTGTTCTTCGATTTCGGCCAGGCCTTCTACCTGGGCAACACCGCGTTCAAGGACGCGGCGGGCTTTCGCACCAACTACGGATTCGACCTGCACCAGCTGCGCACCTCGACCGGCATCAGCGTGCAGTGGCTCGCGCCGCTCGGCCTGTTCCGCTTCAGTCTGGCAATGCCTCTCAACTATCAAAGCGGTGACTGGAAGCATTACGGCGACCAAACCGAGATCTTCCAGTTCTCCATCGGTAATTCGTTTTGAGTTCGCAACTCGACATCGACACAGCGGGAAACACTTCATGAGAACCTACTCGTCCTACCTCCTCGGCCCATTGGCGGCGCTGACCGTTCTGACGCTCAGCAGCTGCGGGAACAGCACCAATCAGGCGCAGCTTCGTGTTCTGAACGTGAGCACGGGCTACCCGTCGCTCGACCTTTACGTCAACGACGGTACTACCAGCACCGATACCAGCGAGCTGCAGGCCGTGCCTTACGAGACCGCCAGCGACTATAAATCTCTGAATTCAGCCACGTACACCGTCAAATTCAAGGTGAACGGCTTGACGGACACGCTCGCGACCCTCAGCGGCGAGAAGCTCGCGGACCAAACGCACACGACCTATATAGCCTTCGGCTCGAGCGGCAACTTCGGGGATCTGAAGATCAGTGAAGACGTGGGCGATCCGGCCACCGGCAATTCCCTGGTGACGGTATTCAACACGGCCGAAGCGGGATCGCTGGATGTGTATCTGACGGACCCCTCGGCTTCGCTCAGCAACGCGTCGCCGACTTTCAGCACTGTCCCATCCGGCTCCGCGTCCTCCGCCACGACCATCCAACCCGGCACCTACCGCTTGCGCGTCACTGCGGCCGGCGACAAAACCGACTTGCGCCTCGACGTGCCGAGCATCACTTTCGCCGACCAGAAGGTCTCATCCCTGATCCTCACCTCCACACAGGGCGGCATGCTGGTCAACGCGATGTACCTGCCGCAGCAGGGCACTCTGACCGCGTACAAGAATACCCAGGCCCGCGTGCGCGCTGCCGTCGGCATCGCCGACGGTACGACGGTCACCGCCAGCATCGGCGGGCTTGCCGTGCTAAACAACTCCACGGTGGGGATCATTGGTAGCTCCTATGGGCAAATCACCGCGGGGAGTGAGCCTATCACCCTTAGCGTGGATGGTAATCCCGTTACGATCGCGAATCAGACACTCAATGCGGGCGGAGATTACACCCTGCTCGTATGGAGCAACGCCAACGGCACACAGACGAGCCTGATCACCGACGATAATCATGTCCCCACCATCAGCACCCAGGTAAAACTGCGGCTGCTCAACGGCATGTCGGCACTTGGCGCCCCCATTACCCTCACGGCCAACTTCTCGCCGGTGGCTGAAGGCGTCGCGGTTGGACAGGCGTCCGCTCCCGGCCAAGTCGACAGTGGCACCAACTACGAGCTGGATGTCAGCGACGCGACGAACGGCGCCAGTCTGCTGAGCAAAACCACCGTCACGCTGAACGCGGGTTATGTCTACACCCTGTTCCTTTCGGGCGGCGGTACCGCGGCGGTCACCGCATCCCTGCACAGGGATCGCTGAGAGCGGAAGCGCTCACGCACACGATGCCACCGGCGGACCGAGCCGGTGCATCGTGTGCAATGCCGACCCGCCGCGGGCTCATCCCGCGGCCAGGGTCACGATAACGAGAAGCCCGCCTTCGGGGCGGTTCATGAGCTTGACGGCGCCGCCGTGCGCGCGAGCGATTCTGTCGACCACGGCGAGGCCGAGTCCCGTGCCGGGCTTGCCGTGGGCCGCATGTTCGCGAGCGAAAGGCTTGATGAGTGCATCGGGACTGACAGTCCGAATGCCGGGGCCTCGATCCGCGACGGTCACGACTACGTGGGCACCGGCCCGGCTCGTCGCGACCTCCACTTCCTTTTCACCGTAGCGCAAACCGTTGTCCACCAGATTCGTGATCAGCCGCACGACCGCCACTTCGCGCAACTCCGGCAGCCCTACCTGCCCAAGCACGCTGCGGACGTCGTGGCCCGACAACCGGTAGCGTGCGCAGATCCGGGCAACGATGGCATTGAGATCGCAGCGCTGCGGGGCTTCTTCCGCTTCGCTACGAGCGAACTCGAGAAACTGAGCCAGCATCGCGTTGACCTCTTCGATGTCATTGACCATCGCGGCGGCGCGTGCGGCGGCCAGCTCGTTCAGGCTCAACTCGACATTCAGCCGAAGGCGCACGAGCCGCGCACGCACATCATGAGCGATCCCGGCCAGCAGCAGCCGGCGCTCGGCATCGAGTGTCTGGAGGCTGTCGCTCATCTGGTTGAAACTCCGCCTGAGCTCCTGAACTTGCGCCGCTCCCTCGAGCGCGAGCCCCGCAGGGATTTCGCCGCGACTCATTTTGGACTCCCCTCTGGAACGAAGACGTATCCCAAGCCCCAGACAGTCTGGATATAACGCGGCGTCGACACGTCAGTCTCTATGAGGCGGCGCAGACGCGAGACCTGGATATCCATGCTGCGATCCGAGGATACGAAGCTGCGGCGACGCGCGAGCCTGAAGAGGCGTTCACGCGACAGCGGTTGCAGGGGATGACGGACGAGCGCCTCCAGAACGGCAAACTCTCCCCGCGTCAGCGTGACAACCCGGCGATCCCTCGTGAAAATATGCCGGGCAGTGTCGAGCTCGAACGGCCCGAAGCGGTACACCAACGCCGGTTGGGTGGGAGTGCCTGGCTCGACAAGCGCCCCGTTCCGGCGCAGCACCGCACTGATTCTCGCGAGCAGTTCCCGCGGATCGAAGGGCTTCACTACGTAATCGTCGGCACCACTTTCCAGGCCTACGATTCGGTCGATGGCCTCGCCTTTGCCGGTCAACATGATGATGGGGACATTGGCACCGCTCGCGCGCAGACGCGCGCAGATCGACAAGCCCCCCTCACCCGGAAGCACGAGATCCAGCAACACCAAACTGACACAGTCGCGGGACACAACATCGACGGCCTGCTGGCCGCTGCCGAGAGTACTGACCTCGAACCCGTGCCGCACCAGGAACTCTTCGAGCAGCGCCCGTGCGTGCAGGTCGTCCTCGACTATGAGAATTCGCGCGCGCATTGCCTGCCCTCTCCCAGTATCGAAGACCTGTTGGACAGTCTTGCGTTCCCGAGAGTTCCGCCGTCGTCGCGCGACCCGGCGTTTCGCGAATCAACATACAACACGATACCAATCGCCGCGAGGCGCACCGCCGCGGACCGCATGCATGTCAGAAGTAAATCCTGACGCCGGCGCGCTACGTGATACCCATCGTGTCGTAGAAGAGCGGATTGATGCGGCGCTACCGTCGACCACGTCCACGCGGCCGACGACGATCGGGTGCCGTTGCGCCACAGGCAATTGGAGATGGTAGGTAGGGATTGTGGAGATAAGTGGGAGAATCTGTGGAAGCGATGCCGACCTGGCGAGGCCCGCCCGCCGGTCCCCGCACCCTGCCGCCGCCTCGGTGCGCATCCTCTTTGGAACCATCCGCAAGTCGAGCCGGTCTATGCAGGCTCCGGCAGACGCTCACGACCGGGCACGATACAAATTTTTACATTCCTTGCTCGACGCAGACGCATGCAACTCGGACTCAGGTCCAAGCTGTTCTTTGCGTTGCTCGCCACGATCCTGGTAGCCGTAGTCGCCACCACCATTGCCGTCCGCATCAGCTTCGTCAGCGGCTTTCTCGGCTACCTCAATGAACAGGAGATCGAGCGCATCCAGAGCATGCTGCCCTTGCTGGCCGCCGCCTATGAACAGAATGGCGACTGGAACTTCCTGCGCGAGGCCCCGTTCGCCTGGTTGGAACTGGTCAGGGGCTCGCCTGCTGGCGCGCGTCCGCGCGATGGGCTGGGGCGCTTCCGCGGGCTACCGCCCTTTCGAGGCCCCTTCCCGATTTCCGAATCGGACCTGACCGGCGTGAACCTGCGCGTAACACTCCTCGATGCCCAGCACCGCTTCGTGATCGGCAATCCGCGCTTGAGCGCGGACGTGCCCACGCGCCCTATCATCGTGAATGGCAAGGTGGTCGGCTGGCTCGCGGTCCTGCCGTTCCAGCGGGTCACGACCGGCGCGGCCATCCACCTGCAGGATCGACAGCTGGCGTCGGTCTGGATCATAGGTGTCGGCGCCGTGCTGCTCGCTGCCCTCGCGGCCGTACTGCTCACTCACCGCCTGCTGCGGCCGATCAGGCGGATAGCGGAGGCCACTCACCGGCTTGCCGCCGGCCACTACGCAACCCGGCTCACAGCGGCGTCGCACGATGAGATCGGCCGCCTGGCCAACGACTTCAACCGGCTGGCGTTCGCGCTCGAAAGGAATGAGCGAATGCGGCGCGCGTTCATGGCAGATGTGTCCCATGAGCTGCGCACGCCGCTCACCGTTCTGCGCGGCGAGCTCGAAGCGTTCGAAGACGGCGTACGCATACTGACCCAGGAAGGCGTCAAGTCATTGCAGACCGAGGTAACGACCCTGGGTAAGCTGGTCAATGATCTCTACGAGCTCTCGCTTGCGGACATCGGCGCCCTGGCTTATCGAATGGCAGACGTAGACATCGCGGCGGTTCTACGTCTCAGGTTGAGAGGGTTTCACGAGCGCCTCGCGGAACGCCGCATCTCAGTGGAGTCGGACGTCCAAGCGGCGGAGCTCATCGTCAACGCCGACGCGACTCGCATTCAACAGCTCTTCAGCAACCTGATGGAGAACTCCATCCGCTATACGAACGGCGGCGGCCGCTGGCACGTCGCCTGTCGTCGTGAGGACACCCGGGTGCTGATCGATCTGCAGGATTCGGAGCCGGGAGTGCCGGCCGAGCTATTGACGCGACTTTTCGAACGCTTTTATCGCGTCGATGCTTCACGCAACCGGCAAAGTGGCGGCGCCGGGCTTGGGCTTGCCATCTGCAAAAGCATCGTCGAGGCCCACGGCGGCACCATCACCGCCCGGGAATCGCCTTTGGGAGGTTTATGGATCCGCGTTGCGCTGCCGACAGCGAAGTAACTACCGTGCTGGCCGGTCACCACGAAGCCAGAATCCTGGTCGCCGAAGACGAGCCGAAGCTGGCCGCGCTCCTGTGTGACTATCTCGCTGCTTCGGGCTACGCGGCGAGTTGGATCGTGGACGGCCGCGCGGTCGTGTCCGCGGTCAGAGCGGATCCGCCGGACCTGATCGTTCTCGACTTGATGCTGCCGTACCGTGACGGACTGGATATCTGCCGCGAGCTGCGGACATTCACGGCCTTGCCGCTCATCATGGTCACCGCGCGCGTTGATGAGATAGACCGTCTGCTCGGGCTCGAGCTCGGAGCGGACGACTACATCTGCAAGCCATTCAGTCCGCGAGAAGTGGTAGCACGAGTGAAGGCGATCCTGCGTCGCACGAGCGTGCATTCGGTACCGAACGGCACGCTCGGCCTGTCTATCGATGAAGTGCGGCATATGGCGAGCTTCGATGGCAGGCCGCTGGATCTCACGCCGGTCGAATTCCGGCTACTTAGAACGTTGGCAGCGGCGCCGGGCCGCGTATTCTCCCGCGCGCAACTGCTCGACAAGCTGTATTCCGACTATCGCGTCGTGACCGATCGCACCGTCGACAGCCATATCAAGAACCTGCGTCGCAAACTGCAGCGGCCAGGTACCCATCGCGAGCTGATCGAGTCCGTGTACGGCGTCGGTTACAGGCTCAACCGGTGCCCGTGACGGCGACGCGGCGCCAGTGGCCACGGTCAGTCTACTTCGCAGGTGGCGATGGTGCGGGCTCGTCGCCCGGTCCGTGGTGGTGCCGGTGCTCGTTTTCGAACTGCTTGAACCGTTGCATCTGTTCGGCCGTCAGCACACCGTTCAGCTGCTTCTGCAGGTCCTGCTCCAGTTCCTGCATTTTGGTGCGCCTGAGTGCCAAAGTCACTTCCTGGCCCGAGGCTTTGAACTGCGCGCGGTCCGCATCGCGCTTGACGCGCTCGGCTGCAAAAATCTGTTTGACTCGACCCTTCTGCGTCTCGCTCAGATTCAGATCGCGCGCGAGCTCCTCGACGTGTGATCCGTGGTGTGGCGCCCCAGGAGGTGCTTGTGCAGTGGCAGCTTGGCTGGCCAGAAGCGAAGTGACAAGAACGAACATCGCGCGCTTCAAAGAAGACTCCTCGGCGAGTTAGAGCGGCCGGCGCCGCCGAAGCCGGTAATTGCTGGACGTCGGCGGTACCCTAATTCACGAGCCGCGCTGCGGTTGTAAACAAATGTCATCCACCATCGAGTATCCGTTTGGCCCACCTGATGTTGGCATAGTCGATCATCATGCCGCGAAACTCCACGGCCCCGCGTCCTAGTGCTTCCGATTCCCGGAACGCTTCGATCAGCTTGCGTGCCCGGTCGACCTCTGCGGCGGTAGGTGAGAAAACCTCGTTGATCACAGCCACCTGACGTGGATGGACGGCTACCTTGCCGCCGAATCCGTGGGTGCGCGCAATCCGGGATTCCATCTCCAGCGCCCGCAAGTCCCGCAGATTCATGAATGCGCCGTCCAGCACCCAAGTGGCTTGTGCCGCTCGTGCGTCGCACACGAACTTGCCGCGAGCATACGTAAGCGCCTCGCCCGTAGGCGTCCACCGCCCGCCAATATCGAGCATGAAGTCGCCCTCCTCGGCACTCGCCAACGCCGCGCCGCGAATGCGCGGCCTGCTGCGCAGTATGTCAAAAAGACCGCGCAGGCCCATGCTCGTCTCGATCACAACCAGAATGCTTATCGAGTCTGGATCAAGCCCGCGATCGCGCTCGAACCTCGAAAGGTGCGCATCGACTGCTTCGACGTCCTGGACGCAAGCGACCTTCGGCAGCATGATGGCCTGCGCAGTGTGCGGCGCAAGGACTGCAAGGTCTTTATCGAGCTCGCCGCAACTTGGATGATTTATCCGAATGAAGGTCAGAGGTCTCGACGAGCTGGCCAATTCGACCGCTACACAAGAGCGCGCGACGTCCTTGACAGCCGGAGGAACGGAGTCCTCCAGATCCAACACCAGCGCATCTGCCCCGGCGGCGGCGGCTTTCGGCAGGAAATCCTCGCGGCTTCCGGGCACGAATAGCAGGCTGCGTAAGACCGGGAGTGGCTGCATGGTCTCAATCTCCCCATTCGATGACGTAGGCGAACGAATACCGGCCCATGACCTCTTGGATGCGTCCAGCCAGAATGTCCCGCTCCGTAGAATGGGTGTCCATCATCACAATCGTCACGAGAGCGCCGTGGGTCGCGTGCGGCTTTACCGCAACCTGAAATTGCCCACTCTCGCAAGAAAGGCCGATTGCTGCGGACAGCACCGACCGGAACGTGCGTTCCGCGACCTCCCGGCGTAGCGCCGCCTTGGCAGGCTTGCCGACGGCTGTCAGCGGAATCCTGTCGACGATGAAGATTTCCTTCGGGATCGCTGCCCTCTCGGCAATATGCTCGGCCACGAAGGCGATGAGACCGGGGGCCGTGGCTTGCGAGCCGGGGATGAGTTGAACATAGGCGACTGGAAGCTCACCGGCGTAAGCGTCGGGTTTGCCGACCGCGGCCGCGTGCAGGACCCCGGGCGATTGCAGCAATACCTCTTCGATCAATGCCGGATCGATGTTGTGCCCTCCACGGATGATGACGTCCTTCGCCCTGCCGGTCACGAACAGAAACCCATCGTTATCGATACGACCAAGATCGCCCGTGATCAGCCATCCGTCCGTCGTGCGAGCCGCGCTGTCGTGCACCGGATTCACACAGGCTGGCGTGACCCCCGGCCCCTGGATCTGTAACATGCCTATTTCGCCCGGTTCGCAATGCCGGATCGTGCTGCCCTTGTCGTCCATCTGCACGGCTCGAATCTTTGTGTACGGCAGGCGGATTCCCGAGCTGCCTTCCTTGCGCATTCCATCGCGCGGGTCGATAGCCACGCTTGCGGTGTTCTCAGTCAAACCGTAAGAGTTGAGCACGCGAACGCCCGAAATACGCTCGAATTGCTCGCGGATTGCAACCGGCATCGCGGTGGAGCCTGTGATGAAGTACGGCTTCAGTGAAGACAGATCCTCGCCCTGCGGCGGCGACCTGGCCAACGTGGCGAGCGTCGTCGGCACTCCGGAAAGGCGCGTCACCCGGTACTTCTCGACGAACTTCCAATAGTTGGCGATGTAGCGCTTGTCGCGTGCGCCCATGACGCTGGGAATGAGGACACTGGCACCGCTCGCCAGCGGGGGCAGACATCGGCCAGCGAGCCCGCCGATATGGAACATCGGCGTGTCGTGCAGGACGACCTCGCCCAAGACGGCTTTTGAGGCCAGTTGCAGTGCCCAGTGCCGGTAGGACATGTTGGTGTGCGACAGCTTGACGATTTTAGGCAGGCCGGTAGTGCCGCCAGAATGGACGTAGGCTGCGATGTCGTTGCCCGCGATGCCACTCGGGGAGGCGACATTTCCCTGCTGTGCGATGTGCCTGGACAGATCGCTCTGCGCAACCACCGCCCCACCGGGGCCCGGAACCGACCAGATCGGCATGCCCGACGGCAAGCGGCCAACGAACGACATGATCGATTCCCAGATCTTGAAACCCGGCGTCGGACCGAGCGTGATCACCGCCTTCGCATTCGCTTCCTGCAGCAGATGCAGGACGTGCTCAGACTCCAACATCCAGTTCACTGGGAACGGGATTCCAGCAGACATCGCGCCGAGGACCGACCAATAGAGCGCCGGCACGGCCGGCATCAGTATCGCGATCACATCGGTTCGGCCGATGCCGTGAGCTCGCAGAAGAGACGCTGTGCGCTCGATGTTGTCACGCAATGTGGCGAAAGAGATGCACTCGGCCTGGCGCTCGATATCGCCATCCGGGACGTAGAAAATCGCCGTGTCCGCAGCGTCGCGCGCGGCGAGCGCAAGCGCCACGCGCCGCGTAAAATCGTTTACCGGCAATCGCTCCTCGAGAGGCGTACGCTCGATAGCCTCCATATCGGCAAGCGATCGCAACTCTCCGTTGAGCAACTCCGCATCTGCAGTCTCCGGCACTACGAGTGTTCGTTCCATGGACCGGACAGCGTCGGATAGGCTCATCAGCGTCTCTCTTGCCGATAGTTACCGGCGGCACACCCGGAAAGCGTGCGGCGCACGGCTCCTGCATGCAGCTTAACGACGCCGCTGAGGCTTGGTATGCTCTCGCTGCGCATATTGACTATCTGAAATATGGATAAATCCGACATCGATCTGTTTGCCCTGCGCAGTTTCTGCGTCCTCATGGACGAGCGGAGCGTTTCGCGTGCCGCGTCCCGACTCGGCCTCGGGCAATCGGGAATGAGCCGGCAGCTCGCGCAACTGCGCGCCTACTTTGCGGATCCGCTGCTGGTCTGGGCGGGAGGAACCATGGTTCCGACACCGCGTGCGCTTGCGCTCAGGGACGACCTCCGGCAGGTGGTTGAGACGCTGGAACGGCTGTCGTCGCCGGCGCAAACCTTCGACCCCGCTTCGACGGAAACCACGGTCGTGCTGGCGGCAACCGGATACATGGAACATATCTTTCTTGCCGAAGTCATGAATGCGGTCGCGGCGTGTGCACCCGGAGTACACGTCAAGGTGCGTCTGCCCGATCGACAGCAGGACGTAAGCGCTCTGGGACGCGGAGAAATCGATTTCCTCATCGGCTGGATGACCAATCCCGCCCCGATCCTACGGTCGCGGCTGCTCTTCAAGGACAAACTCGTGTGCATCGCGCGCACGGCGCATCCAAAGCTGCGCGACGGCGACGGCCTGACCTATGAGAAATACCTCGAGCTGCCCCACATTCAATACGACATTCCAGGCAAGACGACGACGGAACGGCTCCTGCAGGAGCGGCTCTCGCGGGAGGGGCATCAGCAGAACATAAAGTACCATGTGCAAAATCCCCTCACCGTTGCGGAGATCGTCGCGAATTCGGACGTCATCGCGACTGTGCCCGGAAAGTTCGCCGCACGCTGTCACGGGCAATTTCCGCTGCAGACATTTGACCTGCCGTTCAGCCTGCCGCCCATGCAGAACCGAGCCTATTGGCACGAGTGCATGCATTCCGACGCGCGCAGCCGGTGGTTCCGCAGGCTCCTCGTGGACGCTGCGAAGACGCGTTGACGATGGGGGGCGCGTGCGGGAATGGCGCGCCGCCGACGCTGTGACGCACCGGGCAACAGCCCTGGCCGGATTTAGCTCCCAACACCCGGCGCGACCCGCTCGGCGGCACTGCTGATTGAGAAAACTGCCAGCGCGCAGCCAAGGGAAACCAAGCCCGCGACAAAAAACAGCGCCGGCGTGGACAGGCCCGCTGCGATCAACACTCCACCGATTACCGGACCCGCCACCGCCCCAACCCTGCCGGACCCCAGCGACCAGCCGACGCCCGTGGCGCGCAGGGACGTGTCGTAGAAGCTCGCGGACAGGCCGATGGTGCACATCTGCGCGCCAACGGTGAACATTCCCGCTACGAAGACGGCAACCAGGAGCTCCGCGCCGGAATGTCCAACAAGCCCAATCAGGGCGACGCCCAGAGCGCCTAGCCCATAGGCCAGGGCGATGGGCTTGATGGGACCGTAGCGGTTGCGCAATTTTCCGATGCCGTAGCAGCCCACTATCCCGCCCACATTCAGCGCGGAAACCGCGAGGATCGAGCTCCTGATGTCAATGCCAGCCGCGTGCGCCACGAGCGGCAGCCAGCTCACCATGAAGACGGTCAGTAGCAGACTCAGGAACAGGGCCGCCCAGAGTAAGGCGGTGCCCAGCGCTCGCCCCCCGGAGAACAAGCGTGCAACCGAGGACCGTTGCGCATGGGGCGCCTGCGCGAGCTGGCCGTTCCAGGTGGCACTGCAGTTCATCCGCGCCAGAATCTTCTCGACGCGACCGCGTTCCCCGCGCGCCGCCAGGAAACGAACCGATTCCGGGACTAGCCAGGCAAACACCGGTAACAGAGCGAGGGGCACGATGCTGCCGACATAGAAGACGCTCGGCCAACCCCAGTGCGGAACCATTTGGGCCGAAACCACGCCGGCAAGCACCGAGCCTAAGGGAAAACCACAATACATGAGAGCCGTGACATTCGCCCGCACGGCTCTGGGTGAATACTCCGAGGTTATCGCGATGAGTCCAGGCAGTGCCCCACCCATCCCAAAACCCGCGACAAATCGCACCGCGATCAGGGTTGGCAGGGAGGCCGTCAGCGGCGTGAGCAGGGAAACCCCCGCAAACAACACGATCGCAGCTACTAATACCGGCTTGCGGCCGAACCGATCGCCGGCGCTCCCGAGCGTAAGAACGCCGATCAGACCGCCGAACAGACCCATGCCAAAAACAGCTCCGAAGGATGCAGGCGCGATATGCCAGGCTGCAGCGATCGACGGCGCGACCATTCCGATCACCTGGGTGTCAAACCCGTCGATCATCACCATCATGGCGCAGAGCGCGACCACGACAATCTGGAAGCGACCCAGCCGACTCGAGTCGACGACGCAATCGAGGTCGGTTGCCAAGGCCACGTGCTGCTCTTGCGTCTTCATCGTCGCATCCTGGCCGTCAGTGCTGGATCCGGTCGTCAGAATCTCGCGCCCACCGTAATTCCGTACGTCCGGGGCGCCGCATACGCAGCGGCAACCGCCGTAGGCGCCTGGTTGACGCTAATGGGGTAGATCACGTTAGTGAGGTTCTTGCCCCACAGACTCACGGTATAACTACCTCGCGACCACCTGACCGAGCCGTTCAAAAGCCCATACGCCGACTGCTTGTATTCGTTATTCGGAGAGTAATAGTAGCCCGAGTTGGCCGCTTCGTTCAGGTTGATGTGGAGCTCGCCGTCCATGACCGGGACGCGGTAGTCGACGTTGACGGTGCCCGATGCTTTGGGCGTTTGCGGAAGCTGTTTGCCCTTGGCGGACAGACTGCAGATACCGGGATATCCCCCCGGGCAACTCAGGAAGAAGTCCGCCTTGGGGAAATCCATGAATTCGGAGTGTTCCAGCTCGATGCCGGCCGTGACCGTGAGGCGCTCCGTGAACCTCAACGTCGCGTCCGCGTCGAGTCCATAGAGGGTCGCTTTGCCGCCATTATAGACTTGCGGAGAGCCGTTCACGAAACGGGACACCTGGATATTCTCATAGCTGTAATAGAACGCCGCGGTGTTAAAGGTAAGCCGCCGGTCCAGAAATTGCGTCTTCAAACCCATTTCATAGGCGTCGAGCTTTTCGGGCTGATACGGGGGGACCGTTGGCGCGGTCACGTTATATCCGCCGCTCTTGAAGCCGCGGTTGTACGAAATGTAACCGTGAACGTCGTCCGTGAAGTTGTGGTCAAAAGCAGTTCGCCACGTGGGCGTATGAGTCGCGACGCTGGTGTTCACGTTCGCAAGCGGAACGGGCGTCACGCCGTTGAGATATCCGGTCTCCACCCCGACGAGGGCGCGCGTCTCCGCCGTATAGCGCAAACCCAGGGTAAGCCTGTTATGTGCAGGCAATGCCTGGGTGGCCTGCACGTAACCCGCCAAAGAATCCGTTTTCTCTTCGGTGGGATTGTTGACGTGTGTAATAGGCTTCAGGGGGTTGACCGCCGGCCCGCTGAAATAGAGGTTCTGCGGAGCGAAGCCGTCGTGGGCGCTGTAATAGTACAAGCCCGCGACCCAGGTGAGGGACGCCGTGTTCTGCGACAGGAGTTGCAGCTCTTCGGTCAGCTGATTGTCGGCCTGCCTGGCATCATTGAGTGAGTAGGGATTTGGTCCAAGATCGAAGTCGACGTTGTAGCGGTACACGTCCTCCCGGTAGGCGACGGTATTCACCAGGCTCGCGAAACCAAGATCCTGATCGAGCTGCAGGCTGATCCCGTCGTCCTTCAGTCGCCGCAACGGCTGCGCGTTGTCGTTCACATCGAGCGTCGGCAGGCTGGCGAAGCCGCCCGGATAGAAAGCATTCGTTACATTTTGATAATTGCGCAGCGCCGACATGGAGTTGCGGCTCTGGGTCTCGTCCAGGATCAGGGTGACCTTGGTGCCGTCCACGGGCCGGAACAGCCACTTCGTCCGCATCGACAGGTTGAGGTCCATCCGGTTCACGTCCTGGCCGTTGAAGACGTTGATCCCCCATCCCTCGCCCTGGTGAGTGGATTGCAAGGCGAAATCGCCCGACAGGATGTCGGTTCCGCCCGTCACGTACAGATCGCCGGACACGGTGTCGTAGTTCCCATAGCCGACGTTCACCGAGCCGGAAAAGCCCGGTGTGGGGGCGAGCGTGGTGACCTGGATCAAGCCGCCGGTGGCGTTGCGCCCGAAGAGGGTCCCCTGGGGCCCCTTCTCGACCTCCACCTGCGCGATATTGTTCAGGGCAAGAGCGGCGGACGAGGAAACGCCGCGATAGACTCCGTCGACATACAGCGCCACCGAGTTCTCGATTCCCGGTCCGATCGCCGTGATGCCGATACCCCGAAGGTGGGGAAGCAGGTAGCCCGCGGAGGTCGGCATCATCAGACCGGGCACCACATTCACGAGATCCGTCGTGCTGGTGACCGCGGCGGTAGTCAACGCCTCCGCCGATATCGCCGTGACGGTGATCGGAACATCCTGAAGGTTTTCCCGGCGGCGCTGCGCGGTCACGACGATTTCACCGAGGAACTCCGGCTCGGCCTGCTGGGACGGGGCGGATGCCGCGGGCCGTGGAGGCTCGGCGGGAGGAACTGCTCCCCCCACCTGGGCCGCGGCGACTCCGGGGACTACCAGCAGCGCCACGAAAGCACACCGCAACTCGCAGCGGAACTCGATTGACCTCATGATGTCGCCCCCCCTGTTCCGATCCGTTGCCTCGACCTTAGCGCGTGTTAGCTGATGTGTAGAGAATGAAAAACAGATTCTGAGTATGCATATTCGGGATAGCGCTTCGAATTGACACTGCCGGGGGGCTTACGTAGCGTGACGTCGAGCAGCGCCACTAACGAGCGAACCAATGGCTAAATGGAAGCGATACGTGGTCGGGCCGGACGCCAACGGCAAGTCGGCAGTGCTCCTGCACGAAGCCACCAACGTTCAGGAGAACCCCGGCTTTTTCTACAGAGCCACCCTGTGGAGCACGCAGGAAGTGCCGGTCGACAACACGATCCACACCGACCGCGCCCTGGATCTCCATACTCGCGAGCCGTTTCCGGGTGGGATGCTGTTCCGTGCCTTGGAAATTCCTCCCGACACCCGGGACAAGGAAGCGCACATCAGAGCCGTCAAGCAGTTGCATTTAGAGGTCAAGCAGAAATACCCACCGACGGCAGAGGACCTCGCACGGCACCCGAGCATGCATCGGACCGATACGCTCGATTGCTTTGCTTGCGTGAAGGGCGAGATCTATCTCGTCACCGATGTCGACGAAGTCCGCTTGGGGCCCGGGGATACGGTAGTCATACGCGGAACGAATCACGCTTGGAGCAATCGCTCTGCCGAGCCTTGCCTGTTGGTAGGATGCATGATCGACGCGTGGCGCGTCGCGGACATGAGCCCTGTCCCCCTCAAGTCTTGAAACCGATCCACCGGCCGCAAAAGATCACCAGGGTCCACAGCGCGATCGAAAGCGCTCCGGCGAGCCGCGCCTGCGGTGGCGGTGGGAGCCTCATGTCCCACTCGAGGACGTGGCGGTAGGCGCCAAAATGAAACACCGCCATGTTCAGACCGGCCAGCGCCATGAACGCGAATTTGAGCTGGAACTGCACATTGTAGAAATAGGTATGTGCCCTCGAAATGAAGAGCAACGTGCCCGTGACTGCGGCAAATAGAAACGCGATCCACGTGTACGGCAGACATTCGGCCGAGAGCTTCGAGACAGCACTGTCGCGGGAGGCGATCCCGACCAAACGCAGATCGACCATCAGGATCGAGCCGAAGACGAGCGCCAGTGCGATCACGTGACACGTCTCGACATTGGGAAAGAGCCACTCCCAACCGGAGTCCCCACGCACCGCCGCCGCGAGGCTGCTGCTCTGGATATCGTCCAGCCATTTCCCGAGGTTCATTGCATCGGCTCCATTCGCGTCAGACGTGGCTGTAGCCGATGAACCGGCCGCACCAGATGATGCCGACCCATAGAGCGAGTGACGCCAACGCGAACACCTTCGCGCTCGCCGGGCGCGTTGCGGCCGAATCCCACTTGGCGGGATTGCGACGCACTGCGCCGGCGAATGCTGCGGTCAGGCTGAGCACGACCGGGATCATGAGCATTTTCAGCCAGAAGGCCGGTGTCCCAAACTGCCGCAGGGGCTCGGCGATCGTCTGCACCGCCCCGGTCAGCAGCTGCACGACGAGAGCGCGGTAAATCCAGGGCACCAGCGAATCGACGAGTCGCGATACGCTGCGGCCGGACGTGGCGCCGAGTCCGAGCAGCCGCAGACTGAGCATCACCGCGCATCCGAGCACTACCGACAGACCGAGGATATGGATCGACTGCGAGGTCGGCACGATCCACAGCTCGTTCTGGAACCATTGGCTCAAGACGGTGTTCGCAAGCCAGTCCGCCCACTGGCGCACCATATGCGACATGATCGGGTCTACTCCTCGGCGGCTTCAGTGAACGCGACACTCCCCAACACCGGCGTCAATAGCTCCACCGGATCCCAGCCGTGAAGTATCGACCCAGGACGTCGTCACCGGCGACTGCCGGGCTGCCAAATCCCGGGATGCCCGTGAAGGTGGTCGACGGAGAGATCCGCGGCTGCTGGTTGAACAGATTGTTTACGGTGAAGAAGGTCTGCAGATCGTGGCCGCCCGGACCGAAGTGGTAGCTCAAGCTGAGATCATGGTAGTAGATCGCCGGAAGGGGTCCGCCGGCAAAACTCTGCGACGGATTGCCGGTGCCCCGGTTTTCCCTACCTGAGTAGCGGGTTTGCCAGCCACCGGCGAACGACCCCACGGTGTATGCGAGTCGCGCCGTCGCACGCTCGGCCGCAAATCCCTGGGTTCCGGCGGAATTGACCAATTGCGCCCCGGCAAAGGCCCTGGAGGTCATCACGGGCTGATAGGTGTACAGCAGACGAAAGTCGAGCTGCCCTCGGAGCCGCGCCGCAAGCTGCGCGAGATGCAGGGAATAGCCCGCCTCCACATCGACGCCATGGGTAAATTGCTGCGCGATGTTGACAGTCTGATTGATCGCCAGGACAGGGAAGTTGGCCGCGGAGGTATTGCTGAAGGCCAACGGCCGGACGAACAGCGCGCATAGGGGCGAGCTTCCGCCGGAACTCTCGCATTGTTGAATGGCCGCGACGGCATTGCCGCTGCTTCCCGCGACGGTGCCGATCGCGTTGTCGATCGCAATGTTGAAGTAATCGACGGCGAGGTTGAACCGCGGGAGCCAGGATGGCGTGTAGACGAATCCGGCCGTCCACGTGCGCGCGACTTCGGGCACGAGATTCGTATTGCCCAGGCTCTTGACGGGCATCGAGCCGGTCACTCCCGTATGCGGATCGGTGAAGCCAAATACGCTGTAGGTCGGACCCGCATAAAGATCGTACAACGTGGGCGCGCGGATATCTCTCGATTCCGTGCCCCTGAAACGCAAGTCATCGAACGGCTGATAATTGAGGCCGGCCTTCCAGGTCGTTACCGCACCACTGGAGCTGTAATCCGTGTAGCGCGCGGCGCCGCTGACCTCGAGATTCCTCATGAGCGGCTTGTCCGTGAGCAGCGGAACGACGGTTTCGGCGCTGACTTCCCACACGGAGTTTGCGCCCCTCTGCGGTGACATGGTCGTGTACTGCCACGGCAGGGTCGGGACGGCCGGTCCCACGCGTATCCCAGTGTAGTTGGGCGTGCTCAGCGGGCTCGAATTGCTGGTCATATCCAGGCTCTGCGAACGATACTCGAAATTGGACGCGACCGAGACTGGGCCGGCCCAATCATTGAACGCGGTGCCGGCGATGCTCGTAGCGACGTCGTCTGTTTTAGTGACGGCTTCCCATATCGAATCGCCGTAGATGTAGTTCAGAGCCGCCTGCGACTCATTGGAGGCGCCGAACAGATTCAGCGGAACACACCCGGGGAATTGGGCGGGGTTGGTGAGCGTCACGCGACACACGGCATTCCCAGCCGGATCCCGCACCGCGTCCAAGGCGGCATAAAACTTCTGATTATTGATATTGTTGGTGGTGTCTGAACGAGTCCGCCCCTTGCCATGGATGTAGTAGATGTCCCAGGTATAGCGGTCGTCGAATATCCTGCCCGTCAGGCCCGCCGTCGCGCTCAACGCGCTGGTCGTCTGATACAGCTCCGACTGCAATGTCAGGTTCTGCGGCAGGACGTTCATCGCGAAGGAAGTCGTCCCACGGGCCGTGAGCAGCGCCTGAGCGGCCGCCGGCAGGAACGCATTGCCGCTGTAGATCGCCACTCCATTGTCTGTCGCAACCGCGGCATTGAAGTGAGTCTTCGCTTGCGCGAGGCTGAATTGCACATAGCCGGTCACGGCGTCAGTGAACTCGAACTGGAACCGACCGAAGCCCTGATCCGTCTGCAGCGCATGGCTCAGGGGCTGGCCATAATAATAGGCGCCGTCGCCACCGACCGACACATTGTTGGTTTTTGTCGGCGTACCCTTGTTGAAGGGTGCCAGGACACCGCCGCCGACAAACTGCTGCCCTGCAAACGGTCCGCTCGTTACCAGCCCACCGTAGGCCTCGTTCGACAAGCGCACGTTGCTGGTCAGGACATAGGGATTGGCCGCCGTACCCGCCCCGGCATAAACCTGGTCCTGGCTGCTGTACGCCCGGTCGGTCTGATCGAGGCCCCCGATGTTGTAGTGTTCCAGGCTGAAGATGAAATGCCCGCGCTCGAATACCGAGCCGCCGCCGGCGAGACTGAATTTCGCAGTCGGCGCATCGCCCTGACCGGAAACTCCGCCCGCCGCCTCCACCTTGAGCCCGGTGAACCTCGTGTCCAGCACGAAATTCACGACGCCGGTGACCGCATCCGAGCCATACACCGCGGATGCGCCGCCGGTCACCACGTCCACCCGCCGCACGAGCGCCTGCGGAAGCGTGTTCACATCGACCTGGCCGTTGAAGTTTGTGGCCGGGACACGCTGACCATTCAACAGTATCAATGTCCGGACCGGGCCAAATGAGCGCAGATTGAGGAAGTTTCCAGCGGTGTTCGTCGAGTTGTTGCTGGTGCTGTTCAACGTGGTAGACCCCGCGAACTGGGGTAACTTGTTGAGCGCATCCGCAATGTTTGATGGCGTCTCCTGTTTCAGCTCATCGATGGTCGCGACAGTGACCGGCGTGGGCGCTGCATAGCCGTCACGCACGATTCGCGTTCCGGTGACCGTCACGTTCTCGAGCGCTTCCTCCAGGTGCACGCTCGAGCCGCTCGCACCTTCGGCGGTCGGCGCAGGCGCCGGAGTGGCTATGTTTTCCTGACCCAGGGCCACCGATGCAATTGCCAGAAGACCAGCGCTGCCACAGCGCGCGACTAAAACCTTCAGAGCCATTCGCCCCCCTCTCGTGTCTCTCGCGGATTTTTGACTGTAGTCGCTACCGACCGGACAGAGCGCTGCGGCGGCTCGATGACGGCGGTGCGCAAGTAAGCGGTAGAACAACGCGGCGGGACTATATTCAACTTCCTGTAATTTTTGAATCTATTTATTATCAATTCAATTCATAGCAACTTCTCCCGAGGACTGTGTCGTTTGACAGGTTACGAAATAGTACGCAACAACTCTTTATGAGCAGGCGTACGTTGGATTGGCTCGATGTTGTTTTTGTGCCGGATGGCCGCCGATGTTGCTGGCCAGCGCGCCCGCGGCAATGCGCGCTTTACGGCAGCCCGCGCTCACGCAACCGACCCTTCAGGAGATGCTGCCGTCGCAGATGGGAGGGGCCGGCTCCGGAATGACGAGGTTTTCGATGTGCCCGAGGCCTTCGATCTCGACGCGGACACTCTGGCCCGCTTGCAGATAGCGGGGTGGTGAAAAGGATGAGCCCGCCCCGGCTGGCGTCCCCGTCGCCAGGATGTCACCGGGCTCCAATGTGAAAACGGTCGACAATTCCTCGAGCATTTCCGCGAATGAGTAGATGAGCTCGCTCGTGCTCGCGTCCTGTCGCAGTTCCCCATCCACCCAGGTGCGGATGCGCAGGCTCTCGGGGTTGGGCACCTCGTCCGCCGTGGTCAGCCACGGACCGGTTGGCCCATGCGTATCGAAGGATTTTCCAAGCATTGCCGTCGGCGAGCGGCGCTGCCAGTCGCGCACACTGACATCGTTGCAGACCATGAATCCGGCGATGACCGCTGCCGCTTCCCGCTTGCGAACGTGCCGTGCCCGCTTGCCGATGACGAGGGCGAGCTCGCCCTCGTAGTCGAGCTCCCGCGCAACGCTCGGCAGATGTATGGGATCGTATGGCCCACTTACGGCGGTGACCTGCTTGTTGAACCAGATCTGGTGGGCAGGCAGCTCCCCTCCCTTGAGGCGCACGTGCTGAACGTGCGAGCGAAAACTCATGCCGAGACCAAGAAATTTTCGCGGCAACCTCACAGGCGGGGCAAGCCGCACTTGAGAAAGCGGCACGCGAGGGGCACGGCTTGCGGCTCGCTCGACAGCTTTCAGCCCCTCGGGTCCACTGCAGAGCAGCACGACGAGATCGCTCGGGAGGCGGTCATCGGCGCGGCACACGTCGGCAATTTCGAGCCCATCGACCAGTCCGATTCTCGGCCCGGCTCGATCGATAAACGTCACGAGTTTCATGACACGAGATTCACGAGACGACCTGACCCGACGATACGCCGCCTCACTATCAAGTGACTCACTCGGGCTGTGCCGTAAGTCCCGCCTGTTCTATCCCGTAGATCGCACAGGCCTCATCGTTCTCGGGATGGTCACCGCTGATTCCCACTGCGCCGACGACTCCGTCACCGCCGCTCTTGATCAACACTCCTCCGGCTACCGGGATGACGCGTCCGCCCGAGGCACTCGCAAGAGCTACGAAAAACGCTGGCGCCTTCTGCGCGCGTTCAGCCAGAGCGCGTCCGCCGATACCCATCCCCAATGCTCCCCACGCCTTCCCCTGAGCAATGTCCGGCCGGAGAATGCCCGATCCGTCCTGCCGCTTGAAGGCGACGAGATGTCCGCCTGCATCCAGCACTGCGACGGTCAGAGGTTTCAACTTCAAGGTCCGCGCGTGCTCCAGCGCGGCATCCACGATGCGTGCGGCACTATCGAGAGACAGATTGCTCATTTCAGCTCCGGGGGATTTCGGCCGTGCCACCGGCAAGCGGCAGGCTGGTTGCGAAAATACGTTGATAGAAATGCTCGGCGAAACGCCAGTTGCCAGCGTCATCGCCTTCACATCGGCCCATGACGTTGCCGATACGCATCTGCAGGGCGACTTCCGAGATCGCGGGCTCGAACGCATAGTTCGTGAGCACGACCTCGAGCTGCACCTGGTTCGCACCGCTGGGCCGAACGAAAAGATTGGACCATAGGTGGCGGGTACGCCGGCGCTCATCCGCCAGCCTCGCCGTATAGAACGCCTGTATGGCTGCACGGCCGCGAATGCTCCGTTCGCCGGGCCGAAACAGCCCATCGATGCTGAACAGTTCCGCGACCTCGGCGGGTCGTCTCTGATCCACCGCATCGCTGAATCTGATCAGCAGTGACGCAATCCCGGCGACGTCGGCTCCCGGCGCGGATGCCGCGGCGATCATAGGAAATTGTTCGGCCATATCATGGTTCGCCACATATGCGCGCTGGGGGAGGCATCCATGCCGAGCCCTTCGGCAGGCTGGCGAAAGTGCCTGCCGATGATGTCTTCAAAACGCTCGGTGTCCGGCGGCGGGGAGTCATCGAAAAAGTAGATGTCGTAGAGCGTAACGAGGCGCGATGTCATGTACCACCGATGCGTCCTGGCGTACTCGGCATCGCGGCGGATATAGGCTGGCGGCGTGAAGTCCGCCCCGAAAAAGCGGTGGTAGCTGTCCGGATAGGCATATCCGACACTCTCGTCCGGAAAATAGCGCAGCGCCTGGTGGTACTGGACGGCCCAGGCGATCTCTTCGTCAACGTAGGGCGCGATCAGCTGCGCTCCCCAGTAACCGTGATCGCTCCTGATCAGGGCGCCGTTGGAGATGTCGTGCAGCAGACATGCCAGGACGACCTTTTCGCTCTGCCCCGCATCCAGAGCGCGTGACGCGCTCGTCAGCAGGTGCTTGACCGTGATTCGCTGCAGCCGCAACCTGAAGAAATCCAGCAAGGTCGGCTTGGCGGGAAAGCGCGCCAGCGCCGGGTTATCCCCCATCATCATGACATGCCGCGCGTCGAGCTTGCGCAGCAGCCCCTCTTCGGGATTCGCAATACCGGTACCGCAAATACCCACGGGAGCCGGAACGATCAGCCGCTCGCGCCCGGGTTGGGGCCATTCGGATTCGGACATCTATTGCCTCCTAGCCAGTGAAATACGCGACTCAAACACCGCCGCGCGGCTCGAGGCGGCAGCGGCGCCGGTTTTCGCCTCTCATGCCGCCCATTCGGCGCAGGTTCTGGCGGGCGCAAGGCCGCGCCGGAGAATCAAACATGCCTCGAGGCCACCTTCCGGGTGATTGGCGAGCAGCAGGTCGGCTTCGCTCTTCTGCGCCAGCATGCGCGCGATTGTGAGGCCCAACCCGGCGCCGTCGGTCGGGCGCGAGCTCGGATTTTCGAGGCGTACGAACGGTTCAAACACGGTGTCGAGCTTGTCCGCGGGAATGCCCGGTCCATGATCACGAACTTTGATTCGCAATTCGTCACCGCTCACTGTAGCGGAAATCTCAGCGCAGCCGCCGTACTTGAGCGCGTTGTCCAACAAATTGGCGAGGCAGCGCTGCAGAGCCCGGGGACGCGCCTCCACATCGTAACCGCAACGCCCGCTCAGAACTGCCGTCTGCCCGCTGTCCGCGGCATCCTCCACGAGACTCTCCAACAGCGAATCCAGCGCTATCGGCGCGAACGGCTCATCGATCTGGCTGCCGCGCGAAAAGTCGAGACCTTCCCTGATCAGCAGCTGCATTCCACCCAGGTCATCGACGAGCCGGCTGCGCAGGGCAATGTCTTCGACCTTCTCGAGCCGCAATCGCAACCGTGTCAGAGGCGTCTGCAGGTCGTGGGTAATCGATGCCAGGATCTGCGTCCGTTCGACGACGTGCGCGCGCAATCTGGCGTGCATCGTGTTGAAGGCCCGAATCGCATCGCGCACCTCATACGGACCGCGCTCCGGCAACGGCACAGAGTCGAGATCGCCGCCGAGCGTACTCGCCGCTCGCGACAGGTCCCCGAGAGGCGCTGCGGCCGTGCGCGCGGCAATGAAGGTCAATATGCCGACTCCGAGTGCCAATATGGACAGGAATACGGGATCGAGGCCCGGCAAATGCCAGTCCTGCGTTTGCGGACTGATCAGAATCAGCTTCAGCGGGGTGCCATCGGCGAGCTGCACCGAAACGGCCCAGCAGGAGAGTTGATTGTACGATGACGGGACCATGGGCTTTGAGAAGCACGTCGACGAGACCACCCGCTCGGCGCGAACGCTGTCTCCGATACGGCTCGCCAGCCTCTGCATGAGCTCCGCATCCACACTCACGATCCGCTCCTCGCCGCTGGCCGGATACAGACCCGGCACGCCGCCCGACAGCAGCTTCATTCGCAGCGTTTCCGAAGCGCTGTTGGCAAACGCGAGGAAATCCTGCACCCGGTCGACCAGGCGCTCCAGGCGAATCCGCTGCAGATCCGCTCGGCGGCGTGCGTCCGCGATCCCCAGCGCGAGGCTCGCCGAGCCGATGACGCCAATCAGCAGGAAGACGAACAGGCGGCCCGTCATCGAGCCGAAGTAGCGCTGCAGATTCATTCGAGCGTTACCGTAGCAGCCAGCACGTAGCCGTGGCTGCGGACCGTCATGATCAACTCCGCGCTGCGGGCATCATCGCCCAGTTTGTGCCGCAGGCGGCTGATCTGCAGATCCACCCGCTGGCTCGAGCTGTCGACGGACCCCGGATTCGACGCCACGGTGAGGAGTTGCTCCCGGGTCAGCACTTCGTTGGCGTGCTCGACGAAGAACTTCAGCAAGCTGAACTCCGCTCCCGAGAGCATGACGATGCGCCCCTTGATATCCATCACACGGCGGCCCTCGAAATCGAGGGTCCAGCCTCGAAAGCGTGCACGCTTCGGAGGATGCGAATCCGGCACGCCGCTCTGCAGATACGCGCGCCTCATGACGCTGCGCACCCGAGCCACCAGCTCGCGCGGCTCGAACGGCTTGGTGATGTAGTCGTCGGCTCCGACTTCGAGCCCGATGACCCGATCGACGGCCTCACTGCGGGCGGTCAGCATGATGATCGGAACGTTGCGCCGGCTGCGAGTCTCACGGCAGAGGAACAGTCCGTCCTCTCCCGGGAGGTTCAGATCCAGAATGATCAGATCGATCGAATTGCTGTTCAGGAAGGAGAACATCTCGGCGCCGTTCGCAGCCGTCTGCACCGTGTAGCCCACTTTCTCGAGCTGCTCGGCAAGCAGCGAGCGAATCTCCCGGTCGTCATCCACGATCAACAGCGAATGGCGGTTTTCGCTCTGTATCCCCGTCGCAGGCAGACTATACATCGTCAAATTCCCCCTCTTGCGGCACAGCGCGCCGGCCGCCGTTTCCCTGGCAACGGACGCGGACGCCAGTTTTATACCTTTCCGCCGAATTTTGAAACTGTCGAAATATAACGAATCATGTCAATTGCCATACGAACGGACGGACGGCGATAGCTACGCACAGCCTAAAAAATAAGATTCCCTTTCGATTTTCCGTGGTCCAGAATCCGCCCCCCCGACATAGTTGACACGCGCGCCGTCACCTAACACTGGCGCCCTGATCCGGAGAAAAGTCATGCAGCTTCCGGGAGTGAGATCCCTGTTATTGTTGGCTGGCCTGAGCGTTTGCGGAGTGCTCGCCGGCATTCCGGCCGCATCGGCCCATCATTCGTTCGCGATGTTCGACCGGACGAAGGAGGTGAAGCTCGACGGCACCGTCAAGGAGTGGCAGTTCACCAACCCGCACAGCTGGCTGCAGCTGTTTGTCATCGAGAACGGCACCCCGGTGGAGTACGGCATAGAAGGCTCCAGCGTGAATACCTTGCTGCGTATCGGCTGGGGACCCAAGACCTTCAAGCCCGGCGACAAGGTCTCGGTGATCATCAATCCGCTGCGCGACGGCACCAAGGCCGGTGCTTTCGTCAAGGCGACGCTGCCCGACGGCCGGATCCTCAGCTCCGGACAAACACCAAACTGACTGGCCGGTGCGGCCACGCTTCTAACAGGGGAGACAATTGATGAGCGATCGATTCAGGGGCCTGGCAATGCACCGCGTTGCCGCATGCCTCGTCGCCGGCCTGGGCTTCCTGGCCACCGCACTTACCTGGGCACAGGTCGCCAACCTGCCGCCGGGCGGGCCGCGGCCGCCCAATTGGTCCGCCTTGCCCGACTGGAACGGAGTTTGGGAGCGCGACGGCGACATCGTCTGGGACGATCGCATACCCGTAGGAGTTCCCCAGCGTCCCCCTTACAACGAGCAGTATGAGAAGCTCGCCGCGGGCGCTCCCCCGGCTCGCGGCGGCGGTCGCGGCGCCGGGGGCATGCCCGGCATGATGACGATGGTTTTCCCGATGGAGGTGGAGATCAATCCGCGGGAAGTACTCCTCATACCCGAGAGCGGTCCCGCTCGCCGCATCTACACCGACGGCCGCCTGCATCCGGCGGACCCTCTCCCTAACTCCACGGGACATTCGATCGGCCACTGGCAGGGCAAGAACCTGATCGTCGATACCTGCTGCGTGAAGGACGCGGTCCGTTTACCCGGCGGCGGGCCGCACAGTGATGCGCTGCGTATCAAGGAGCGGATTTATGCTCCGGACGCGAAGACTCTGGTGGACGAGATCACCGTCGAAGATCCCCAGGCGTTCAGCAAGCCCTGGACGACGGTGAAGACCTTTCGGCGTCGTCCCGACTGGGAGCCCGTTGAATACAACCCCCAGGAGAACGACCGCGAATTCGTGATCGGCGACAAACCTGCGGCGCCTGCACCGCAGTACTAGCGCCCGACCAACCGCCACAGTCAATTAGGAAGCACCATGATCAAAAAAACGAACACAGGACTCGCTGTGGCGGTCAGCTTGATTGCTCTGGCTGCGTCTCAGACCAGCATAGCGGACCAGAAGCCCGCGCGTGCGGGCAACGCTGGCAAGCAAGTGGATACGGAAACTCTCCAAAAAGCCACGACCCTGGCGGTCGGTAATCTGGCTTGGGAGGGCGTAAAGATCTCCGCCGTGCAACGCGATGCAACGAGCGTGAAATGGCTGGCGACGACGCGTTCGATGAAATTGAATTGTACGGCGGCGCCCGACGGTTCGAGCCCTTACTGCGAACACGGCCCTGTTTCGGCCACAGCGACTGCCGCAGCCGAACATCCGGCCGCAGCGGAGCATCCGACCGCAGCCGAGCATCCGATTACAACCGAGCGTCGGATCGCACAGCAGACCGTCAGCGTCGACGGCGAGGATCGTACCTATTCCTATTTCGTGTCGTCCAAAGCCAACCGGTCGACCTTCACTTTTGTCGTCTTCGCTCTGCACAACAACGGCGAATCGACCGACCAGTTCGCGCCGACTTCCGGATGGCTGAAGCTCGCCGAGGACAACGGCTTCGCCGTGGTCTTCCCGGAAGCGGCAAAAAAGACCTGGGCCGCCTACAGCGGCGGCGAGGACCACTATCTGAAGGCCGTCTTCGATCACGCGCGCACTCATTTGATACCTACTGGAGCCGGCGCACCTGCCGGGGAGGGACGCAGAGGCGATGGAGAGGGTCGCAGAGCCGAAGCCGGCGGCAATCGCGAGGGTGGCGGCATGCCCAACCGCGAGGCCGGCGGCAATCGTGGCCCCAACCGCATTTCGACCTGGGCGCCCTTCTATTATCTGACGGGCTCCGGCGCCGGCGGCTCTGTGGCGCAGGAATTTGCGATCAACCATCCCGGCCTCTTCGCCGCGGTGGCGACCTTGGATGCCGCCCCCTTCGCAGCAGCCTACGCCAAGGGGGACGAACCGGCCCAGGGCTATATTCAGAACATGCGCCCGGGAAAGAATGTGCCGCCGGCCTGGAAACAGCTCAAAAAAGAAGTCCCCGTCGCGGTATGGATCTTCAATTCTGGCGAGCCGACTGCAGCCCAGACCAAGGAGGCGGATTATTGGAAGCGCAGCAATAGCGTCTCCAGGGCGGCCGCGATCAAGACCGTGGATGGCTTGAAGACCGAGGTCTACAGCAACTCCCACAACGATGCGCAGCAAGTCCGCATTACGACGGTCGCGGCTGCGACGAAGTACGACGTGGCGATGACCTCAGCCATCTGGAACGATCTGTTTGCGCACGGTGCCCGCTGGACATCGTCTCCCAATGGAGATATCGGCAGCATGCTCACCCGGACTCAAGTCGACGAGATGTTCGAGGTGAAGACCATCGATGTCGGTGCCGGTGAGCCCTATAAGTATTACGTGAAGCTGCCATCCGCGTACGGCCACGGACAGCCGCTTCCGGTCGTCATCTGCGCCCACGGCGCCAACTTTCCCGCCTGGTTGTATCTGAGCCAGATCAAGATGCATGAAGTGGGCGAGAAGGAAGGCTTCATCACCGTCTATCCCAATGCTCACAACAACATGTGGGATTTCACCCGTCCGGATGGCCCGGATCAGAAGTTCATCGAGCAGCTGATCCAGGACGTCGTGCAGGCGTACGGCGCCGACCGCTCCAGGATTTATATGCAGGGCTTCTCCTTCGGCAGCGGGATGACCTTCGCGATGGGAATCTCCCATCCGGAGCTGTTCGCCGCGATCTCCCCCAATAACGGCTTCGGCGCCTTTACCAAAGAGGTTCAGGCGGCGGTCGAGGCCGTCAAGGCGAAATCGGACATCCGGCTCCCGACCATGATGGTCTATGGCGCCGTGGACTCGGGATCCAGCGTCGACGGGACGATTCCCGCCCAGGGTGTGCTGCGGGACGCCATCGATCAACTCAAGACCTATAACCACATCACGGCCCCGGACCGAATCGAAACAATCAGCAGCACAAATTCGGATCCCTATGAGGCTCTCGTGCCCGGCGGAAAATTCGTGCACGCTGCGGTCGATCGACGTTATCCGGATGGGCGGTTCCAGATCTATCAATACTCCAGCGCGGACCCCCAACCTCTGGGTCTCTTCGATGTCGTGTGGGTCAGGGATCTGTCGCACGGGGCCGACCTGAGAGAGGCGCAGCTGGAGTGGGATTTCTTCAAGCACTGGCGCAGGAATCCTGACGGGACGCTGAGCTTCGCGGCCCGGTAAGGCGGCACGTGGATGTTAGTCGCCAAGAGTGACCTCGAATCTCTCATCGATGTCAGCCGATTTGGTACGTCTCAAAGGGTCATCACCGCGCTGTGTGCCTGTGTGGCCATGGTCGATGGTTTCGACACGCAGTCGATCGCGCTTGCCGCTCCCGACATCGCCATAGCCTGGCAGGTCGAGCCTGCTGCATTCGGCGTGGTATTTGGCGCCGGGCTGCTCGGCAGCTTGCTCGGCGCCCTGGGTTTTGGTGCCCTGGCGGATCGGTTCGGTCGCAAGCCCAGCCTGCTGACTGCGATCTTCATCTTCGCAATCGTCTCGCTGGTCACGCCATTTACGACATCCGTGCTGAGCCTGACGCTGGTTCGGCTCGTGACCGGCCTCGGACTGGGTGGCGCTCTTCCCGCAGTCATATCCATCACTTCCGAATATGCGCCCAAGCGGCTACGCGCGACGGTCGTCGCCGTCATGTTCTGCGGGTTTCCGCTGGGGGCCGTGATCGGCGGCATCACGGCTGCCGAGTTGATTCCGACCTTCGGCTGGGCGAGCCTGTTCTATATTGGCAGCGCCGTTCCGCTGCTGCTGCTCCCTCTCATCGCGGTGTTCGTCCCGGAGTCGATACGTTATCTCGGAATGGTTCAAGACCGAGCGGCCATTCAGCGGGTACTGGGGCGGATGAAGTGCCAAGTCGCGTGGAACGGCGCAATCGCACAGACGCCGTCGGCCTCCCGCCCTTCCGTGGCCAGCTTGTTCCTCGAAGGCAGGGCGCTCGGCACGCTGCTGCTGTCTGCCACTTTTCTGCTCAGCCTGCTGTTGTCGTACTTTCTCGTGAATTGGCTGCCGCTCATGGCCCGCCAGGGGGGCTTCGGCATCAAGAGCGCCGTTCTTGGCGTAGCCGCGCTGAACCTCGGCGCCATTTTCGGCTGTCTCTTGATCGGCAGGCTCGCGGACCGGTATGGTCCCTCCATCCCTGTCAGCGGCGCTTATGCCCTGGGCGCCGGGGCCATAGCACTGATAGGAACAGCACACTCCGATGTTGTGTTTCTCGCGACCACCTTCGTCGCCGGATTCCTGAGCATCGGTGCGCAGATGTGCATGGTTGCTCTGTGCGCGACCTTCTATGAAACATCGCTGCGCGCTACTGGCGTGGGCTGGTCTTTAGGTATCGGACGCATTGGCGCGGTCTTTGGCCCGACTGTCGGTGGAATGCTCATCGCCGCGGGAATGTCCACATCGACCCTGTTTCTGGTTGCGGGGGCGGTCTCCCTTGCTGCCGGAGCCGGGGTGCTGACCTTTGGATGGCGTGTCCTTCTGAAGCTGGTAGACGAATAACGCCCTTGCTGCGCCGCGATTTCAGGAGGTCGCCACGGGTCTCGATCTCCCGCCACGAGTCGCCACGCTCACTTAATCACTCGATTGTTGGTCCCTTGGTCCAAGACGGTATCCTGCGGCTCGATGACACGGCAATCCCGAGTCGTCGACGTGAGATGTACGTCTCTTTTTGGCGGATTGATTCCGCGCAGATCATTGTCCGCAATGACTGTGCCGCGGCTCAGGTCGACGAATATTCCGGAATCGTACGGGGTGCCTCGAATGCGATTGCCGACGACTGTGATATCACCCGGACCATCGCCGGACACATCGATGCCATCCTTTACAGGATTCTTCGGGATCGTGATGTCATTGTCCCAGATCGTCACATCCGCTCGAATGGTTTCGCCCACTGGCGGCTTGGACTGGGCGGAGTAATCATAGACGCCGACGCCGCC
Source organism: Gammaproteobacteria bacterium (assembly GCA_028293765.1). Lineage (GTDB taxonomy): Bacteria > Pseudomonadota > Gammaproteobacteria > Steroidobacterales > Steroidobacteraceae > 13-2-20CM-66-19. Next base: position 30,906 of record JAQGOG010000031.1, read on the forward strand.
ATAGCCGCCCGTCGGGTCAAAATCGATGGCGCGGCCGGTCTCGTTCACCCGTAGTTTGTTCTGGGCGATCAGGTATTGGGATGGCTCCTTCGGCGCAAGCTCCGGTGTCTGGTTGACCAGGATTCCTTCCAATTCTGCATCAATCGTGTTGCGAACGGCGGCGAGCTTCGAGGCGCCGAGGTCCTGCAAGGAAATTCCATAGATGCGCACATCCATTGTGTTGCCGGCGAGCACGCCATCGACATGCATCGCATCGAGCGCCTGGATTCCGTACCCACTGCGGTTAATATGGCTCTCAAACGCAACGAGTCGCCCTTTCTGCAATATCCGAGTCTGGTTGACGCCGTGGCTATAGCGTATCTGTCCTTCGAATCGAGCCGCTGAAGCGATATTGCTGCCGTCATATGTATCGTTGTCGGCACCAGTGATCGTCATATGAGTCATGACCAGCTCGGCATCGCGGTCGCCGTCAACGAGTATCGCCGCAACCAACGATGTAGTGAAAAACAAGCCGGCATTTCCAGGGTATGGTACCTCGTACTGCGTCACTCTCATTTGCGGCGGAAACTCGAGTGAGAGCCTGGAGATCGCAACCTTGCTGTTGTTCGCGAAATGCAGCAGCACGGGATAGGGTTGCGCAAGCGTTGGCTCGTCGACGAAGGGGGTGGGCGTTGAACGTAGTGCCCGATGCTCAAGAGGACGGATGACGGTGCGCCCTTCCCCACGACCGGCAATCGCGCCGTTGAAGCCTTTCACCAGCAACACGTCCGTATAAAATACGCCCTCTCCCAAACTCACTTCACAGGGGCGCTGCGCGTCGGTACAACTCGAAAGAGCGGCCTGGAGCTGCACCGTATCGTCGCCAGTCCCGTTTGGCTGCAGCTCACGCGCCGCCGCATGCGCAGCGCCTGGTGACAACATCACAGCGACAGCGGTCGCGGCAATCCACTGAGATACGTTCATCTTAGTTCCCCCTTATGCACTAGTTTCCGGGTGCAGCTCGACGGCCGCGACGGTGCATCCAGCAGGCTGAGTTGGCATGAGCCCTATGCACACTGACACCTTACTGTTGACTGTTGCCAACAGTAACAAAGAATACTCCAACCTTTCAGGAAGCTTTCACTTGTTTTTAAGGAAAGGTTCTCGTGACGACAACGCTCGAGCTACACGCGCCCGCGACAGATCGCTGTGGGCCGGGCACAATTGCCTTCGACGTAGCTGCGGTGCTTGGCACGCGTTGGTATCAATACCCGCTGCGGCTTGTGCTCGGCGCTCTGGTTACGCCGTTACGAATCCCCGGATGCGCTCACGATGGGGTGTTCTTCGTGCGAGATCTCAAGCTCCCGGGGATTGGGGTCGCCCGCGGCGCTGCGTTAACGGCGGCTGCATTGAAGGGTGTTCGATGCGCTGCACGCCGGAAGCCCTGCGGTCAAAGTCTTCGCGGGTCAGCGACCGGTTGATGCCAAAGGCCGCTCGAGCGCCTTCAGCGGCTGCAACGATCGAGAGCTGGACATCTTTGATGATGTTGCCAGCTACAAAGACGCCAGGGACGCTCGTCGCCTCATACTGACCACAACGGATGCCGCCGCGCCGATTGAACTCACAGCCCAGGGATACGGCAAGTTGCGATCGCCCTGTACACGCAGTGTCGAAAAACATCGCCGTGCGCGGCAGAATGCTCCCGTCCCTGAATTCAATCTGCTGCAGCTTTCCCTTGATGCCCCTGAGGCGCGTCAGGGGCTCCTCGTAAAGGCGAATCTTATTCCGGCGAAGCGTGAGCTTGTCGCTGTGGGAGAGCGCTGCTGGACCGTCAGTGCACAGAGCAAGGTCATCGGTCCAGGCAGTCATGGCGCGCGCGATTTCGAATCCGCGCCGGGCCTTGCCGTAGACCGCCACGGGCGCGCCGCGAATCTCCCAACCATCACAATAAGGGCATTGAAACACGCTGGTTCCGAAGAACTTCTCGATCCCGGCGATCTGTGGCAACTGATCGACTACTCCAGTGGCTATGAGTAGCTTCCGACACGTCACATTCCGTTGGCCCAGCTGGACCTCGAACCGGCCGTCCCGAAGTCGCTTGGCGCGACGGACATGCGCCGAAATGCGCGCGACGTTGCTGTAACGTCGCAGCTCCTGATGCGCAGCGCGTCTAAAGGCTGCTGGCGGGGTCCCATCGCGTGTCACAAAGGCGTATATCGCCTTGGACGCCCGGCTCCGTGGGGTGCCGTTGTCGCACACCAGGACCTGCCGGCAGGCGCGCCCCAGCACTAGAGCCGCACTGAGCCCCGCGGGTCCCGCGCCGACAATCACAACATCCCACGTGTCTCGCGCCTTCACAGGCCAGCGCATCTGTTGCCGTCACTCGCCTCGCGAGCGGCCAGCAACCTTGGCTACACTGGCAACCAGATCTTTGGCCGAGGTCTGCGCGCGCGCGGACAGCGAGGCTGTTCTGCGGCCCCGCGGAGCCGAGCCCTCCTCCAGTTCCGCCTTTCGAGCCACCATCCGCGCACCGAGCTCCCGGGTATCCAGACCGGACTTGCGGACCTTTGGAAAGAGCTCGGTCTCCTCTTCTTTTACGTGGTGCCGGACGTATTCGCCCAGGACGGTGACCTTGGCGTCGTACAGGTCGTCTCCTTCGGAGGACGCTTCGATCTGGCGGATAAGGTCTTTAACGCTTGCGTGCTCAACGGCTGCCTCATCGACCAGGTCTTCGTCCGAGGCCCGAAGACTCTCGCGAGCAGCGGGATAGAAGATCTCCTCCTCAATCTGCGCGTGCACCGTCAGCGCTGCACAGATCCGTTGCGCAAGGCGTTCTTTCGAGCCCGACCGGGCTGTTTCGAACTTCTTCACGAGCGCATCGACTTCGCGGTGATCTCCTTTCAACAGTGCAATCGCATCGGTGGCACGTCCGGCAGAGTTGCCCGTGGCGGCCGAGCGCCTCCGGCTTGCGGAAGACCCTGCGCGACGTGATGTCGACTTTGCTTTAGCCATCACCTAATCCCCTCTCCGGTTGACAATCTGCAGAGCATGCGCCCAGGGTCGCCGACTTTGCGAGGCCTCGGTTCCTGACTCAGTGTAGGATTTCTCCCACTTACAGAGGTTAGTCTCAGCCGAGCTGACAGCGACTGCGTCGCTACCACCCAACCCCTCGCAACAGTGACGATTACACGAGGATACCCGTGATGAAGCGAACCATCTTGTGCGGCGCAGCCGTCGCCGCGGTGCTCGGTCAACTATTCATGCCAGTTGTCACCCGTCCGATGACCAGTCCATCCACTGCCACTTCTGCAGCCACAACAGCTCCGCCAGCCGGCACTAAGCGAATGGTGACGTGGTCGGGACCGAACGTGAATACAGACGGGACACCGGCATCCCTCGCCCGATTTCAAATAGACGCGGCTCCCAGCATGTACGGTCCATGGAGAACCGCAGCCTCAATTCCTGCCCCCGCGTCCACGTACACTCTTACGTATGCGCCCGGCGAACAGTGCGTGCGGGTGTCAGCGATCTCGACACGCGGAGTGCTGAGTCTCGCTCAGTGGACGTGCGAGGGCGCGACGCCGGCGCAGCCAGATTACGTGACCGTCCAGTCGCCACCTACGCAATAGCGTCAGCATGTACCCCGGGAGATACCACACGAGGCCCGACCCTGTTTGTGTGGGCCGCCGGATCGCCTCGCTCTCAAGCCGCGTTGCGCGACCCTGGTCCTTAGGTATCGGACGCATCGGTGGTAGCTGCGCAAGCCATCGTACCCCGGTTTGTTCGGGCTTTATCTCGGCTTGCCGGCTTTATCTGAGGAAGCAGAGTCAACATGGCTGCTCGGCGACCATGGATGTCGAAGCGCGCTGAAAGTGAGGCTCAACCCTTCCAGGCCTGCGATCAAGGCCCCGGCAACGAAGTAGTTCCAGGTCCGGATGTCACCTGTGGTGTACCCTCCGTACACCCAAGGGGACAATACTACCCAGCCGCCCAAAACGACATTGGCCCAGCTCAGGGCCGCCGTACCCCTGGACATGAACCGTATCGCGGAGCACACCGCGATCACCAGACCTGCTGCGGTCGCGCTTCGTGCAACCGCCGGGGAAGGCGCGCCAACGGCCCATGGTGAGATGACAATCCACAATCCCAGCAGCGCGTTTATGCCGCTCGTCATTCGCACTGGCCTGTTGGCGCCGTCGTCGCGCATCTTACGACCTCCGAAATGCAACGCCGTAGGCCGCAAACCACATTCCCGACCTGTTGCCGCAAGCCTGACGGACGACTTGTCTGCCTTCCAGCGTGCGTTCGCCCGCAGCAGAGCCAGCGAGCAAGAAGCGCGAGCGCCCCTGCCAGTGCAAAACCCTCCTTGCGCAGCCCCTTGTTTGATACAGATCAAGGGCGATGCACATGGAAGAGGTCATCGTTACAGCGCGCCGGGAGATTGGGGCCGTCCCGAAGAGCGGGAGCGCGGAGCGCAGTTAACCCGAGCATTGAGCCACCAGGCGGCTATAGTCCAAATGCATCGCCTAACGAGCACTCTTGCCGTCGTGGTTCTGGACTGCGCGCTCTCCGAAGGCGCGGAGCTCCAAACCTGGGGGCATGCCAACGCGGAGCTGAACGACTCCACGGCCGTCGCGGCCGGGAACGTTCGCCGCTCTACCATCTACGCCGTCCGCGTCGCGACGCGTGCGGCTCCTCAGGTCTTCCACGACTCCTTCACCTACATGAGCCTACCCCGTAGCGGGCGCACCAAAGAGGGCTACAGCAGCAACGACGGGGCCGAGTTTGCGGCGCAGGCGAAGATGACCATGAGCTGGACGTCATTCCTGTACAACGCCGATACGTGGGTGCATGTCGAAATCAAGGAAGGACCTGCACTCAGTTCTGCGGACGAGGTCACGATCCGGCCGAGCACATTGAATTTTCAGAAGGAACTGGTGAACCAGAAAACCATCCGGATTCTCGTGCCCTACTCCAGCGGGGGCTATCGCTTCTCGGTGGAGTTCAAGGGCGAGCAGCTGACCAGCTACAAGGACGGCAGCGGCGGATTGACGACCAGCGCCTCGGGCAATCCAGCGGTGCACACCGAGCCACGCAACGCCATGATGATCTTCGCTGAGGCCATGCCGACAGGCGGCGACGCCGATCGGCTGGTGCCCGCGACCGCCTCCCACTCGATTTACTATCCCCGGCCGGGAAAAGTTTCGAACCTTCAGCAGGTGACCCAGCAGGTGATCTATTTTCGGCCTGGCACGTACTACATGGATTGGAACTATCACGCGAATCTGCTTCCGCAGGTCCGCTGGGTCTATCTGGCTCCCGGCGCCTACGTGAAGGGTGCGTTCCAATTCCGCAGCGGGCCGACGGATTTGAAGGTAACCGGGTTTGGCGTTCTATCAGGCGAGCAGTACGTCTACGAGCCTGACCGGGCCAATCACTACAGACATCGGGCGGCCAGCGCTCCAGACTGCCATGGGACCTGCGTGAAGATGCTGGAGTTCGCAGCAGGCCCCGAACCACAACACTTGACGCTTGACGGGATTACCGTGGCGAATCCTCCCTACAACTCATTCGTGGCTTACGGAGACGTACAGCGTTTCACGGCAGACGTATCCCGGTACAAGCAGGTTGGCGGCTGGTACTGGCAGACCGATGGCGTCGAGCTATACCAGGGCAGCTCGATCAAGCACGCGTTCGTCCACTCCAACGACGATGTGCTGAAACTCTATGCCAGCCATCTGACGGTCGAAGGCGTCGTGGTCTGGAAGGCGGACAACGGCCCGGTGGTTCAATGGGGATGGGAGCCGAGAAACATAACCGACGTGCGCGTGAACGGCCTTGATGTCATTCACAACCGCATGTACTCGGACAGCCACAACTCCTGCATCATCAACTCGGCGAGGCACTACCTGGACCCCAGCTCGTCCACACTCGCCGACCCCGCAAAGCACGTGACCAACCTGTTCCTCGAGAACATCCGCTCCGAGGGCAAGAATCTGTGTGCGATGCGCCTGTACGCCCTTTCGAGTTGGGACAACATACATATCAGAAATCTGTGGATTCAAGAGTGGAACGAGCTGGATGTTCGGACCCAGGCCAACAAGTTTGAAGCACTGTCGAATGACAAAGGGGAGCGGGTCGTCATCGGCAACGAAGTCCGCGACCGCCGCGGGCTGTCGATCGAGAACTATGTCGTCGGCGGCGAGCGCATCCGCAAATCGGGAGAGAACTGGCGAGCTGACCGGCCGGGCCGACTGGATTTCGACCCGTCTCTGTGGGACAACTGGGACGCGCGGTGAGCCTGCGGTCTACCAATGCGCTTCCGCGTGACAAGAAGACGAACTCCCGTCCGCGCGCTGCTGTGTCCTGGTGAATCCCGTTACTCATCAGACCGCCGTGGCGCAATCGGTCCCCGAAGGACTCAACACTTCCGGACGACCCCGCTCGCTTCCCGCAAGCGAGGTCTTCTCGATCATTGCCGGCGGCAGCGCCTCGCCGGTCAGAAACGGCACGAGCGCGGACCGTGCATTCATCGCGTCACGGTAGCCGAGCTTGATCAGGTCGTGCGTGTAGCCGGATTCGAACGTGAGATAACTGGCGAGTTGATGACCCGATCGATTGCCCCCGCCCATCACGCGCAGCAATGTACGCAGCCCAAGCGGCATGTCGGCCATATGGGTCGCGACGATCTCGCGGGGGTCGTGGCTCGGCGCAAGCATCAACATGTCGACATGCCGTAAGTTTTGTGCCGCCGATGGCGCGTCTTGCACAAGCTGGTTAATGCGCTCGACTTGCTCAAGATCACCGTAGATCTGCTCGGTAAACAGGCTATCGAGCATGTAGCCGAAGATCTCCCCGGGTGTCGGCATGCTCGCGTGCAAGAGATTTGTCCCGATTCCTGCAGCGCGCTTTGCGCGCACACCGATGATCAACACGCGGTCCGCGCCAAAATGGAGCGCCGGACTGAGAGGATTGTGCTGGCGCATGGCGCCATCGCCAAAATACGCCCCGCCGAGCTTCACCGGCGGGAAGAGCAACGGAATGGCCGCGCTCGCCATCAGATGCTCCAGTGTGAGCTTCGTGCGCCGCCCCAGGCGCTGCGCACGATTCCAGTCTGTGATCCCCTCCATTGCATCGTAAAAGACCACGGAATGCCCACTCACATAGCTGGTCGTGCACAGGGCGAGAGCGCGCAGATGACCGCGCTCGATGTTCCTGCGAATGCCACGGCAATCGACATGCATGTCGAGCAGCTCACGCAGCGGTGTATTGTCGAGGAGCGATTTCGGGGGCGACATTGCAAGTCCGCCCGACGTCAGCGCTAGCAACCATTGCAGACCCCCACGGACCATCTTGGCCGCGTCAACGCGAAAGACATGCTCCGATCGCAGGTTCGTCCACACGTATTCGAGACCCTCAACGGCGCTTCTCCAATGATCGCCCCCCGCAGCCAGTACGCTCGCGGCCACTGCTCCCGCTGAAGTGCCGACGATGACCTGAAAAGGGTTACGTGAGAGTGGCAGCAAATCCGCGATTGCGCGGAGTACGCCCACCTGGTAGGCGGCACGCGAACCTCCACCGGTGAGTACCAGCCCCACCGTCGGGGGCTTCGGGACAGTGGGCGGGAGCTTTGAGCTGCCGCTTGTCACGATGTGCTGTGGCGAACGAAGCTGGGGCCTTGACGAGGCGCTCGGGTACCTGGTTTGACGCCATGGCGCCCCGCCATCCGCGCATAGATGAACCGAATCCGAGCGGTCGGCGCGCTTCCCAGTCAATGCATCAATCCACACGAGCCACCTGTCAGGAACTGTCCTGTCGCCGCGGTTAAGTGGATCGAAGCCCGGAACAGCCACATGCAACCTATCGTGACAGCCGTGATCATTGCGGATCCGATCTTCGCGCGCCAGACGATCGACCCTCGCTGCACGGTATTCGGTATCGCCACACGGGACTCAAAACCGCCGGCAGCGACCCAATCGGCTCGTTCACGATGGCCTCGCCACCGAGTCGTTCCAAGGTGACCGCGATCTGCGATATCTCTAACTGGTGCTCGTTGCCGATGCATCGTTCAAACCTACTCAACCGCGCATTGGTACGGTTACAAAGCTATCACCGGGTAACATTAGAGCAACCCTCGAACCATTGATGCGGCGTTTCTTATCGAGTGACGCCTGCGTCGGTTTGGGGTCAGAAGGCCATTCCCCCCGTCTTCACCCCACCCCGCGAACAATCGCGTTGCCGAAACCGACAGTACAGGGCATCGATTGTTCGTCTCTTGCGGCCGGAAGGTCTCCTTCCGGCCGTCTTTTTGTGTGTGACTCTAACTTGGAACTCGATGTTTCGAGTCCATCTGGCCAGGCGGATATGCGAAGCA
>JAQGOG010000132.1 GCA_028293765.1 Gammaproteobacteria bacterium
TGGCCAAGCGGATGCTCGACCTCTGCACGGCGCCGCGCAGCGCGGCCCAGTAGCGAGATTTGACGAAGTGACGTTCGAGCCCCTTTGGGCCCACGCATCGATATGAGCCGGTTTGGACCAGGATGCCTCACCTTGCCTCAATCTGGCACACGCGACCCAGATTCAGGAAAGAGCTCGTTGCAATGGTCAGCCCACTCGAAGGCGCGACTGACAGCGACGCCCGTGCGCCAACTCCGGTCCAATTCACACCGGTGCCGATTCGCGTCGCGACCTGGCGCGCTCAGTCCTCGATCGCCACCGGCCACCGCTCCAGAAGCGGCGCCAGGTGCCTTCCGGACACCATTCGCCGCACTGCCTGGCCGAACAGCGGTGCAATCGGCAGCACGACGAGCTTGCCCGCGGAAGTGGTCGGGATATTCGCGAGCTGGAAGGTATTCCCGACACTGTCAGTGGTCACCAAGCTCGCGATACTTCCCGCGTCTAAGACCGATCTGAGGCCGGCCGCCAGCGGGATGTGCGTGACGGCGACATGAACGGCGGTCGCGCCAGCGCCAAGACACGCATCAGCAGCTCGGAGCAATGTGCCTCCGGTCGCGCACAGATCATCTATCACAATGATTGTCCGCCCGGCGGCGTTGCCGACGAGCCGGCCGCCCGAAACGACGTCCTGCGAGCGGCGCTTCTCGATGAAAACCAGCTCCAGCGCGCGCTTCAGGCGGGTCTCGAGGCGTTCCCGAAAAATCTGCGCCCGCTTGACGCCGCCGACATCCGGCGAGGCGATCGCAAGATGCGTATGAGCAAAGCGCGTGGCGAAGTGGTCGACCATCATGGGGAGCGCCGAGAGGTGATCGACCGGAATCCGGAATGCGTTCTCGAGAGCGGCCGGATTGTGCACATCCAGTGCGATGAGGCGATCGGCTCCAGAGGCTTCGAGAAGCTGCGCTACATAACGTGTGTTGATGGGATCGCGCACTTTCGTGCGTCGGTCTGTCCGTGCGAAGGCGAGATACGGCACGAGCGCAACTTGCTGGGTCGCGCCGGCGTCGCGCAGCCCGTTCAGGAGAAACAGAAGCCGTATGAAGCGGTCTGAGACCGGTGCGCCAGCGGTCCCGGCGAGCGACTGGAGCACGAATGCGGTGCGCCCACGGACTGACTCGAGGGGCCGCAGCTTGAACTCACCGCCCTCGAAGGAACCCTCTTCGAGAGAGGCGAGTTTGAGGTCTGCTTCTAGCCCGACAGCAGCTGCCAATGTCCGGCTCTCGCTCAGGGAAAATAGGGCTGGAGGGGGGCTGCTCATGGTCCATCCACTGCAAGACGTATTATCTGCTTCACTCCCGGGTCGCGCTCGTCGAAATCGAACGCTACCAGCGCCGACTCGCGATCCACGCCCAGAGTGAGTTGCGTCAGGTTGTTGGACCCGATCGAGAAGCCGTCGAAGAGCCTGCTGAACTCATCGATGAGCAGGACGTCGTTGTGGATCTCGCACATCACGTAAATATCCAAGTCGTTCTTGCCGCGTTGCAGGCCGAGCTCGCGCATCCGCTCGATCACACGCGTGCCGATACTGACAATAAATTGTTTTAAGGAGCTGCCATGGCCCCCTCCCTCTGAGAGCGCCTCGCTGCTGAGATCCGCATCGTCGAAGACGCGAGCCGCGAGTCGAATGTCGTCTTTCGGCAGTCGTATAATAAAGTTGTCACGATTCCTTCCGGGCGGGTCACCGCGCATGGCAGGCGGTCAGCGCCCCAATTTGCCCCTGAGGTGAAACGCAATGGGAGAGCGCAACCCGCTGGACGGGTTACCGGTTGAAGCCAGATCCCGGATTCGCACCAGAGCGCAGCCGAGCTGGGTTGCGCCTATGTTGGCGACCCTGACGGATGAGCGCTTCTCGCGAGAAGGCTGGCGTTTCGAACCGAAGTGGGATGGGGAACGCTGCCTAGCCTTCCGGCACCGCCGCAGTTTGAATCTCTTTTCGCGCAACCAGATTCGGCTCAATGACCGCTATCCCGAGATCACCGCAGCGCTTGATGAGCAAGCGACCGATTCCTTCATCGTGGACGGCGAAATCGTGGCATTCAAACAGGGACTCACCAGCTTCGTGAAGCTGCAGGAACGGATGCAGGTAGGGCATCCGTCGGCTGAGCTGGTACGCAGAGTGCCGGTTTGGCTTTATCTCTTCGATCTGCTCTACCTGGACCGGTACGATATCCGACTGGTCCCGCTGCGATACCGGAAGCAGGTACTTGGGAATGTCCTGCAATTCCGCGGTTCGTTGCGGTGTACAGAACACTGCGACACCGAGGGCGAGGCCTACTACCGCCGGGCGTGCTCGCGGGGATGGGAAGGTGTGATCGCCAAGAATGCGGACAGCATCTATGTCTCCGGGAGAACGCGCGACTGGCTGAAATTCAAATGCAGGCAGAACCAGGAATTTGTCATCGTCGGTTACACGGATCCACAAGGACACCGGGTGGGCTTCGGAGCGTTGTTGCTAGGCGTTTACCGCCGCGGAAAGCTCGTGTACGCGGGGAAGGTCGGCACTGGGTTCGACAACGACACGCTGCGACGCCTGAGCAGGAGGCTTGTACAGCTGGAGACACCGACTTGCCCGCTCGACCAGGATGATCTGCCGCGACGTGGTGTGCATTGTGTGAAACCGAAGCTCGTCGCTCAGATCGACTTCACCGAGTGGACGCAGCGAGGGAAGCTCCGACATCCGCGGTTCCTCGGCCTGCGTGAAGACAAGCGGGCGGAAGAGGTGGTGAGGGAAAGCTGACGTTGGCCGTAACGGTAAGCAGGGTGCCCAGCACCAGAAAAACGACCGCCACTGCAATGATCAGGCCGGTGCTTCGGCACATGCCGGCCGCAATTGAGGCGATTTGGGTCACGAACAACATGCGTGCAACGCCACCGAGGAGAATGAGCCACCCCGATAGCGGTCACCAGCACGGACCAACCGCCCGTCCAGACGTTGTGAGCGCGCACACTAGCAAGACCAGTAACAAACAAGAGGATGCCAGACAGCAACAGGAGCGCGGGTTCGCGCGAGACCTGCTGCGCCAATGCAGGGAAAGAGCCAAGGTTGAGCAACAGGGCGGCGGCGACCACAACCAGGGTGGGGCCGATCAGTCGGCGATCAGCTTCGATGTTTTCATCACCAGCGTCACGGCAGAGACTTCCTGTTCCAGTTGCGCACGAATGGATCGGGAAATCGGGACGATTTGATGGTTATCAAGGCAGCGCGGCGAGCCCGTGGCAGAGTGCCATGTCGGTACGGGCGCGAGCCGTGACTGCGGGGTGCACCGCTCGGAGAGCAGCTCCCCGCGATCGCGAGTGAGGTGAGCGCGCGCGTCGGCCGCATGCGCCCGGAGTCGTAGACCAAGGAGGAGATGTTGAGTCAACGAATCTTTCGCGATCGACGCGAGGCGGGGCGGCTGCTTGCTGAGAAGCTCGTCGCCTTTGCCAATCGTCCAGACGTGATCGTGCTTGCTCTGCCACGTGGCGGCGTGCCGGTCGGGTATGAGGTGGCTCGCGCACTCGGTGCGCCCCTGGACGTGTTTCTCGTGCGCAAGCTAGGCGTGCCGGGGTACGAGGAGTTGGCGATGGGCGCCCTCGCGACCGGCGGTCTGCGCGTGATCAACGACAACGTCGTGAAAGCTCTGCGTATCCCGGACCATGTCATTGAGACGGTCGTGGCCAGAGAGGAGACGGAGCTGGCGCGACGCGAGCGCCTTTACCGCGGCGGTCGTCCGTTCCCCCATCTCACGGGTCGGACCGTGATCCTCGTGGATGATGGGCTGGCGACCGGCGCCACCATGCAGGCGGCGGTCGAGGCGCTGCGGCAGCGCCAGCCCGCACGCATCGTCGTGGCGGTTCCGACGGCATCGCCCGATATCTGCGAGCAGTTGAGAACGAAGGCCGATGAAGTGATCTGCGCGGTCACCCCGGAACCATTTTACGCCGTCGGCTTCTGGTATGAGGACTTCTCGCAGACGACCGACGAAGAGGTGCGCAACCTGCTTGCGCAGGCGCAGCAGCCAGAGGCGCTCCAAACAATGCCTGACTCAGGTGACACTGCTCTCTTGGAATCGGTACGTGCGGCTGCCCACCGGCTGACCGGCAATGCGCAGGACTACGATCCACTCCTGGAGCTGATCGGCGGTGCGCGCTTCGCGCTGCTCGGTGAGGCCTCCCACGGCACACACGAGTTTTATCGCGAGCGTGCGCAGATCACCAAACGCCTCATCACCGAGAAGGGCTTCACGGCCGTCGCGGTCGAAGCCGACTGGCCCGACGCCTACCGGGTCAACCGCTACGTGCGTGGCGTGAGCGACGATGTCGATGCGAATGAAGCGCTCGCCGGCTTTCGGCGATTCCCGACTTGGATGTGGCGCAACACGGAAGTGGTCGAGTTCGTCGAGTGGCTGCGCGCGCGCAACGACGCGACTTCGTCGGAGGATCAGAAAGTCGGGTTTTACGGTCTCGATCTTTATAGCCTGCGTGCTTCGATGAAGGCCGTACTCCAATTTCTTGAGAAGGTCGATCCGGAGGCGGCAAAAAAGGCGCGCGAGCGTTACGCCTGCTTCGATCGATTCGGCGAGGACACCCAGGTCTATGGCCTCATCGCGGCTTCCGGCGCCACCGCGTCGTGCCAGGAGCAGGTCGTTAGCCAGCTCGTCGAGTTCCAACGTCGGATGATGGACTACGCCCGCGCCGGCGGTGTGCCCGAGGACGAGGTGTTCTATGCCGAGCAGAACGCGCGGCTGGTGAAGAACGCCGAGGAGTATTACCGCACGATGTTTCTCCGGGACGTGTCATCGTGGAATCTGCGCGACCGCCACATGATGGAGACGCTCGAGGCACTGGTCGCGCACTTCAGCCGGCGAGGTGGTACACCGAAGGTGGCTGTCTGGGAGCACAATTCGCATCTGGGCGACGCGCGGGCAACAGACATGGGGCAACGCGGCGAGCTGAATGTCGGCCAGCTTGTACGAGAAAGATATGGTCGCGAAGCCGTGCTGATCGGGTTCACCACGCATCACGGTACCGTCACGGCGGCCTCGGACTGGGACGGGCCTGCCGAGCGCAAGAACGTCCGGCGGGCGCTTGCCGGTAGCTATGAGGCACTATTCCACGACGCGCTGCCAGAGCGCTTTCTGCTTACTCTGAGGGCGGACGATCCGGCGAAGCGGGGCCTGAGTAACCCGCGGCTCGAACGGGCGATTGGCGTGATCTATCGTCCCGAAACCGAACGCATGAGCCATTACTTCCGGGCGCGGCTGCCGGATCAGTTCGAGGCGGTGCTGCACTTCGAGGAGACGCGCGCGGTTGAGCCGCTCGAGCGCACTGCCGGCTGGGAAGCTGGTGAGGTGCCGGAGACTTTCCCCTTCGCAGTATGACTTTCGAGTTGAGGAGAGGCCGATGGCATGGCAGGCAGACGAGCGCGTGGTCCGGGTTCCAGTGGCTGAGGAGACGCTGGATGGCAACCTGACGCTGCCCGCGAGTCCGATTGGGGTCGTGCTGTTCGCGCACGGCAGCGGCAGCAGCCGGCATAGCCCCCGCAATCGTTACGTAGCTCGGGTGCTCAACGGAGCAGGGCTGGCGACTCTGCTGGTGGACCTGCTCACTCAGGAGGAAGAAGCGGCCGATCTGCTTTCGGGAGATTTTCGCTTCAACATCGAGCTGCTCGCGAAGCGGCTCCTCGGTGCCGCCGGATGGCTGAAGATGCTGCCTGAGACCCGGCAGCTGGCGATCGGCTACTTCGGCGCCAGTACCGGTGCCGCCGCTGCGCTGGTCGCTGCAGCCTCGCGGCCCGAGCTGGCGGGTGGGGTCGTCTCGCGTGGCGGACGCCCTGACCTGGCGGGCCAGGCTTTGCCGCGCGTTCAGGCTCCCACGCTGCTCATCGTGGGAGGAAACGACGTCCCGGTCATCGAACTGAATCAGGCGGCGTTCGCGCAACTGCGCTGCGAAAAGCAACTGGCCATTGTCCCCGGGGCCACGCACCTGTTCGAGGAGCCCAATGCGCTCGAGGAGGTGGCGCGACTCGCGCGTTGGTGGTTCGAAAATCATCTCGCGCCGGCGCAGGCTTCCGATCACACCTCTGCGAACGGGCCGGGGGGAGGCGTTTCAGGGCCGAGCCGGGTCGATCTGCCTCGAACGGAATGAAGTCAGGCCAGCTTGTGCATCAGCGATACACCACCTCCATCGAGCGAACCTCACCAGTGCTCGACATCCTCTTCGCGGTGGCCTTCCTGTGTTGCGCTCTGGTGTAGCAATTCGCCGTGGACTGGTGCGTCACCGTCGGAACTGAGCGATGGCGGTCGCGCTGCGGCGATCTGAATCCGGCACGCAGGGCTTGCGCCGCATCGCACGGGAGCAGATAGCCAAGGCGCTCGAAGCCCTCGACGGCAAAAAACTTTCCGATGAAGCCGTTCATTCGGCACGCAAGGAACTGAAGAAAGCGCGCGCCACTCTGCGGCTCCTGCGCGACGCGCTTGGCGAGGCGGTCTACAACCGCGAAAACGCCGCGCTTCGCGATGCGGCGCGACCGCTCAGCGAGGTGCGTGACGCGAAAGTGCTGCTCGATACGCTCGATAGAGTCGTTCGCCGTTATGGCTCGCCGGCACGCGGTTTGCCGCTAGACGGTTTCCGGCAGGCGCTACGCCGGGAGTACGTCGCTACACGATGCCGCATTCTGGAGCGGCCTAGCGCGCTCAACCCGCAACGTGACGCACTTCGCCGGATATTCGAGCGTTCCGCGCGCTGGCCGGTCGGGAACCATGGATGGTCCGTGATCGGTGCCGGGTTGAAGCGTGTGTACCGTCAGGGCCGCAAGGCCTTCGCCGCCTCGCAGGCCTTTCCCTCGGCGGAAAATCTTCACGAGTGGCGCAAGCAGGTGAAATATCTGTGGCACCAATTGCAGGTTCTCGAGCCGCTCCGGCCTGGGGCGATCGGCAAGCGCGCCGATCGGGCGCATAAGCTCGCCGACTACCTCGGCAATCACCATGACCTGTCCGTGCTGCGCACTAAGGTTGCGGACATGGCCGATGCGTTCCCGGATGCCGCCTCGCGCAGCGCGCTGCTCGCCCTGATCGACCGCTACCGCACCAGGCTGCAGGACAAGGCATTCGTACTCGGCCGCAGACTGTATGAGAAAAAACCGGGTGTGTTCGCGACGCGCTTCGCGCAGTACTGGCGCGATTGGCACCGGAAGCGGTAGACACCTGCGACTCGTGCGCGCCGGGCGCCTGATTAGCGGTTGACCCGATGGCCGTGCCGGCTCGGGGGGCAAGCGTCCGTGGTCTCATGAGAGACTCGTGCCACTCTTGACGAAGTCTTGTAGGTACAAAATTTGGTCCTCTCATTCGGCGGTTTCGCTGCGGTCATCCAGAAACAGAGATTGTCGATGATCTTCGAGAACGCGGTAGCTTCTACCGTCGCAACCGACGACCACGAGCTGAAGCCGAACGCAAGAACTGACGGAACCGGAATCCCGAGCGGTTCCGGGACGACTTTCGTGGCGACCTCCAACCCTGATTCGGGCTGCTGCGGCGCGTGCTTCAGGGTTATTGAGGACTGGACAGAGGCCTCACTGCCGCTTTGCTCGCAACCCCTGCATCCACGTCGCAATCGCGACGCCGATCTCGTTCGGCGAATCTTCCTGAGGATAATGGATGCCCCGAACTGCGACTTCCTGCTGATTAGGCCATGTCCGAATCTGTTCGATCATTTTCGCGGAATGTGTTCCGGTGTCTGCTCGGATGTAGAGCTTGGCGACTGCGCTTGTGGTGAGCCATGAGGCGTAGGCGTTGACGATATCGACAACGTCGGCAGGCTCGCCGCCGATCGGAAGTTGACGAGGCCAGGTGAGCATCGGCCTGCGGCCTTCACCCTTTTCAAGGAACGGACGGCGATACTCAGCTATCTCGGCGTCTGTATACGTCCTCAGGGTTCCTTTCACGATGCTTTGTTCGATAAAGATGTTCTGTTGCAACACGAGTTCCTCCCCGGCCTCGGAGCGAACGCCGCGGAACCTCGGCTGCACTGGGCCGGGAATGTCGTCCCAGCTCATCGTCGCAACGATCGCTTCCATATGGACGATGCCCTTGACGGCATTTGGATTGCGCTTGGCCCAGTCGAACCCCAGGGCCGAGCCCCAATCGTGAACAACGAGGGTCACACCCTCTTTCAACCGAAGGGCATCGAAGAACCCGTCCAGATAGCGACGGTTCTCAACGAAAGTGTAGGAATCCGCACTGGAATTGGGTAGTTTTTCGGAGTCGCCCATACCGATCAGATCGGGCGCTATGCAGCGTCCGAAGCTCTGCACGTGTGGGATGACATTCCGCCAAAGATATGAGGAAGTGGGGTTGCCGTGCAGGAAGACTATCGGATCTCCCGAACCGATGTCGTGAAACGCGATCGAGAGGCCATTGACATTGATGCGTTGCTTGGCTGCGGGGCCTGTCATCAGATTCTCCCTGGACTAGGTAACAGACACTCAGGCGCTTTCGCCGGCGACCGGGACGTAGTTCCCCAACTCGGCCTTAATCTGCAGCCGCTTGAACATCTCTTGGGGATTCAAATTCATTTCCTTGTGCTTGGCGGCCACGACTTCTCGCGCCTTCTGAATCGCTGCGAGGGAAGCCCACTCCACGAGTGTGATGTAATTGTTGTCGCCCGATGCCTCCTGCTGCTTGAGCACGTGGTGCTGAAGGCACCCATCCATTGGCACTAAGACCGTGTTGATTGCAGCGACAACATTGAGAAATTCCGCTTCTGAGGCGGCTGGAACAACAAATCTGTCGATTCGGAAAACTCTCTGATGGTGGTCACTCATGAGCATCTGTGTTCCCAATCCTTTTGATATTTCGGTGCGAAGTCTGCGAGCAGTCTCTGTCGGTTCTAAAATAAGTTACCGTAGTGACATCATGTTGTCAATCAGGTAATGTGAGGCACATGAAAAACATCAAAAAAAGAACGCCTTCTGGCATGGCCGTGAGCGAGCTCATTGTGGCGATCTTCCGCCTCAATGGCCGTCTGCTCGTCGCCGGCGATCGGCTTGTGGCAGGCCTCGGTCTTACGAGCGCCCGCTGGCAAGTACTGGGGGCAATCGCCTTGTCGCCCGTCCCCGAACCGGTTGCCCGATTGGCCCGCAACATGGGACTAAACCGGCAGGGCGTGCAGCGCATCGTTGGAGAACTCGAGGCTGAGGGCTTTGTCGAACTGAAGGACAATCCACACCATCGGAGCGCGAGACTGGTCGTGATGACGCCGAAAGGCGTTCAGGCCTACAACGCCGCGCTTCAAGTCCAGGCTCCGTGGGTCAGCATGCTTGGCGAGGACCTCGATGCGAAAAGCATCAAAGCAGCCGCCAAAGTCCTTGAGGGATTACGACAGAGGCTTGAGCACCTCTCGCGCGATGGCGCCGACGAAGAGTAGGAATGGGGATCGCGCGCGGACTGCAGTGGTTTTCGCTCCAATGATTCGCCAATCGATCGCGTCAAGTCGCCCTGATCGCCTTGAATTCATCGCCGCAGCCCCAGCGTCGGGCCAGGCAGGACCGTCATTGTGCCAACCCGTCGTCCGTGCGACGGAACTAACTCTTGGATCGATTCGCGCTCTGCCACGCGGTGGGAGTAGTACCGCTAAGACGTCTGAAAGCGCGCGACCAGGCAGTCTGGTCCGAGAATCCCAAGCTCAGCGCGATGTCCGCCAATTCGCGCGTGCCTTGCGACAGGAGTCGTTCGGATTCCTCAAGCCGAAACGTATCGAGAACGTCCTGGAAGGAATGGCCCGACTCGGCCAAGCGGCGGTGCAGCGTGCGTTCGGAAACGCCGAGAGACCGTGCGACCCGCTCGGCCACGGCTTGACCTCGCGGCAACAGACTTCGCAAGCG
>JAQGOG010000147.1 GCA_028293765.1 Gammaproteobacteria bacterium
GCATCGAGAACGACTACTCTGCCGGCTGGTATCTGCAGTGGCGGCGCCCGTGTCCACTGCGGCCGATTTACAGTCTCCCGGAAGGACAGACTGACGTGTTATTCACTCGGGACAGCACGGTTGCAAATAACCTTGCCGCGCGACGGTAAACGCCACGGGAGCTGTCCGTTTTTTAAGCGGTGTATGTTCCCATGGGCTCAGGCGGCCAGATAGCTCAGGTCACGGCGTACGTGAGGGACCAGCAGCAGCGCGCCACCTATAACCGGCAGGCAGAGGGTGATCGCCATCATCCAATGCAGCCCGGTGTAGTCGGCTAAAGACAGGGCGACGAACAGGGCCATTCCGCCGGCTACGGCAACCAGGACCGAATTGAATATCGCTCGCGTGAATTGCTTGCGTAGCATGACGATCGCGGCGGTCGACGTCACAATGTCACCACACAACTTGCCGAGTGCGGCGCCTACGATTCCATAGGGTGGAATGAGTATGGCGTGGGCGAGCAGGGCGGCGGAGACGCCGATGATATCCACGTGCAGCATCTTCCCCGGCTGGTGAAGCGCCGTGGCGGCGAATCGCAGGATGGCCGAGATACCGGCAAAGAGTGCAGCGGCAGCGAGAATACGCAACGGTGTGGCGGAGTCCGCGAACTCTTCGCCCGCAAGGAGAGTAACGATGGATTCGGCGTGCACGAACAGCACCGCGAATGCCAGCGACGAGATGATGATACTGGCGCTGACAGCCGCGCTCAGCCGCGGCCCGAAGGATCCGCTGCCGTCGCCGCGATCGCGGATGAACAGAGGCATCATCATGCCTCCGAACAGGTACGGAATGACGAACAGGAGTTCGTAGAGCTTCAGGGGTGCGTCATACAGCCCGACCTGCTTCGCGTCGTGAATGATCGACAGCAGCAGGACGTCGATTCGCAGTTGGACGTTCAGGAGCAACACCGACCCCGCCACCGGCAGGCCGGCGACGATCAGGGCACGCCAGACCGGGAGCTCCACTTTCAGCCGCAACGAGACCAGCCGGTCGGCGTAATACCACGCCAGCCCGGCGGTGCAGATGAAGCCGACAGCCGTCGCTCCCAACATTGCGGCGGTGCCCGCGTCGAGGGCTGCGAGCCGGGTCACCAGCAGCAGCGCCACCAGTGCGCCGACGGTCTCGGCGATCGCCCCGCGATGCTTGGCCAGCTTCAGTTGAAAGACCGCGCGCAGCACGTCGTTGAGCTGATAGCCGATCCAACCGGCGCCCGCGATGAGGACGCCGTAGCGCACGGTCGCGTCGTAGTCCGTCATAAGGAGGACCAGCAGAAGAAACAGCACCGCGCAGATCGTCGCGAATATGCGGAGCGCGGCGGCATTGCCGAGGATGCGCGGCTCGTCCCCGCTCTCCCGCGAGATCTCCCGCAGCGTGATCGAGTACAGTCCGAAATCGAATAGCACGCCGGTGAACAGCAGCATGGTCAGGACGGTGCGATAGTGGCCGAGCCCGTCCGCACCGATGCTGCGCGCGAGTACGCTGAACGTGATCACCCCGATCAGCGCTCCAGCGATCCGGCCCACGAGCGCGCTGCCGAGATTCCCCAGTAACTTGGTACCGAGAGAGATAGAACCTCCCCAAGATCCGCCGCCCGTGCCGGCCAGCAACCGGGCGCGCTAAAGTCGCGGTTTAAAGTCCCCTAAGAGACAGCTTTTATTGGAACCGGCAGCTATGGACCTCAGCGGACCGAAGGCGGCACGCAGATGAACGCGGCCACGCTTCAGGGGTTCCATAAACGATACACATCCGGTCGGGCGGTCACGCCCGACCGGATGACGCAATTCACGTGGCACCCGCGAGCGGGTAGTGCCCCTGCCTGCACGACTTCAGTGAGGCGGGCTCGCCGGCGTGGTATCGGCTTTGGCTTGGGTAATCAAGGCGGCGCAGTCCGCGTCCTTGGCGAGGCCGGGATCGACGAAAGCCAACACTGCCGCCAATGGTGTCAGCACGACCCCCAGGGCTACGGCCGCGCCGGCTTGCGCTACCGAGGCGCCAGCTTCGATGCCGATCGAGGGGTGTTTGAGGGTGCCACGGATCGACACTGGCGCACGCAGTCGCACCAGTCGCGGGCGCTTGGGGCGGCCATGCAGCGCGAGATCGAGACGTTCCGTATCGAGATTGATCGTGCCATGGCCACTGATCAGAACCGTGTCGGTGTCCAGCACCAGACTCTGCACGCTGAGAATTCCGTCGTGAGCCTGAAAGCTCGCGACTCCGCAGCGCACTGCCGTTTTTTCCTCGCTTTTGGTGAGCAGCAGACCCAGTCCCCGCAGATCGATTCCGGTCAGCTCAGCCAATGAGGCACGAATGGCACCGTGTGGGAGGACTGCGGTTGCCCTGCCGTTGACGCTCGCGGCGAACCCGTGAAGCGAACGTCCGTGGCCCGTGAGCATGAGGCGCGCGCGCAACGGGCCTTCCAACGGCGGTTGCCCGGTCCCTTTGCGATCGAACTGGGCGAGTTCCAAGTCAGCGACCTTCAGGTCCAGGTCCGCCGTGGGGACATCCGCTGTCGCATCGAACTTGATGTGGCCGGTGATCTTGCCTTCAGGGAAAGCGGCCGATAGAGGTTTTACCGAGAGAACACCGTGGTCGGCCGACAACTTTGCCGCGACTGCGTGCAATGACACGTGACCTGCCTCCACACCGCGAGCATGGAAGTCAACGACCGAATCGCTGCGCCGTAGCCCGTTGAGAAGGAACTCCTTCTCGGACAGGAGCAGCGGCTTTTCCGTCGTCGCCGCGGAGGTTCGCCCCGCCGCCCGCTCGCCGAGATCCGCCAGGCGCAGCAGCTCAGAATAGAGGTTGGCCTGGATCCGCGACCGACCGCCAATCGAGCTCTCGACCGACACAGTGCCGTGCATGTCACTCCGGCCCGAGGTTGCCAGCAGGTCGCTGAACTCGAAATGCATTCCCCGGCGCGCGAGCTTGCCGGTGAGGCGATAGGTTCCGGTGTCTGGCATCAACAGGCCGGTCAGAAAGTAGAGGTCCCGCAGATCTTCGCCGGTCGCCTCGAACGTGGTGTCGAGCGCGCCCAGATAGAACGGTCGCGCCAGGGAACCGCGACCCATGAGGCGCGAACCGCTCGAGCGTTCGGCGTACGTAAAGCGATACGGTCTGTCAAGACTGGCGGTTGCGAGCGGATCGCCATTGAGCGCGAACGTGTTGGGTCGGCCGTTCAGGTGTCCGGCTCCCTCGATACGCAACGGCGGGTACGTTGCGGTACCTGGCAGGTCCTGCGCGGAAACAGTACCTTCGAACTGCAGGTTGCGGCGCGCATCGTCGAGATCGACGTGCGCGTTGCGCATCGACAGGCTGCGAATGAGCGGCGGGCCCTGGCCGGTCTGTTTCGTCGGGTCGGCCCACTGCCAGTTGGCGCGACCCGTGGAATCGCGCAACAGATGCAGCCTCGCTGCGTCTATCTCGAGTCTGCGGATGCCAAAAGATTGACCTGACAGGGGCAGGTCGAAAACCAGTGACAGTTGCCCGATCTCCGCCGCGCGCCCCGGCGGCGTCCACGGCGGGTTACCGATCGAGACGCGCTGGGCGATCAGCCGCGGATGCAGCGAGAAGAGGTGCATTTCGAGGGGACCGGCGATATCGATTTGCCGCTGGCTGCGCGAGGCGGCAAAGCGAATGAGCGGGCCGCGGAAATAGTTTGCGTTCACGAGGGCGGCGGTGCCGGCCAGTACTGCGATCAGCAGCAACGGGATCGCCAGCACCCTGAGAGACCATTTCAGGGCCCGGCGGGTGATCGATGTGCCATTCATGCGTCATTAACGCACAAAGGGGCGCCCCGTTCGGCTACTCCTAGTATATAAATCAATCGCTTATGGCGCAGGGCGCGGCTCCCTCGGGTCATGGCGTGAGTTTTGTGATCCTGGAATGAACCGAAACGTCCGGGGCGGCGGCCGGACTAAACTTCGTCCCATTGAAGCGAAACTCGCCCAGTGCGTCTTCCGCGCGGCGCTCGGCTATTTGCGTCCGCGGCGCGACGAAGCCCGCGAACGGCGCGGACTTCTCGGCGTCGTTCCGGTGCTTTGGGCGGAAGTCTCCAATGCACCCAACGAGGCATTCAAGGCAACCGCCAGCGCCGCATCGCCACTCACCAGGTCCTCCCAGCGCAATTCCTTCCCATTGCGCTTCCCTTTCAGCGTCAGTTTCAAACCGTCCGGCGATATCGCGACAACATAACGACGCCCCTGAATGGGTAACTCGCGCTTCAGTGTTTTCTCGAGTGGGGTAGTCATGTCAGCGCTCTTTGCACGCCTTTATTTTTTGCCGTTCTTGTCGGCCTCTTTGCTGTCCTCGCGATTGGTGAAGCAGGCATTGCCGAGCCCCGTACCGATCGTCAGCACGCCCCAACGCCGCACGTCCCGCATGAACGGCAGCTCGCTCAGGCCCTGCACGACCGCGTCGTTGTGCATGAGTACCACGGTGTCGTGGTCACCGATCTTCGGGATCGCCTCCCGCAGCAGTTGCGGCAAATTGAAGCTTTTGACTTCCCAGTTACCCGGGAGGTTCTGGCCGCCGCGATCGATTGTGCCGTCGGCACGGATGACGCCGGGGCAGCCGATGCCGATGAAGGGGGCGAGCTTCAATTCATCCTTCGCGGCGCGCTTGATGAGATCGGTCAGCATCTCGATGAGACGGGTGACCGCATCCTCGCGGGCAGGGTTGTCATCGGAGTGGCGCCAGAGCTCGAAGCGGCTGACCGCCGCCTCCGAGAGATCGGGCTTCTTCTTCAGTCGCAGCTCGACGATGCCCGTGCGGATGTTGCTGCCCCCGATATCGACCGCCAGAATGCTGTCATGGCCGGCGAGCATCCAGGAGGGGACGAGATGGACGCTGCCGATGAGCCCCGCATGGTCTGCAGGGTGACGGATGGGCTTCAGTTCGACCCCGTGGCCGCTCGTCTTCAGAATCACAGCGGTGCGGCCGATCGCGAGCTCGCCGATGCGGCTTTGACGCAAGCCTCCGCCTACGACGATGCGCTCGATGTCTTTCCAATTCTTCAGGCGCAGGAAGCGGCGGATGACCTGGGCGAACTCCTGTGAAAACTCCTCGATGACGCCGTGAATCACCCCTGCGGCTTCCGCATCGCCTTCAGCCAGAACCTTGTCGAGCCGCTTCTTGCCGATGTCCTCGCTCGGAGCATCGCCAAAGGGGTCTTCGCCAACCTGGCGGACTCGCTCGCGCCAATCGTCGAGGATCGCCTGGAAGGCCCTTTTGCTGGCGCGGTCGCCAATGAAGCCCTCGGCAGTACGCAGCTCAGCGTTGTACGCGTCCACGATGACGCCAGGCAGTTGCTCGGCACCATGGGCAAGAAGCGCTGGGGCGGGGCTGGGGGTATCGGTCATCTTTGGAGTGCGTGCAATGGATATAGCCTTAATCCCAATTCGCGGGCTGCACTTAAGTTCCTGGCCCAGTGCGACTTACCCTCGAAAACTTTGGCAGCGCAGTGGTAACGTACCCGTCGCATGAAAACATACCTCATTGCCTGCAGCGGAATCGTTGCGTTCGCAGCAGCACTCGCTGCCTACGCCCATCCTCCCAAAACGCATCGTCTCGAAGCGACGCCGGCCACCGTGGTCTATGGCTACTACTGGTCGGAAGCGAAGCCGGTATTGCGCATCGACTCGGGCGATATCATCGATGTCGATACGCTGCTCACCAACACACCGGAAGGGCTTGCGCGAGCCGGCGTGGCCGACGAGAAGATTCAGGCGTCACTCAAAAATATCGTTGCCGCCTTGACGGGCGATCGCCGCGGACCGGGCGGTCACATTCTCACTGGACCTGTGTACGTGGAGGGCGCGGAGGCGGGAGATGTTCTCGAGGTCAAGGTGCTGTCGATCGATTTGCCGATCGATTACGGTTACAACGGTTGTAAGGGGTTTCTGCCGGAGAATTGCGAGCAGGACGCCCCGATCAGGATGCTCGCCCTCGATCGCGGGAAAATGACTGCCGAGTTTGCTCCGGGCATAGTCATTCCGCTGCGGCCGTTTTACGGCAGCATGGGTGTCGCGCCCGCGCCGGAAGCGGGCCGCGTCAGCAGCAATCCACCGGGCCGGCATGCCGGTAATCTCGACAATCGTGAGCTCGTCGTCGGCAGCACGCTTTATATCCCGGTGTTTGCGCGCGGCGCGCTGTTTGAAATCGGGGACGGACACGCCGCGCAGGGTGATGGCGAAGTCGATCAAACTGCGATCGAGACTTCACTGCGGGGCCGTTTGCAGCTCACGGTGCGCAAGGACATGAAGCTGACCTGGCCGCGTGCTGAAACGGCAACCGACTTCATCAGCATGGCGACCGATCCAGATCTGACCGTCGCCACCAAGGGCGCCATCCAGGAGATGGTGGACTTCCTGGCGGCGGAAAAGAAACTCACGCGGCACCAGGCGTATCAGCTCGTGAGCCTCGCGGGGCATGTGGTCGTCACGCAGCTCGTGGATAAGCCGAACTATGGGATTCACGTGAAGCTCCCGAAGAGCATTTTCGTTGCAAAGTGATTTATCGGGTGGCGTCGCGCGGCGCTGCTGGCCCCAAAGGCCGATGCTGATGACCTCGAGGCTCCCCCATGCACCCGGCCGGAGGTCGGAATGAAGTGGGCGCTGCTGGCGCCACTTGCTCTGCCCGCCTTACTCATTGCAGCCGCCGCGGTTGGGGCTGACGCACAGATCACCGCGCAGCTCGTGGCGAGCGGTCCCGCGACCGGCCTTGCAGGGTCCGCAGGGCTTCGGGCGACGGTGTTCGGCACGCCGCCGCAGGATATGGCGCCGCTGCCGGCGAGCGTCCCGCTGCAGGAAATCAACATCGCGATGCCCTGGGCGCGCCCGGTGCCGGACGTGTTCTGGTTCGATCGCCGGCTGCGTGTCTGGTTTTCCGCGCAGGACAAACCGGCACCGCTGGCAATAGTGATATCGGGTACCGGGAGCGACGGCAACACAGCGAAGCTGTCGACGCTGCGGGCGGCGCTCTACGGCGCCGGCTATCACGTGCTCACGATGCCGTCGCCGACCTTCCCGGGGTTCATCGTATCGACGTCGAGTACCGGCGTCGCTGGCGATCTGCTCCAGGACGGCCATGATCTGTACGCGGCGATGCAGCGAATCATCGCGAATCTGCCGGGCCGTGTGCGGATTACAGATGTCGACATCCTCGGCTACAGTCTCGGCGGCGCCAACGCAGCCGTGGTCAAGTCGATCGACTCGACCGAGGGGAAGCTGAAAATCCATCGCGCCGTCATGATAAATCCGCCGGTCAGCCTGTTTGCCTCGATCTCGCGCCTCGATAAGCTCTTCGCCATCAGCATCGGCTCCTCGGACGCCGGCGTCGAGAGTCTCTATAGGAAGTTGTACGCGCGCCTGGCAAACCTCTACCGCGCATCGGCGCGGGTGCAGATCGACGCCAGCGATCTCCTCGCCGCCGCCGGCAGCGTACTGAAGACGGATGCGGATTTTTCCGCAGCCATTGCGCTGAGCTTCCGTATCGACCTCGTCAACGTCTTTTTTGCCGGCGACCTGTATGCCGGCACGGGCGTGGTGATCGATCCGAAACACCCGCCAGGCCCCAACGATTCGCTCGAGCAGATCGGCCGGGTGCTGCGCGGCAAGCCGTTCGCAGAGTATTTCAGCAGGGTGTTCGCGCCTTACTATCTCGCGCACCGGCCGAATTCAACGCCGGAATCACTCCTGGCGGATAATCGTCTCGATGTCATCGGCAACGAATTGCGAGGCAATCCGGACTATTACGCGCAGACCAACAGCGACGATCTCATTCTCGATCAATCCGAGCTCGAATGGCTGCAAAGCACGCTGGGTCAACGAATCGCCGTCTACGACCACGGGGGGCACCTCGGTAATATCGGCGAGCGTCACCAGATTGCGGACCTGCTCGACATGCTGGCCGGGCGCTGGAAGGCCCCGGGACGATGAGATCTGTACTCAGCGTCGGTGTAGCCGCGTTGGCGTTGGGTGGCTGCGCTTCGCAGAATCTGACCATTCGCAGTCTGCCGCCCGAGACGCCTGCCGCGGCCAATGCCGCAGACATAGAGAAATTCGCGGCCGCGGCCGCGGCTGCAGCAGAAGTATCGCGCCCTGCGGCGCCAGACCTCGAGAGCGCGCCGATCACGCCCCTGGTGACGACGGCCGACGCTCCGTCGATGTACACCTATGATCCCCTCGAGCGCTTCAACCGGGTTATATACCGATTCAACGCACGCTTTGACGAGAGCGTCTTTTTGCCCGTGGCGAACGGGTATCGCCGGATACCAGGCCCGGTTCGGTCCGGGGTGCACAACTTCTTCGGCAACCTGTCGGAAGTCAAAAGCACGGTCAACTACGTGCTGCAGCTCCGACCTGTGGGCGGCATACGCAGCGTCGGGCGATTCGTGGTCAACAGCACAATAGGTATCGGCGGCCTGTTCGATGTGGCCACGAAGCTCAAACTTCCCAATCCGCCTACAGGTTTCGGCGTCACGTTGTCCAAGTGGGGCGTGCATCCCGGTGCGTATCTCGTCGTGCCGTTTCTGGGGCCCTCGACGTTGCGGGAGAGCCTGGGCCTGCTCGGGGACTTCGGCATCGAGTACGGGATAAACGTGGCAAACTTATACCGCGGTAACAAGACGTATGCGCTCGGCGTCGTCAACGCGATCGACACGCGCTCGCTCGTCAGTTTTCGTTACTACGGCAGCGGCTCTCCATTCGAGTATGAGACGATTCGCTTCCTGTATGTACGCAGGGCGTTGATCGAGGACGAAGCGTTGCACACGAAGGGTAGACCCAAGCCACGCGACGCCGCCTCACCGGCGGGGAAGTGAACGGCGTATGACCCGCGACGTATGAGTGCCGCCACCGGAAGTTTCCTGCACGTCGCCGCGACACGCCTGGCGATATCGTTCATGTGTCTCCTGGCGCTCTGGGGCGCCTTCTGCCTGTGGTATCAGGTGCCCGGTGGACGGGTGCTGAAGAGCCTGAGTGTCGCACTGTGGGTGATCTTCGCCCTCGCGATGCTCGTCGCGCTGTGGCAGGGCCGGGTCGCCGTGGGATTGGTAGGATTTGCAGTGG
The DNA here is from genome assembly GCA_028293765.1 of Gammaproteobacteria bacterium. Classification (GTDB taxonomy): domain Bacteria; phylum Pseudomonadota; class Gammaproteobacteria; order Steroidobacterales; family Steroidobacteraceae; genus 13-2-20CM-66-19. The sequence goes on from JAQGOG010000147.1 coordinate 9,105, forward strand.
CGTTCGTCGGGCTGCTGCTGTGGTGGCAGCGAATCACGCCGTCGAACGATCGTGTGTGGGCCGACGATGTGGCGCAGATGACGACAGGAGAGGTCGAAGGCAATCGAGTCGTTCTGCACAACGTGCGCAATTTCGACTGGCGCAGCAACACCGACTATACGCAGCGCTGGGAAACGCGCCAGTTCGATCTCGAGCGCCTGGACTCGGTCGATATGATCCTGTCCTACTGGTCGATGCAGGCCATCGCGCACGTGCTGGTCTCGTTTGGGTTCAACGACGGCAGTCACCTGGTTTTCTCGGTGGAGATCCGTCGCGAGAAGTCCGAAAGCTTCTCGGAGATCGGGGGATTCTTCAAGGAATTCGAGCTCAGCGTCATAGCCTGCGATGAGCGCGACGTGGTCCGCGTCCGGACCAATGTGCGCGGCGAGGATGACTATCTCTATCGCATCCGGATGCCGGTGGCGGACATGCGCTCACTGTTCCTGGCGTATGTCGGCCAGGCCAACGCTCTCGTGCGCGCGCCACGCTTCTATAACACCATTACTGTCAACTGCACCACGCTCGTCTACCACATGATGAAGCGCATCGTCGGTCATCTGCCGTTGGATTACCGGCTGCTGTTCTCGGGTTATCTCCCCGAGTATGTCTACAAGGTCGGTGGCCTCGACATGCGGTATTCACTCCAGGAGCTCCGCGCTCTTGGCCACATCACCAACCGTGCGAAGAAGTCCGATCGGAGCGAGACTTTCTCCGCCGCTATCCGGGAAGGTGTGCCGCGCGTGGCAGCCCCCGGTTCGCGCGAGCTTCAGGCAATTGTTGGCGGCGATCGCGGTTAGCGTCAGGGCCGACCGGTACCGACATCCTGGTTCGGGTTGAGGAGATACTTCTGGCCGGTCGCGCTTTTGCCGTAGAGGGCAATTGCGCCCAGGTCTAACGCCTCCGCGAGCGATATCTCGCGTGCGTAGTGGCTGGCGAAGGTTGTTTTCAGCCCGGCCGCCACGCGTTGCTTGAGGACTTGCGCGGCGGCGGGGCCGATCTTTTGCAGGAAGGGACTGATCAGCCAGCCGCCCACTCCCCAGGCCATGCCGAAATTCCGCTCGAGCTCGGTCGGCCCGCGGCCGAGGCCGCCGTAGATGTACACCTGCTTGTGGATCGCGGAACCGTAGCGGCTGTATTCCTTCATGTTTCTGCCGAACGCTGCTTCCATGCATGTCAGGATCTGACCGGCAAGGGGGCCGCCGCCGATGGCGTCGAAAGCGATCGTTGCCCCCGTTGCGACGATTGCCTCAGTGAGGTCGTGCATGAAGGTCGATGAGCTCGCGTTGCATACATGCACGGCACCGAGGGTCCGCAGCAGGTCTGCCTGCTCCGGTTTGCGCACAATGTTCACCAGGGCGACCTGGTCCTCGAGGCAAACGCGATTGAGCATCTGGCCCAGGTTGGAGGCCGCGGCGGTGTGCACCAGCGCCGTATGACCTTCCCTGCGCATCGTCTCGACCATACCCAGCGCGGTGAGCGGATTGACGAAGGCCGACGCGCCATCGATCGGTGTCGCGCCAGCCGGCAACACCAGGCACTGCGCCACTGGAATGCTCCGGTATTGCGAGTACATCGCCCCGCCGAGTACCGCAACAGCCTTGCCGAGAAGCGCTTTGGCCTCACCGGACGAGCCCGTCTCGATGACCACGCCGGCGCCCTCGTTCCCGACAGGCAGGGGCACGTCCAGTCGGGCGGCCATGCCTGGCATCGCGCCGTCCGGAACGCGGGCGGCGATGACCGGCTGTTCTCGAGTCCCTGACTGGCGAGCTTTGCTCATGTCTGCGCCAGCGAAGAGCAGTCCCAGGTCGGACGGGTTCAGCGGCGCCGCCTCGACGCGGAGCAGCACCTCGTTGGCCGCAGGGGTGGGAATGGGCACTCTCGCCAGCGACAGCTCGAGTTCGCCGGTGCGCTTGACGAGCGAGCGGAGTTGCAACCCAGTACGTTCGCTGTCTGTGTTCATGTCGCCTGACTCCGTGTTCAATGGGGGAGCGCAGCTCGCGAGGCTGACCCTGACGTATCGCACGGGGCGTGGCAAGTCGCCAGCGCGGCCCTGCGCCGGAAGAGCTTCCGACAGAGCTTGACCGGGGTGCGATCTGCTGCCAGTTTTCAGCCCGATGCCGAAGCTGCTGCCGAAGAACAAAATTGCGCCGTAGCCGTGCCTGCGGGATAAATACGAAAGCGACCCTGCTCGTGTCGCTTTCGTTGGGGCTCGGCGCTACCGGGGCGGTCAGCGCGCAAACGATCACGCAGGATGTGGTGATCGAGGGTAATTTCCCCGCGGGCGAGCCGTTGGAGAAGGTCGTCGACTACTTCACGTCGCCGTCATTTCCAAGTGTCGTCATCGGAAATGGGCGCGGCGGAATGTATCTGTATCGTTCGCCGAGCCGCAAGCTGACGGGGCCGTGGAAACGGTCCACGATCAGCAAGACCGGCAGCGCGTACGAACGGGCGCGGGCCGTCAGATTTCCCGGCGACGCCTATCCCGGCATCATTGCCTCGATCGGCAACCGGATCGTCTGGTTCGAGAACCCCGGAAATCGCGGTAAGGCGGCAGGCGTGACCCGCCCGTGGCCGCGCCACGTGATCAATCCAGATCATGGCTGTCACGATATCCGTCTCGAGGACCTCGACGGGGACGGCAAGGTCGACGTCGTCTGTTCGGGCGCAATCAGCTTGCGAGCGCCGGCGTTCGTGGCATTCCAGAATGACCGTCGTCAGCTCGCCGCCGCCTGGCAAGTGGTTTACAACGTTGCCGACGTGGGAGACGACATCGCTGTGCTCAGGATCGGAGCCGATGCGATGCCGCATCTCGTGGGTGCCGATCGAAGCGGTAATGTCTTCTGGTATGAGAATCCACGCCTGCACGGCGGCAGCGCGCGTACCGCAAACTGGGTCAAGCATTACATCGGCCCCGGCAACGTGGGCAACAGTTTCGCCGCGGGCAGGATTTCGTCCGGTAAGGACGCTGTCATCACCGCCGCCAACGAACATGAGGGGCCGGATGGCAGTACGGATCCCAGAGGCATCACGTGGTACGAGCAACCCGACGATCCCGGCGATGCGTGGATTGTGCACGATGCGGGCTCGAGCTATCGCGACGTGCACGAAATCAGCCTGGGCGAGTGGAACGGGGGTGTACCGTATTTTCTCGTCGCCGAACAGGAGCAGGCCTGCGATCCGGCCAGGCCGGAAGATCAACCGCCAACTCACCCCGGCACACCCTGCCGCATCACGATGTTCCAGTGGATGAACGGCGCGTTGCAGGAAGCCGTTCTGGCCAACGCCAGTACGCAAAACCAGGCGCTCCTTCCGTGGCGCGGCGGTCTCTTCATGGCGGACGCAAACCACGGTGTGTACGGCGCCGCGAGAGACATACATGTCAGAGTCATCGTGCCCTGACGCCGCCAGCGTACACTCACGCGGTGGCGGCCGGACCGGCTCGTTCACGCCCAAGGTGGCAAGCGTTGCTGCCGTGGTCGATGCCATGAGCAGTCGAATTTCAGTTGTGACGTCAACGCGCGCTTTAAGTCAGCCGCAATGAGCGCTAGATTGTGGCCACAGGCGCGGTCCGCCCCCGCATGCTCTAATCACCTGCCGATCCACCCCATCGAGGCACAGTCATGGCAATGAAAGACGCAAAGAAAACCGAACTCAAGGAACGACGCAAAGCGCCGCTCGTGACGCCGAGCGACCTTGGCGCGAAGGCTTCCGCGGACATCACCGGTGGCATGAACGCGATCCTCGCCGATGTGTTTGCTTTGTATTTCAAGACGAAGAATTTCCACTGGCACATGAGCGGTCCGCATTTCCGCGATTACCACCTGCTGCTGGACGAGCAGGCCGACCAGATCTATGCGATGGGCGATCCGATCGCCGAGCGGATCCGCAAAGTGGGCGGCTCAACCCTGCGGTCGATCGGCCACATTGCCCGCCTTCAGCGCATCAAGGACAACGACGCCGATTACGTCGAGCCGTTGGACATGCTGGGCGAGCTGCGCGAGGACAACCAGGCGCTGGCTGCGCGGCTGCGTGAAGTGCACGATGTCGTCGACGAGGCGCGCGACATCGCGACCGCCAGCCTCATCGAAAACTGGATCGACGAAACTGAGCGGCGCACCTGGTTTCTGTTCGAGGCGAGTCGCCACGCCTGAGCCGGCCGAAGAGGGTTTGAGGTTTGCGGGCCTCTCGAGGGCTATAAAAGCTGTGCATTTGTAGCCCCAGAAGTGGCCCTCGCTCACCCCAGGGGCCGAGCTGGAACGGCAGCTCGGCGGCCGCGAGCCCGGCGGGTCCAACTCCCTGCAGCATTCCCCCTTCACGGCACACCCCTTGCTAAAGCTCGGTAGCGGCCGGCGCACAGCGGCGGCGATGTTGATAAACCATCGATAAAGCTAAAGGGGAGAGCGACGATGAGGGCAAATCTTTTCTGGGCGCTAACGGCTGTCACGCTGCTGACAATGGCCGGCTGCAACAAGGCCGAATCTCCGGCCAAGGTCGAGAGCGATGTCGCGAAGGCGACCGATTCGGCCGAAAAGAAGGACATGAAGGCCGAGGACAAGGAAGCCAAGACCGATGCCGCGGTGAGCAACGATCTCGCCAAGGATGTGGACAAGGCGGACTCGAAGGCCGTAGGCGCTGCTGCCGACGATGCGGTGACGCAGGCTGAAGGCGAGAACAAGATCGCCCTGGCAAAGTGCGAAGCACTGGCGGGCGACGCGCAGAAGGCGTGTAAGGATCAGGCCAAGGCGCAACTCGACATGGTGAAGGCGAGAGCGCAAGCGCTGAAGGCGGATCACGGCTGATACGTACCCGTACCCGCGCCCGTTCGGTCCGATTGCCGAGGCATGCGGGTCCGCAGGGGTTGCGGACCCGCGCGTGAGCTGTCAGAGCAGCGCCTCGAGCGCCTTCGCGATGCCGTCGGAATCCAGACCCTGGTAGCCCATCTGCTGCCACAAGCCGCCCGCACCTTCTTTGTGCGTGCCGATGTGGTTGTACCGACCCTTGAAGCCGGCCTGTAAGAGGTAACTGCCGAAACGGCTGCCGAGGCCCGTCTTCAGGTTCCACCCTTCCGCGACGAGCACGAAGGGAGCGCCGGCAAGGCTCTTCATCATTTCCTTGTCGACGACGTTCACCGTCGCCTTGTTCACCAGGCCTACCTTTACACCCCGCTCCTGCAATCGGATCACCGCATCGAGCGCGCGATATACCGTTTCGCCAACCGCAACGACGTAACCTCCGCCTGGGGGCGCCTCGCGAACGATGTAATCCCTGCCCGGCTCGAACGGCTTTCCCTGGTACAACGGCTTGCCGTCCTCACCGAGAATGTCAGGCACGGGGGCGCGCGTCGTAAACAGAAACCGCAGGCCTGGATCGTTGAAAACGCGTTTGACGCACGCGGCGAACTGATGCTGGTCAACCGGGAAGTAAAGGCGGGTGGTGTCCTCGCCGTGGCCCGGAGTTACCCCGCCGTCGGCAAACATGCTGTTGATGCCGAAGTGGCAGGTGTTGTCAGCCATGTCATCGACGCCGCTATGGCTGAAGTGCGCCAACACGTTCGAGAAATTCAGGCGCGCCATGGTGATCTCGCTGACACACATCTCCAGGAAGGCGCTGAACGTGCCGTAGATTCCCTGCCTGCCCTGGGTGGAGCCGAACCCGGCCGCGGCCGAATAGTTGCCGCGCTCCATGATGCCGCCGCGGACGAAGACCTCGGGATGCTTCTTACGGATATGGTGGAGGCCGCAGGAGCCCTCGAGGTCGTTGTCGAATACGCGCACGCTCGCGACACGCTCCGCTGC
>JAQGOG010000166.1 GCA_028293765.1 Gammaproteobacteria bacterium
CGCTTCAGACTATCGCGGGTAAACAATACACAGCCCGATATATGGAAGCGGTCTTCAAGGCCGGCATGCAAGCGCGCACACATCGACATTCGGGGCCCGAGGCTTGGTATCTGGTGTCCGGTACTCAATGCCTGGAGACACCTGAGGGCATTACCATTGCGCACGCGGGTGATGGCGCCGTCGTGCCGGAGGGTCCGCCCATGACACTCAGGAGTGTCGGCGCGGAGACGCGCCGCTCCGTTGTACTTGTCCTTCACGATACGTCTCAACCTTGGCAAACTTTCACGAGCGACTGGACACCGAAGGGCTCGTGTCCGAGATAGACTTTCGTCTGACGCTGCTCACCACTTGCGTCTAGTGGAGAAATCCTATGCACAGAAGATTCCCGCAGAAGGTCTGGATTACAACCTGTCATTCTCCACAGACGGGCAATGGATTGTCTTTCGGAAGCTGGAAAGGTAACCGAACATGAACGCAGTACGGAGCCTCCTTTGCACAGTCACGATAGTGTCTGCTTCGTCTTTCGCTCTCGCTGACTCTCCCGATGACGAAGCACAGATCCGGGCAATCGCGACGAGCTGGGAGAGCGCCTGGAATGCGCACGATATGAAAGCTCTTGTCGCGCTGGTCACAGCGGACGCCGACTTCGTGAACGTGGGTGGAAAGCACTGGAAGGGACGTGAACAGATCGAAGCCGAGCACACGCTGCGTTTGAGCCAGTTCCAGGAAAGCACGTCGACGACGCAGTTGGTCACGGTTCAATTTCTGAAGCCTGATATTGCGCTGGTGCCTGTCAACTGGGGCATGGTGGGTGACAAGGATCCGAATGGCAGTGCGCGCAAACCGCGGGAGGGCGTCTTCACGTGGATCGTGACCAAGCAGAGCGGGAGTTGGCAGATCCGGGCGGCGCAGAACACAAACGTCAGTAACCTGCCGCCGCCGGCGCCCCGGAAGTGAGCGCGACAGTGCTGTCAGGCTCGACCCGCGAGCAAACGGCCAGAGATACCGCGGCCCGCGTGCTTCACTGCCAGGCGCCGCAATGATGGTCGTTCCTGACGAGGCTCGAGCGACCGGTCGGAAAGAGGCAAATGTCGACAGGCGAGCTTTCCTCCGAGGCGCCGCTGCAGTGGCGGGCGCCGCGTGTTGCGCGAGCAACAGCAAAGCCCAGTCCGCGAAAACCAGGCTCATCCTTCTCGGGACAGGGGGCGGGCCCCGACCACGGAAGGCGAGTTCGGCGTCTGCCCAGGTCATCATCAGCGGCAACACAGCGTACGTCATCGATTGCGGCAACGGCGTCGCGCGGCAGCTCGTCTTCGCCGACGTGGCTCTGCCCACCGTGCGTCACATCTTCCTGACGCACCACCATTCCGACCACAATGCAGATTACGGGAATCTTATCTGGCTTGCGTGGGCCGCTGGGCTCCGCACGCGTGTCGATACCTGGGGACCGCCACCCCTCGCGAAGATGACCAGGCTGTTCTTTGAAATGAACGCCTCCGACATCGAGACCCGGATTTCGAACGAGGGCCGGGTGCCGCTGATACCGCTAGTTCATGTCCACGAGTTGCACAACGACGGTCTGGTCATGCGCGATGGAAACGTAAGCGTGACGGCGACGCTCGTGCGTCATCCGCCGGTTGTTCCGGCGTTCGCATATCGTTTCGATGCCGCCGACCGCTCGATCGTGATTTCCGGCGACACGGCGCTGTCCGATAACCTCGTGAAACTCGCCCGGGGTGCCGATATACTAGTGCACGCCGTGCTCTACGTGCCCGCACTCGATCGTCTTGTCGCTCGGGTGCCAAACGCGACTGCCCTGAAGGCGAGCATCATGGCTAACCAAACATCAGCACAGGATGCCGGCCGCGTGGCGCAAGCAGCTGGCGTCAAGACTCTCGTGCTCTCTCATTTCGTGCCTGCGGACGATCCCGAGGTCACAGATCAGATGTGGATAGATGCGGCCCGCGTTTATTTTCGAGGGTCGGTGATCGTTGGCAAAGATCTGCTGGAGATCTGACAGGGCGGGCATCTGCCGGCAACGTTCGAAGCGACGCACGTTCCTGGCTGAATCTGCCGGCCTCCGATGCAATACTGTTCCGTGAGCTACCCCTTGACTGGTAGGCGGTCTGGCAATGATCAGGGCTGAGGAAGAGCTTGAGCACTGGTCGATACGGAGACAGCAGCGTGGAGCGCTCGCGACGCGAACGGGCTCGTGTCCCGCTTCCATCCCGACACGGTTTGGCCTTGGCCCCCGGACTCTGCAGCACACGACCCGATGCAGTGGGCAGGAGCGCGCGGCTCAATTTCTGAACACTGCGCGGTTGTCGATTAGGAATCACCGCTGACGCAGGCGTGTATGCGAGGGTAGCTCTCCGAACATCAACCGATAGTCGCGTGAGAAGCGGCTCCAGTGCCAGATGCCGCGCCGTGCGGCAATAGCTCCTATGGAAACATCCCCGCTTGCGTTTGATAACAAGTCCCGACGCACCTCATTGAGTTGCAGGGTGCGAACGTAATTACCGGGACCGGTCCCGAGGACGGATCGGAACACTGACTCGAGTGCCCGGCGACTCACGCCGATGGCAGTGCAGAGCGCGACGATGGAGATGCCATCGGCGAGTCCATCGTGGATGTACTCTCGTGCCCTCTGAAAAATTTGCATCGTCCGGTCGCTGGTATGGCCGTTCGCTCGTTTGCCCTCTTGCTTGCGCTGAGTTCCCATCCGCCACAACAGATCCCCGAGCGCCGATTTGAATTCCTTCACGGCGGCCGGATAGTTCGAAATGGAGTCCAGCGAGGTCAGAGCGCTCAATCCGCAGCTGACCAGGTCCCGCAGTTGATGTGATCGGGCAGGGTCGGCGAGAACCCGGACCGCCCGCAGTCCATGGCCCTGATCCGGCAGCAAATCGGTGGATACGTCCATGCAACAAAGCCTGACTCCCTCGGAGGTCTTGCCTTCCAGGACCAGGTGCTCAGGACACAGCGCCACTTGATCCAAGCCGAACGGCGCTGCGTTCAGCGTACAGGGTTCGGAAGCCGCATTCAGCAGGCAGACGGAAAGCCGCCCAGCCGGTGTCGACGCCGCTTGCGCGAGGGCCCGGTTGGCGACTTCGAAATGAACGCCCAGATCGGCTTCGAAATTGAAGGAGCGGAATCGCCCTTCAAACGGACCCCCACTGAGCTGCTGGTATTGCTGACCGTAACCGTGCAAATGGGCGGCCTGGGCATCGATGTCGGTGAAACTCCCCCCGGATATCCAGACGTGACGCCCGAGGTTACCGTCGCTCACCATGAATAATCGCACCTGGGCTGTTGCAAAAAAACGTCACGCCTGGCCGTGCGCGGCGCAAAGAGCGCATATTTGCGCAATGGGGATAACGCTCAGGTTGTATCACCGGCTACCCTAAATCTCAACGGCGACCATACGCCGGCTATTTACGGGATGTCCTTTGATGAAGAAAAGCGTACGCCGCTGGCTCGTGGTAGTACCGTTGGTCGCCTGGGTACCCGCCGTGTTTGGCAATGCGCCTGCGGATGGGGATCAACTGGCCGAAATCGTCGTTACCGCGCAAAAACGGGCTGAGAGTCTTCAGACCGTGCCCGTGTCCATCACCACCTTCGGTACGCAGGAGCTGAAAGATCGTGCGGTGGAGAGCTTCATGGACTATGCAACCTCGGTACCTAATCTCGGTTTCGGCGCCTCGGGTGATGGGGCGGCGAATTCCCGGACGATCTCGATCCGGGGCGTCAGCGGCGACAACACCACCGGCTTTTATCTCGATGAGACCCCTTTGCCGGACTCTCTCGACCCCCGGATCGTCGATATCAATCACATCGAAGTCCTGCGCGGTCCGCAGGGCACTCTGTACGGCGCTCGCTCGATGGGCGGCACCGTCCGCTTGCTGACCAATCAGCCGGACACCAACGCTTTCTCCACCAGTGTGCATGCGGGCATCTCCTCGACTCAACATACCAACGCACCCAATTATGTCGCCGATGGCGTGGTGAATCTGCCGCTGCTCCAGGATACGCTGGCATTGCGAATGGTCGGTTTTTTCGACCGGGAGGCGGGATTCTTCAAGCGGCAGTTTCCAATCTCTCCAGGCGACACGCAGCTTGCAACAGTAGACGACGTCGGGCGCTCAGTCGTACAGGGCGGATCTGTCTCGTTGCTGCTGAAACTCTCTGATGCATTGACCATCACACCGCGCATTTTGCATCAGGAGACCGCCTACAACGGGTTTGCGTTCGCGGACGCCACGCATACGAACCTCAGTCCCACTAACTTCGTGCAGACCCGCCTGTTTAATGATCCGGAAGGCGGGAGCGATCGGTGGACCCTCTATTCGCTGGGCATTCATTACAGCATGCCGTTCGGCGAGCTCGTGTCCTCCACGTCCTATTTTGATCGAAGGGTCATCGAGCGGGAGGACGAGTCCGACGTGGTCTCCCTGTTCTTTTACACGCCCGCTGGACTGCCGCCCGTCGAGTCACAGATCACGGAGATCAAGCCGCTGCATCGGTTCGTCCAAGAGGTCCGTTTTGCTTCGGTGCTCAAAGGGCCGTGGCAGTTTGTAGTCGGCGCCTACTTCTCCGCGACGAACGGGCAGTCCACGCCCGGGCTGTATCCTCCCACCCTGGTTCCGGGTCTGACCGATGTGTCGGGCTACCCGGGCGACCTGTTCTTCTACCAGAATTATCCCAGCAGCATCCGCGAGCCGGCGGTTTTCGGTGAGCTGTCCTGGCAGGCCACCTCGCAGCTGAAGCTCACTGCCGGAGCCCGGTGGTATGAGATCAAGTCCATGGCGAGCGGCACAGAACAGGGGGCGGCTGTGGGTGCCGTAGTGACTGATGCGCCGGACACCTTGACTGAGGTCGGAGTCAACCCGAAATTCCAGGCTGACTATCAACTCAATCCCGATGCGATGGTCTATGCGACGGCTGCGAAGGGCTTCCGTCCAGGCGGCCTCGTTCCGACAGTGCCATCCGCCGAGGCACTCGGATGCCCAGTTCAGCTCGCGACGCTGGGCTTGACGACCCAGCAGACGCACAAATATCAATCGGACAGCCTGTGGAACTACGAGCTCGGAACCAAGACCGCCTGGCTCGATAACCGTCTGACCGTCAATGCGGACGTTTTCTACATCGATTGGAAGGACATCCAGCAGCAGATCCTGTTGGGCTGCGGGTTTCAGTTCCGCACCAATGCGGGTGCTGCCAAGAGCGAAGGCATGGAGCTGGAAGTTCACGCGCGGCCGCTCCACGGGCTCGATATCTCCGGCGGTCTAGGGTTTCAGCATGCGGTCATTACGCAGGCCGGTGCCGGCGGCGCTCAATCGCCCCTGCAGCCCGGCGATCGGGTCTACCAGGTGCCCGACTGGACCGGCAATGCTTCGGCGACCTATACGGTGCCGTTGACCTCGCGACTCAGCCTGGTGAATAACCTGACCTACTCGTATGTTGGAGGGAGCAAGAGTGCCAACAACGATCCATTTGATCCGCGTACCCGCTCGCCTTACGCGCTGTTGGATGCGCGGTGCGCACTGGCATTTGGCCGCAATGAGGTGGCGCTCGTGGGCAAAAATCTGACTAATGAGCATGCCAATCTCGCCGACAATCGCTCGATTGCGGTGGAGTTGCCCGGTCGCCCGCGCATCGTGACGAATCAGCCCATCACGATCGGAATCGAGTTCCGATCGACTTTCCAATGAAAGTCCGCGTCGCCGGTTTCGCCGGCATCCTGATAGTTGCGGCTCTTGGCTTCGGCGCAGTGACTGGTTGCCGGCCAACCGCGGGTAGCCCGGAGCCGACACGGCCGCCTGCCCAACGCTTCGGTGCCATTGATGCCGCTCGCATGGCGCACGCGGCCGAGCAGCCGGGTGAATGGCTCACCGGTGGAGGCGATGGGTCGGGTGCCTATTACTCCTATCTGACACAGATCAACGCTGGCAATGCACAGCAGCTCGGCTTTGCATGGGACTACGCGTTGCACTCCAACCGCGGCCTCGAAGCGACGCCAATCGTCGTCGACGGTGCAATGTACACATCGGGCAATTGGGGCAGGGTATATGCGCTGGACGCCGCGACCGGGCGGGAATTGTGGACCTATGATCCCGGAGTGGACGCCCAGTGGGGCCGCTATGCATGTTGCGATGTAGTCAATCGAGGTGTCGCGGTCTGGCAGGGCAGAGTATATGTCGTCTCCCTCGACGGCTATCTGCATGCGCTCGATGCCGCAACCGGGCGTCTGGTATGGAAAACTGACACGCTGGGCGGGCGCGCCGCTGCGGATTTCCGCTATTTCGCCACGGGTGCCCCACTCATTGCCGGCGATGAAGTGGTGGTGGGCAATGGCGGGGCGGATTTCAAAGGCGCGCGCGGCTACATCTCAGCCTTCGATCTGGCGACCGGAAAATTCCGGTGGCGCTTTTTCACCGTGCCTCGTGATCCTGCGCACGGCGAACAGGATCAACCGCACCTCAAACGGGCCATCGACAGCTGGGATCCGCACTACGACTGGTCTGCAGGCGGCGGTGGATCGGTCTGGGATGGTCTGTCTTACGATCCCGAGCTGGGCCTGATTTACTTTGGCACCGCCAATCCTGCGCCGTACGCGCTTGGCAAGGACACGTCGCATGGTGATCAGCTCTATGCGGCGTCGATGTTGGCAGTGCGCGCGAAATCGGGAGAGCTGGCCTGGCATTTCCAGGAGGTTCCGGGAGACGGTTGGGATTACGACGCAACTCAGAAGACCGTGCTCACCACGCTGGACATCGGCGGCGCCAAGCGGTCGGTGTTACTCCAGGCGGCAAAAAACGGCTACGTCTATGTTTTTGACCGCGCCACCGGTGAGTTGCTGTCCGCACACCCGTTCGCCTTCATCAATTGGACCAAAGGACTCGATCCTGATACCGGGCGTCCAATCCGCAACCCGTGTGCGGATTACACACAGCTCCCGAAGCTGATATTTCCGGCGATGACGGGCGCCCATAGCTGGCAGCCGATGTCCTACAGCCGGGCGACGGGATTGCTCTACATTCCCGTCATCGATGCTTCGATGGTGTATATCAACACCGAGAAGCGGCGCGCGGGATTGATTGAGGGCAACTTCAATGTTGTGGGTGTGATGCCCGAGGACTACGACCCGCAGGGGCTGGCGAGCCTCTTTGGGCCATTGCCTCCGATGAATGAGCTGGACAAAGGCGTCGCTCATCCGGTTCAGTCCCGGGGCGTGCTGCGCGCCGTCGATCCCCTGACAGGTCGTGTGGCTTGGGAGCGGGCCGGCAGCCTATGGGATGGTGGAGTATTGTCGACGGCGGGAAACCTGGTCGTTCGCGGTGATGCCAGCGGCCACTTGAACGTCTACGCGGCTGACAGCGGCAAGCTCTTGCAGCGTATCGAAATAGGCACATCCGTGATGGCTGCTCCCATGACGTACAGTGTCCGGGGGGAGCAATACATTGCGGCAATGGCAGGGTACGGCGGCGGCACACTGTTTATGCCCTTTCCCGCCGACAGTGCCGCGCGCAATTACGGTAACGCCGGGCGCATCGTTGCGTTCAAGCTCGGAGGGTCAGCCGTCCCGAAGCCGCCGCGACGGGTTGAAGAGCCATTTCAGAAGCCGCCGCCGCGCGAGGGCGCGGCCACTTCAATCGCCTCGGGCGAAGTGTTGTACAACCGGTTCTGCGGCCGCTGTCATGTCTTTGGCATTGGACTGTTGCCGGATCTGCGGCGGCTTTCGGCGCCCACACACCAGTTATTTTATGAGATTGTCCTCAACGGGGCCTATCGCGCGAAAGGGATGGGGCGATGGGACGATGTGCTGTCGCAGGCCGATGCCGAATCGATTCATGCCTATCTCGTCGATCAGGCTTGGGTGGCATACGAGCACCAATGACACTGAACGTTCGCCAAGGAAATGTGTGGGAATCTGCAGATTGAAATGCGGCTTTCGAGCTCTCGTTGGAAGCGCCCTCGGCGCGTTGATCTCGATCGCTCCTGTTGCGCGTGTCACGGCCGCGCCAGCGGCTGCCTTTGTACTCGGCAGCGCTGATTCCGAGCTCGGCGGGAAATTTCCCGATAGATATACGTTTAACGACTTTGGCTGCAGTGGCGGCAACGAATCTCCTCCGCTGCGTTGGAGCGGTGCGCCGAAGGGAACGCTGAGCTTCGTGATCACGCTGTTTGACATGGACGAGCACAATACACCCTCGGGCTGGTGGCACTGGGTTGTCTACGACGTGCCCGCTAACGCGGCGGAGTTTCATGCCGGGGCGGGTGTCGTGGATAGCAATGCTCTACCGGCCGGAGCTCGTCAGGGACGCACGGATCTGGGCTCTGATGCGTACCACGGTCCGTGCCCCGATAAGAGGGACAAGCCGCATCGTTACGTTTTCACGATATATGCACTGGGCACCGCTAAGTTGCCCGTACCTCCGGATCCGAGTGGGGCGATGGTCGTGTACTCGCTGCAGGAGCATCTATTGGGCAAGGCTACGTTTATCGTCCGTCACGGGCGGGGGCCGGCTTCCTGACCGGAGAGCGCGAAAATCGTTACGAACATCGCCAAGAAGTATGGACGAGAGTCCCGCCGGCTCGGTAGTTGTTCGCACGTTGAAGCGGCCTGACTGACGCTTGCAGCGGCCGCGAATGGGGCAGCCTGCTCTTGCGGTGTACGTTTGGCGGAGGGGGCCTGCAATCAGCGCCGCTGTAGCTTCTCCTGCAACCCCCATACTTTGATCAGCAACTGATACGGCACATCGCGTGCGTTTGCAGCCGTCTTGATCGCATCGAGCAAATGCTGCGGCAATCGCAATGCTAGCGAAGCCGCGCAACCCAAAGCACCTCTTGTGGGCACCCGCCCAGCCCAACACGCCGAACCCGTCGTCCCTGGCAAATGACCTCATCTGTCATGGCGGCAACGTGGGATCCGGCGCGATAGCGCCTGCCGCTAACAAATCCTCACAGCGTCTAACTCGCCAAGGCAGGAGCAGGTCCCTGATAATCGTCTCCGACACGGCTAGGTAAGCGCCCGACGCGCAGGAGACGAGGATGGCTGATCCGCGCAAAAAGGTTGCGAGTGCCACAGTCGTGAGCTCGTTGGTCCCAGAAGTGCCGCGGAACCGTGCACAGCCTTCAGACATTCGCCACAAATGAGCGCTTTGGCCATTTCACGGCGAAGCCAGACTGAGGTACACGAAGCGCGGCGTGCTACGCGGGCGGCGCTTAGCCCTAACTCACGGCATTGGGGGCGCTTCTTCAAGCTTTCGGCTGGCGCAGCGCCTGGGTGAAGAATACCTGGCTTCTCGGATG
This sequence comes from Gammaproteobacteria bacterium, assembly GCA_028293765.1. GTDB lineage: Bacteria > Pseudomonadota > Gammaproteobacteria > Steroidobacterales > Steroidobacteraceae > 13-2-20CM-66-19. The sequence continues at coordinate 9,313 of JAQGOG010000166.1, forward strand.
AGAGAGGAACCACATGCACCGCGTTAACAGAAAGGGTCTGCTCGCTATGGTCGCCGTGTCTTGCGAGGCGCGTGGCAGTGACGCAGCGCAGTCCAACGTCTGCCAGAGCGCAGTGAACAGGTCCTGGATCGCCAAGACGTTTCACTGGATCGTGGCGGGTGTGTTCGCGCCCCCTCAAACAGGCGCCCGCGACGCTCATTCGGTCCCGCCCGATCGTAAAAGGGTGCGAGAACTGACTCGCTCTCCAAAGAGGACGGCGTCGCCCGTCGGCTTGGTGGTGGCGATCGGGGTACTCGACGCGGCCATCGCGCAGACTAAGCCCGCGGGGCCGGTGTCGTCCGACCAGGTGAGGCGCGGCGAGTACCTCGCGCGCGCCGCTGACTGCATCTCCTGTCATACCGCGAATGGTGGCGCGCCCTACGCCGGGGGACTACGCCTCGATACGCCATTCGGCTACATGCTGACGCCGAACATCACGCCCGATCCGGACACAGGAATCGGGGGTTGGTCGGCCGACGATTTCTACCGCGCCCTTCACGATGGCGTGAACAAACGCGGCGCGGACATGTACCCGGCCATGCCCTACGACTTTTACACCAGGGTCACGCGCGGGGACATCGACGCGATCTTCGCGTATCTGCGCACTGTCAAATCCGTGCGCAATGCCGTGGACGTCAACCATCTCGACTTCCCCTTCGATATGCGCATGTCTATGATTGGGTGGCGCGAGCTGTACTTTATGAAGGGCACGTACACGCCCGATCCCGCCAAGACGGCTTCTTGGAATCGTGGCGCGTATCTGGTCGAAGGCCTTGGCCACTGCAGCGCCTGCCATTCGCCGCGCAACCTTCTGGGTGGGTTCGAGAAGGACAAGGACTTCACGGGCGCGGGCGTTGACGGCTGGTTCGCGCTCAATCTCACGTCGGACCTCACGACGGGGCTTGGCGCCTGGACCGTCAACGACATAGCAACCTATCTCAAGACCGGCGCCGGGAAAACGACCCCGCTGGGCCCCATGGCCGAGGTCGTGCGGAACAGCCTCAGGTATTTGACTGATACCGATCTGAAAGCGATGGCCGAGTACCTGAAGTCCATCCCCGCCGACTCCTCTGTACTCACCGATCGGAACGGGCCCGATCCCACGCGGGCGCAGGGCGCGGCACTGTACTTCGACCACTGCAGTGGATGTCACCAAGCAAACGGCCGCGGTATTTCCGGGGTGTTTCCGCAGCTCGCAGGCAACGGCGTCGTCCTCGCATCCGATCCGGCGAACATTTTCAAAGTGGTTCTCGGCGGCATTCCCGCGCTAGGGAAATACACAGCGATGCCGTCTTTCGCCAGCCAGCTTGACGATCAGCAGATCGCTGACATCGCGAATTACATCCGCACGAGCTGGGGCAATACCGCAGCACCCGACGCGACCGCATCCATGGCGGCGAAATTGCGCAAGCCCTGAGACTGCTGCGAGCCAAATGGATTCCAGGCGATTGAACTTGAATTCGTCGAGTAGGCGATTGCGGTGCTTGCGCAGACGTATCAATAGGTCTCGGACAAAGGGGGCTTTTCCACTTGCAACGCGTGTGAGAATTACAGGTGGGAATTGCCCGGCGAGGGCTTTCAGTGCAGGTTCGGCGGATCGAGGTATCATTTATGAGATATAGAAGTGAGGCTTCTATATTGCAATGTTAATCGGATTAAGTTGGTAGGAGTTCCCTGCCTCGCGGTGACAGCACGGTCACATAACCGCGGGCGCGGCACTCGCTAAGGATGTCAATGTGACCTCGGCCGGTGCCGAGGAGACTCCTCCCGTGACGACTTCGGCCACGGGTGAGGGGAAAATCTCGATTGCGAAGGACCACTCCGTCAAGGGAACGATCAAGACGACTGGAGTCAACGGCGTCGCCGCGCACATCCACGTCGGCGATCACCTCAGTCATTGATCCACGAGGCCTGGCTTCCGAATCAAGGACCATGCGGAAAGGCGAATGAGATCCCCCGCCCGAGTGCGGGCCAGGGCGAGATGCCGTGATCCTGCTGATCGAAGACCGCGTAATCTGCAACGTAACCCGCACTTCCCTGTAGCACTTTGAGCCGCGCGGCGAGCTCACCGGCGTTGTCCACCATGCGGGCGCGCCGGAGTGCGGTGCCGACCTCAGCAGCACTCATCCCCCAGTTGGGTGGCACAACCCTCGGCGCTGTACTTTCGTCACTGCCTGTCGTCAGAAGCACCCGGGGGTTCGTGTTGCCTGTTTGCACTGCCGCTGCAAATTTGGGCTCATCGAGGAGCACGGCGCTGTTGTTCCACCAGATCGAGGGGCTTGCGATAATGAACGTGCGGAACGTGCCGGGATTCAAGAACAGAGCGTGGAGAACCGCCAATCCGCCAAGCGAGTGACCAAAAATCGCCTGATTGGTTGAGTCGACAGAGACAAGCGCCGCAACGCGCGGCTTGACGTCGGTCTCGATCAGCGTCAGGAAGTCGTCCAGGCCGCCAACACTCGTGGATGTCAATGCGTCGACCGTGATCTCGCGTTGTGCCGCCAGCTCCTCATCAGTGGCCGGCAAGGTCAAATCATAAGTCCGCTCCAGTTCGATCGCGGCCTGAGATTTCGGCATCGAATTGTAGGGCGCCGAGAGCGGTTGATGCCTCGAGAGAACGAACTGAACGAAGGCCGGACTGTTGGGATATCCGATGCCCACGACGACGACACCGGGCGCGTTTCCGAGTCTTACAGCATCGGCGGCGCTCGCGAAGTAAAAATCGCCGTCCAGCACATAGAGGATCCCGCATCCATGCTCTGGACACGGCTCGTACGGCAATGCGACGCTGACTGCATATCGATGGCCGTTCACCTTTGAAGCAAACTCGAATCGCCGCGTATTCGGGATCGAAACCGCGGTTGGCAAGGGGGCGGCGTCGGGCTTCGTGCGCGCCTTCGGCCCAGCGTATGCCTGAAGTATTAGAGCCCAAATGATTGCTCCGGCGAGTGACACAGACCACGGACCGCGCTTCACCACAGGTTGTCTCCAACTAGAAGCGGGCGGCGGCGGAGAGACCCAGGGTTCTGGGCTGGATGACCGAGACCCATTCGACATTATCGATTGGAGCGCCCGACAGTTGCCCATGATTGTTGCTGAGATTCTTTGCGTAGAGAGTGAATGTCAGGCGGTTGTCTCTCATGCCCAGTCGTAGGTCTGTACGGTCATAAGCCGGGTGCACAAAACCATTCTCAAAATCCTCGTGCTGCTGCCCGACGCGCTCAAAGCTCGCACCGACGAAACCATGCCAATCCACGGTGACGGGGAATTCATAGTTGGCATCTAACTGGCCAGTCCATTTCGGCGTTCCGGGAAGTGAGTCGCCTCTTTTTCCGCCGCCGAGCGGCAGGTCGCGCGTGAGCTGCGCTTCGTTGTAACTCACGTTGCCGCTGAACTCGAGGCCGCGAACAGGGCGCCACGACGCGGCGAGCTCCGCCCCCCGGCTTCTCGAGCCGCCGGCATTCTGGATGTATGTGAGACCATTGACACCGATCCCCGGGATCTGCTGGTCAGTCCAGTCGATGTAATAGATGGATGCGTCCAGCGAGACTCTTCGGTCGAAGAGATCCGCTTTGTAGCCGAGCTCGGAAGTTGTAACCTTGTCAGGCTTGTAACCGGGAAGAACGTCGTTGCCCGCGTAGGGATTGGGTCCGCCCGGATGGAATCCTGACGCGAAGCGCAGATAGACCATCGAGTTCCTGGTCAGGTGAAACTTGGGCGATACGAGATAAGTGAACGCATGATCATTCTCGGTTCCCCGCGTAATCTCCGGCGGATCGACAAAGGAGCCACCCACGAATTCATTGAATGTCTGAGACTCGTGGCTGTAGCGCCCGCCGAAGTCGAGGTCGAACTTGGACGTGAAGCGGTAGGTGGCATTGGCGAAGACGGCCTGGCCGTGGTACTGCTCATCTTCGGTGATGAGAAATTGCAGAGGACCGTTGTCGCGCTCGCCCGTGTCCACGTTCACGCCCCAGGAGGTGAAATACAGCGCGGTGTGCTCGGTGGTGAAGAACGCACCCACCATCCAGGTGAGACCGTCAGATTTCGCCGAGGTTAAGCGCACTTCCTCGACGAACTTCTTTGTGTCGATCTCGTCTTGCGATGCGCCGGCAGATACCGGAAACCCGAGAACCATGGTCGCGTCTTCGCGATTGAAGCCTGTAGAGGAGGTGAGCGTAGCCCAATGCAAATCACCTTCGATCTCGAGGGACTCGTTAGTCGAAGACGCCTTGTGTGAATCGGTGTTCGGCACGCGCAACTGGTCGAGAGGGCCCATGACGGGTTGTTGTGTCGTCGGATCGTAGTCGACGCTTGGGCTGCCGCCTGTTTTCTGATCCTGCACGAGTCCGGTGAGGCGCACGCGCCAATCAGTCGATGGAGTCCAGCCAAGGGCCAACCGACCGCCGTAGGTGTGGCTGACCGCTACGTTGCGCCGATCGTGGGTTGGGTCATCAATGAACCCCGGATCCTGCCGGTCGAAGGCGCTCACGCGCAGAGCGAGGTCGCTCGAGAGCGGTACATTCCCGGCGACGCGCAATCCGTAACCGCCGCCGCCGCCGTCAACCCGCGAACCGTCGACTTCGACTCTACCAAACGCCCGATCGGGGTCTGGCGCGGCAGTGACATACTTGAAGAGCCCACCCATGGCGCCAGCACCATACAGCGTGCCTTGCGGGCCCCGCAGAACTTCGACGCGTTCCAAATCGAGTGGATCCAGATCAGGCACGAAGCCGCTTCCCAGTGCTGTGCTCGAGCCGTAAGCAGTGTCGTCGACATAAACGCCGACCACGCCAATACCGCGAATCGACAGACTCGTTCCCGAATTCTCGAAATTGAGGTCCGTGATCCGCAGCCCGGGCACGCGACTCTGATAGTCCTCCAGCCTGACCGACAAGGTGTCGGCCAGCATTGCACCCGTCAATGCGGTGACCGAGACGGGCACGTCCAGAATTCGTTCTTCGCGTTTGTTTGCGGTGACGAAGACTTCCGAGATCGGTTCTTGATCAGCGGCCTGCACCGGAGCCGCTTGAGTGGCAGGTTGACTGTCCTCTTGAGCCAGCCGGAATCCGGTCGCACCCTCGCTGGTGACACTTGCGAGGGTTAGCGGAAGGCTGGAGACGGCCCCAGCGCCGTGCGTTGCAACCGGGATGATCATGACTCCATTGTCGTCGAGGAACTGGTAGGTGAGGCCGGTTCCACTGAGCAGCTGTCTCAGCGCTTCCTCTACGGTGAGATTGCCGGCGGCGCCAGACGTTTTGCGGTCTTTCACCACCTCGCTCCGATACACCAGTTGAATGCCGCGTTCCCTCGCGAATTGCTGGAGTGCAGGCGCGAGCCCCTGCGCATCGATATGCGTGGATTGTCGAATAACAGTCGCTGCCTGGTCGCCCATCGCGAGCCCCGTCATCGAAAGGCACGCCACCGCCACCGCTACATTGATGCGCATGAGAACTCCCCGACCTCGTATGAGGCTCAACAGGCTGTCATCCAAAGCGGCGACA